>NZ_OLKL01000011.1 GCF_900291015.1 Pseudomonas persica
GCCCTGATGAAAAATCAGGACGAATATGTCACCAAAGGCGGGAAACTGGCTTGCTGAAAACCATAGAATCTCCCACAGGCACTGCACAGATTTCGAAGTCGGTGTAGAACCTGTGGGAGCGGGTTTACCCGCGAAAGGGCCCTTACAGGCTGGCCCGATCCTCCAACCAATCCAGCAACTCCACCAAACCCGGTGGCAAACTCCTGGGCTGGCTCACCAGGTAATACCCCTTGCCGGTCATTACCTTCAGCGCAAACGGCATGCACAACCGCCCCCCGCGCAGGTCATCGCCGATCAGCGACCAGTCGCCGATGGCCACACCGGTCCCCTGCGAGGCCATGGCCATCGCCATGTCCAGCGTCTCGAAATGCTGCTTTGGCCCTTGAGTGCCCAGGGTCACCCCGGCTGCCTGCAGCCACAACCGCCAGTCATGCTCATCCCGCGACGGGTGCAGCAGCATATGTCGCGCCAGGTCCTCGACCTGCTGCAACGGTACCGGCCCCTGAGGCAGTGACGGCGCGCACACTGGCGTCAGCTGCTCGTCGAACAGCTTGCGCACGCGCAGCCCGTGGTTCGGCACATCGCCGTAGACCACCGCCGCATCGAAACCCTCGCGGCGAAAATCCACCCCATGTTGCACCGTGGTGGTCAGCTCCACCGGTACATCCGGGCGTAGCGCCTGCCATTCCATCAGGCGCGGCAGCAGCCAGCGCATCACGCAGGTCGGTGCCTTGAGCTGCAAGGTAGTGCTGCGCCCACCCACTTCACGCACCCCTTGCTCGATCAGCGTGAACACCTGCTGCACCCTTGGCAGCCAGTCCTGGCCTTCACGGGTCAGGCTCAGCCCGCGGGCCTGGCGCTGGAACAAGGCATAGCCCAGATGCTCCTCGAGGGCTGCGATCTGCCGGCTGACGGCGCCCTGGGTGATATGCAGCTGCTGCCCGGCACGGGTGAAGTTGCAGTGCTGGGCGGTGACCAGAAAGGTATGCAGGGCGGGCAGGGGCGGGAGGCGTTTCATTTGCGCTAAGCCATGATTACAGAACATGGCTAGTATGTGTTTTTTTGCATTGTGGCGATAGCCGTGTCTGGGTCCAATAAGGGCATAACCCAACCAGAATTCACGGTGAAACCCGATGGCAACCTGCGGCGAAGTACTGGTAAAACTCCTTGAAGGCTATGGCGTGGACCATGTCTTCGGCATTCCTGGTGTACATACCGTGGAGCTCTACCGCGGCCTGGCAGGCTCGTCCATCCGCCATGTCACCCCGCGCCATGAGCAGGGTGCCGGGTTCATGGCCGACGGCTATGCGCGGACCCGTGGCAAGCCCGGGGTGTGCTTCATCATCACCGGCCCGGGCATGACCAACATCACCACCGCCATGGGCCAGGCCTATGCCGACTCGATCCCGATGCTAGTGATTTCCAGCGTGCAGTCCCGCGACCAGTTGGGCGGTGGCCGCGGCAAACTGCATGAACTGCCCAACCAGGCGGCGCTGGTGTCGGGTGTGGCGGCATTTTCCCACACCTTGATGAGTGCCGATGACCTGCCGCAGGTGTTGGCCCGGGCGTTCGCCGTATTCGAAGGTGCCCGCCCGCGGCCGGTGCATATCGAGATCCCGCTCGACGTGCTGGTCGAACCGGCCGAACACCTGCTGCCGGGGCGCCCGGTGCGCAGCAGCCGGGCGGGGGCTGCGCCGCAGGCAGTGGCGCAGATGGCCGAGCGCCTGGCCAATGCCCGGCGGCCATTGATTCTTGCAGGGGGCGGTGCGTTGGCTGCGGGTGCTGCGCTGGCACGCCTGGCCGAACACCTTCAGGCTCCGGTGGCGCTGACCATCAATGCCAAGGGGTTGCTGCCGTCCAGCCACCCGCTGCAGATCGGCTCGACACAGTCGTTGCCGGCCACGCGGGCGCTGGTGGCCGAGGCCGACGTGGTGCTGGCGATCGGCACCGAGTTGGCCGAAACCGACTATGACGTGACCTTCAAGGGCGGTTTCGAGATCCCGGGCAGCCTGTTGCGCATCGACATCGACCCGGACCAGACCATGCGTAATTACCTGCCGGCGCTGTCGCTGGTGGCTGATGCCAAACTGGCCGCCGAGGCGCTGCTCGGCGCCCTGCAGGCCCTGCCGCAGCCTGTGCGTGAAAGCGCATGGGGGGCGGATCGGGTGGCCAGGCTGCGCCAGGCACTGGCGGCGGGTTGGGACCAGCCGGCCCTGAGCCAGACGCGTTTGCTGACGACGATTCTCGAGCGCCTGCCCAATGCCGTCCTGGTGGGCGATTCGACCCAGCCGGTGTACACCGGCAACCTGACCCTGGATATGGACCAGCCACGGCGTTGGTTCAATGCCTCGACCGGCTACGGCACCCTGGGTTATGCATTGCCGGCGGCCATGGGCGCCTGGCTGGGCAGCGCGGAACAGGTCGGCGAGCGGGCGCCTGCGGTGTGCCTGATTGGTGATGGCGGTTTGCAGTTCACCTTGCCGGAGCTGGCCAGCGCGGTGGAGGCGCAGGTGCCGCTGATCGTGCTGCTGTGGAACAACCAGGGGTATGAGGAAATCAAGAAATACATGGTCAATCGGGCGATCGAGCCGGTCGGGGTGGATATCCACACTCCCGACTTCATCGGCGTGGCGCGGGCGCTGGGGGCAGCGGCGGAGCAGGTGGCGGATGTGGCGGGGTTGCAGGCGGCGTTGGGGCACGCGGTGGAGCGCAAGGGGCCGACCCTGATCCAGGTTGATCAGAATCAATGGCAGGCGGTTGTGCCGGGCTGAAGTAGAGCTGTTGCCTGTACTGGCCTCTTCGCGGGTAGCGCAGTTTTCAGCATCTGTGCAAAACCTGTGGCAGCGGGTTTACCCGCGAAGAGGCCGGCACAAGCAAAGCTGAACTCAGCCAGCAGTAGCCCGCAACCTGGCCACATCGCGGATTGGCGGCGCGCCATACAGCCGGCTGTATTCACGGCTGAACTGCGACGGGCTTTCATACCCCACCCGATACCCGGCCACCGCTGCCTCAAGCCCGTCATTCAGCATCAACCGCCGCGCCTCTTGCAGGCGCAGTTGCTTCTGGTACTGCAACGGGCTCATCGACGTCACGGCCTTGAACCGGTGGTGCAAGGTCGAGATGCTGAGGTTGACCTCCCGTGCCAGGTCCTCGATGCGCAAAGGCAATTGGTAGTTCTGGTTGAGCCAGGTAATGGCCTGGCAAACCCGGTGGGTCTGGCTGTTGGCCAAGGCGATTTCGTACAACCGATAACCCTGCGGCCCACGCAGCAGGCGGTAGAGAATCTCCCGGCGAAACAGCGGCGCCAGCATCGCGATGTCACGCGGGGTATCCAGCAGGCGGATCAGCCGCAGCAGGGCGTCGAGCAACGCGGCATCGGTTCTTTCCACATACAAGCCACGACCGGAAGGCCGGTTGGGCACCAGCATCGGTCCGCTTTCGGCGATCAGCTGGCTGATCTCGGCCGGGTCCAGGTCCATGCGCAGGCCGAGGCTCGGGTGCTCGGGGCTGGCGTCGAGCCTCACGCCGCTCAGCGGCAAGGTTACCGAGACCACCATGTAGTGCAGCGGGTCGTAGGCGTATTGCTCGTCCCCGAGGAACAGGCTTTTGCTGCCCTGGGCGAGGATGCACAGCGCGGGTTGCGCCAGTGTCGGCACCGAGCGCACGTTCTCGGTATAGCGCACCAGGTACAGGTCATCGATGGCCGATGCCGGGCCGTGGGGCTCGCCGGCGTGGCGGCGGATCAGCTCGGCCAGCTCCTGGCGTTGCAGTTCCAGGCTCGGGTCGATGGACGTGGCGGTGGTCATGATGGCTTTCCTCTGCTGACCGACGCAGCATAGGTTTGGGCAATGGCGGGCGCTAGTCAAAAGCTGCACGTCGATTGCCTGATCCTGCCGCGCTGCAGGATCAGGCAATCGGCGAGCAGTAATGGCCTAACGCGCCGCGCGGGTGAGCCTCTAAGCTTGGCAACCTGGCTTTTCCGTCCGCCTGCTTCAAGGAGATTGTGCAATGACCCCGACACAACCGGTCACCCACCTTGCTTTCATCCGTGCCAGCAGCGGGCGCTCGGCGGAGCTGGGCGCGCGCCTGCGTGACTTGCTCGAGCCCTCGCTGCGGGCGCCGGGTTGCCTGAGCTTCACTGTGCAGCGTTCGCAGGCTGATGCCGACCTGTGGTTGCTCAGTGGCAGCTGGCGCGACCAGCAGGCGATGAGCGGATACTTTGCTTCGCCAACGCTGGAGGTGTTCGGTGAGCTGGTGCAGGCACGGGTGGTCAGCAGCCTGGATCTGCATACTTTCGATTGAGGTGTTGTCTGCTCCGACCCTATCGCCGGCTCAAGGCTACCGCCCTACCTGTGGGAGCTGGCTTGCCGGCGATAGGGCCGGTACAGGTGAATAGGGTAAGATGCTGCCCTTGATCAACCAGGTAGATAGCAACATGGCACGTAGGGAATTCCCGCATTTCGAAGCGGTTTCGGCGATGGTTCCGGTGGAAGGCGGTGGCTACAACGCGGCCATCGCGATCAAGGCCCTGGGCATGGGCGGCGCGCCGCGCTTTCACAAGATTCTCGACGGGCAAGTGTTCAAGGGCGCCGTGGCCGCCGACGAAGCAGCCACGGCCGAGTTGCAACGCCTGCAGGGCGTCAGCGCAGAAGGTGAGCTGATCTGGTGATCAGGCCGGCGGCCGGGCCATCTTGAACAGGTTGCCCAGCTCGAAATAGTCCGCCGGGCCACCGCCACGCAGGATCGGTTCGGCGGCAGCGGTATCGTAGATGCCGTTCTTCAACAGGTGCTCGGCAATGTGCACCGCTACCACTTCACCCAGGATCAGCCAGCTGGGCAGCGGTTCCTGATCAGCGCGCTTGAGCTGGACGATCTGGCTGACCTTGCACTCGAAGGCCACCGGGGTTTCGCCGACACGCGGCACGTTGACAATGCGCGACGGTGTAGCGGTGAGGCCGCTCAATTCGAATTCGTTTATCTCGGCGGCAACCGGTGCGCAGCTCTGGTTCATCTGCTCGGCCAACGGGCGGGTGGCCAGGTTCCAGACGAATTCGCCGGTCTGCTCGATGTTGTTCAGGCTGTCTTTGCGCCCGACGCTGCAGAAACCGATGATCGGCGGGATGTAGTTGAAGGCGTTGAAGAAGCTGTAGGGCGCCAGGTTCAGGCGGCCTTCGCGGTCCTGCGAGGAGATCCAGCCGATAGGGCGGGGGCCGACGATGGCGTTGAACGGGTCGTGGGGCAGGCCGTGGCCTTTGGCGGGTTCGTAGTAATACATCTGTGCTGGGCTTGCTGGCCCTACCTCCTGGTGGAAAAGGCGCCTAGTGTGCCAAGCCTGTGCCCGCCTGCAAATGATCAAGCCCGGCCGAAGCCGGGCTGGGTGCTCGCATCAGGGATCAGCTGATGCGGTGGGCGTTGGTGCGGTCGAAGCCGTCTTCGGCGAAGCGTTGGCCGCCAGTGCGGTCGAAGCCGTCTTCAGCGAAGCGCTGGCCGCCAGTGCGGTCGAAGCCGTCTTCGGCGAAGCGCTGGCCACCAGTGCGGTCGAAGCCGTCTTCAGCGAAGCGCTGGCCGCCAGTGCGGTCGAAGCCGTCTTCGGCGAAACGCTGGCCGCCGGTGCGGTCGAAGCCGTCTTCGGCGAAGCGTTGGCCGCCGGTGCGGTCGAAGCCGTCTTCGGCGAAGCGTTGGCCGCCGGTGCGGTCGAAACCATCTTCAGCGTAGGCAGCGGATTGGCTCTGGGCCGCTGCGAAGGTGTGGGCGTTGGTGCGGTTGAAGCCATCTTCGGCGAAGGCGCCAGCCGCGAAAACCGAGAGGGCCAGGGTGAGGATCAGTTTGTTTTTCATGGTCGTTGCTCCAGGGGGGGGGTGAGGTTGTTTGTTTCTATGGGTTTAATCCTACGCCGATTAATTTGATTAAAAAGCGCAAATAATAGCGCTTAAAAATCGAGTAATTCGATATATATTGGCGTGGATCCTGTGGCTCTGGCAGCGGTTCTGGCTCAGGATGTGCCTGCCCATACGCCGACGTTCTGCCAGCCATTTCAGCTTGAGGGGGTGGAATTAATGGGGCGTTAAGGATGAAAAATCTGTCATTGAAGGCCGCTCAACGCATTTTTCATACATCACCAACCGTTTTTTCAAATGCTGCTCAGCACCATCGCCGCACCTCAAACCGGAGCGGCACAACAATGAACAAACTCCCGCAAATCACCCTGGCCTTCTGGGTCATGAAGATCTGCGCTACCACCCTTGGCGAAACGGCGGGCGATTTGCTGTCGATGACCCTGAACATCGGCTATGCCCTTAGCTCGCTGCTGCTGATCAGCGTGTTCCTGCTGACCCTGCTCGGCCAGCTGTACTCGCGCCGCTACCACCCGATGCTGTACTGGCTGGTGATCCTCTCTACCAGTACCGCCGGCACCACCATGTCCGACTTCATGGACCGCACCCTGGGCCTGGGCTATGCCGCAGGTTCGGCCATCCTCATCGGCCTCCTGCTGTTGACCTTCCTGGTATGGCGCCTGAGCGGCAACCCACTGGATGTCACCCGCATCAAGAACCGCACGGGCGAGCTGTTCTACTGGGTGGCGATCCTGTTTTCCAACACGCTGGGCACTGCTCTGGGCGACTACCTGGCCGATGACTCGGGGCTCGGGTTTGCCGGTGGTGCATTGCTGATCGGCAGTGCCATCGCCTTGGTGGTGGTGGCCCGCTGCTGGACACGCATCCCCGGCGTGGTGTTGTTCTGGGTGGCGTTCGTGCTCACCCGCCCGTTCGGCGCCACCTTGGGCGACTTCCTCACCAAGCCGCACGAGAAGGGCGGCCTGGACTTCGGCACGGTCGGTTCTTCGGCGGTATTGGGCGGGGTGTTGCTGGTACTGGTGCTGATGGCCTCCTGGTACCAGCGCCGTGAACCGCGTCAGGCGTTGGAGATGTCCTGAGTGTTGATGCGGTAGCGGGTACTGCGGCCCCCGCCAGGCAGGCGAATCAGGCAGGCCTTGTCGAGCAGGTGGGTCAGGTGACGGGTCGCAGTGGCGCTATTCGGCTCATTCTGTGAGCTGAATAAGGCCGTCAATCGGCTCACAGGCTGCCGCATATCACAAAAAAGGGGCGCCCCATGCACTGGAGCGCCCCTTTTCAGTACTGCCAGGCCAGCATCACTCAGTGGTAATCCGCGAGTGCTTCCTTGTGTCCTTCATGGTCGCGTAAACCAGCAGCGAGCAGGCGATGCAGGCGGTGACGTACCAGTAGAAGCCGCTCTCCATGCCGGCGCTCTTGAACCACAGGGCCACGTACTCGGCGGTGCCGCCGAAGATCGACACGGTCAGGGCGTACGGCAGGCCCACGCCCAGGGCGCGGATTTCGGTAGGGAACAGCTCGGCTTTGACCACGGCGTTGATCGAGGTGTAGCCGCTGACGATGATCAGCGCCGCCATGATCAGGAAGAACGCGCCCCACCAGGTCTGGATGGTATGCAGGGTGCTGAGGATCGGTACGGTGAACAGGGTGCCGAGCACACCGAAGGCGATCAGGATCGGGCGCCGACCGATCTTGTCGGACAGACCACCGATCACCGGCTGCAGGCACATGAACAGGAACAGGGTGGCGGCCGAGATGGTGGTCGAGTCGCTGATGCTCATGCCCACGGTGTTGACCAGGTACTTCTGCATGTAGGTGGTGTAGGTGTAGAAGGCCAGGGTGCCGCCCATGGTCAGGCCGACCACGGTCATCAGCTCCTTGGGGTGGCGCAGCAGGGTGCGCATCAGGCTTTCCTTGGCCTTTTCCTTCTTGGTGAACGAGGCGGTTTCTTCCATGCCGCGACGCAGGTACAGGGCCACCACGGCGCACAGCGCACCGATCACGAACGGTACGCGCCAGCCCCAGGCATACAGCTGCTCGGTGGTCAGGGTCTGTTGCAGGACGATCAGTACCGCCAGGGCGATGAGCTGGCCGGAGATCAGGGTCACGTACTGGAAGCTGGAGAAGAAGCCACGGCGGTCCTTGCTGGCCATTTCGCTGAGGTAGGTGGCCGAGGTGCCGTATTCACCGCCCACCGACAGGCCCTGCAGCAGGCGTGCGACGACCAGCAGGATTGGCGCGGCGACGCCGATGGTTTCGTAGCCAGGGGTCAGGGCGATGACCAGCGAGCCTGCGCACATCAGCAGCACCGAAGCCATCAATGCGGCCTTGCGGCCTTTGCGGTCGGCGTACAGGCCCATCAGCCAGCCACCGATCGGGCGCATGAGGAAGCCCACGGCGAAGATCGCGGCGGTATTGAGCAATTGTGCGGTGGAGTCGCCGGCCGGGAAGAAGGCCTTGGCGAAGTACAGCGAGAATGCGGCGTAGACGTACCAGTCGTACCATTCGACCATGTTGCCGATGGATCCGCTGAAAATCGACTTCAGGCGGCTGGCGGTGGTTTTTTCTGCGGCAGGCGCGGTGGCCGCCCCGGCGGGCAGGGAGGTGGCATTATCCATCAGGGGTACCTTCTCGTTGTTTTTGTGGAGCGCGCCGTGGCGCAGCTTGCCAAGGCAATTGCAGAAGGTGTGCCAAATGGGGGCATGGGGCTTCAAATGGGGGCGCTATGCGCCCCTTCGCGGGCACGCCCGCTCCCACAGGTGCCGCGTGACGCCTGACGTGTCGCATTTCTTTGTGGGAGCGGGCGTGCCCGCGAAGGGCTGCAAGGCAGCCCCAAAAAATCTTGTTGATGAGCGGTTCTTTGCTTACCGGCTGAGCGCGATAAGCGGATTTCCGCTCATTTGCGCCCTACAAAATCCTCGCGTACCAACCCATGCCGCTGCATCTTCTCGTTCAGTGTGCGCCGCGGCAGCTGCAAGTCCTCCATCACCGCCTTGATCTCGCCCCCATGCTGGCGCAACGACGCGCGCAGGCATTGCGCCTCGAAGGCTTCCATCTGCTCGCCAAGCGATTGCCCGGCAGGCGCCACTTCGATGTTCGGCGAACCCAGCCCCAACGCATGGCGTTCCGCCGCATTGGCCAGCTCACGCACGTTGCCGGGCCAGTCATGCGACAGCAACTGCGCCAGTTGAGCGCCCGACAGCGGCGGGGCCGCACGGCCCAGCTTTTCGCCAGCGGCACGGGCAAAGTGCTCGAACAGCAGTGGAATGTCCTCACGCCGCTCACGCAAGGGCGCCAGGCGCAACTCGGCCACGTTCAGGCGATAGGCAAGGTCTTCGCGGAAACGCCCGGCGCGGGCTTCTTCGAGCAGGTCGGGCTTGGTCGCGGCAATGATGCGCAGGTCGACGCTGATGCTTTGGTTGGCCCCCAGACGCTCCAGCTTCTGCTCCTGGATCACCCGCAGCAGCTTGGCCTGTTGGGCCAGTGGCATGCTTTCGATTTCGTCGAGAAACACCGTGCCACCGTTGGCGTACTCCAGCTTGCCGATGCGCTTGCCCTGGGCACCGGTAAAGGCGCCGCTTTCATGGCCGAACAGTTCGGCTTCGAACAGCGATTCGGGGATGGCTGCGCAGTTGAGGGCGACGAAGGGCTTGCCGGCGCGCGGGCCAAAATCGTGCAGGCAGCGGGCCACGCGCTCCTTGCCGCTACCGGTTTCGCCACGGATCAGTACATTGACCGGCAGGCTGGCCAGGTCCAGCACCTGCCGACGCAGCTGTTGCAGGCCCTGGGACATGCCAAGTAGCGTGCCTTCCAGGCGTGACTTGAGGTCGGCCTGCTCGTGCAGCCGGCGGTTTTCCAGCACCAGCTGGCGCTTTTCCAGGGCCCGGCGCAGGCTGCCCAGCAGGTGCTGCGGGGTGAAGGGTTTTTCCAGGAAGTCGTAGGCCCCGCTGCGCATGGCTTCTACCGCCATGGGCACATCGCCGTGGCCGGTCAGCAGAATCACCGGCAAGTCGGGGTCGTCCGCCTGCAAGCGTTCGAGCAATTGCAGGCCATCGATGCCCGGCATGCGCACATCGCTGATGATCACCCCGGGAAAATGCCGCGGCAGGTGCGCCAGGCATTCCTCGGCGCGGGCGAACAGTTGCACGCTGAAGCCGGACAGGCTCAACCATTGTTCGACCGCGGTGCGGATACTGGCTTCATCATCGACGACGATCACTGAATTCAACATACAGGCTCCAGGTCACGGGGCAGGGTAAGGCTCAGGCGCGCGCCGCCGGGCAGGTTTTCGGCCTGCAGTTGGCCACCGGCCTCGTGGACGATGCCGTAGGAAATGGCCAGCCCCAGCCCCAGGCCCTCGCCAACCGGCTTGGTGGTGAAGAACGGGTCGAAGACCTTGGCCAGGTCGGCCTCGGCAATGCCGCCACCCGAATCCAGCACACTCAGGCGCCACCGCTCGCCGTCGGGCTCGATGCGGATCTCCAGGCGTTTGTAGCGCTTGTCGGCCATGGCGTCGAGGGCATTGCGCAGCAGGTTGATCAGCACCTGTTCCAGGCGAATGGCATCGCCGCGCACCCAGGCCGGGCGCGCCAGGTACAGGGCAACCTCCACTTCCTCGCTGCGGATGCGTGCTTCCAGCAGGTGCAGGGCCTGGTCGACTACAGTGGCCAGGTCGAGGCGTTCGCGCAGACCGACCGGGCTGTTGCGGGCGAAGGTTTTCAGGTGGCTGGTGAGCGCGGCCATGCGCGTGAGCATCTGCTCCAGCGGTTCCAGCGCCTGGCGTGCTTCGTCATGGCGACCATGGTCGAGCAGCAGGCGCAGGGTTTCCAGCTGCATGCGCTGGGTGGTCAGCGGCTGGTTGATTTCATGGGCCATGGCTGCCGACATCTGCCCCAGCGCGGCCAGCTTGGCCGATTGCACCAGGCCCTCCTGGGCGGTGCGCAGCTCACGGGTGCGTTCCTCGACTTGGCGCTTGAGCTCCTCCCGGCTGCGCTGGCGCAGGCGGGCCAGGCGCAGGCGCTGGCTGACGAACAGCGCCGCGAACACCAGGCTCAGCCACACGGCGGCAGCGCCGAGGGCGGCATTGCGGCCGTCGGCGGCGACCTGTGGCTTGCGCAGCAGGTGCAAGGTCCAGTTCTCGCCCGTCAGCGGCAGGCTTTCCCACAGGTACTCGGCGCTGCCCTCCGGGCCTTGTACGCGGCTAAGGGTGCTATTGGCGGCAAAGCGCGTCAGTACCTGGTGCAGCAGCGGCACCAGCGGTTGCTTGTCGTACTGACGGGTTTCGGCCAGCTCGGCACGGTCGGCGCCACTGAGTGGTTGCAGCTCGCGGTAGCGCCAGCCATCCTGGTTGGCGATGAAGGTGATGCCGCGGGCATCGCTGACCAGCAGGATATCGCTGCCCTGGCGCCATTCGCGTTCCAGTTCGGGGAACTCCAGCTTCACCACGATGGCACCGAGGAAGCGGCCATGCTCGTCGTTAACCGCGCTGGCGAGGAAGTAGCCCGGCACGCCACTGGTCACGCCCACGGCGTAGAAGCGGCCACTGCCCTGGCTGCGGGTTTGCTTGAAGTAGGGCCGGAAGCCGTAGTTGGAGCCCACGTAGCTGCTGGGCAGCCGCCAGTTGCTGGCGGCGATGGCCAGGCCAGTGCGGTCGAGCAGTTCGAGGGTGGAGGAGTTGGCGGCGCCGTTGATGCGCTCGAGCTTGCGGTTCAGGGCCTCCTGCACCGGTTTGCTGACCGGGCCGCGCAGGGCGGCGATCAGTTCCGGGTCCAGCGCCAGCACGGCGGGCAGGGCGCGGTAGCGGTCGATCAGGGTGTGCAGGGCATTGGCGTACAGGCCCAGCTGCTGGCTGGCACGCCGGGCGTCGTCTTCCATCGCCTGGCGCTTGGCCTGGTGCATGGCCCAGCCGGCGCTGAAGGCGGTGCCCAGCACGATCAGCAGGGTGATCAGCCCCAGACGCAGGGCGCGAACGGAAAAGGGCATGGGGCGGATCCGGATGAATGGGATATCAGGGCCGGCCTCTTCGCGGGTGAACCCGCTCCCACAGGTATCGCGCAGGTCATCTGCTTGCGCAGTAGCTGTGGGAGCGGGTTTACCCGCAAAAGGGCCGTTACAGGCGACCAGTCAGTTACAGCAGTTCAAAACTCTGCTGCTGCACCGCCTGGGAGTCCAGCCCTACCTGGACATTGAACTCCCCTGGCTCGGCAACCCGCTGCAGCTGGCCATTGTAGAACTTCAGGTCGTCCTCGTTGATGCGGAAGCTCAACGTGCGCGACTCACCCGGTTTGAGCATCAGCTTCTGGAAGTTCTTCAGCTCCTTTACCGGGCGGCTCATCGATGCCGATACATCCTGCAGGTACAACTGCACCACGGTCTCGCCTGCCAGCTTGCCGGTGTTCTTCACCGTCACGTTGGCCTCCAGCGTGTCGCCACGCTTGAGGTCCCTGTTCGACAGCTTCAGCCCCGACAGCTCGAAGCTGCTGTAGCTCAGGCCATAGCCGAACGGGTACAGCGGGCCATTGGGCTCCTCGAAATACTGCGAGGTGTAGTTGCCCGGCTTGCCCGGCGTGAAAGGCCGGCCAATACGGGTGTGGTTGTAGTACATCGGGATCTGCCCGACCGAACGCGGGAAGGTGATGGCCAGCTTGCCGGACGGGTTGTAGTCGCCGAACAGCACATCGGCGATCGCGTTGCCGCCTTCGGTACCGGCGAACCAGGTTTCGAGGATGGCGTCGGCCTGCTCGCGTTCCCAGGCAATCGACAGTGGGCGGCCGTTCATCAGCACCAGCACCAGCGGCTTGCCGGTGGCTTTCAGGGCCTTGATCAGCTCACGCTGGCTGGCCGGGATTTCCAGGGTGGTGCGGCTCGACGACTCGTGGGACATGCCGCGGGATTCGCCGACCACTGCCACCACCACATCGGACTGTTTCGCCGCCTTCACCGCCTCGTCGATCAGCACCGCAGGCGGGCGCGGGTCGTCGACGATTTCCGGGGCATCGAAGTTGAGGAAGTTCAGGTAATCGAACATCGCCTTGTCGCCGGTGACGTTGGAACCTTTGGCGTAGATCAGCTTGGCCTTGCCCTCCACGGCGCGGCGCAGGCCTTCGCGCACGGTCACCGAGTGCACTGGTTTGCCGTCGGCAGCCCAGCTGCCCATCATGTCGATCGGCGCATCGGCCAGCGGGCCGACCAGGGCGATGGTGCCGGCCTTTTTCAGCGGCAGGGTCTGGTTGCGGTTTTCCAGCAGCACCAGGCTGCGGCGCGCCACGTCACGCGCGGCGTCGCGGTGCAGGCGCTCGTTGCCGTAGTAGTCCTTCAGGTCGGTTTCGGCCTTGCCGATGCGCACGTACGGGTTCTTGAACAGGCCCATGTCGTACTTGGCACCCAGCACTTCGCGCACCGCCTGGTCCAGCTCGCCCTGGGTCACTTCGCCGGACTTCAGCAGGCCAGGCAGCTCTTCGCCGTACAGGGTGTCGTTCATGCTCATGTCGATACCGGCCTTGATCGCCAGCTTGGCGGCTTCGCGGCCGTCGCGGGCGACGCCATGGCGGATCAGCTCCTGGATGGCGCCGTGGTCGCTGATGGTCACGCCCTTGAAGCCCCACTCCTTGCGCAGCAGGTCGTTCATCAGCCAGGTGTTGGAGGTGGCCGGCACGCCGTTGATCGAGTTCAACGCCACCATCACCCCGCCGGCACCAGCATCGAGTGCGGCGCGGTAGGGTGGCAGGTAGTCGTTGTACATTTTTGGCAGGCTCATATCGACCGTGTTGTAGTCGCGCCCGCCTTCCACCGCGCCATACAGGGCGAAGTGCTTGACGATGGCCATGATGCTGTCGGGGTTGGCCGGGCTGCTGCCCTGGAACGAACGGACCATCACCTGGCCGATCTTCGAGGTCAGGTAGGTGTCTTCGCCGAAGCCTTCACTGGTGCGGCCCCAGCGCGGGTCGCGGGCGATATCGACCATCGGAGCGAAGGTCATGTCCAGGGCGTCGGCTGCGGCCTCGATGGCGGCGGTGCGGCCGACCTTGGCGACGGCGTCCATGTCCCAGGTCGCGGCCATGCCCAGGCCGATCGGGAAAATGGTGCGTTCGCCGTGGACGGTGTCGTAGGCGAAGAACATCGGGATCTTCAGGCGGCTGCGCATGGCCGCGTCCTGCATCGGCCGGTTTTCGGGGGCAGTGCGTGAGTTGAAGGTGCCGCCGATGCGCCCGGCGGCAATTTCCTCGCGGATCTTATCCTTGGGCATTTCCGGCCCGATACTGATCAGGCGCAACTGGCCGATCTTCTCGGCTTCGGTCATCTGGCTGATCAGATGGTCGATGAACGCCTGCTTGTCCTGCAGGGGCGGGGCGGAGGGGGCGGCGAGGGCCGCCTGACTGGCAAGGCCCATGGCCAGGCCCAGCAAAGACAGTTTCATCATCAATTCCGTTATGGGGCCTCTGCCGTATCCATGGTGATACGCGCGCGGCCGAAGTTTTCAGGCGGCTATTGTTGTACGATTTGCAGGCATTTCTTCCAGAGGCGGATTATGCCTGAATATCTCGCCAGCGGACGAAGCCCCGAATGCCGGGACAACAACTATAAGAACGCTCAAGAGACCGATGGCATGACCCCCCTCGACGAATACCATCAGCGCCAGATCGCTGAAGCCATTGCCCGTGCCGAACGGCGCACCGATGCCGAACTGGTGACGGTGCTGGCCCGCCGTGCCGATGATTACGCCTATTGGCCATTGTTCTGGGCCGCTGTGTTGGCGCTGGCCGTGCCGGGCCTGTTGCACTGGCTGCTGGGCTGGCCCGGCGTGCGTGGCTTGCTGGTGGCCAATGTGCTGCTGTTCGTCGGCCTGTGTCTGCTGCTGCGCAACCCACGCCTGGGCGGCTGGCTGATCCCCCGGGCATTGCGCCGCTGGCGCGCCTCGCGTCTGGCCCGCCAGCAGTTTCGCGAACAGAACCTGCAGCGCACGGCAGGTGCCACGGGGGTGTTGATCTTCGTCAGCGAGGCGGAGCGGCATGTGGAGATCCTGGTCGACCGCGGCATCGAGCGCTACCTGGATGCCACCGCCCGTGCGGCCATCGTCGCCCGCTTTGCCGAACAGGTACGCCAGGGCCGCACCTTGCAGGGTTTTGTCGAGTGCATCGAGGCTTGCGGCGAGCTGCTCAGCGAGCACGTGCCGCCTACTCATTCCCGTAATGAGCTGCCCAACCGGCTGGTGATTCTCGATTGAGTCGAAACCCGCGGACTTGATGTGTCCCCTGTGGGAGCGGGTTCACCCGCGAATGCTGGCTTGAGGCCAGCGACGCATTCGCGGGTAAACCCGCTCCCACAGGGTGTAGAATGCGCTCCCCGCTATCCGAGGCACCGTTTTTCCATGTCCGCCAGTTCTTCCGCCCCGTCCGCGCCGGATGCGCGCAACCGGTTTCTCGACCTGCTGAACGCCGCCCTGCATGGCAATACCCTGGTCAAGCTGGTGCTGGCGCGCCATGTCGGTGCCGACCAGACCTTGCAACGGATCATTGCCAAGCCGCTGCTGGTCAAGGGCCAGCCATGCCTGTCGCTGGTATACCGCCACCAGACCCGCGACATCACCCGCAACCTGGCACTGGATCAGGCCCAGGCGCTGGTCGCCGAGCTGCTGCCGGACAGTTTCCGCAACGCGCACCTGTTCGACGCCGACGGTGAAGTGCAGTTGACCTTCAGCAAGAAGGGCAAGCCCATGCTTCAGCGCCACGGCGCACAGGCACCGCGCGAAGCTGCCAGCAGCAGTGGCCATGACCGCGAGAAGAAGCGCTACCTGGAGCTGTCACGGCCGTTCCTGCGTGACCTCGGCGTGACTGACGCACAAGGCGCGCTGATCCCGTCCATGTCGCGCAAGTGGAAGCAGATCAACAAGTTCATCGAAGTCTTCGACCACGCCCTGGCCAGCGCCCCGGTGCCGGCGGAGCAGGCGCTGCGGGTGGCCGACTTCGGTTCGGGCAAGGGTTACCTGACCTTTGCCATGCACGACTACCTGCGCAACAGCCTGGGCCTTGAGGCACAGGTAACCGGTGTCGAGCTGCGCCAGGACATGGTCGACCTGTGCAACGCTGCCGCTTTGCGCCTGGAACACCCGGGCCTGGAGTTCCAGTGTGGCGACGTGCGTAGCGTGGTGCCCGCGGCGATCGAAGTGATGATTGCCCTGCATGCCTGCGACATCGCCACCGACTACGCCATCCACACCGGCATCCGCTGCAACGCCGCGATCATCATGTGCTCACCGTGCTGCCACAAACAGATCCGCCCGCAACTGCACAGCCCGGGGTTGTTGCAACCGATGCTGCAGTACGGCCTGCACCTTGGCCAGCAGGCCGAGATGCTGACTGATAGCCTGCGTGCGCTGTACCTGGAAGCCTGCGGGTACGAGACCAAGGTGTTCGAGTTCATTTCGCTGGAGCACACCAACAAGAACAAGATGATTCTTGCGGTGAAGCGGCGCCAGGCTGTGGACAACGGCGCGTTGCTGGAGAAGATTGCCCAGCTCAAGGCGTTCTATGGGGTGCAGGAGCATTGCCTGGAGACGTTGTTGCGGGTGGATGGGTTGCTGCCTGGGGCGTGATTGTTCAGCGGTTCTTGTGAAACGCCGCACTCGGTAACACGCTATCCAGGACGGGCGCATTTGAACCTTTCAAGGGCTCGGTTGCGCTGACCGGCCCGCCGAGCTGGCTGGCCTGGCGGTATTCGCTGGGCGTGCAGTTGGTGAATTGCTTGAAGGCGCGGGCGAAATAGGACGGGTCCTTGAAGCCGGCCTCATAGCCAATGCTGGTAATGGGCATCTGGCTGTTGAGGAGCAAGTCCATGGCCAGGTTCATGCGCTTGCTCAAGATGTAATCCAGAAAGCCAAGGCCGTTGACCTCCTTGAACAGGCGGCTGAAGCGAGCCGTGGTCATGCCGCAGCGCTGGGCGAGATCCTTTTGATCGATGCATTCGCGAAAGTGCTGGTCGATGTATGGCATGACCTTGCTGAGTGCTTTGTGCTTGTGGTGTTTGCCGGTCAGGCGAATGCTGTCGGGCAAGGACGGCAGATGATCGATCTGCTGCGCATTGCCCTGACTTTTGATCATGCGGCGTACTTCGCAAAGCTGCTTCAGCACATCGAGGTAGCGACTCATCTCGCTGCTTGTAAGCGGTAACACCAGGTATTCCCATACCCGCGAACGCATGGCCCAGACGGCCAGTTCTTCGGAGTGCTGCACGGTGAACATGGTAACCGGGATGGACGGTGAGTTGCGTTTCACTTCCAGCAGCAGGTTGAGGTTAAGGGTGTCCGGGCGATCGAAATGCATGCAGATCATGTCTGCCTGTTGGCGTTCGGAATGCGCGACGGCCTTTGCCAGTTTGCAGTCGCAGACATGACTGAACTGTGCCATCAACGCTTCGGTGGAATGATCGCGTGTCAGATCGAACCACAACAACAGCGGCTTTGTGCCTGGGTTAGACATCGTGACTTAACCTTATGCTGGGGAGTTTCCCTACGTGCAGCAGTATTGTCAAAACACTATTAACTCGCCGATGAATTTGGTTATTACCTTAGAACGTTTTCGCTTAACGCGTTCTATGCGTTTTGTAAAACCCTGATGTTAGACAGGTTCCGCACGTGGGCTGGTCTTTGGCTATGACGACCGCTTGTCGGCTTTGAACAAACGTGCCAGGACCTGTTCCTGAACGGGCTGCAAATGCGTACGAAAGCACTTCTCATATTCGGGTTTCCAGCCTGTTTTCCAGGTGGCCTTGTCCACCTTTTCGGTGCTGGCCAATGGCCGTAAAAAAGTCCTAGCGATTCGCAAAAATCTCCTAACCCCTACCGTCACCCTCTAGCTAGGATTCCCATCAGGTAGTGCAAACACCACTGCCCGGGAAGAAAAATAATGTCCTTAGCGAGGTGAGCGAAATGACTCTGCAAACAATCAAGACTTCGGTGATGAAGTTCGCCAAAGATGAAAATGGCTTGACCGTTGTGGAATATGCGATAGCAGGTGGGTTGGTTGCCGCCACCCTGATTACTGCGTTCACTAACTTGGGAGCCGCAGTGAAGGTAAAGATCAACGCGCTGATTACTGCGCTTGGCGGCACGACTGCTTGAACTAAATCCTTAACTAAGCCCCAAGGGGGATGCAGCAATGTCAGCAGAGTCTCTGTTCGCCATTGTCGTGCTGCTAGGGCTGCTGGGCATAGCGGTGGTCGGGGATCTTCGTAACCACCGCATTCCCAACATGTTGATCTTGCTGGGGTTGGGTTTGGGGTTGGCGGGCCAGGTTTATTCCGCAGAACTTACCGGGCTGGGTTATGGCGTGGTGGGTATGTTTATCGGGTTTGCCGTGTTTATTCCGATGTACGCGCTGGGGGGCATGGCAGCCGGCGACGTCAAGCTGATGGCCATGGTCGGTACCTTTCTTACTCCGCATGAAGCACTTTCTGCAGCACTTCTTAGCCTGATTGCCGGTGGCGTGTGCGGGATGTTGATAGTGCTCATGCGCGGGCAGTTGAAACAGACGTTACAACGCTACTGGTTGATCTTGACGGCGCAGGCTTATTTTGCGCCGGAGGCGGATGAGGTGGCAGGTAAGCCTTTCCCTTATTCAGTCGCGATCCTGTCCGGAACCCTTGTCAGCCTGTTTGGGCTGCCGCTAGGCCTATAGCCTGGGAGGCTAATAATGTACGCACTCAGAGACAGTGGTGCCTGCGCCTGTGACAAGGACGCAGTGCAGAGGCTGGCACCTCAGCCACGTACAGTTCACGAGACTGGCCTGGCGGAAAGCTTTCTCGGTGATTTGCTGTGCAAGCACTTGCACGACGCCGGTACGCTGGACCTGTCGCGCCTGGTTGAGCGCCTGGCGCTGACCGGTGCAGTGGTAGAAGAAGTACTGGCCTTTCTGCGCAAGGATGGTCGTGTCGAAGTACTGGGCCAGGTAGGTGTGCAAACGGGGGGGCAGGTGCTGCGCTACGGCTTGACCGAGCGCGGCCGCGGTACCGCCCGGGATGCACTGGCGCGCAGCGGCTACATCGGCGCGGCGCCCTTTCCGGTAAGTGCCTACCGTGACCTGCTCAAGCTGCAGACAATCCACCATGGCCGCATCAGTACGCAGGACATGCATGCGGCCTTCGCTGGCGTTGTGCTCTCGGAGAGCATGCTCGATCAACTGGGCGTAGCGCTGAACTCCGGGCGCGCCATCATGATTTATGGCCCCGCAGGTACCGGCAAGACCTACGTCAGCAGCCGGTTGATCCGCCTGTTCGCCGAAGCCATCTGGGTGCCCCATGCCATCGAAATCAACGAGTCGGTCATCGAGGTGTATGACCCCCAGGTGCATCAGCGCCTGGAGGAAGAGGCGCAACCGAACAGCCTGTTGCTCAATGAAGGAATCGATCGTCGGCTGGTGCGTTGTAAACGCCCGGTGGTGATCACTGGCGGCGAATTGGGCATGGAGCAACTGGATGTCCGCTTTGATCCCAGTACCCGTCAGTACCAGGCCTCCTTGCAACTGAAGGCCAGCAATGGCCTGTTCATCATCGACGACATGGGCCGCCAGCGCATGGCCCCGGCCGAGCTGCTCAACCGCTGGATCGTGCCGATGGAAGAGAAGCGCGACTTCCTCAACCTGGGTGGCGGGCGTCATTGCGAGCTGCCGTTCGATCTGGTGCTGGTGTTTTCCACCAACCTGAATCCCCTGGAGCTGGCCGACGAAGCTTTCTTGCGGCGCATCGGCTACAAGCTGCAGTTCAGCTACCTGAAGGTCGATGAGTACGAACGCATCTGGCGCCAGGAGTGCGAACGCCTGGGCCTGGCTTACGACCCTTCGCTGTTGCGCTATGCGCTACAGGCGCTGTACGAGGCCGAAGGCGTGCCGCTGGTGCCGTGCCACCCTCGCGACCTGCTGAACATGGCACTTGACCGTCAGCGTTACCTGGGCGGCGAGGGGCCGTTGTCGGAGCAGGAGCTGAAATGGGCTTGGCAAAGCTACTTCGTGCAGATCGACTTCCTTGGATAAGGAGATGCAGATATGAGCGCCCGTACGCTGATCCTGATTGCCGTTTCCCTGACCCTGGGGCTTGGCGCCGCCTGGATGGCCAACAACTGGCTCGATGGTCGGCTCAACACCGTCCCGGACGACAACATGAAGAACGTGGTGGTCGCCACGGTGGAGATCCCGTTCGGGCAGATGATCGAGGCCCAGCAGGTTGCCATCGTGCGCATGCCCAAGGATGCAGTACCCGACGATGCCTTCGACAGTAACGAAAAGGTGCTGGGCAAGATCGCCACCTTCGCCCTGTTGCGCGGTGACGTGCTGCGCAGCGCACGCCTGGCCGAGCACTTGGGTGGCAGTACCCTGGCTTCGTTGATCGCCCCCGACAAACGTGCCATTGCGGTGCGCGTGGACGACGTGGTCGGGGTGGGCGGGTTCCTCTTGCCGGGTAACCGGGTCGATGTACTGGCGACCAAGCAAAGTGACGGCAGCGGTAATGACGCAGAGTCCAGGACTATTCTCCAGGACTTGCGGGTATTGGCCGTGGACCAGACGGCAGGGACGGACAAGACCCAACCGGTGGTAGTGCGTGCCGTGACCCTGGAAATGTCGGCCAAGGAGGCAGAAATCCTGGTCAAGGCGCAATCGGAAGGGAAGTTGCAACTGGCCCTGCGCAACCCGCTGGATGCCCAGAAGCAACCGCAAGCCGTTGCCGCGCCGGTCCAGGCTGCGCCGCCAGTAGCCAAACCCCAACTAAAGCCGGTGGCAAAAGGCAACGGGGGAGTTGGCTCGGTCACCATCATTCGCGGGACTGAAGTTGAAGTAGCGAAAACAAGATTCTGAGGCAGCTGGCGTCCGAATAGCTAACCTTCGGCAGGAACGAGATCACCTCGCAGGGAGTAGTCAATGAATACTTTGCAGAGACTAGGGCTGTACCTGTTGTGCGGGCTCGGTACGCAGCTGCTGTTCGCTGGCGTGGCGCAGGCTGCAGAACCGGGTGCGGGCTACAGCGCCATGCCGGCGGCCAATACCAACATGGTCCAGGTACCCATCTATAAGTCGCGGACGATCAGCACTCGTACACCGGTCAGGAAAATCTCGGTAGGCAACCCGGATATCGCCGACATCCTGATCACCAGCCCCACTCAGCTCTACCTGCTCGGCCGTTCCCTGGGCACTACCAACGTGTTGCTGTGGGACAGCAGCAATCGCTTGATCGAGACCATGGATGTGGAGGTCGTGCATGACCTCACCGGGCTCAAGACCAAACTGCACCAGTTGCTGCCCGAGGAGAATATCGAGGTGTTCAGCGCCCAGGGCGCACTGGTGCTGCGTGGCCAGGTGCGCAGCGCTGCCGCCATGGACACAGCGATGAAAGTGGCCAAGACCTATGCCGCGCAAACCTCGAGTGTGGTGCAAGGCAAAGGTGAAGCTGCCGAGGCTGCACCGGCCCAGTCGCTGGAGGTGATCAACCTGCTCAGCGTCGGGGGCAGCCAGCAGGTGATGCTGGAAGTCAAGGTGGCGGAGATGCAGCGCAGCCTGATCAAGAACCTCAACGTCCGCTTCAATGCCCTTGGCAGCTCCGGCAACTGGAGCGGTGGCGGGTTCAACAATGGCCAGGGGCTGGGCCTGACCCCGGGTGGCGGGTCGATCCTTTCGCCAGGCTCGCTGATTGGTGGCGGCAAAGGCTTGTTCGCCCAGTTCCTGTCCGACGATTTCCTCTTCAACGTGGTGCTGGAGGCGTCCAAGGACAATGGTTCGGCCAAAGTGCTGGCTGAACCCACCCTCACCACACTGACCGGCCAGCAGGCAGAGTTCATTTCCGGTGGCGAGTTCCCGATCCCGATCACCGAGGATGATGGCATCACCATCGAATACAAGGAATTCGGTGTCGGCGTGAAGTTCCTGCCGGTGGTGCTCGACTCCGGGCGTATCAACCTCAACCTGAATGTCTCGGTGAGCGAGCTTTCCAACGTCAACTCGCTGGTACTCGACACAGGCCTCAACAGTATTCTGGGCGATGGTGTTACCCAGGTCATTCCGTCGCTGACCAAGCGTAGCGCCGAATCCACGGTCGAACTGGGCAATGGCCAGACCATAGCCATCGCCGGCTTGATCAGCGAAAACACCCGCGATTTCGTCAGCCGTTTCCCGGGGCTGGGGGACCTGCCGATACTTGGGCACCTGTTCCGCAGCCAGTCGTTCATCAACGGTGAAACCGAACTGGTGATCCTGGTGACGCCGCACCTGGCCAAACCGGTGGATGCCAAGGCGGTACGCCTGCCCACCGAGAAGTTCGTCGAACCCAGTGACCTGGACTTCTACCTGCTCGGCAAGACCAAGGGCAGTGAGCCGGGGCGCGCGGTGCCCGTCAGCCTCGGGGTCAGCGGTGGCAATTTTGGTCATGATCTGAACTGATCGGGGAGAACCAGCATGAGAAGCATGATCGTGTGTTGCGCGCTGCTGTCGGGATTGTCCGGTTGCATGTCCTACGACGAAGGGCGCGTTGGCCCGCTGGGCTACAGCGTTTACCAGACCACCTACCAGCAGATTGCCGACAAGCAAGTGGCCGCCAACCCAGGTACCGAACTGCCTGCCGCCGGTGCCGATGGGCCGTTGCTGGAGAAGGTGATCAATGGTTATCGGGGGGCGACTGGCGATGCACAGCAGGTCGGTCAGCCGATCCAGATCCAAGTCACTGATTCAACTCGCTGATTGAGGGCGTGATCATGACTCTTCGAGCTCAACGGATGTTCACCGCGCCGCCGGGCCAACAGCGGGGGGCAGTGACTGTCATCATCGTGATCGCCCTGGTCGCGATATTGATGATGGCAGCGTTGGTGCTCGATGGCGGTCACGTGTTGTTGAACAAGACCCGACTGCAGAATGCCGTGGACGCCGCCGCCCTGAGTGGTGCAAAGACCCTGAGCCAGGTGATGGGCTCTGGCAATAGTGCCAGTACCGCGCGAGCCGCCGCGCTCTTTACGCTGAACGAAAACGCCAAGGCTGCGGGCAACAACGAACTGTCGACGGCAATCGGCGGCAACCCTGGAGCATTCGCGGTGGTGGAGCTGGCAGACAATGTCTATGGGCCTTTCTCCTTCCCTGGGCCGACTAATGCCACTTATGTGCGGGTTTCGGTAGCGAATTACTCATTGGCAGGCTTTTTCTGGAGCTTCGCCCAGTCATTCGGTACAGGCGCCTTGGGAGCCAAGCAGGTGACGGCGATTGCCACCGCCGGGCCGAGCCCGACCAGCCCATGTGATCTTGCGCCGCTGCTGGTGTGTGGCAACCCGGATCAATATAACCCAGATACCGGCATGTTCTGGGGTTATCGCTTTGGTGACCTGAAGGTCTTGAAATCAGCCTCCAAGAACAGCGATCCGATTGGCCCGGGCAATTTCCAGCTGCTCGATTTTGGCTCTGGCGGCAAGACCATTGGCGAGCTGATGGCTGGCGGCGGTTCAGTTTGCCGCAATGTCGGTGACAACGTAGCCACCAAACCTGGCAACACGGTTGGCCCATCCGTGAAAGGCCTGAACACGCGCTTCGGTGAGTACACCGGGACGCTCAATAGTTCGGACTATCCGCCAGACCTGGTGACGGACTATAGCAATCCGCTGATGAAGTACAACGTTGCCGACGATCGGGAGGAGTACCAGGGCCAACCCGTCACCTCGAGCAACGGCAATCTGTCTTCTGGCGGCACGCCGCTGTTCGACTACAACGACTATGTCGCGCAGACAGCCGCGTGTGTCGCAGGCGCTACGGGTTGCCAGTCGGGTGGGGTTTTCGAGCGGCGGATGCTGAAGATCGTGATGGGTGACTGCTCCGGCAAGGACTCGGGAGCATCGTCAATTCCGGTCCTCGGTTTTGGTTGTTTCTTTGTGGTGCAGCCGGCCGACAACTCGGGCGGTGATTCGCAGATCTTTGGCCAGTTCGTCAAGCAATGCGAGGGTGACGGTGTGCCGGGGCCCACGCCGCAAGACGATTCCGGCCCGCAGATCATCCAGCTGTACAAAACCTTTCTCAACGGCAGTGGCACACCGAGCACCGACTCCTGAGGAGCTGTCATGGAACTTCACCGGCTCAAGCGTGCGCAGCGTCAGCAAGGGGTGGCAATCGTCGAGTTCACTATCACCCTGCCGCTGTTGCTCCTGACCTTGCTGGCCTTTGGCGAATTTGGCCGCATGCTTTACCAGTACAACAGCCTGCTGCAGGGCAGCCGTGATGCCGCGCGCTTTGTCGCCAGCCAGGCCTGGAACTCGACCTTGGGCAAGGTCGAGGTGAGCGCCGATCTCGAGTGCATGACCAAGTATGTGGCGGTGTACGGTGCACCTTCCACGCCGCCCTGCAGCCTGACCGGCATGCCCGCCAACACTACCGTGCAGGTGGCCAAGGTGGCGGGCACCAACGACCACGTGCAGGTGACCATCAGTTCTGTCTTTTCTCCGCTAATCGCCAGTGGCATTCCGGCGTTTATCGGCAATAGCACGGCGCTGAACTTCCCGTTGGTCGCCACCACCGTGATGAGGGCACTGTGATGAAGCGCAGAGGCATGCAGGGCGTTTACGTGGTGGAGTTCGCTATTGTCAGTGCGTTGATGTTCACGTTGTTGTTCGGCGTACTGGAAATAGGCCGGCTGTACTACACCGTGAACGTGCTGAATGAGTCCGTGCGACGTGGCGCACGTCTGGCGGCGGTATGCAATATCAGTGACCCGGTGGTGCTACGCCGGGCGATATTCAACAGCGCAGGTGACAGTGGCGCCAGCAGCCTGCTGGCCGACCTGGACACCTCGGACCTGACCCTGCGTTACCTGGACAAGGACGGTGCGCCGGTAGCCAACCCCGGTGATCTGGTGAGTGCCAGCGGGTTTGCCGCTGTCCGCTATGTGCAACTGACGCTGCAGAACTTCCAGTTCAGCCTGTTTATTCCAGGGTTTGGCGTACCCATTACCTTGCCAGTATTCAAGGCGACCTTACCTCGCGAGAGCCTCGGGCGGCATACCGAGGCGGATGTCGCACCGGAGATCACGCCATGCTGAATCTAAGGGAATCTTCTATATCCGCTACCGCCATCAAGCCCGGAATGCGTCTGTTGATCAGCAGCTCCGACGCGTTGGCCTTGCGTCAGTTGCAAGAAATCTGTCAACGCATCTCTGGCCTGGAGGTGAATGTTCGCCAGGTGAGCAATGGGCATTGCGACCCTTTGTACGGGCTGGACCGGATGCCCGATTTCCTGCTGCTGCGCGTTGGCCAGCTGTGGCGTGAGGAGCTGGCCGCCCTGTTGCAACGCCCGGCCCATGAGCGCCCGCCGCTGTTGGTGTGTGGCCTGCTGGACGATCGGGAAGGCATGCGCCTGGCGATGCAGGCCGGTGCCCGCGATTTTCTGCCGGAGCCCATCGTTGCCACGGAGCTTATCGCCGCCTTGAACCGTATGCTCATGGAGACCCAGACCAGCAGCACGGCAACCGGCAAACTGATCGCGGTGATGAATGCCAAGGGGGGCTCCGGCGGCACGGTACTGGCCTGCAACCTGGCGCATCAGCTCAGCCTCAAGGGCAACGCCCTGTTGCTGGACCTGGACCTGCAGTTTGGCAGCGTGTCGCATCATCTGGATGTGGCGCAGTCGCACAGCCAACTGGATGTGTTGCAGCAGATAAAAGAGATGGACGGGGTGGCACTGCGCGGCTTCTGCAGCCATTTCAGCCCGTCCTTGCATGTGCTTGGCAGTCGCGCCAATGAATTGTGTCTGCCGCAGGATGTCCAGGCCGAACAGCTCGATGCGCTGCTGCAACTGGCGCGCGCCAACTATGACTGGGTGGTGGCGGACTTGCCGCGGCAGATCGATCACATCACCGCTTCGGTGCTGGAGCAGGCAGACCGGGTGTACGTTGTCATGCAGCAGAGCGTCAACCACCTGCGTGACGCCAGTTCCCTGGCGCGCATCCTGCGCGATGACCTGGGCGTACGCGGCAATCAGCTGGAGGTGGTGGTCAACCGCTACGACAAGGCGGCGCCGGTCAGCCTCAAGGATATCGGCGAGGCGCTGCGCTGCACCAATATCGTGAAACTGCCCAATGACTTCAGCGTCATCAACCAGAGCCAGAACACCGGTGTGCCATTAGGCTTGCAAGCACCTCGCTCCCCGATCGCCCAAGCGCTGCGTGGGCTGGCCGAGGAATTGGTTGGCAAGCAGGTGGACACTGAAAGTGGACTGTTCAAACGCGCCTTCAAGCGTGTTTTTCGGGGGTGAACCATGCTTAGCGATTTCCGTAACCGTTTGCGCAAACAGGCAGTCACCCCCGAGGCATCGACGCCGTCGAAGCACAGTGGCGCTGCGAAGGACCCGGCAGAGGCGCTGATGGCGTGGGAGCATTCAGCACCGGATGTTCTGTTTGAAACGAAAAGCCAGGTCACCTCGGTGGAAGCCGAGTGGCGGGAAAAAACCTATCAGCAACTGCTCAAGGTCATGGACCTGTCCTTGCTCGACTCGCTCGAGCAGGCCGAGGCCGTGCGGCAGATCCGCGATATCTGTCAGCGTTTGCTTGATGAACACTCGGCGCCGGTGAGCTCTGTCAGCCGCCAGTTGATCATCAAGCAGATCACCGACGAAGTGCTTGGCCTTGGCCCGCTGGAACCGCTGCTGGCCGACCATACGGTGTCCGACATTCTGGTCAACGGGCATGACTCGGTGTACGTCGAACGGTTCGGCAAGTTGCAGCGCACCGATGTGCGTTTTCGCGATGATCAGCATTTGCTCAATATTATCGACCGCATCGTTTCCAGCCTGGGCCGACGCATCGACGAGTCTTCGCCACTGGTCGACGCCCGGCTCAAGGATGGTTCGCGGGTCAATGCGATCATTCCGCCGCTGGCCATTGATGGGCCGAGCATCTCGATCCGCCGTTTTGCGGTGGACCTGCTCAACATCGAAAGCCTGATCCAGGCCGGCGCCCTGACCCCGGCCATCGCGCTGATGCTCAAGGCAATTGTGCGAGGCCGGCTGAACGTGCTGATCTCCGGCGGCACCGGCTGCGGCAAGACCACCATGCTCAATGTGCTGTCCAGTTTCATTCCCCACAACGAGCGCATTGTCACCATCGAGGACTCGGCCGAGCTGCAGCTGCAGCAACCGCATGTGGTGCGCCTGGAAACACGGCCGGCGAACATCGAGGGGCGCGGCGAGGTGGGCCAGCGCGAGCTGGTGCGCAACAGCCTGCGGATGCGCCCGGACCGTATCGTGATCGGTGAGGTGCGTGGCGCCGAAGCGCTGGACATGCTGACGGCGATGAACACCGGCCACGATGGCTCACTGACCACGATCCACGCCAACACCGCGCGCGACGCGTTGGGCCGGGTCGAGAACATGGTGTTGATGTCTGGCGCCACATTCCCGATCAAGGCCATGCGCCAGCAGATCGCGTCGGCCATCGATGTAGTGATTCAGCTGGAGCGGCAGGAAGACGGCAAGCGGCGGTTGGTCAGCGTGCAGGAGATCAACGGCATGGAAGGCGAGATCATCACCATGACCGAGATCTTCTCTTTTGTCCGCAGTGGTGTGGGCGAGCAGGGCCAGGTGCTTGGTGACTTCCGGCCAAGTGGCATGGTCCCGGCCTTTCGCGATGCCTTGGCCAAGCGCGGCATAGAATTGCCGCTGACGATGTTCAGGCCTGAATGGATGGAGGCTCGTCAGCCATGAGTCAGATACCCGGTGAATACATCCTGATATTTCTTGGCATGGTGTTCGTGGCTGTGTTCCTTCTCAGCCAAGGGTTGGTGGTACCAGTGTTTGGCGAGGCGGGCAAAGTACGTAAGCGTATCCGTGGCCGACTGGTGATCCTGGAGCGGGCAAGCCATCTGCCGAACATGCAGACCGTGTTGCGGCAGAAGTACCTGACCCGCTTGTCGCCGCTGGAGGCGCGGCTCGAGCAGTTACCCTTCATGGCGTCGCTGACGCAAATGATCGAGCAGGCCGGGCATGAGTACCGGGCCTATCGGGTATTGCTGATCGGGTTCGTACTGGCAGCGGCTGCCGGGATGCTGGCCTGGCTGTTCTTTCCTTACTGGTGGTTGGCGCTGGCGGCAGCGTTCGTGGCGTTCTGGCTGCCGCTGCTGAAAATCTCCGCTGATCGTGGCAAGCGTTTCGCCAGGTTCGAGGAGGACTTGCCGGATGCGCTGGAATCCATGTGCCGGGCGTTGCGCGCGGGGCACCCCTTCAATGAAACCTTGCGCCTGGTGGCCGATGAACACAAGGGGCCGGTGGCGCACGAGTTCGGCCTGACCTTCGCCGATATCAACTACGGTAATGATGTGCGTAGGGCCATGCTTGGCCTGCTCGAGCGGGTGCCGAGCATGACCGTGATGATGATGGTGACCTCGATCCTCATTCATCGCGAGACCGGTGGCAACCTGACCGAAGTGCTGGAGCGCCTGAGCCGCCTGATACGCGGGCGTTTCCGCTTTCAGCGCAAGGTCAAGACCATGTCGGCCGAAGGGCGAATGTCGGCCTGGATTCTGGTGGCAGTACCCTTCGTGTTGGCGGCGGCGATCATTGTCACGACCCCGGAGTACTTGACGTTGCTGATCAAGGATCCTACTGGGCATAAGTTGGTCATGGGGGCTTTTGGCTCCATGTTGATGGGGATTTTCTGGATTCGGAAAATCATCCGTATCCAGATTTAGGCAGTTCTCGCATGGGGGCGTCGGTCATGGACTATTTGCTCGGTTTGTTGAGTAGGGTGACGGACAGTGAGGCACTGGCACGCCTGCTGATCGTTGGTGCGATCGGGATGAGTACGGTCATTGCAGTGATCACAGTGACGTTACTGGTGCTGGGCCTGCAGAGCCCTCTGCAACGCCGTCTTGCATTGATCAAGCGTGACCACTCCAGCGCTGCGGCCGGGCGCGAGGCGCCAGGCAACCTGCAGCTTTTACTGGAACGGGTCGGTCGGCGCGTTACCCCGTCTGCGGAGGGGCAGGTGTCGGCCACCCGAACCCTGTTGACCCACGCGGGTTACGGCTCGGCGTCAGCGGTACAGGTGTACTGGGCTGTGCGTTTGCTGCTGCCGTTGATGCTAATGGGTATCTCGCTGTTAACACTGCCACTGGTTCCCAACCTTTCCTCGATCACGATCATCGGTGTGGTGCTGATGGGAGCGGCCGTCGGATGGCTGCTACCGGCGGTGTATGTCGACAAGCGCAAGAAGGCTCGACAGGGGCGGTTGCGTGCGGCCTTCCCCGATGCCCTGGACTTGATGGTGGTTTGCGTGGAGTCGGGCTTGGCGTTGCCCCAGGCTATCGAGCGAGTGGCCGAAGAAATGGCAGTCAGCCAGGCCGAGCTGGCCGAGGAACTGGCGTTGGTCAATGCGCAGATCCGCGCCGGTATTTCCAGTACCGAAGCGCTCAGGCAACTGGCGGACCGCACCGGGCTGGAAGACATCCAGGGCTTGGTCAGCCTGTTGGCCCAGAGTATCCGCTTCGGCACCAGCGTAGGGGCTACCTTGCGTATCTATGCCGAGGAGTTTCGTGACCGGCGCATGCAGGCCGCCGAGGAAATGGGCGCGAAAATCGGAACCAAGCTGGTTTTTCCGCTAATTTTCTGTCTGTGGCCAAGCTTCTTTCTGGTAGCCATCGGCCCGGTGATCATCGGGATACTTAAAACGTTCGGGAAGCCATGACATGAAAAGGATCAGCTTGCTGTTGACCATGACAGCCGTGCTCTCGGGTTGCCAGAGCACGGGGTCAGACTTGAATGGGGTACGTTCTGTCTACTCCGCTGGCAACTCGGTGCTCTACCAGGTGCAGTCGCAGAGCAACTCGCCCGACCAGGCGATGCAGATGGCGGCGATGGCCTACCAGGCCGGTGACCTGGACCAGGCGCTGTACCAGTACCTGCGCGTCCTTGAGCTGGCGCCCGAACGTTATGAAGCCCTGGTCTGGGTTGGCCGTATCCACCGCGAACGGGGCAATAACCAGCTGGCCGAGATGGCCTTCACCGAGGTGCTGGGCAAGGCGCCTGAAAACCCCGATGCCCTGACGGAAATGGGCCTGCTGAATCTGTCCATGCGTAAACATGAGCAAGCCAAGGCGATGCTGTTGAAGGCAGTTGCCGTGGATCAGAAGCGCTTCACCAAGGACCCGGCCAACACCCAGGCCGGGGCGGCTGCGCTCCGGGTCGACAGCAAGTCACCGCTCAAGGCATACAACGGGCTGGGGGTGCTTGCGGATCTGGGCGAAAACTTTGCCGAGGCGCAGACGTACTACCGCCTGGCCGAACTCATTGATCCACGTTCGGCGTTGGTGCAGAACAGCCTGGGGTATTCCTACTACATGGCCGGGCAATGGGCCGATGCCGAACTCCGCTACAAACGTGGTGTGAGCTATGACGGCACCTACAAGCCGCTGTGGCGCAATTATGGGTTGCTGCTGGCGCGCATGGGGCGCTATGAGGAGGCGGTGTCTGCCTTCGAACAGGTCGAAAAGCGTGCCGAGGCCAGCAATGATGTCGGCTATGTCTGCCTGGTGGAAGGCAAGCTGGATGTGGCCGAGCAGTTTTTCCGCAGCGCAATCGAGTTGTCGCCGGGGCACTATCCCGTCGCCTGGGAAAACCTGAACAGGGTCCAGCAGATTCGGCAAATCCGCCAGATGGGCGGCAATGTAGCGATGCCCGAGCCAGTTGCAGTTGGCCCGGTCGTGCAGGTGACGACGGCATCGGCCCCTTGATGGGGCCGAGTGGTTCAGCGGGCAAGCCCTGATGCCTGTCAGACAGCGTTAACGGGGCTGCTTCACCTATGGGGGAGCGGTGCTTCAATAGCCAACGCTGCTTGCCCCAACGGATGCGTACTGGCATCAAAGAAATGCAGCACTGTCCCCGGCATATCCCCGAAGCGATCGACAAAATGCTGCTTCTGGTTGATCACCGATGCCTCGCTCAACGGCCTGATGGCAATCGACAGATGCGCCGAGCGGGCCAGCCGGATGGCTTCGAGCAGGTGCTGGTCACTGCTGTCCAGGTGCTGCCCGAACAGGCATAGCCCCTGGCTTTCCCGCGCCAGTTGCCCCAGGCACCAGCCCAGGTAATCCGAGTTGCGGATGGCGCGCAGTTTCTCGTCGCTGCGGTCTTCGTTGACGAACAGTGGCACTTCGCCAGGGATGTTCACGGCAAAACCATCGAGCAGTTCGGTGCTGTCGGCGCTGCGTTGGCGGGTGGTGCCGTCGGGCAGCTTGAGCAGGTGCAGGCCGCCATGCAGGTGCAGCACCCGGGTGCCTTCGCCGCTGGTGCGGCGCACGTCGAAGAAGCCCTGCTCGTCGAACAGTTCGGCGAAGCCGTGCGGAGCGTGTTGCACGGCCCATGGCAGCAGCAGGTCGTAGTTGCTGGTATAGACGCTGCGGTAGCCGCGCAGGGCCTGGTTGAGGGTTGCCAGGGTCGTGGCCGGCATGAGTGGCCACGGCAGGTGCACCGTGCGTACGGCGTGGATCAGCGCTTCCTTGATCGAATAGTAGCGGTTCAGCGGCGCGGTGGAGTTGATGGCCAGCGCGGCGTTGGCGCGCACGGTAGTGTTGAGGGCGCTGAGCACCGGCTCGAACAGTTCCGTACCCAGCGACTTGAACAGTGCCTGGTCGCTGATGGCCAGGCCTTTCTTGCGCCCGGCGCGTTGCGCTTCCTCGAACAGAGAGAAGTAGCCGAACGGCTTCCACAGCGCGCGGCTGGCGCCATTGCCCAGCAGCAGGGCGTCGCAAGGGTGGCGGGCGGCGAGTTCTGGCCAGGGGGTGAGGGTGGCGTCGAGTGCGGGCATGCTGGGGTCCGTTGGGTGGAGCGGGAACGGGGGCGACTTTAGCATGTCATGCAAGGTGTGCGAGGGTTGGTCTCCAGGCAAGGGCCTTGTGTGGCAATGCCGGCCTCTTCGCGGGTAACCCGCTCCCACAGGGATCGCGCCACCTTTGGAATTTGAGCAAGACAGTTGCATCCACCTCGACCGCACCGGCCTTGAGCCATGCGCCAACCCTGTGGGAGCTGGCTTGCCGGCGATAGAGCCAGTGGCAACAATGCATCTCTTCAACCTTGCTCAGCCACCTCCACGCTGCGACTCCTGTTACGCCACACCCGATATGCGCGGATGCCCGCCCGCACCGAGCCGAACAGCAGTTTGTCTTCCATCTCCCGTGCCATCCCCGAGCGCACCAGCATGCGCAGGAAGGTGCCGCGGGCGCGGGCTATGGCGAACAAGATGCCCTGGGCTGCCAAGGTGTCGCGCACTTCGCGCAGGGCGGCGATGCCGCTGACGTCGATGCTGGTTACCGCTTCGGCATCGAACAGCACGGCTTTGGGCTGGTCCTGGCTCTGCACTGCTTCGAGCAGGCGCATCTTGAAGTAGTCGGCGTTGAAAAACAGGATCGCGTCGTCGAAGCGGTACACCACCAGGCCTGGCACGGTGCGGGCATCCTTGTGTTTGTGGATGTCCACCTGGCCTTCGGTGCCCGGCAGCCAGCCCAGCACCGCGTCGGTGGGCTGGTAGATGCTGTACAGCAGGCGCAGGATCGCCAAGGTCACGGCAAATACGATGCCGGGCAGCACACCCAGGCCCAGCACGCCGACCGTGGTCAGCAGGCACAGCCAGAACTCGAAGCGGCTCAGGCGACGGATGTGCCCCAGCGACTTGATATCGATCAGCCCCCAGCCGGCCATCAGCAGTACGGCGCCCAGCGCCGCCTGCGGGATCCACGCCATCGGCGCGGTGAAGAACAGCAGGATCAGGGCGATGACCAGCGCAGCGATGATGCCCACCAGCTGGCTTTTGCCACCGACCATGTCGTTGACCGCGGTGCGTGAGTCGGCGCCGCTGATGGCAAAGCCCTGGGAAACCCCAGCTGCCAGGTTGCTTACGCCCAGGGCGACGAATTCATGGTTGGCATTGATCGCGTAGCCGTGCCGGGCGGCGAAGCTGCGGGCGGTGAGCATGGCGCTGCAGAAACTGACGGTGGCGATACCCAGGGCGTCGCGCAGCAGGCTTTTCATTTCGGCCAGGTTACTGTGTGGCCAGGCCAGCTGCGGGATGCCGGCAGGTACCGGGCCGAGGATGGCGACGCCGAAGCGATCAAGGCCGAACAGGCCGACCAGCAGCATGAACAGCACTACTACCGTTAGTGCCGCGGGCAGGCGTGGGTAGCGCCGTGGCAGCCAGATCAGCAGGCCCAGTGCGGCGAGGCCGATGAGCAGCGTCACCCAGTGGATTTCGCCCAGGCGTTGAAGGAAATTGATCAGGCTGAGGATGAAACCGTCGCCCTCGATCTTGAACCCCACCACCTTGGACAATTGCCCGGCGATCAGGCTCAGGCCGATGCCGTTGAGGTAGCCGATCAGGATCGGCCGCGAGAAGAAGCTGGCGATGAACCCGGCCCGGGCCACGCCGGCGGCAATCAGCATTACCCCGACCAGCAGGGTGACGATCACTGACAGTTCGGCAATCCGGTGTGGCTCGCCCATGGCCAAGGGCGCCACGGCGCCGGCGATCATTGCGCAGGTGGCGGCGTCGGGGCCGACCATCAGCTGGCGTGAGCTGCCGATCAGGGCGTAGACCATCATCGGCAGCACACAGGCGTACAGGCCGTACTGCGGAGGCAGGCCGACGATCTGCGCATAGGCGATGGCAATGGGAATCTGGATCGCGGCCACCGAAAGACCGGCCTGCAAGTCGGCGTGGAACCACTCGCGGCGGTAGTGCAGCAGGTTGGCAAGGCCCGGTAGCCATCGGGAGAGAAACATGCGTCGTCCTTTCGAAATGTTTCATGAATCCATCTGCGCATTGAAACGGATCGGCAGGCAAATGGCGATGTGGCAGATCAAGCCGGCGGGCAGAAACGAAAAAAGAGCCGAAGATGGCTCCGTTAGTATTTTGGCCAGGACTATCCTCTACGTTAACGTTTTTTATTGAAAATTAACGTTTTGGGCAGGCAACGCAGATGCCCGGTATCCCTCTGGGCGTCCACTTCCAGAAGTCCTCCCAACCCATTCGGAACAGTTGGGCGAGAGGCACCTGGTCGATCTCTACTCGCCGGCGTCGGTCGCTTCCCAATCTTCAAAGGCGGATCGGACGGCCTCCAGAATGCGAGCGGCCCGGCGTTCATCCTCAAGTTGGGGGTACTGCTTTTTGAGCTTCCCTGAAATCGTCCAGTCCTTTAACGGGAGCTCAAAAAAACACTAACATTTCGTTGATCTTATCCTGAAATATTAACGGATAGGCTCACTCAAAACGCTAATTCTCTGTCCAAATCATTAATATTTTGAGGTTGTGATACAAAAACGCTAATGCACATGCGAAGGGAGTAAATGAGTTGGAGCTCCGACTGGTTTTCAGGCGGTCTGGAAGAGAAGGCTTTCGCGTTTTGTGAGGAGGTTGACTCAGCGAGAATGACGCTTGAGCGGGAGAAGCAGGAGGGAGGGGGCGAGCTGAGAAATCATGGATCAAGGGGGTGGAGCGGGTAGAGGGAATCGAACCCTCAACTAAAGCTTGGGAAGCTTTCGTTTTGCCACTAAACTATACCCGCATCTGCGCTGCACTTTTTACCAGAACCCCTCACGAATTAGAAGCCCGAGTTATAAAAAAAGCTTGTCGGCACCCCATAGCCTGCGGGGGCGGCTACAGGGCACCGATGCGCTCAGATGGCCAATGCATGCTGCCCCTGTTGTACGTGCTGGTAGCGTTGACGAGGCTCGCGCACAGTCGGCTTGAGGAAGCCGAGCAAGACGCTGCGGGTGTTCTCGCAGGCGGTCTTGTTTTCCATGTCGAGGAAGTGGCCCGCGTCACGGATCACGCTGAACTGGCTCTTGCCCACATGCTTGCCGAACTGCCGGGCATCTTCGGCCGTGGTGTATTCGTCGCGGTCGCCGTTGATGAACAACACCGGGATGTCGATGTTGCGCGCGCCGTTCAGGGCCCGCTGCAGGTCATGCTGCAGTACCTCGTTGATGTGGAAGTGCATCTGCGCGTACTCGTGGCTGTCCAGGCTGCTGACGTGGCGGTAGTTGAAGCGCTTGAACAGCGACGGCAGGTGCTTGCCGATGGTGTCGTTGACCAGGTTGCCGACCTGATAGCGGTCGCAGGCGGCCAGGTACTGGCAGCCACGGTCCAGGTAGTCGCGCATCGGTTCGTTGATCACCGGCGAGAACGAGCTCACCACTGCTTTCTTCACGTGCCGCGGCTGGTGCGCCAGCGCCAGCAGCGTGCTTGCGCCACCCCACGAGAACGACATCACGTGGTCTGCCTGGAAGTGCTCGATCAGCTCAAGGAGGATATGCGCTTCGGTCTCCTTGCTGATCAGGCGTTCCTGGCGATTGTGCGGCTTGGATTTGCCCGCGTATGGCTGGTCGAACAGTACTACGTTGAACTGCGGGTGCAGGTTACGTACCGTCTGGGCGAACGAGGCCGTGGTGGCCAGCGAGCCATTGATCATGATGATCGTTTTCTCGGCCGCATCCGCGCGATAGAACTCCGTGTAAACCCGATACTGACCTTGGATATCAAGTACAGCGATTTCTGGCCTCATGTCATCGACTCCTGGCGCAAAAAGGGTATTCGCGTCACCTAGGGTGCACGTTCTTTATGACAGGTAGGCATTTGCCTGAAGAGAAACCGGGGGGCCCTGTGTCGATCCTTGGCACTTGCGTCGACGGTATTGTTTTTGGCGGGCAATTTGCTGTGCCCCAAGGCATCGAGGCCTTGGGTGGCCGGCAAAAGGTGTCTTCGACTGCGGGCGTGACTTGGTAGTCACATGCAGACTGACGATTTGGATTCAAGCAGTGGGTCGGCGATCCTGCAAGTGCCGTTCGGGCGGAAATGTGACTTTTGTCGCTGAGCGGTCGTATGACGACCCTGGGCTGTCTGCCCCGGCCTCTTCGCGGGTAAACCCGCTCCCGCAGGCATTGCGCCGCGCCCGAGGGCAGCGGAAACCTTGTGGGCGCGGGTTTACCCGCGAAGAGGCCGGGGCAGGCAACCTAGACCGTGGCTATCTCATCCGCCGTCAGCTCACGAAACGCCCCCGGCGCCAATCCCGGGTCCAGCCGGATTGCTCCCATGCTCTCGCGATGCAACCCCACCACCTTGTTGTCGAAATGGCCGAACATGCGCTTCACCTGGTGATAACGCCCTTCGACGATGGCTAGCCGCGCCTGGCGCGGCCCGAGGATGTCCAACTGGGCGGGCTGGGTGGTGAGGCCTTCGAAAGCGAAGTAGAAGCCTTCCAGGAACTTGGCCACATAGTGCTCGCCAATCTCGTCTTCGGTTTCCACCAGATAGTGCTTGGGCAGCTTGGTCGCGGGCTGGGTAAGCCGCCGTGACCACTGGCCATCGTTGGTCAGGAGCATCAGGCCGGTGGTGTTGAAGTCAAGGCGCCCGGCTATGTGCAGGTCCTCACGCAACGCGCTGGGCAGCAGGTCGAGCACGGTGCGGTGTTGCCGGTCCTGGGTGGCGCTGACGCAGCCAGCGGGTTTGTGCAGCATCAAGTAACGCGCCGGGCGGCCAGCCTGCAGCAGTTGGTCGTCCAGCTCCACGCGGCTGAATTCGCGGACCTCGGCCAGCGGGTCGCTGACCACCTGGCCATCCACTCGCACGCGGTGTTGCGCCAGCATCAGGCGGACTTGCTGGCGGTTGTGGTTCGGCAGGTTGGCGAGGAAACGGTCGAGGCGCATGGCAAACAGTCAGAGGGAAGCGGGGGGGCGGAGTTGTTCTTCAACGGCGGCGCAGCGCGGGCACAGGCAGGCTTTGTCGCGCAGATCGGCGGGCAGGGCCTGGAGCACGGCCGGGTCGATGCTCACGGCGTAGCACCAGCAGGCCTGGGTGGCCCGACGCGGGTCGGCCAGGCTGCACTGGTTGAGGGCACCACAGGCGGGGCAGTGCTGGTCGTCATGCATGCTGCCGCTCTCCTGTATCAAATTGTTGCAGAAATGGCACTGCACTTCGGCGCCACGGTCTTATTCAATGTCGATGATCGCATTTCGCATCGACGCTCGCCAGCGCCGCTGTTCGGGCACTCCAGCGGTCCAGGAGGCCGCCATGTCTTATCGAATCCTGTTGATCGCCCTGCTGGGGCTGATGACTTCCGCCTGCGTTCCGTACTACGAGAGCGGGGGCTATTACCGGTCGGACCACTACTACTCCGACCGTTATGTGTCACCGGACTATTACCGCTATGACCGCTATTACGTAACGCCGCAACCGCGCTATTACTACCAGCCGGCACCGCGCTACTACTACCGCTCGGCGCCAGCGCCTCATTACCGGTCTCATCCGCAGCCGGGGATGAAGCAGTGGCATGGCAACCCACGCTATGACCATGGCAACCGCCAGCGGTATGACTATGGGCGCGACCGGGATCGTCATGATTATCGCGGTGGCAGCCAGCGCTACCAGAATGACCGTTGGCACTCCAATGGGCGGGGGGATGGTGACCGGCGTTGGGATGGGCGGCGTGGGCACGGGCAAGGAGGCAACTGGCAGCAGTAGGTGAATTGAAAACCGGGGCGCTTTGCGCCCCAGGCTTCAGCGTTCAACCCAGATCAGCCAACGGGTGTCGCCCCTCCCACACCTTGGCAAAATGCGCCTCGACCACCGCCGCCGGCACTTGCGCCACATCGGGCCAGTGCCAGCGCGGCTGGTTGTCCTTGTCCAGCAAGCGCGCACGCACGCCTTCGCTGAATTCCGGGTGGCGGCAGCAGTTCAGGCTCATGCTGTATTCCATCTGGAACACCTGCGCCAACGACAGGTGGCGTGCCCGATGGATTTGCTCCCACACCAGGTGGGCGGTCAGCGGGCAACCTTCATGCAACCGTTGGCCGGCATCTGCCAGCAGCGGGTCGTCGTGGTGCTTGAGCCCCTCCAGCGCGCGCCAGGCGGCGGCAGCATCGGCTACGTCGAGCAACTGATCGATCACCTGCCGCCGCGGCAGCCACTGGGCCTCGGGCAACTCGGCGCAGGCACGGTGCTGTTCGGCCTTGAGCAGGCTGTTCAGTTGCAGGGCGGTCTGTTCCTGCCAGTTAAGTTGCAGCAGCTCCTCGATCAGCGCCTCTTGCTGGTATTCGCCCAGGAAGCGGTCGGCCAGGCCCAGATCAAGGGCGTCGTGGGCGTTGATCGGCGCCCCGGTCAGGCCGAGGAACAACCCCAGCTTGCCCGGCAGGCGGGCAAGGAACCAGCTGGCGCCCACGTCCGGGTACAGGCCGATGCTGATTTCCGGCATGGCCAACCGACTGCTGGGGGTGACGATGCGCACATTGGCGCCCTGCAGCAGACCCATACCACCGCCCAGCACATGCCCATGGCCCCAGCACAGCAGCGGCTTGGCATAGGTGTGCAGGGCAAAGTCCAGGCGGTATTCGGCGGCGAAGAAGGTGGCGGCCAGCGGGGGCACGCTGCCGGGGTGGTCGCGGCAGGCTTGCGCCAGCGCCCGCACATCGCCACCGGCGCAGAAGGCCTTGGCACCGTTGCCGCGCAGCAGCACGCAGACGATCCCCGGGTCGCGAGCCCAGGTGTGCAGCTGTTCGCCCAATACCTCGAGCATCGGCAGGTTCAGGGCATTGAGCGCCTTGGGCGCATCCAGGGTGGCGATGCCGATGCGGGCGCCATCGGCGCCGGTGAGTACCTCGCAATGAATGGCCATGGACTACCTCGTGCAAGTCATCGCTCAAGTATGGCTTGCCTGGCCAAACATGCCGGTCGTCGGTCGGATCGTTTGACAAGCGGGAAGGGCTTACCTAGTGTCGCGCCATTGTTTATGGAAGGCCCCATGACTGACGACGATCGCATCAAACTCGAACCCAGCTGGAAGGCCGCCTTGCGCGCCGAATTCGACCAGCCCTACATGCATCAGCTGCGCGAGTTCCTGCGCAGCGAATACGCCGCCGGCAAAGAGATCTACCCGCCAGGGCCGTTGATCTTCAATGCGCTCAACTCGACGCCGCTGGACCAGGTGAAGGTAGTCATCCTCGGCCAGGACCCGTACCACGGGCCGGGCCAGGCCCATGGCCTGTGTTTCTCGGTACAGCCGGGCGTGGCCACGCCACCGTCGCTGGTCAACATCTACAAGGAGTTGCAGCGCGACCTGAACATCCCGATTGCCAATCATGGCTACCTGCAGAGCTGGGCCGAGCAGGGCGTGCTGTTGCTCAACACGACCATGACCGTGGAGCGCGCCAATGCCGCGTCACATGCCAAGAAGGGTTGGGAATTCTTTACCGACCGGGTCATTCAGGTGGTCAGCGAGCAGTGCCCGAACGTGGTGTTCCTGCTGTGGGGCTCGCATGCGCAAAGCAAGCAGAAGCTGATCGACGGGACCAAGCACCTGGTGCTGAAATCGGTGCATCCGTCGCCGTTGTCGGCTTACCGTGGGTTCCTGGGGTGTGGGCATTTCAGCCGGACCAACAGTTTCCTCGAGCAGCGGGGTATGGCGCCGATCAACTGGGCGTTGCCGCCGTTGTGAAGGCCTGACATACCGCGTTGCCTGCTTCGCGGGTGAACCCGCTCCCACAGGTACAGTACTACCCTCAGGGGCTGTGTGGTCCCTGTGGGAGCGGGTTTACCCGCGAAGAGACCGTCACAGTCATTCCGGGGTTGCATTCCACAGCCGGAACAACGGCTCTGCCAGAAACAGCACGAACAGCAGTCGCATCACCTGCAGCGCTGTCACCAGCGGTACCGACAGCTGCAGGGTCTCTGCCGTCAGGCTCATCTCGGCAATCCCGCCCGGCATCATCCCTAGCGTCAGCGAACGCAAATCCAGCGCGCTCATCACGCTCAGCACCCAGGCTGCGCTGCCGGCAATCGCCATGCACAACGCCGTGGCCACCAGGGTGCGCCCAAGGAACGAGGGGGCGCGGCGGAAGAACGCCCGGTTGAAGTGGCAGGCCAGACCGCTACCGATCAGCCACTGGCCGATCTGGCTGGCGCCATTGGGCAGGGCAATCTGCAGGTCGCCGGCAAGGCTCACCGTGGCTGCCACCAGCAATGGCCCGAACAACCACGGGTTGGGCTGGCGCAAGCGCTGCCAGAGCAAGGCGACGGCAACGCCCAGCGGGGCAATCAACGCCAGCCAGCCCCAGCTCACGCTGCCGGTGTGATTCAACGGCACGCCGTCACCCAGCAAGAACTTGAACAGTGCCGGCACGCACAGTACCACCGCCAGGACGCGCAGGCTCTGCGCCGCCGCCACCTGGCTGAGCACCGCGCCGTTGCGCGCGCCAAGGTTGACCATTTCCCCCGAACCGCCCGGCATGCTGGCAAAGAACGCGGTAGCGCGGTCCTCACCGGTGCGCCGCAGCAGCCATACGCTGATCACGCTGGACAGGGTGGTGAACAGCGCGCCGCAGAAGATCAGCGTGAAATGGCTGGCCACCTGCTCGATCACCGCCGGGGTGAAGTGCAGGCCAATGCCGATGCCGATGATCCACTGCCCGCATTTGCGGCCATTGGGGATTTCCGACAGCTGCCAGGGTGTCAGACAGCGCACCAGGATGATCGCCAGCAGCGAGCCGACCATCCACGGCAAAGGCCAGCCGACCTTGCTGGCGGCAAAACCGCCAGCAAGGCCGACCAGCCCGGTTGCGACAAACAGCGGCAACGAGCGATCAGGCATCGGCCATCGCCCGGCGCTCCAGGCTGCGTTTGCGCCAGCTGCGCAGCAGCGGCAGGGTCAGCATGCAAATGGTCAGTACCCATACCGACATGCTGATCGGGCTCGACCAGAGGATGCCCAGTTCGCCGTTGGAGATCGACAGCGCCCGGCGCAGGTTCTGCTCCATCAGCCCACCGAGGATGAAGCCGAGCAGGATCGGCGACAGCGGGAAGTCCAGCTTGCGCAGGATATAGCCCATGATGCCGATGCCGACCATCAGGAACAGGTCGAAGGTGGTGGCATGCACGGCGTATACGCCGATCGCCGTGATGATGGCGATCACCGGCACCAGCGCCCAGTTCGGCACGGCGAGGATGCGGGTGAAGATGCGGATCATCGGGATGTTGAGGATCACCAACATGATGTTGGCGATGAACAGCGAGGCGATCAGGCCCCAGACGATGTCTGGCTGCTGTTCGAACAACAGTGGGCCAGGGGTGATGTTGTACAGCGTCAGTGCGCCGATCATCACCGCGGTGGTGCCCGAGCCGGGTACGCCGAGGGTCAGCATCGGTACCAGGGCGCCACAGCAGGAGGCGCCGATGGCGGTTTCCGGGGCGGCCAGGCCACGGACGTCGCCCTTGCCGAATTGGCCTTTGTCCCCTGCCAGGCGTTTTTCGGTCATGTAGGCCACAGCACTCGCCAGTGTTGCACCGGCACCTGGCAACACACCCATGATGAAGCCCAGCAGGCCGCAGCGGATATTGACCACGAATACCGAGGCCGCTTCCTTGAAGTTGAACAGCATGCGCCCGGTGGCCTTGACCGCCTGGTGGCCATGGTGGGTCTTTTCCAGCAGCAGGAGGATTTCGCTGATGGAGAACAGGCCCAGCACCAGCACCACGAACTGGATGCCATCGGCCAGGTGCACGCTGTCGCCGGTGAAGCGGTACACGCCACTGTTGGCATCGATACCGACTGCCGACAGGAACAGGCCGATCAGTGCGGCAATGAAGGTTTTCAACGGCTTGTCGCCAGCCATGCCGCCAAGGGCGACAATGGCGAACACCATCAGCACGAAGTACTCCGCCGGGCCGAAGGCGATTGCCCATTTCGCCAGCAGTGGGGCGAACAGCACCATGCCGCAGGTGGCGATCAGCGCACCGATGAATGAACTCCAGGCCGACAGCGACAGCGCTACGCCAGCCAGGCCATTACGGGCCATCGGGTAGCCATCGAGGGTGGTCATTACGGTCGAGGCTTCGCCGGGGATGTTCAGCAGGATCGAACTGATGCGCCCACCGTACTCGCAGCCCAGGTACACCGCCGCCAGCAGGATCAGCGCCGATTCCGGCGGCAGGCCGAGGGCGAAGGCGATGGGGATCAGCAGGGCCACGCCGTTGATCGGGCCCAGGCCCGGCAGCAGGCCGACCACGGTACCGATCAGCGTGCCGGACAGGGCGGTGACCAGGTTGTAGGGGGACAGGGCGACGCCGAAGCCCTGGCCCAGGTAGCTCAAGGTATCCATGTGTCAGTTCTCCAGTACGCTCAGCAGGCCAAGGGGCAGGGGCACGTCCATCACGCGGTCGAACAGCCAGTAGAGGAACAGGCTCATGCCCGCTACCACGAGGGTGCTGTGCAGCCAGCGACCGCCGTACAGGCGGGCCATGGGCACGCCGACCAGGATGGCGCTGAGGATGAAGCCCAGGGCTTCGAAGGTGCTGGCGAAAGCGATCAGCAGGCCGACGCAGGCGGCGATCTTGATCAGGGTTTCGCGGTCCAGCTCCGGCTCGTCGTCCTTGCGCACGATGGGCGTGGGGCGGAACACCAGGTACAGCAGACCCAGGCCCAGCAGGCCGAGCATCAACAGCGGGTAGGCGCGCGGGCCCACCGGTTCATAGGAAAACGCCGCCTGGTAAGGCCAGGCCATCACGGCCAGGGCGGCGCATACCGCCAGCAGGGCCAGGGCGAAGATGCGTTGCAGGATCATGAAGGAATCCTCGTTTGTGGGAGCGGGTAAACCCGCTCCCACAGGGGGCTGTGAAAGGTCGTGGTGGCTTACTGGATCAGGCCAAACTCCCTGGCCAGTGCCTTGTAGTCAGCCACTTGCTTCTTCACATAGCCGTCCAGCTCTTCGCCGGTCATGGCGAACGGGAACAGCTCGCGCTGGTCACGCAGCTTGGCGAAGTCTTCCGAGGCCAGCATCTTGTCGAATGACTGCTTCCACCAGGCGTAGTCCTCGTCGCTCACCTTCGGCCCCAGATAGAAGCCGCGCACCACTGGCCAGACGATGTCGTAGCCCTGTTCCTTGGCGGTGGGGATGTCTTTCATCTCGGGCTCGTCCAGGCGGTTTTCCGAGAACACCGCGAGGATGCGCATGTTGCCGCTCTGAATGTGCGGCATGGAGTCGGAGATGTCGGTCGAACCGACCTGGATGTGGCCGCCCAGCAGCGCTGTGGCGATTTCGCCGCCGCCTTCCAGGGCCACGTAGCGCAGGTCACGCGGGTTGATGCCGGCGGCCTTGGCGATCAGAGCGGTCTGCATCCAGTCCTGGCTACCCACGGTACCGCCAGAGCCGATCACCACCTTGCTCGGGTCTTTCTTCAACGCCGCGACCAGGTCGTCGAGGGTCTTGTAGGGCGAGTCGCTCTTTACCGCGATGGCGCCATAGCTGGTACCGACGGCGGCCAGCCATTTCACCGCGCTCTCGTCGAAGCGGCCGAACTTGCCCTGGGCCAGGTTCAGCAGCGAGCCGCTGGACCAGGCTACCAGCGTGCCGGCATCGGCCGGGCGCTGGGCGACCACGGCGTTGTAGGCTACTGCGCCGACACCACCGGGCATGTAGGTGACGCGCATCGGCTTACTGAGGATCTTCTCCTGCACCAGGGCGCTCTGCACCAGCTTGCAGGTCAGGTCGAAGCCACCGCCGGGTGAGGCGGGGGCAATGCATTCGGGGCGTTTCGGTTCGGCAGCGAGGGCGTTGCCGGCCAACAGCAGGCAGCCGGTAGCGAGGACGAGGCGGCGCAGTGAAAAGGTCATCGTCTATCTCCGTGAGCGTTGTTGTTATCGGATTACCGCTATTGGGTTACCACAGCGCAACGCTGTAGCTCACCAGCAGCCGCACTTCGTCCGCGTCGCGGGCGAAGTTGGAGCGGAAGGTGGCGTTGCGCAGGCGCACGGCGACGTTTTTCAACGGGCCGCTTTGTACCACGTACTTCATTTCGGTATCGCGTTCCCATTCCTTGCCCTCGCCACCGGCGGCGCGGCTGACGTTGTCGCCGCTGATGTAGCGGGTCATGAAGGTCAGGCCGGGCACGCCGAGTGCGGCGAAGTTGTAGTCGTAGCGCGCCTGCCAGGAGCGCTCGTCGGCGCCAGCGAAGTCGTTGATCTGGACGAAGTTGACCAGGTACGGGTCGGCACCATCGACGTACGGGAAGGCGCTGTCGCCGGACAGCTGCTGCCAGGCGGCGCTGACCTTGTGCCCGCCCAGGGCATAGCTGAGCATGCCGTTGACAGTGGTGTTGTCGATGTTGCCGGCCTTGGCGGCGCCGGCGTCGTCACTCACGGCCAGGCGCAGATCGGCGCCGAAGGTACCCGGGCCCCACGGCTGGGTGGCGAGCAGGCCGATGAAGTGCTGGCGGTAGATATCGTCGAGCTGGGCAAAGTGGTAGCTGCCGGTGATGCGATCGGTGAACTGGTAGTCGAGACCGGCCAGGTCCAGGTTATCGGCGCTGAACGAACCACCGAAGCGGCCGTTCTTGTTGTTCAGGGCCAGGTCTTCCCAGTTGGTGTCGTTGCGGTCCTTGGCCTTGTCCAGGCGGCCGCCGGTGAAGGTCAGGCCCTTGACCTCCTTCGAGGTGAGCAGGCCACCTTCGAAGGTTTGCGGGAGGATGCGCCCGTCGTTGGGCTGCAGGGTCGGCAGTTCGGGGATCAGGGTGCCGATTTTCAGTTCGGTCTGCGACACCTTCACCTTGCCGGTCAGGCCGAGCTTGGCGTATTCGTCGGCGGCCTTGCCATCATCGTGGGTCGGCAGCAGGCCGGTGTCGGTGCGGTCGGGGCTGGAGTCGAGCTTGATGCCGAGCATGCCCAGCGCATCCAGGCCGAAGCCCACGGTGCCATCGGTGTAGCCAGACTCGAAGTTGAGGATGAAGCCCTGGGCCCATTCGTCGCGCTTGGATTGCTGCGCACTGGTGCCGTCGCGGAAGTCGCGGTTGAAGTACATGTTGCGGGTTTCGAAGGTGGCCGTGCTGTCTTCGAAGAAGGCGGCCTGGCTCATCGGGGCGACACCGGCAAGCGCAAGGGCGCTGGCGATGGCGGAGGGGCGTGCGGCAAAGGAACGGGTAGGCGCGAACGCCTGCGGCTGCGATGACAGCATCACTGATGGCTCCGTTTATTGTTCTTATTCGTTGCACCTTGCGGGTGCTTTTTTCGGCGCGAAGGGCGACCGTGGTGCGATGCTAGGTAACCAACCTTTCGCTAACCTTTCAGCGTGAAAGGTTTGTCGACAGGGGCTTCACAGGCCTGCCGACAGCGGTACACTCCGCGCCACCGTCCCACCCGAGCAGGGAGATTCCGATGCGTGTGCTGCTGGTCGAAGACCACCTGCAACTGGCCGAAAGCGTGGCCCAGGCCTTGAAAAGCCATGGCCTGACCGTGGATGTGCTGCATGACGGCGTGGCCGCCGACCTGGCCCTGGCCAGCGAGGAATACGCTGTGGCGGTGCTGGATGTCGGCTTGCCGCGCATGGACGGCTTTGAGGTGCTGGCGCGCCTGCGTGGCCGTGGCAAGACCCTGCCGGTGCTGATGCTGACCGCACGCAGCGACGTCAAGGACCGGGTCCACGGCCTGAACCTGGGCGCCGACGACTACCTGGCCAAGCCGTTCGAGCTGACCGAGCTGGAAGCGCGGGTCAAGGCCTTGCTGCGCCGCAGCGTGCTCGGGGGCGAGCGCCAGCAGCGCTGCGGGCCACTAGTGTACGACCTGGACACCCGGCGCTTCACCCTGGGTGGCGACAACCTGACCCTGACCTCACGCGAGCAAAGCGTACTGGAGGCGCTGATCGCCCGCCCGGGCCGGGTGATGAGCAAGGAGCAACTGGCCGCCCAGGTGTTCGGCCTGGACGAAGAGGCCAGCCCCGAGGCCATCGAAATCTACATCCACCGCCTGCGCAAGAAGCTCGACGGCCACCCGGTGGCCATTGTCACCTTCCGTGGCCTGGGTTACCTGCTCGAGCACCGCGATGCGTGACAATGGCAGCCTGCGCGGGCGCTTGCTCGGCAACCTGGCCTTGCTGCTGGTGGTGCTGATGCTGGCCAGCGGCCTGAGCGCCTACTGGAACGGCCGTGAGGCCGCCGACACCGCCTACGACCGGACCCTGCTGGCCTCGGCGCGGACCATTGCCGCAGGGCTGTCTCAGCGTGACGGTTCGCTGAGCGCGGACGTGCCTTACGTGGCCCTGGACACCTTCGCCTACGACAGTGCCGGGCGCATCTACTACACGGTGCTGGACATCCAGCAACGGCTGATTTCCGGCTATGAGAACCTGCCACCGCCACCACCAGGCACGCCGCGCACCGACGATTATCCTGCGCTGGCACGGTTCTACAACGCCACTTACCTGGGCCAGGACGTGCGTGTGGTCAGCCTGCTGAAGCCGGTAAGCGAGCCGAACATGAATGGCATGGCGGAAATCCGCGTGGCCGAGACCGAGGAAGCGCGGGTGCGCATGGCCCGTGGGCTGATGGCCGATACTCTGCTGCGCCTGGGGATGCTGGCGTTGGGCGCCTTGGTGATGGTGTGGTTTGCCGTGAGTGCCGCGTTGCGGCCGCTGGAGCGCCTGAGCACGGCGGTGGAAGAGCGTCAGCCGGACGATCTGCGGGCCTTGCCGGTGGTACAGGTGCAGCGTGAGCTGAGCCCGCTGGTGCGGGCCTTGAACCACTTCACCGAGCGATTGCGTGGTCAGTTCGAGCGTCAGGCGCAGTTCATCGCCGACGCCGCCCACGAGCTGCGCACGCCACTGGCCGCGCTGAAGGCGCGGGTTGAGCTGGGTTTGCGTTCGGCCGAGCCGCAGGAGTGGCGGCAGACGCTGGAGTCCGCGGCCCAGGGTACCGATCGCCTGACTCATCTGGCCAACCAGCTGCTGTCGCTGGCACGGGTCGAGAACGGCGCGCGGGCGATTGCCGAAGGCGGCGCGCAGCGCCTGGACCTGAGCCAGTTGGCCCGCGAACTGGGCATGGCCATGGCGCCGCTGGCGCATAAACGCGGGGTGGCGTTGGCCCTGGAGGCCGAGGCGCCGGTGTGGCTGAAAGGGGAACCGACGCTGCTCAACGAGCTGCTAAGTAACCTGGTGGACAATGCCCTGGCCCATACGCCAGCGGGTGGCAATGTGATCTTGCGGGTGGTGGCGCCGGCGATGCTGGAGGTGGAGGACGACGGGCCGGGGATTCCCGAGGCGGAGCGCGAGCGGGTGTTCGAGCGCTTCTACCGGCGTAGTGCGCAGGGCAGTGGGCTTGGCTTGGCGATTGTTGGCGAGATCTGCCGGGCGCACCTGGCACAGGTGAGCCTGCATGACGGTGCCAAGGGCGGGTTGCGGGTGCGGGTGAGTTTCATCGCGGATTGATGTATTGCCTGTACCGGCCCTTTCGCGGGTAAACCCGTTCCCACGGGGACCGCGCGGCATTTGAAGGTTGCGCCGTACCTGTGGGAGCGGGTTTACCCGAGAAGAGGGCGGCACAGGTCAGCGCAACATGCTGCGCGCCTCGATCAGTTCATCCACTTCCAGCTCGGTGCCGTACGGCAAGCCCAGGTGGCGGTACGCCGGCAGTGCCGCCAGCGGCCGGTGGCGCCCGCGCTGGCTGATACAGCGGGCGATCTGCACGATGTCGATGTAGTCGATCTTGTCGGTCTGCCGGTCCAGGTCCTGCACCTGGCTCGGCAGGTTGACCAGTTGCTCCGGAAACTCCCAGGCCTTGAGGATCTTGTCGCCCAGCACCGGCTGGATCTGCTCGATCACAAAATGCAGGCACACCGGGTCGGACAGCAGTTCGTTGTGCTCTTCGGCATAGATCAGCACCGGCAGCGCGCCAATCTGGTTGACCAGGCCACCCAAGGTGGCCTGGTCGGGCTTGAGTTGGGTGTAGCGGCGGCAGATTTCGTAGCTGATACCCGCCACATCCAGGCTGTTGGCCCAGATGTCGCGCAGTTTTTGCTCAACCGCCGGCGCGCGGGCGTGGAAAATCTGCTCGATCACCAGGCCAATGGCCAGGTTGCAACTGTAGTTGATGCCCAGCCGCGTGATGGCGGTGTGCAGGTCGGTGACCTCGACCGCCGCGCGCAGCAGCGGGCTGTTGACGACCTTGATCAGGCGCGCTGAAAGGGCCGCATCGCGACCGATCACCTTGCTCAGGGCCGCTACGCTGATCTCGCTGTCTTCCGCTGCCTCGCGGATGCTCAAGGCAACCTCGGGCAGGGTCGGCAGGACCAGGTCATCCTTTTCGATGGCATCGAGCAACTGTGCTTGAACCATCTCGGCCAGCTTGTTCATGGGCGTGTCTACCGCAGTGGTGGTGCGGCCCCGCCACGTAGGCGGGGCAGGCTGGTCAGCGCTGGATTTCCCGGTCGCGGTCCAGTTCGTAGGGCAGGGTCAGCACCTGCAGGCGCGGGCCTTCGAGGCTGCCCAGGTGCAGGTTGTCGTCTTCCACCGCTTCGGCGCTGAGCACTGCAAGCAGTTCGCAGCCTGCGCCGTTGCTGGCAGCCATGACCACTTCACCGACCGACGAACCATGGGTGGGCGAGAAGATCTCGGCGCCCGGGGCCGGAATGGCTTGCTGGTCCAGTACCAGGCGGTACTGGCGGCGCTTGAGCTTGCCCAGGTACTGCATGCGGGCAACGATTTCCTGGCCGGTGTAGCAGCCCTTCTTGAAGCTGACGCCGTCGACGGCCTGCAGGTTGATCATCTGCGGGATGAACAGCTCGTGGGTCGGCCCCATGACCTGGCCGATCCCGGCGCGAATCTGCCCCAGCAGCCAGTCGTTGAGGCTGCCTTCGGGCAGCGCGGCGGCCAGCGCCTGGCGAACACTGGTAGCGTTGTCCGCCGGCACCCACAGCTCCACGCGGCCAGCGGACACGGCAATGGCGATCAACCCGTCGTGGCGCACAGTGCTGCCGGCTGCTACAGGCACATCGAGCCCCAGCGCCTGCAGCGCCGCAGCGCCGCCGTGCAGGCCGAAGCGTGCCCAGGCAGCGCTTTCATCGGTCAGCGTGGCCTTGGAGAACACGGCGTACTTCTTCAGATCGGCCAGCTGGGCGTCGAGCAGCTCGCTGGCCATGGCCAGCAGGTAGCCATTGCCTTCGGGCAGGATACGGAAACTCGACTGCATGCGCCCCTTGACCATGCAGCGGGCGCCGAGGCTGGCGTGTTCCTGGCTGAGGTAGTTGATATTGCAGGTCAGCTGGCCTTGCAGGAACTTGCCTGCATCGGAGCCGCGGACGGCGAGGATGCCCTCGTGGGACAGGGGGCAGAAGAAAGCGGAATCGGCCATGGGTCATCGCGGTGGCTAAAGACTGGCGGCCATCATAGAACGCCGGTAACAAAATAGGTAGGTGACTAGACCAACGCCCGGTGTCGCTTCGCTCGCCTGGCTGTATACTGGCGGGCCATTCGAGGAGGGCCCCATGGTCGAACAAACTGAACTCAACCGGCTTTTCTGGCACAGCCGCCGCGGCATGCTGGAACTGGACGTGCTGCTGGTGCCTTTCACCCAGGAAGTCTACCCCACGCTCAACGAAACCGATCGCGAACTCTACGTGCGTCTGTTGAGCTGCGAGGATCAGGACATGTTCGGCTGGTTCATGGAGCGCAGCGAGTCCGAAGACCCGGAGCTGCAGCGTATGGTCCGCATCATCCTGGACCGTGTCCAGCCCAAGTGAGTGTTTCGAGTGCCGCTGGCAAGGCTCGCGCCTGCTGCTAGCGGCCTACCTGGGTTGCCAGGGACTGGCGTGGTTGGCCGTATGGGCGAGCCCGCTGCCCGGGTGGTTGGCCCTTGCTGTTGTCGCCGCCTGTACTGCCCACGCTGGCTGGGCCATTCCCCGACGTATTCTGTTGACGCATGAGCATGCCGTTGTTGGCGTGCGCCGTGATGTGCGCGGCTGGCAGGTGTTCAGCCGGGCCCGTGGTTGGCAACCGGTGCGCTTGTGCCGGGACAGTGTGGCATTGCCGGGGCTGGTGGTGTTGCGCTTTGTGCGGGCGGGGCGCTGGTTGGGGCAGAGCCAGTGCGTACCGCGGGATGCGCTGGGGGCTGATGAGCACCGGCGCTTGCGGGTGCGGTTGAAGTTCAGCCGGCGGCGGTGGGCCGAGGCGGGGTATGGCTGACAGGTGTTCGCCTTGGCAGGTTCGGCGCCTGTGAGATCGAGCGCCGCCCGCGCGGCGCTCGATCTCACAGGCGCTACAGCTTTCAGAGAGGGCCCAGAATGGTGTCCTTGGCCTCGTCCAGCATCCCCGGATAGTCCAGGGTGTAATGCAGTCCGCGGCTTTCCTTGCGCTGCATGGCCGACAGGATCATCAACTCTGCCACCTGCGCCAGGTTGCGCAATTCGATCAGGTCGCGGCTGACCTTGTAGTTGCTGTAGAACTCATCGATTTCGTCCAGCAGCAGGCGAATGCGGTGTTGCGCTCGCTGCAGGCGCTTGCTGGTGCGTACGATGCCGACGTAGTCCCACATGAAACGCCGCAGTTCGTCCCAGTTGTGCGCAATGATCACGTCCTCGTCCGAGTCGGTGACCTGGCTGGCGTCCCAGCCGGGCAGGGCCTTGGGCATGGTCACTTCATCCAGGTGTGCCTGGATGTCGGCCGCGGCGGCACGGCCATAGACGAAGCACTCCAGCAGCGAGTTGCTGGCCATGCGGTTGGCACCGTGCAGGCCGGTAAAGCTGGTTTCGCCAATGGCGTACAGGCCTGGCACATCGGTGTGGCCACGGTCGTCGACCATCACCCCGCCGCAGGTATAGTGCGCCGCCGGTACCACCGGGATCGGCTGGCGGGTGATGTCGATGCCAAAGGCCAGGCAGCGCTCGTACACGGTGGGGAAGTGGCTCTTGATGAAGTCGGCCGGCTTGTGGGTGATGTCCAGGTACACGCAGTCCACGCCCAGGCGCTTCATCTCGTGGTCGATGGCGCGAGCCACGATGTCGCGCGGGGCCAGCTCTTCGCGCGGGTCGAAGCGTGGCATGAAACGCTCGCCATTGGGCAAGCGCAGCAGCGCGCCTTCGCCGCGCAGGGCTTCGGTGATCAGGAAACTCTTGGCCTGTGGATGGTACAGGCAAGTGGGGTGGAACTGGTTGAACTCCAGGTTCGCCACCCGGCAACCGGCTCGCCAGGCCATGGCGATGCCGTCGCCGCAGGCGCCATCGGGGTTGCTGGTATACAGGTAGACCTTGGCCGCGCCGCCAGTGGCCAGCACGGTGAAACGCGCGCCGAAGGTGTCCACCTCGCCGGTGTTGCGGTCGAGCACATAGGCACCCAGGCAGCGCTCGCCGGGCAGGCCGAGGCGGCGTTCGGTGATCAGGTCGACCGCCACGCGCTGCTCCAGCAACTGGATGTTCGGGCGCAGGCGGGCCTGCTCCAGCAGCGTGGTGAAGATGGCTGCACCGGTGGCGTCGGCGGCGTGGATGATACGCCGGTGACTATGACCGCCTTCGCGGGTCAGGTGGAACTCGAAGCCGCCGTCGTCGACGCTGTAGTGCTCGTCGCGAGTAAAGGGCACGCCTTGCTCGATCAGCCACTCGATGGCTTCGCGGCTGTGCTCCACGGTAAAGCGCACAGCCTCTTCATGGCACAGGCCACCGCCGGCATTGAGGGTGTCCTCGACATGCGACTGTACGGTATCGGTATTGTCCAGCACCGCCGCGACACCGCCCTGGGCCCAGAAGGTCGAGCCGTTGGCCAGGTCGCCCTTGCTGAGCACGGCGATTCGCAGGTGGCTGGGGAGGTTCAGTGCCAGGCTGAGACCGGCAGCACCGCTGCCGATCACCAGGACATCATGTTGGAATTGTTGGCTCATGTCGGGACACTAGTATTCTTTGGAAGGGGCGCGGCACAATAGTCACGCGCCGATGGCATTGTGAAACTATCGTTATAGCTGGCCGGGTTGCCTTTATAGCAGCCCCGGGTGGCCAATTTCCATGGCACTTGCCTGGTCGCGACAACCTTTGTGGGAACTTTCCGACATGGCCGGAAATCCTATGAAGGCTGCCCACGCGCCACAACTTGCCGCGGCGACGCAGGGCGGCAGGCCTGTCCGGGCTGTCCCTGCGTACTCGAAACCTGATTATCGACGTAGCCGGCCGTGACCGTGCCGCGTCTTCCGTGCAACCCGACCAAGGGCTGCAGGAAACTTGCTTGGAGGGGAGAACTTTTGCGCAAAGCCCGAGTCTATGGTTGCAAGCCTGAACGATGGCTGTTGCAACGCTCCTTCGAGTTCACTGAGGAGTGTTCATGCTAACCCAGGAAGAGGATCAGCAGCTTGTCGAGCGCGTTCAGCGCGGCGACAGGCGAGCGTTCGATCTGTTGGTGCTGAAGTATCAGCACAAGATTCTCGGGTTGATCGTGCGGTTCGTTCACGACACCCACGAGGCCCAGGATGTAGCACAGGAAGCCTTCATCAAGGCCTACCGTGCGCTTGGCAACTTCCGCGGCGACAGTGCGTTCTATACGTGGCTGTACCGCATCGCCATCAACACGGCGAAGAACTACCTGGTGTCCCGTGGAAGACGGCCGCCAGACAGTGATGTGAGCTCCGAGGATGCGGAGTTTTACGACGGCGATCATGGTCTCAAGGATCTCGAGTCCCCAGAGCGCTCGTTGTTGCGGGATGAAATCGAAGGCACCGTCCATCGCACCATCCAGCAGCTACCGGAAGATCTGCGCACGGCCCTGACCCTGCGTGAGTTCGACGGTCTGAGTTACGAGGACATTGCCAGCGTCATGCAGTGTCCGGTGGGTACCGTGCGCTCTCGAATCTTCCGCGCTCGGGAGGCCATAGACAAAGCCCTGCAACCTTTGCTGCAGGAAACCTGAGACAGCGGCGACAGCCAAGAGAGGAACCGCCATGAGTCGTGAAGCTTTGCAGGAATCGCTGTCCGCGGTGATGGATAACGAAGCGGACGAGCTTGAACTGCGTCGGGTATTGAATGCCGTCGACGACGCTGAAACCCGTGCCACCTGGTCGCGTTACCAGGTTGCCCGCGCAGCCATGCACAAGGAGCTGCTGCTGCCTAACCTGGATATCGCCTCGGCGGTGTCTGCAGCGCTGGCTGACGAAGCCGTTCCGGCCAGGGTCAAGAAGGGCCCATGGCGCAGCATTGGCCGCCTGGCGGTAGCTGCCTCGGTCACCGTCGCGGTGCTGGCGGGTGTACGCATGTACAACCAGGACGAGATCACTGGCGCCGAGCTGGCTGCCCAGCAACCTGCCCAGCAAGGCCTGAGTGTGCCACAAGCCCAGGGCCCAGCCGTTTTGGCAGGCTATAGTGAGAGCAGTGAGCAACCAACCGGGCCGATGGCCAACGGTGTGCTGCAGAACCAGGCCGGCTGGGATCAGCGTCTGCCAGGCTACCTGCGCCAGCATGCCCAGGAATCTGCGCTCAAGGGCACTGAAACCGCATTGCCATATGCCCGCGCCGCCAGCCTGGAAAACCGTTAAGTAAGGAGGATCATGCGCGCGCTACCTCTCCTGTCGCTGCTGATTGGCAGCTGCATGACGGTGCCAGCATTGGCGGCCAATTCCTCGCCCGCGGCGAGCGATTGGCTGAACAAACTGGCACAGGCCGAGCAAAAGCAGAGCTACCAGGGCTCTTTTGTCTACGAACGCAACGGCAGCTTCTCTTCCCACGAGATCTGGCACAGGGTCGACGACGGCAAGGTCAGCGAGCGGCTGTTGCAGCTCGATGGTGCCGCCCAGGAAATCGTGCGCGTGGATGGCCAGGTAGAGTGCGTCAGCGGGGCCTTGGTCAGTGGTGTTACGGCCCCCCCGGACGCCGCGCAGCGGGTGCTTGATCCGCTGAAACTGATGGGCTGGTATGACTTGAGCGTGGCGGGCAAGTCACGGGTCGCCGGGCGCGATGCCGTGATCGTGACGCTCACCCCGCGCGACCAGCACCGCTATGCCTTCGAATTGCACCTGGATCGTTCTACCGGCCTGCCGCTGCGCTCGTTGATGATCAACGACAAGGGGCAGTTGCTGGAGCGCTTCCAGATGACCCGTCTCGAAACTGAAGCGCCCAGCGATGAAGACCTGCGTGCCAGCGCTGCGTGCAAGCCGGTGCAGCAGGTGGCCACTGCCAGTAATGGCACGGTCGCCGGCTGGCGTTCGGACTGGCTGCCGCCCGGGTTCGAACTGGTCAACAGCTCGGTACGCCACGATCCGAAGCATGACAGCACTGTCAGCAGCCTGATGTACGACGATGGCCTGGCGCGCTTCTCGGTATTTCTCGAGCCGGTGAAGGATGAGGGCGGGACCGACATGCGCACCCAGCTTGGCCCGACGTCGGCGGTTTCGCGTCGGCTGAACACGCCCAAGGGCAAGGTGATGGTCACTGTGGTTGGCGAAATTCCGCTGGGTACCGCAGAGCGCGTGGCGCTGTCGATGCGCCCTCAGGATGGCCAGGCGCACCAGTGATGGCGCGCTTTTGCGGGCCAGGCGTGCGGGCCACGGCAAGGCGCGTGGACATGCCGCTGAAATGAAATTAAAGCATTGTCATTTGCAATCCATCGACAAATTTTCTATAGGTCAGGCTTCTTGGAGCCTGGCCTTTCCTGCTTTGTGCAGGGGCTTTTCTAAACTACCGCTCGTTGTGACGGGAGCCGTATGTCAATACCACGCTTGAAATCCTACCTATCGATGTTCGCCGCCGTGCTGATGCTCGGCCAGGTGCTCAGCGCCCAGGCCGAGGAAGCCCTGCCGGACTTCACTACCCTGGTCGAGCAGGCCTCGCCAGCCGTGGTCAACATCAGTACCAAGCAGAAGCTGCCGGACCGCCGCATGGCCGCCGGGCAGATGCCCGACCTGGAAGGCCTGCCGCCGATGTTCCGCGAGTTCTTCGAGCGCAACATGCCGCAGCAGCCGCGCTCGCCGCGTGGCGACCGCCAGCGCGAGGCCCAGTCGTTGGGGTCGGGCTTCATCATTTCCAGCGATGGCTACGTGCTGACCAACAACCACGTGGTAGCCGATGCCGACGAGATCATCGTCCGCCTGTCGGACCGCAGCGAGTTGCAGGCCAAGCTGGTCGGCACCGACCCGCGCACTGACGTGGCGCTGCTCAAGGTCGAGGGCAAGAACCTGCCGACCGTCAAGCTGGGTGATTCCGAGAAACTCAAGGTGGGCGAGTGGGTGCTGGCCATCGGTTCGCCGTTCGGCTTCGACCATTCGGTGACCAAAGGTATCGTCAGCGCCAAGGGCCGTACCCTGCCCAACGACACCTACGTACCGTTCATCCAGACCGACGTCGCCATCAACCCGGGCAACTCCGGCGGCCCGCTGTTCAACATGAACGGCGAAGTGGTGGGTATCAACTCGCAGATATTCACCCGTTCCGGCGGTTTCATGGGCCTGTCGTTCGCCATCCCGATCGATGTGGCGATCGACGTCTCCAACCAGCTGAAGAAAGACGGCAAGGTCAGCCGCGGCTGGCTGGGCGTGGTGATCCAGGAGGTCAACAAGGACCTGGCTGAATCGTTCGGCCTGGACAAACCGGCTGGCGCCCTGGTGGCCCAGGTGCTGGAAAACGGCCCGGCAGCCAAGGGCGGCCTGCAGGTAGGTGACGTGATCCTGAGCATGAACGGCCAGCCGATCATCATGTCGGCCGACTTGCCGCACCTGGTCGGCAGCCTCAAGGATGGCGAAAAGGCCAAGCTGGAAATCATTCGCAATGGCAAGCGCCAGAACCTCGACATCAGCGTCGGCGCACTGCCGGACGACGATGCTGACATCGGTACCGGTGCCGAAGGCAGCGCCGAGCGCAGCAGCAACCGCCTGGGTGTCTCGGTGGCCGATCTGACCGCCGAGCAGAAGAAAGCCCTGGAACTCAAGGGGGGGGTGCTCATCAAGGAAGTCCAGGATGGCCCGGCCGCGATGATCGGCCTGCGCCCGGGTGATGTCATCAGCCACCTGAACAACCAGGCCATCGGTTCGGCCAAGGAATTCACCGAAATCGCCAAGGAACTGCCGAAGAACCGTTCGGTATCGATGCGCGTGCTGCGTCAGGGCCGTGCCAGCTTCATTACCTTCAAGCTCGCTGAATAAGCGGCTTTGTAAGGCGAAAGGGCAGCTTCGGCTGCCCTTTTTCATGAAAATTCACAATTACAGGGGCCAATGCCGTGTACAGCCCGATAGAGGAATCTCCCATATCCCGGCAGCTTAAGGTACAATTCCCGGCTATTTTTCGGCGGGCGTCCGGCTCGCAGCCTTTTCGAGTGTTGACCCGTGAGTGATTTGAGTCATATCCGCAATTTCTCCATCATCGCCCACATCGACCATGGCAAGTCGACGCTGGCCGACCGTTTCATCCAGATGTGCGGTGGCCTGTCGGCACGCGAGATGGAAGCCCAGGTGCTCGATTCCATGGACCTGGAGCGTGAGCGCGGTATCACCATCAAGGCCCACAGCGTCACGCTCAACTACAAGGCGCAGGACGGCCAGGTCTACCAGCTGAACTTCATCGATACCCCCGGCCACGTCGACTTCACCTACGAAGTCTCGCGCTCGCTGGCGGCTTGTGAAGGTGCGCTGCTGGTGGTGGACGCCGGCCAGGGCGTCGAGGCCCAGTCCGTGGCCAACTGCTACACCGCCATCGAGCAGGGCCTGGAGGTCATGCCGGTACTGAACAAGATGGACCTGCCCCAGGCCGACCCGGATCGCGTCAAGGACGAGATCGAGAAGATCATCGGCATCGACGCCACCGACGCCGTGGCCTGCAGTGCCAAGAGCGGCATGGGCGTGGACGAGGTACTCGAGCGCCTGGTGCAGACCATCCCCGCGCCGGAAGGCGATATCGAGGCGCCGCTGCAGGCGCTGATCATCGACTCCTGGTTCGACAACTACCTGGGCGTGGTCTCGCTGGTGCGCGTGCGCCATGGCCGCGTCAGGAAAGGCGACAAGATCCTGGTCAAGTCCACCGGCAAGGTGCACCTGGTCGACAGCGTGGGCGTGTTCACTCCGAAACACACCCAGACCGCTGACCTGAAAGCCGGCGAAGTAGGCTTCATCATCGCCAGCATCAAGGACATCCATGGTGCCCCGGTCGGTGACACCCTGACCCTGTCCTCGACCCCTGAGGTCGAAGTGCTGCCAGGTTTCAAGAGGATCCAGCCGCAGGTTTACGCCGGCCTGTTCCCGGTCAGCTCCGACGACTTCGAGGACTTCCGCGATGCGCTGCAGAAGCTGACCCTGAACGACTCGTCGCTGCAATACATGCCGGAAAGCTCCGACGCCCTGGGCTTCGGCTTCCGTTGCGGCTTCCTCGGCATGCTGCACATGGAGATCATCCAGGAGCGCCTGGAGCGCGAATACGACCTGGACCTGATCACCACTGCGCCAAGCGTGATCTACGAGCTGGAGCTGAAAACCGGCGAGACCATCACCGTCGACAACCCGTCGAAGCTGCCTGACGTCTCGGCGGTCGCCGACTTCCGCGAACCGATCGTCACCGCCACCATCCTGGTGCCGCAGGAGCACCTGGGCAACGTCATCACCCTGTGCATCGAGAAGCGTGGCGTGCAGCGCGACATGCAGTTCCTCGGCAGCCAGGTGCAGGTGCGCTACGACCTGCCGATGAACGAAGTGGTGCTGGACTTCTTCGACCGCCTCAAGTCCACCAGCCGCGGCTATGCTTCGCTGGACTATCATTTCGATCGCTACCAGTCGGCCAACCTGGTCAAGCTGGACGTACTGATCAACGGCGACAAGGTCGATGCCCTGGCATTGATCGTGCACCGCGACAACGCGGCCTACAAAGGCCGTGCGTTGACCGAGAAGATGAAGGAACTGATCCCTCGGCAGATGTTCGACGTGGCGATCCAGGCAGCTATCGGCGGCCAGATCATTGCGCGGACAACCGTCAAGGCGCTCAGAAAGAACGTACTGGCCAAGTGCTACGGTGGTGACGTCAGCCGTAAGAAGAAACTGCTGGAGAAGCAGAAGGCCGGTAAGAAACGCATGAAACAGGTGGGCAACGTGGAGATTCCACAGGAAGCCTTCCTCGCCGTGCTCAGGTTGGATAGCTAGGTCCTATGTCGCTAAATTTCCCGCTGTTGCTAGTCATCGCCGTCTTCGTCTGCGGTCTGCTGGGCTTGATCGACCTGCTGTTCCTGGCCCCGCGCCGGCGTGCGGCAATCGCCAACTACCAGGGCAGCGTCAGCCAGCCCGAGATGGCGGTGGTCGAGCGCCTGGGCAAGGAGCCGTTGCTGGTCGAGTACGGCAAGTCGTTCTTCCCGGTGCTGTTCATCGTGCTGGTGCTGCGTTCGTTCCTGGTCGAACCGTTCCAGATCCCTTCGGGGTCGATGAAACCGACCCTGGAAGTGGGCGACTTCATCCTGGTGAACAAGTTCTCGTACGGCATTCGCCTGCCGGTGATCGACAAGAAGGTCATCGAGGTGGGTGACCCGCAACGCGGTGATGTGATGGTTTTCCGTTACCCGAGCGACCCGAACGTCAACTACATCAAGCGTGTGGTTGGCCTGCCAGGCGACGTGGTCCGCTACACCAACGACAAGCGGTTGTTCGTCAACGGCCAGCCGATTGCCGAACAACTGGTGGGCACCGAGCCGGGCACCCTGGGCAGCGCCGAGCTGTACAAGGAAAAGCTCGGCGAGGCCGAACACCTGATCCGCAAGGAAATGAGCCGTTACCGCATGCCGCCGGACCAGCAATGGACCGTGCCGGCAGGCCATTACTTCATGATGGGCGACAACCGCGACAACTCCAACGACAGCCGTTACTGGGATGACCCGAACATCCCGAAGGAACTGCACGGCATGGTTCCGGACCGGAACATCGTCGGCAAAGCCTTCGCGGTGTGGATGAGCTGGCCAGAACCCAAGCTCAGCCACCTGCCCAACCTGTCGCGGGTTGGTCTGATCCATTGATACCCATCGGCGCTGGCCAGCAGGCAGCGCCGAATGCATTTCTGACATAGGCTGTGTTCTCAGGGATCGGGAGATTCGTCGCACGCCGCGGCGGGCCACAGCCAAACAGTCTTTCAGGATGTTGATTTGAACAACGCGTTGAACAACGAACGGGTGGCTGCATGAGTGCTCCCCTTGCCCGTCTGGAGCGAAAGCTCGGTTATACCTTCAAGAACCAGGACCAGATGCTCCTGGCACTGACCCATCGCAGCTACGCCGGGCGCAACAACGAGCGCCTGGAGTTTCTCGGTGACGCCATTCTCAACTTCGTCGCCGGCGAAGCGCTGTTCGAGCGCTTCCCGCAGGCCCGCGAAGGCCAGTTGTCGCGCCTGCGCGCGCGCCTGGTCAAGGGGGAGACCCTGGCCCGCCTGGCCCGTGGTTTCGACCTGGGCGATCACCTGCGCCTGGGTTCGGGTGAGCTCAAGAGCGGTGGCTTCCGTCGTGAGTCGATCCTGGCCGACGCCCTGGAGGCGCTGATTGGCGCCATCTACCTGGACGCTGACATGGACACGGCCCGGGAGCGCGTGCTGGCCTGGCTGGCCGATGAGTTCGAAGGCCTGACCCTGGTCGATACCAACAAGGACCCGAAGACCCGCCTGCAGGAGTTTCTGCAGTCGCGCAGCTGTGAGCTGCCGCGTTACGAAGTGGTGGATATCCAGGGTGAACCGCACTGCCGGACCTTCTTCGTCGAATGCGAAGTGGTGCTGCTGAACAACAAGAGCCGTGGCCAGGGCGTTAGCCGGCGTATCGCCGAGCAAGTCGCCGCCGCGTCTGCACTGATCGCCCTGGGCGTGGAGAATGGCAATGACTGATAGCAACCCGACCCGCTGCGGCTACGTGGCCATTGTCGGCCGCCCGAACGTGGGCAAGTCGACCCTGCTCAACCACATCCTCGGCCAGAAGCTGGCGATCACCTCGCGCAAGCCGCAGACCACCCGCCACAACATGCTCGGCATCAAGACCGAGGGTGACGTGCAGGCGATCTACGTCGATACCCCCGGTATGCACAAGGCCAACGACAAGGCCCTGAACCGCTACATGAACCGCAACGCCTCGGCGGCCCTGAAGGACGTCGACGTGGTGATCTTCGTGGTCGACCGCACCAAGTGGACCGACGAGGACCAACTGGTGCTGGAGCGCGTGCAGTACGTAACTGGCCCACTGATCATCGCGGTCAACAAGACCGATCGCATGGAAGAGAAGGCCGAGCTGATCCCGCACTTGCAATGGCTGCAGGAGCAGTTGCCAAACGCCGAAGTGATGCCGATTTCCGCACAGCAGGGGCACAACCTCGAAGCGCTGGAAGCACAGATCGCCAAGCACCTGCCCGAGAACGATCACTTTTTCCCGGAAGACCAGATCACCGACCGCAGCAGCCGCTTCCTGGCCGCCGAACTGGTGCGCGAGAAGATCATGCGTCAGCTGGGTGCGGAATTGCCGTACCAGATCACCGTGGAAATTGAAGAATTCAAGCAGCAGGGCCACGTGCTGCACATTCACGCGCTGATCCTGGTCGAGCGCGACGGCCAGAAAAAGATCATCATTGGCGACAAGGGCGAACGCATCAAGCGCATCGGCTCCGAGGCGCGCAAGGACATGGAAGTGCTGTTCGACTCCAAGGTCATGCTCAACCTGTGGGTCAAGGTAAAAGGCGGCTGGTCCGACGACGAGCGCGCCCTGCGTTCGCTGGGTTACGGCGACCTGTAAATTTGCCGGACGGCTCAGGTTACTCTGTGGGAGCGGGTTTACCCGCGAATGCGTCAGTGGGTCCACCATCGCATTCGCGGGTAAACCTGCTCCCACAGTTGTTTGGGGCTTTTAGAGATCGTTTATGGAACACCCCGTCGGCCAGCCAGCCTACGTGCTGCACAGCCGTGCCTACAAGGAAACCAGTGCGCTGGTGGACTTCTTTACCCCGCAGGGCCGCATGCGCGCCGTGCTGCGCCGTGCGCGTGGCAAGGGCGGCAGCCTGGTGCGGCCGTTCGTGCCGTTGGAGCTGGAGCTGCGCGGGCGTGGCGAGTTGAAGAATGTCGGGCGGATGGACAGCGCCGGCATCGCCGCCTGGCTGCATGGTGATGCCCTGTTCAGCGGGTTGTACCTCAACGAACTGCTCATGCGCCTGCTGCCCGCCGAAGCGCCTTTTCCAGTGCTGTTCGAGCACTACACCCTGACCTTGCAGGCCCTGGCTGCCGGTCGTCCGCTGGAGCCGCTGCTGCGCTCCTTCGAATGGCGGCTGCTGGACGAACTCGGTTACGCGTTTTCGTTGCACCACGACGTCAATGACCAGCCGATCGCAGCCGACGGCCTGTACCGCTTGCGTGTGGATGCCGGCCTGGAGCGGATCGAGCTGGCGCAACCCGGGCTGTTCCGCGGTACCGAGCTGCTGGCCCTGGCCGAAGCCGACTGGGATGCCCCTGGTGCCTTGCTCGCCGCCAAGCGCCTGATGCGCCAGGCGCTGGCGGTTCACCTGGGGGCAAAACCGCTGGTCAGCCGGGAACTGTTTCGCAAGCGCTGATCACGACGTATGCTGTGGGGCTCAATCTTCAGGAGAGCCTTTCGTGACTCACAGCAACCGCATGCTTCTTGGCGTAAACATCGACCACGTGGCGACCCTGCGCCAGGCCCGGGGCACGCGTTACCCTGATCCGGTCAAGGCTGCCCTGGATGCCGAGGAAGCAGGCGCCGATGGCATCACCGTGCACCTGCGTGAAGACCGCCGGCACATCCAGGAGCGTGACGTGGTGCTGCTCAAGGATGTGCTGCAGACCCGCATGAACTTCGAGATGGGGGTCACCGAAGAGATGATGGCCTTTGCCGAGAGGATTCGCCCGGCGCACATTTGCCTGGTACCGGAAACCCGTCAGGAACTGACCACCGAAGGCGGCCTGGACGTGGCCGGCCAGGAGGCACGGATCAAGGCGGCGGTTGAGCGCCTGTCGCGTACCGGTGCCGAAGTGTCGCTATTCATCGATGCCGATGAACGGCAGATCGAGGCATCGCGCCGGGTTGGCGCGCCAGCCATCGAGCTGCACACCGGGCGTTACGCCGATGCTGAAACCCCGACCGAAGTGGCCGAGGAACTCAAGCGTATCGTCGATGGTGTGGCGTTTGGCGTGGGGCAGGGGCTGATCGTCAATGCCGGCCACGGGTTGCATTACCACAACGTCGAGGCGGTGGCGGCGATCAAGGGCATCAATGAGCTGAACATCGGCCATGCGCTGGTGGCGCATGCCCTGTTCGTCGGCTTCAAGGCTGCCGTGGCCGAGATGAAGGCGCTGATCGTGGCGGCTTCGCGCTGATTGTCTGTCGCCTGTAGCGGCCTCTTCGCGGGTAAACCCGCTCCCACAGGTACCCTACAGGCCTGAGGCTTGTGCGATCCCTGTGGGAGCGGGTTTACCCGCGAAGAGGCCGGCACAGGCGATGGATCACTCGCCAGGAAACACCAGGGTAAACCGGGTCGGCCCCAAGGGATTGCTGCTGACCTCGACCCGCCCGCAATGCAGCTGCATGATCGATTTCACGATCGCCAGCCCCAATCCGGTCCCACCCTCCAGCCGCGAGCGCCCCGAGCCCACCCGGTAAAACCGCTCGAACAGGCGCGACTGGTGCTCTTCAGCAATGCCAGGCCCCTGGTTTTCCACCGAAAGCCGAACTTCGCTGTCCAGGCGTTCTATGCGCAGCTCCACAGGCTTGCCATCGGGACAGTGCCGAATGGCATTGCTCAACAGGTTCGACAATGCCCGCTGAAACATCAGCCGATCACCCTGCGCCGTCCCCCAGCCCTGAACACGCAACTCAACCGCTTTCAGCTCGGCACTGAAGGCAAACAGCTCGACAACACGCGCCGTTTCGTCGGCCAATGCCATGGGCTTGAGCGCGACCTGGGCCTGGGGTTGGCTGACCTGGGCGAGAAACAGCATGTCGTTGATGATTCGGTTCAGCCGGGTCAGCTCTTCGATGCTGTCTTCCAGCACTTCCCGGTAGTTCGCGTTGTCCCGCTCACGGGCCAGTGTCACCTGCGCCTTGCCCATCAGGTTGCTCAACGGGGTACGCAGTTCATGGGCCAGGTCGTCAGAGAACTGCGACAGCTGGCTGACACCCTGGTCGAGGCGATCGAGCATCACGTTGATGCTGCTGGCCAGCTCTGCCAGTTCCAGCGGCAGGCCGCTAGCGGGCAGGCGATGTTGCAGGTCCTGGGCCGACACCTGCCCGGCAATGCGCCGGAAGTGCCGCAGTGGCTTCAGGCCGCGCTGCATCAGCCACCAGGCGCCAGCGCCGATCAGCAGTACCAGCAGCGGCAGCGCGAGCAAGGTGGAGTGCAGGTAGGCCTGCAACAGAGCGTTGTCGTCGGCGCGGTTGAGCGACATCATCACCTTGACCGGGGTGTCGTCGCGCAGGCGCATAAGCCGGGTCACGGTGAGTATCTGGTTGCCATTGCTGTCGCGCCACGCATAAAAGGCCAGGCGGGCATCGGTGCGCAGCTCGCCGACCTGCGATTCCAGCGCTGGCCCGAGGCTGAGCAGGTGCGGGTGGCGGCCTTCGAGGGCCAGCACGCTGAGGCTGAGGTTGTCGTGCCCCATCACCAGGTCGAGCAAGGGATGAGCGCGGCTGCCCAGGTCTTCGTTGCGCAGGTCGACACGCAGGTTGTGCTCGACCTGCAGCATCTTGCGCGCCAGGTCCTTGCGCGCGCGACTGTCCAGTTCGTGATCGAGGGCGAACACGGCCAGGCAGGCCAACAGCAGCACCAGTGCGGCGCCCATCAGCGTCACGCTCAGGCCCAGGCGCAGTGACAGGCTGGCGTTTTTCAAAAGCGTGCCTCGAGCACGTAGCCGACGCCACGCAGGGTATGGATCAGCTTGTTGTCGAACGGGTCGTCGATCTTTGCCCGCAGGCGCCGGATCGAAACCTCGACCACATTGGTGTCGCAGTCGAAGTTCATGTCCCACACCAGCGAGATGATCTGGGTGCGTGAAAGCACTTCGCCGGTCTGGCGCATCAGCAGGTGCAGCAGAGCGAATTCCTTGGCGGTCAGGTCGATGCGTTGCCCGGCGCGGTAGGCGCGGTGGCGGCCGGGGTCCAGCTCCAGATCGGCGACGCGCAAGGTGCTGGGCTGCAATTGCTGGTCGTTGCGGCGCAGCAGGCTGCGGATGCGCGCCAGCAGTTCCGGGAACTCGAAGGGTTTGAGCAGGTAATCGTCGGCACCTAGGTCCAGGCCCTTGACCCGGTCGGCCAGGCGGCCGTGGGCGGTGAGCATCATGATGCGCGTGGCCGATTCGGCGCGTAGCCGCTGCAGCACGGTCCAGCCATCGAGTTCGGGCAGGTTGACGTCGAGGATGACCAGGTCGTAGGGCTGCTGGCGGGCCAGGTGCAGGCCGTCGGTGCCGGTATGGGCGCAGTCGACCACGTAGCCGTTCTCGCGCAGGCCCTGTTGCAGGTAGTCGGCGGTACGCAGCTCGTCCTCGATGATCAGTAGGCGCATGGGGGGGCTCGGTGTGATGACGGGGGGGCGATTCTCGACCCTGTAGTGACATCAGGGTCAAGGGGCAGGATGTTACGGCATGAGTAAGGACGCGCGGCGCAGATAACGGATTTGTAATGCTGCTGTTATCTGGCTGTCTGTTCCGGCCCTTTCGCGGGTAAACCCGCTCCCACAGGATCCTCACAGACACTGAAATCTGTGCAGTTCCTGTGGGGGCGGGTTTACCCGCGAAGAGGCCAGCACAGACAACACAGGGCCACATTGCAAGACTGTAATCCCCGCCTCACCTTGCCGTTAGCTAACCCTCGCTAGGATGGCCCTGTCTGATCGGTTATCACGAGGCAACCACGATGAACCTGACCCAATACCTGCTGTTGGCCACCCTTGCCCTGGGCAGCGCCAGTGTTTATGCCGAGGGCGGTGCGGAACGTTCGCAACAATACTGGCAAGCGTTCCGCGAAGACCAGCAGCGCCTGCACGGCGACAAGCAACAGGCCGTTGCCGAGCGCGAGCGCAAAGCCCGCGAGAAGGCCCGCGAGTTGGCCAAGGACTGAGGTAACAGCACCTGCGCCGCGAAAGCTCCTTGGTGCAGGTGTATTCAGGCGCCCGTCCGGGCGCCTTTTTTATTTGCGCGCCAGCAGGGTGGCGCGGCGTGGGGCCGGCAGGCCTTCGATGGTTTTGCTGTGGTCGTTCGGGTCAAGGAAGTCGCCCAGTGACTGGTAGCGCATCCACTCGGTGCTGCGCTGTTCCTCGACGCTGGTCACGCTGACATCGACGCAACGCACATCGCTGAAACCGGCACGGCGCAACCAGCGCGCCAGGGCCGGTACCGACGGTAGGTACCAGACGTTGCGCATCTGTGCATAGCGGTCCTCAGGTACCAGCACCTGGTTTTCGTCACCCTCGATCACCAGGGTTTCCAGCACCAGTTCACCGCCTTTGACCAGGCAGTCCTTGAGCGTCAGCAGGTGCTCGATGGGCGAGCGGCGGTGGTAGAACACACCCATGGAAAATACCGTGTCGAATCCTTCGAGGTTGGCCGGCAGGTCTTCCAGGGCGAACGGCAGGTGCCAGGCCGGCAGCTCGGGCAGGTATTGCTGTACGGCCTGGAACTGGCAGAAGAACAGCCAGTTGGGGTCGACGCCAATTACCATGTCGGCGCCGGCCCCGAGCATGCGCCACTGGTAGTAGCCGTTGCCGCAGCCCACGTCGAGCACGCGCTTGCCCTTGAGGTCCAGGTGCGGGCCAACCCGGGACCATTTCCAGTCCGAACGCCATTCGGTGTCCACATGCACACCGAACAGGTCGAACGGCCCTTTGCGCCAGGGCGACAGGCCCATCAGTGCCTGGCGCATCTGCGCGCGGGTCGCGTCGTCGCAATCGCAATCCAGGCGCAGCCCGTTGACCAGGTCGATTTCGCTTGGCTGCAGGGCGGGCAGCGCCTCCAGCGCACCACGCCAGCGGTCGAGGTCACCGTGGCCCTTCTCCAGCTTGGCTTCCAGTTGCGCTTGCAGGCCTTGTGACCAGGAAGCCAGGGGCGTGCCCGCCAGGCGGCGGACGAGGGGGGACAGATCAATCATGGCAGGGCTATCAAAGAGGCGAAGTTAAGGCATTGGAACCAAGGCACCACCTTCGAGAAACCGGCTGCGCGCAGGCGCGCCTGATGGGCCTCGAGGGTGTCAGGCCGCATCACGTTCTCGATGGCGCTGCGCTTCTGGGCAATTTCCAGTTCGCTGTAGCCATTGGCACGTTTGAAGTCCAGGTGCAGTTCATTGAGCAGGTCCTGCTGTTCAGCATCGGCGAAGCGCAGTTTTTCCGAGAGGATCAGCGCGCCACCGGGCAACAGCGCCTGGCGGATGCGGCCGAGCAGTTCCAGGCGCTGGTCGGGGGCGATGAACTGCAGGGTGAAATTCATCGCTACCACCGAGGCCGGCTCGAAGGGCAGGGCCAGGATGTCGGCTTCCAGCACCTGCACCGGCAGCAGTTCCTGGAACATCGAGTCCTGGGCGGTGAGGTACTGGCGACAACGTTCGACCATGGCCGCGGAGTTGTCCACGGCGATCACCCGGCAGCCGTCACTGCGCACATGGCGGCGCAGCGACTGGGTAACGGCACCCAGTGACGCGCCCAGGTCGTACAGCGCGGTGTGCGGCTGGGCAAAGCGTGCGGCCAGCACGCCGAGGTTCTCGACGATGGTCGGGTAGCCCGGCACCGAGCGCTTGATCATGTCCGGGAACACACGCACCACATCCTCGTTGAAGACGAAGTCGGGCACTTGCTCCAGGGGCTGGGCGAAAAGGCGGTCGGGTTGTTTGCTCACGGCGGGCTCGATGCAGGGTGAAACGGAGGCGCATTTTAGCCAAAGGCCACGCATCTTGCCATGGCAATGCTTCAACGGGGCTGGACGGTTGCCCGCTGATTGAAGTGAACTTTCCCACAGCGTTAAATTATCAAAGCGACAGTCTCGAACTCGGCGAATAACGAAACTTCAAGTGCATGACTGTGCATGCTGTGGTCAATCTCTTGAGGTGAGTGATGGTTGTCGCGACTGATGCGGAAAAATATACCGTAGACCAATTGGACCCGGTGAGCAAAGTGAAGATGCTACCGGAGCGTTATTTCGAGTTCCTGGAAAGCCGACTCAGCAGTGGTCAGCAAGCTGGCAGCTTGTTGACTGCGGAGAATCTTAAAGTGATAAAGAAGTATGCCAATGTGGTGAGTCAGTTGCCGCGTACGTTGGCACAGGTCGAGAGGGAAGTTGATTATGTTGCGTTGAACCTGGACGCTTCGCTTGTGTACGACCTTTATCATGCGCTACACAGGCATGTCGATGAATGGGACAAGCTGGAGCGTAGCGTCAAGCAGTTGGGCCCGGAAATTGAGCTGTTCGCCGAGAGCCTGGTGCAACGTGGCGGCGCCCTGTTGAACAATCTGGAAAGCAGCGATGTGTTCCTGGCGATCAAAAAGTGCAAGGCCGAACAGGGCGACGACGTTTACGTCGTGGAGTTGAGTGAAGACGAGCAGGCACAGCTGAAGAATGTGCTGACGCCTGGTATTACCGAACTGGTCAGGGAAATCGAAGGCACGCGGCGCCGTATCGACGACGTCGACGCTCGGGCCAATTGGTTCAATAGTGAAATCAAGCGTGAGATCAAGCCGCGCCTAGGGCGTCTGATCACGCATTTCGACGAAAAGGTTTCCGGTGAAGTGATCCGGGAGAAGCGTCAGCAACTCGATGCATGGGATGAAAAGATCGATCAACTGGAGTCTGATTACTCTGCCAATGTCGGCTATGCGTTTACTGGTCTTTGGTTCGGGCCGATCGGGGTAGCCGTGACCGGCGGTGTGTTCGGCTCCAGGGCTGAAAGCATTCGTGCAGAAAAGAATGCGCTGATCGAGAAGCGTGAGGAGTTGGCGCAAGCGATGGCCAAGGTCATGCCAGCCCTCAAGGACTTCGAGCGGGTCTCGACATTGGTCAGAGACTTGCAGTTCAGGTGCAAGGACCTGTCATCGGCTACCCGGCGCCTGGCCGACGTCTGGTTGTTCCTGGCCTCGTATGCCAATAATTCGGTTAACGAAGCAAAAGAGCTGAAAGATATAAGCCAGTTGGAGGCGTTCGTCCATGATTTTTCGGAAGTCATCAGGCCGTGGGGCAGAATAGGCAGTATCTGCCATACGCTATCTGAATTGTTTGATGAACTTGTTGAAGAGTATGAGGATGCCTGACATGGATGTGGTAAATATCAAAGCCGCTGTGCCCGACTTTGTACGAATGCAGGAACTACAAGATCAAATATTCAACCTTGAAGAAACATGGGGGATGAAGGCGCTCCCGCGGGTGCGTGAGCAACTGGGAGAGTTACGTACACTGTTGCTGGCCGTCGAGCGTTCTTTCAAGGAAAGCCTCATCGGTGCAATCGTGTTGCTGGAGGATCGGAATTTTGTTCCGAGCCAGGCTGGCGCCGATAGCCATTACCGGCTTGCCACTGTTCTGAGCCGTCTGAGCCAGCATCACTCGCTACTGGCCAGGCAAAACCAGCGTTTGGAGCTCTTCCCGTTGGCCGCCTTGCTTGACGCACTACCGGAGCTGGAAAACCGGGTCGAAATGCACAGGCAACAAGCCTTGGTGTTCGAAGAGCGCTTGGCCCGCTTGCGGCAACAGCAGTCAGACATCATCGCGGCTATCGAGGTGCTGGAAAAGCCTTCTGTTGCCAGTGCCTTGAAGGGCCTGATACCGAATGATGAGGACATCGAGCAGATCGTGGGCTTGATCACGGATCCGAAAATTGATTCGAGTGTGCTCAAGGCTGCAACGCAAAAGCTGCGCAAGCATGCCGATGTGCTGGAAGGGGTCAAGACATTCAGTGACCTGAGCAACGCCCGCAGCAGGCTTGATGCACGGATCGAGGGGGCGCTGAGTGACCAGCGGCATGTTCAGCAAGCCTTGAACAACACCCAGGATGAGCGCGATGCGGTCAAGGCGTTGGCCGGCGTCGAGCCACTCAAGAATGAGTGGCTGCACGAGCTTCGCAAGTTGGAGCTGCAGTGGCAGGCTCAAGCTGCAACGCTCGGGCCGACGATGGCTTTGTCGGATGCTGCGGCTGCACTGCAAGGGCTCTGCGAATACCTGAAGGTGGTTCAGATGGCGTATGACCGCAGCTGATTGCCCTCAGCGGACGATAACCTTGCATTCGAAGGTCTGCACCGGGGCGACATCTTTAGCCCAGGGTTGTTGGTAAACCAGCACCAACTGGGATGTGCCGACGCTGTTGGCCTGGTAGCGCCAGGTGGATACACCGGCGCTGCCGACCACGTCTTCTTCTTCGGGGGCACTGTACACCTCCGGGCCCAGGCTTTGCAGCACGTTCGCGGCGGGGTTTTCGACGCGCCAGCGGTAGCCGGTGGACGGGTTGCTGGGCAATGTCAGGGTTAGCGCCTGGCCAACCTGCAGGCGCGTCGGGCATTCGCTTTCGGCGTCCAGTGCGATGGGCCGCGCGGGGGTCTGGGCGCAGGCAGATAGCAGGGCGAAGCTCAGGGGAACGAGCAGACGAGGGACGGTCATGTTGGCTCCGTAGGCTGGCGATGGCCTGAGGATAACCGATGATCGTGGAGATTTGTGTTGTTTGTGCCGGCCTCTTCGCGGGCAAGCCCGCGAAGGGGGCGGCACAGGTCAGAACAGTACTTTGGCCACATCGGCAAAGCGCTTGGCGAAATGCACGGTCAGCCCTTCACGCAGGTAGTCCGGCAGCTCTTCGAAGTCGCCACGGTTAGGTTCCGGCAGGATCAGTTCGAAGATCTTCTGCCGCCGCGCCGCAATCACTTTTTCGCGTACACCGCCAATCGGCAGCACCTGGCCAGTGAGGGTCAGCTCGCCGGTCATGGCCACGCCTTTTTTCGGTGCCTGGTCGCGGGCCAGTGACAGCAGGGCGCTGGCCATGGTGATGCCGGCACTCGGGCCGTCCTTGGGCGTGGCGCCTTCAGGGACATGCAGGTGGATGAAGGCTTCGTTGAAGAAGCCCGGGTCACCGCCAAATTGCCTGAGGTTGGAGCTGACATAGCTGTAGGCGATCTCGGCCGACTCCTTCATCACTTCACCCAGCTTGCCGGTCAGCTTGAAGCCGCGGTTGAGGGTGTGGATGCGGGTCGCCTCGATCGGCAGCGTGGCGCCACCCATGCTGGTCCAGGCCAGGCCGGTGATCACGCCTTTGCCGGCCAGTACCTGCTCGCTGCGGAACACCGGCATGCCGAGCGCGGCTTCCAGGTCCCTGGTGCCGATCTTCAGCTTGGCATCGGGGGTTTCCAGCAGCTTGACCACGGCCTTGCGCACCAGCTTGCCCAGTTGCTTCTCCAGCTGGCGTACCCCGGCTTCGCGGGCATAGCCTTCGATCACCGTGCGCAGGGCGCTGTCGCTGATGCCGAGGCTGGTCTTGGCCACGCCGGCCTTTTCCAGCTGCTTGGGCCACAGGTGGCGCTTGGCGATGGCCAGCTTCTCTTCGGTGATATAGCCGGACAGGCGGATCACTTCCATGCGGTCGAGCAATGGCCCGGGGATCGAGTCCAGGGTGTTGGCGGTGCACACGAACAACACCTTGGACAGGTCCAGGCGCAGGTCGAGGTAGTGATCGAGGAAGTCGACGTTCTGCTCCGGGTCGAGGGTTTCCAGCAGCGCTGAAGCCGGGTCGCCCTGGTAGCTCTGGCCCATCTTGTCGATCTCGTCGAGCATGATCACCGGGTTCATCACTTCGACGTCCTTCAGGGCCTGCACCAGCTTGCCGGGCTGGGCGCCGATGTAGGTGCGGCGGTGGCCCTTGATTTCGGCTTCGTCACGCATGCCGCCGACGCTGAAGCGGTAGAACGGCCGGCCGAGCGATTCGGCGATGGACTTGCCGATGCTGGTCTTGCCTACCCCGGGCGGGCCCACCAGCAGCACGATCGAGCCGCTGATTTCGCCTTTCCAGGCGCCCACGGCGAGGAATTCGAGAATGCGTTCCTTGATGTCGTCGAGGCCAGCATGGTGCTGATCGAGGACTTTGCGCGCATGCTTGAGGTCGAGCTTGTCCTTGCCGTACACGCCCCAGGGCAGGGCGGTGGCCCAGTCCAGGTAGTTGCGGGTGACGGCGTACTCGGGCGAGCCGGTTTCGAGGATGGCCAGTTTGCCCATCTCTTCATCGATGCGCTTGCGCGCCTGGTCCGGCAGGGTCTTGCCTTCGAGGCGCTGCTCGAACTGCTCGAGGTCGGCACTGCGGTCGTCCTTGGTCAGGCCCAGCTCTTGCTGGATGACCTTGAGCTGTTCCTTGAGGAAGAACTCGCGCTGGTGCTCACCGATCTGCCGGTTGACCTCGGCCGAGATCTCGTTCTGCAGGCGTGCGACCTCCACCTCTTTGCGCAACATCGGCAGGACCTTTTCCATGCGCTTGAGCATGGGCACGCAGTCGAGCACTTCCTGCAACTGGCTGCCGGTGGCCGAGGTGAGGGCGGCGGCGAAGTCGGTGAGCGGTGACGGGTCGTTGGGACTGAAGCGGTTGAGGTAGTTCTTCAGCTCTTCGCTGTACAGCGGGTTGAGCGGCAGCAACTCCTTGATCGCATTGATCAGCGCCATGCCATAGGCCTTGACCTCGTCGGTCGGCTCGGCGGGCTGACGCGGGTATTCGACCTCGACCAGGTAGGGCGGGCGGTGGTGCTTGAGCCAGGTGCGGATGCGTACCCGGGTCAGGCCCTGGGCGACGAACTGCAGCTTGCCGTTTTCGCGGCTGGCGTGGTGCACCTTCACCAACGTGCCGTACTGCGGCAGCGCCGAGGTGTCGAAGTGGCGGTGGTCTTCTGGTGGGGTGTCCATGAAGAACAGGGCCAGGCAGTGGTCTGGCGACTTGGCCACCAGGTCGAGGGTTTCGGCCCAAGGTTCTTCGTTGACGATGACCGGCAGTACCTGGGCCGGGAAGAACGGGCGGTTGTGGATCGGGATCACATAGACCTTGTCCGGCAACTGCTGTCCGGGCAGGGCGAGGGCGTGGCCGGGTTCGGCCTGGTGGGGGGTGTGCTCGACTTCGCTGTGTTCGTCGGGATGTTCCGGGAAATCCTGCTGGTCGCTCATGGGGCACCTGCGTAAATGACTATGGTGCTTAGATGGGGCGCGGGGGGATGGGTTTCAATGGTAGATGAAAGGTGCAGAGAGGAGTGATGCCTGTACCGGCCTCTTCGCGGGTAAACCCGCTCCCACAGGTACGGCGCCGAGCTTGGGGGCAGCGCCGTACCTGTGGGAGCGGGTTTACCCGCGAATGCGGCAGCAGGTTCACTGCCGCATCTCTGGATTACTCAGCCAGTTTGTAAGCGATGATGTAGTCGCCCATTCTGGTACCCAGCGAGCCATGCCCGCCGGCAGTCACCAGTACGTACTGCTTGCCATCCTTGCCGGTGTAGCTCATCGGCGTGGCCTGGCCACCCGCTGGCAGGCGGGCTTTCCACAGTTCCTTGCCGTTGTTCACGTCATAGGCGCGCAGGTACTGGTCGAGGGTGCCGCTGAGGAAACCGACGCCACCGGCGGTGACGATCGAGCCGCCCATGCTTGGCACACCCACCGGCAGGCCGATCGGTACCGGGGTGCTGTCGCGGGTGGTGCCGTTCTTGAGCTTCCACACCACCTTGTTGGTGAACAGGTCGATGGCGGCGACATAGCCCCAGGCGGGGGCCTGGCACGGTACGCCCAGCGGCGACATGAACGGGTGCATGGTCACTGCATACGGTGCGCCGGTGTTCGGCTGCACACCGCTGGTTTCGCTTTCGCGCTTGCTGCCTTCGGCGACCTGCTCACGCGGGATCATCTTCGACACGAAGGCCATGTAGTTGGGCGAGGTGAACAGCAGTTGGCGCACCGGGTCGACCGACACGCTGCCCCAGTTGAACACACCGACGTTACCCGGGTAGACCAGCGAGCCCTGCTCGGATGGCGGGGTGTACTGGCCTTCGTAGCGCAGCTCGCGGAACTGGATGCGGCACAGCATCTGGTCGAACGGCGTGGCGCCCCACATGGCCTGTTCGGTCAGCTCAGGGCCGAGCAGGTTGAGGTCGGAGCGAGCCTGGGTCGGCGAGGTGTGATCGCCCTTCACCGCACCTTGCGGGGTGGGGATTTCGCGGATTGGCACGATCGGCGTACCGTCGCGGCGGTCGAGCACGTACAGGCTGCCTTGCTTGGTCGGCACGATGATTGCCGGTTTCACGCCGTCGTCGGTCTTCAGGTGGACCAGGGTCGGTTGGCTGCCGACGTCCATATCCCAAAGGTCGTGGTGGGTGAACTGGTAGTTCCAGCGGGCCTTGCCGGTGGCAAGATCCAGGGCGACCACGCCGGCGCTGTACTTCTCGGCACCCGGGGTACGGTCGGCGCCCCACTGGTCCGGGGTCTGGTTTCCCAGTGGCAGGTAGATCATGCCGAGGTCTTCGTCGACGCTGGCGATCGACCACATGTTGGCCGAGTTGCGGCTGTACATCTTGCCGGGGGCCAGTGGCTGGGTATCGTCCGGGTTGTTGCTGTCCCAGTTCCATACCAGGTGGCCATCGTGCACGTCGTACGCGCGGATCACGCCGGACGGCTCGTTGGTCGACTCGTTGTCGGTGACGTGGCCACCGATGATCACCAGGTCACGGGTGACCGCGGCAGGCGAAGTGGAGTAGTAGCCGCCAGCGGTGAACGGGCCGATGCCGGTGGTAAGGTCGATCACGCCCTGGTTGGCGAAGCCTTCGCAGACCTTGCCGTTGTCGGCGTTGATGGCAATCAGGCGGGCGTCCGCAGTCGGCAGGTAGAGGCGGCGCGGGCAGGCCTGGGCCACAGCCTGGCCGGCGTCGGTAATTTTTGGTGCCGGGCTGCCGTCGCGGCTGACATAGCGGTTTTCGTCATAGTACGAAACGCCACGGCAGGTCATGTGGGCAAAGCCTTTGAAGGTGCCGACCGGGCTCTTGACCTGTGGGTCATAGCGCCAGATTTCCGCGCCGGTGTCCGGGTCCAGGGCCAGCACGCGGCTGTGCGCGGTGCAGGCATAGAGCATGCCGTTGACCTTCAGTGGGGTGTTCTGGTTGGTCAGCTCCACCGGGTCGTTTTCGGTCGGCAGGTCACCGGTGCGGATGCGCCAGGCCTCTTCCAGGCGGTAGGCGTTCTGCGGGGTGATCTGGCGCAGCGGCGAATAGCGGTCGCCGTGTTCGGTGCGTCCGTAGGCCTGCCATTCACCGTCGGGCATGGCCGGGGCGGCGCTGGCCATTTCGCTGCTGTCGCGGCCCAACTCGCCGAACACTTCACCGGGGTGGGTAAACTGGCTGCCCAGGGCGCAAGCGCCCGAAGCGACCACTGCAACGCCGAGCAGCGCAGTGTTGGCCTTGCTGGCCGGGCCGATCAGCGGGCGACGCGCCCAGGGCAGCAGCAGGATCACGCCGATGGCAAACCAGATGGCCAGGCGCGGTACCAGTTGCCACCAGTCCAGGCCCACTTCGAGCAGGGCCCATACGGTGCTGCCCAGCAGTACCAGGCCGTAAAGGCCCAGGGCGATGCGGCGCTGGGCCAGCAGCAGGATGCCCGACAGGGCAAAGCCGATACCGGCGATCAGGTAGTACAGCGATCCGCCCAGCTGGCTCAGCTTGATGCCGCCGGCCAGCAGGGCCAGGCCCATCAGCAACAGCAGCGCGCCTATCAGGCGCGGTAGCCAGCGGCTTCCATTGTTGGCACCTTCAGTGCTCATCGTAGGTTCTCCGTCAGGTCAAAAAGAGGGTTAGAAACTGCTCTGGATCTTCAGGCCACCGATCAGGGCGCCATCGACCTGCGACACCCCGCCCGGGTGGCGGATGTACTGCAGGTTGGGGCGGACCGTGAGCCAATCGGCCAGGTGGATGCCGTAGTACAGCTCGGCGCTGTACTCGGTGTCCTGCACCGGCAGGAAACCGGGGTTGTCGTAGTCGTTGAGGCCGGCGGCCTGGTTGGCCAGGCGCGCGTTCTTGCGATAGGCAGGGTTGACGTGCACGCGGGCCAGGGCGAAACCGATGTCGTCCTTGGCGCGGGCGTCGAAGGGCCCTTTGTATACCAGTCCTGCCTGCACATAGTTGTCGATGGCATTGGTCTTCTTGTCGTGCACCGTGGCGTTGGCGAACAGGCTCAGGCCACGCGACTGGTCGGACGCCAGCGAGGTCACCTGCTGCTGGGCGCCGAGCCACAAGCCGTGCTTGCTCGAACTGCTGCGGTAGGCGCCGCCGCTGAGGGCTGCCGGCTGGCCGTTGCTGTCCTTGAGAACATCCTGTGCCTTGGCATTACTGTAGTAGTAGCCGGCGCGATATTCCCCTTTCAGGCCATTGACCTGTGGGCTCCATACCAGTTCGACCGGCATTACCGCACCTTGGGTGCCGCTGCCACTGAGCTTGAAGCCGTTGCCCGATTCCAGGTTGGAGGGGTTCTGCTCGAACACGCCGATCTGGGCGTAGAGCGCGTCGCTGAGGTTGTAGCGCACGCGCAGGGCCCACTGGCTGACCGGCCAGTTGTACCAGATGCCACCCACCCAGTTGCCTACCTGCGAGCCGCAGAAGGCCAGGTTCTGGAAGTCGCAGGGGAAGCTGTTGAAGTCTTCGCCTTCGCCGAAACGGCCGAATTTCACGTCCAGCGCGCCGTCGAAGTACTTCTGCTTGATCCACATTTGCGTCAGCCGCCAGGTTTCGCCACGGCCCCACACTTCCTGGGCCGAGGTAAAGCCGCCGACACGCGGGTCGTTGATGCGGTCGTTGCTGATGTTGTCGCCGTGGCGCTCGGTGATGGTCAGCTGGAATTCGGTGTCGTGCCAGCCAAGGATCTTCTCCAGGTCCAGGTGGCTGCCGAAGGTGAACTGGTCGCTGTAGCGCGCGGTGCGATCGTGGTCGTAGCCACCGTGCAGGTTGCTGCCCATCTCGCCGGTATAGCCGAGGGTGAAGTCGTAGCCTTTTTCCAGCAGTTCGCTGCGGGTGCCGCCCCAGTCGCCGAGCATCCATGGGGAGTCGCTGGCGAACATTTCGCTGGCGCCGGTGGGGGTCGCCAGGGCGCCGAGGGCCAGGCTGATGTAACAGGTTTTGGGCAGTTGGAGCATGAGATAGCGCTATCTTTGGATTATTGAATAAACGGCAAGCGCATCGAAGGGCGGGCCCTCCAATGGATATGGTGACAAGATGGTTTCGATGAAGCGATTCAGCTTGCGGCGGGGAGGATATAGCGGAAGTTGTAAGAAAAAAAGACAAATTGTCGCAGTGGATTGTTGCTTGTCTGGTAACAGTACAGATGATGGGATGACAAGTGGGAGCGGGTTTACCCGCGAATGCGGCGGTGGCCCTAGCATCGCATTCGCGGGTAAACCCGCTCCCACAGGGATCGCGTCAGGTTAGAAGGTGGTACGCAACCCGATCTCCACGCTACGCCCCGGCGCCGGGGCGATATCGCGCAGGATCGAGCTGGCATAGCGCACGGTCTGATCAGTCAGGTTCTCGCCGCGCACAAACGCCAGCCACTGGCTCTGGCCAACTTCGAAGCGGTAGCCAACGCTGGCCCCCAGCGTGGTGTAGCCATCGGTGCTGGATTCGTTGACCGGCTTGCGCTGCTGCGACGCAGCATGCTGCACATCGACCCGCGCCTGCCAGCGGTCCAGCTCCCAGACCAGGCCGCTGTTCAGGCGCAGTGGGGCGATGCGGGGCAGCGGCTCGCCACTGTCGAGGTTCTTCGCCCGGGTGTAGTCACCGGAGAGCTCCAGCGCGAAGCTGCCATAACGGTTCTCGGCCAGTTGCCAGCGGTCCTGGGCCTCGATGCCATAGAAGCGCGCCCGCACGCCCTGGTACTGGTATTCCGGGAAACCGTCGTGGTCATGATCGTGGTCATGGTCATCCTCGTCATGGCCGTGGTCATGCCCCTCGCGGAGGTTGCCGGTGCCGATCAGGCCGATGTAGTTGCGAAAGTGGCTATAGAACACCCCGACACTGCCCTTGTGGGTGCCGTTGTCGAACCGCAGCGCAAGGTCGGCGGAAATGGCTTTTTCCTTGCTCAGGCTGGCATCGCCGACTTCAAAGGCTCCGGTGGCCACGTGGGCACCATTGGCATACAACTCGTAGAAGGTCGGGGCGCGCTCGGTGTAGCCGAGGTTGGCGGCCAGCGACCAGATCGGGTCGAGTTGGTACACCGCCCCGGAAGACAGGCTGAACGCGTTGAAGCTGCTGGCGCTGTCGGCGTCGACGAAGTTCTCGTTGCCCTTGGCATCCGGGTCGATCCGGGTGTGCTCCATGCGAGCGCCCAGGCTCAGGTTCAGGCGCTCGGTGGCTTGCCACTGCTCCAGCATGAACAGCGCCAGGCTGTCGGTGTCGGTGTGCGGGACGAAGGCTTCCTCGCCCAATGCGGAAAATGCGTTGCGGCTGAGCTGGGCGCCGATCACGCCTTCCACCGCCCCGAGTGGTTGGTGGCGGGCTTCGATGCGGGCTTCATAGCCCTTGTTCCTGAAGGTGGTGTGGACCTCGCCTTGTTCGATTTCACTATGCTCGTAGTCGGTGTAGCCGGCATCGACCTTGACCGAAGTGAACGGGCCGTCCAGATCACGCAACTCGGAGGCGAAGGCGTAGTGGTCCTGCTTCATGTCCAGGCGCACACCTGGTTCGGCCACCGAACCATAGTTGCTGCCGTAGCGGTTGTACGACAGGCCGGCGTAACCGTGGTCCCAATGGTAGGCGCCACCCACGGCGCCACCGTCCTGGCGGCCGTCGCTGTTTTCCAGGCGGTGTTTGCTGCCGGGCTCGTCGGCATCACGCACCTTGGAACTACGGGCGTAACCGGGGATGCGCAGTTCGTTGAACTGGCGGCTGTTGGCATCCAGGTGCAGGGCGAAGGCACCGTTGCCGGCCTCCAGTTTGCCAGCGCTGCTGCGGGTGGTGTCGGCGCCGCCGTAGCGCAGTTCACCGGCACCGTGGATGCCCTCGATGGGGGCGTCCGGGATGCGGTTGTCGAAGGTGTTGACCACGCCACCAATGGCGTTGCCGCCGTAGAGCAGGGCTGCCGGGCCACGGACGATCTCGACGCGGTCGACCGTCACCGGGTCCAGCGGCACGGCGTGGTCGTAGGACAGCGACGAAGCGTCCAGGGCGCCGACGCCATTGCGCAGGACGCGAATGCGGTCGCCATCCAGGCCGCGAATTACCGGGCGACTGGCGCCAGGGCCGAACCAGGTGGAGGCGACCCCGGGCTGCTTGTTCAGGGTTTCACCGAGGCTGCCGTGCTGCTGTTGCAGCAGCTTGTCGCCTTCTAGCACGGTGCTGGGGGTGGCCAGCTGGCGGTTGCCCAAAGGGTTGGCAGTGATGACCTGGGGTTCGAGTTCGACGGCGTGGCTGGGTGATGCAGCCAGCCACAGCGCGACGGCGAGGGGAGAGAGGCGAAGCGGTGTGTACAGCATGGGGATGGGGCGTTCCTTGGCAGATGCTTTTGTATTGTTACAATATAACATCTCCATTTCAGCACAGAGGTTTCGCGCCTGGCCAGCGGTTTTTCCGTCGACTCGCCTGATCCCACCCACCACTACACTCGTGTAAGGTGCGCATCTTTCCTACGGAGCACAGGCATGAGCACGGCCCAACATAACGCACTGCACGGCAAGACCCTCGAACAGATCCTCACCGAACTGGTGGCGCACTACCAATGGCAGGGCCTGGCCGAGCGCATCGATGTGCGCTGCTTCAAGAGCAACCCGACCATCAAGTCGAGCCTGACCTTCCTGCGCAAGACGCCGTGGGCACGGGAAAAGGTCGAGCAGCTGTACGTGAAGCTGCAGCGCCAGGCCTGACATGCCGCGCCGTCCCTGGCTGACTGGCATGGCCGTGCTGGGCTGGTTGGGCCTGACCGTGCAGGTGTACCTGGTGCTGCTGGCGCGTTGGCAGGAACAGGCCAGCCTGGTTGGCGGCCTGATCAATGTGTTCGGGTATTTCACCGTATTGACCAATACCCTGGTGGCAACGGTGCTCAGTTATGCGGCGTTCGGCTGGGAGGGCCGGGCCAAGCGCTTTTTCCTGTCGCCTTCGGTGAGTTCCGCGGTGGCCGCCAGCATCGTGCTGGTGGCATTGGCCTACAGCGTGCTGTTGCGTCACTTGTGGCAACCGCAGGGCTGGCAATGGTTGGCGGACGAGTTGCTGCACGATGTGATGCCTGTGTTGTATGCCTTGTACTGGTGGTACGAGGTGCCCAAGGGCAGGCTTCGGCTATGGCACTTGCTGGCGTGGGCAGTGTACCCGGCGGGGTATTTTGCCTACGCGCTGTGGCGGGGGAGCGAGATTGGCGTGTATGCCTACCCGTTCATCGATGTGGCGAGCCTGGGGTATGGGCAGGTGTTGCTCAATGCCCTGGGGGTGCTGGCGGGGTTCTGGGGGATTGGGCTGGTGTTGCTGGGGCTGGATCGGTGGCGCGGAGTGCACAGATTGGCTTAGCCTGTGCTGGCCCTATCGCCGGCAAGCCAGCTCTCATAGAACTGCACATAACTCGTTGAATTAGCAGGGCCCCTGTGGGAGCGGCTTTAGCCGCGAACACCGGCGCAGCCGGTGCCATGCACCGCGTTGGATTCTTCGCGGCTAAAGCCGCTCCCACAGGATGCAGGACCGCTTGCGAATTCAGTTCTCTATGCGACAGCGCAGCCCAAAGGGCTGGGCCATCTCCCACAGGTACCCCACAGTTTTCGAGGGCTGTGCAATTCCTGTGGGCGCTGGCTTGCCGGCGATAGGGCCGGGGCAGGCAACGAGCGATTACTCGTCGTCCGCCGTCCCGTCGGCCCGCCAGTAGGCCACAGCCTTCAGCGCATCTTCAGGCACGCCTTTCTCCAGCAACAGCGCCTTGGCCTGGCGGGTCAGGGCTTTTTCCAGCGCCACCCAGCCGTACAACCGGCCTTGCGGCAAGGTCAGGTTCTTCACCAGTGCCAGCAAGTCTTCCTGTTGGCGACGTACCCAGATCACCTCCACCTGTGCCTTGCTCGGCAGTGGCTGGCGTTCCTGCTCGTCTTCGATCTGGATAACCGCCAGCACCTGGCGGCCTGCGGGCAATTCCTCCAGCCGGCGGCCAATCGCCGGAATGGCGGTTTCGTCACCAATCAGCAGGTAGCTGTCGAAGATGTCCGGCACCACCATCGAAGCCCGCGGCCCAGCGATGTCCAGGGTTTGCCCGGGCGCGGCCTGGGCGGCCCAGGTGGAGGCAGGGCCATCGCCGTGCAGCACGAAGTCGATGTCCAACTCATTGGCCACCAGATCAATGCGCCGTGGCGTGTATTCGCGCATGGTTGGCCGTACGCCACCGTCCCGCCCCAGATTCCGAGCCTCGATGGCCAGCTGTTGCTCCGGGGTTTCGGCGAACAGCAGCTTGATATGGTCGTCGCTGCCCACGCTGGTGAAACCTTGCAGCTCTGCCCCTCCCAGGGTGATACGGCGCATGCGCGGGGTCAGTTCGGTGACCCGCAGCACCTGCAGGCGGCGTTGGCGGATCTCGTGGTTGACGCGGTGAATGGTGTCACTCATGCGGTGTCTCCCTGACAGGTTCGGCCGGCCCGGAAGCGATGGCCTTGGCGGTGTGGTTGAGCAGGTCGCGGACCCGCTCGATTTCTTCCGGTGTCCAGCGGCCGCTGTGCATGTGGAGTGCGTGGCGCAAGTTGCCGACCGCTTCATGAATCTCTGGCGGGCGGTCGTGGCCGCGCAGGGCGCGTTTGCTGACTTCGATGCGCATGCGCACGCCGTCCAGGGCGACGGCCTGTTCGGCCAGGGCGGTGCGGCCGGCTTCGGTGATGGCATAGAGGCGTTTGCTGCCCTGCACCTGGCCGCTGATCAGCTCGGCCTCCTCGAGGAAGTTGAGGGTGGGGTAGATCACCCCGGGGCTTGGGCTGTAGCTGCCGTCGAACAGGTTCTCGATCTGGCGGATCAGGTCGTAGCCGTGGCCTGGCTGCTCGGCGAGCAGGGCCAGCATCAGCAGCTTGAGGTCGCCGGGGGCGAAGACGCGTGGGCCGCGCTCGCCACGGCCGGGGCGCCGCTCAAAGGGGTTATGGGGCGTATGTTCGCGCATGGGGACAGGGCTCCGTCGTTTGCGATATATCGTAAGATATTACTCAAGATATATCTAAAGACAAGCCCTTAATTGCAGATGATTATCATCTAGTTATTCGATGCGTCCCCTTGTGGCGTCGCTGTGTGCACCGCCACCTGCGGCGGTTTGCACTCATTCGGATTGCCGGGCTGCAGGTATGGCATGAGGATCGGTGCCATGCCCTTGAGTACCTGCACCGGCAGCGCCGAGGTGAACTTGAAGGCCTCCGCCGAGCGCCCCGGCACGAACGCGGTCAAGGTGCCGAAGTGGTTGTCACCGAGGAAGAACACGAAGGTGGCGGTACGGTTCAGCGAGCGCGAGCCGATGAGCCGGCCGCCGGCACCAAAGCTTTCGATGCGGTTGTCACCGGTACCGGTCTTGCCGCCCATCACCAGTGGCGTGCCGTCCTGCAGCTTGAAACTGCCGGAAATACGCCGTGCGGTGCCCGCATCCACTACCTGCGACATGGCGCCTTTGAGGGCGCGCGCCACTTCGACCGGCAGAATCCGCACACCCCGGTCCGGGTCGCTGACCAGCTTGGTCTCGTAGGGCGTGTTGGCCGCGAAGTGCAGGGTGTCGATCCGCAAGGTCGGCAGGCGCACGCCGTCGTTCTGGATGATGCCAACCAGTTCGGACAGGGCGGCAGGGCGGTCGCCGGAGCTGCCGATGGCGGTGGCCAGCGAGGGCACCAGGTGGTCGAATGGATAGCCCACGCGCTTCCAGCGCTGGTGAATGTCGAGGAACGCTTCGATCTCGACCATGGTGCGAATGCGGCTGTCACGGGCGCCCTGGTGGCGGCTCTTGAACAGCCAGCCGTATACCTCCTGGCGCTCGAAGCGGCTGGCATTGACCATTTCGGTCAAGGTCGAACCGGGGTTCTTCAGCAAGTAACCGAGCAGCCACAAGTCCAGCGGGTGAACCTTGGCGATGTAGCCCTGGTCGGGCAGGTCGTACTTGCCCGGGCCATAGGCGTCGTACATCTCCGACAGACGGCCATCGGTCAGTTTGCCCAGGACGATCTTGTCACCCTTGAGGTGGGCGCGGACGAAGGCGTTGAAGGTCTCCTGGCCTGCCTCGGGGAACAGGTAGCGGTGCACGGCTGCCAACCGTTGCGGGGTCACGCGCATGCTGTCGAGGAAGGTGTCCAGGCGCTGCTGTGAGGTCTTGCGCTGGTATTTCTTCCAGAAACGCAGCAGGTAGTTGGTGCCTTCCTTGTCAGCGAAACGGGCCAGGTATTCCTGGCGGCGCGGGTCGGCGTCGTCCTTGAGCAGCGGCACGCGGTTGTACGGCTGCTGGTAGGTCACGTAGCGCACCAGGTCGCGCATCAGGCGGATGAACGGCAGGTTGATCGACTCGCGCAACGCATCCTTGAGGGTTGGGTTGCGGCTGTTGTCCTCCTTGCGAAAGTTGTTGAACACGTGCATGCCGCCGCCGGTGAAGAAGGCTTCGCCGGTGTTGGCCGAATACTTGCGCTCCAGCGCCGCATCGAGCATGGCGTCCAGGCTCTGGTTCTTGCTGTTCTGTGCCAGCCATTCCAGCGACCACTGGCTGATGCGGTCGAGTTCGGCGACTTCGACTTTCTTCAATTCGGCAGCAGGCTTGCCGGCGTACTTGTCGTGCAGCTCGGCGATGATCTCCAGGTAGGTGGTGAGCACCCGCAACTTGGCGGTGGAGCCCAGCTCCAGCTTGCTGCCTTCGTTGATGTCGAAGGGCTGGTCGGTGCTGTCGGTCTGCACCCGCACCCGCGAGCCGTCGGCGGTGCGCTCGAACAAGGTGAAGCTGTAGCTCACCTGGTCGGTGGTCTTGGCCGTGAGCAGGCGTTCGCCGATCAGGCCGATCTGCGCCGCGAATTCCGGGTCGGCAAGGTTTTTCAGGTACTGGCTGACTTGCAGTTGCAGGTCGGACTGCAGGGTACTGGTGGCCGACACGTCGAGCCGGTCGAGGTCGTACAGCGGGCGGTTGAGCATGGCAGCCAGGCGGTTGCGTGCCAGGCTGATGCCCTTGTTGGTGATGATCGGCACGATGGTCGGTTGCGCCACCCAGTCGCGGTATACCGCCTTGCTGGCCAGTGCTGCGTCGGCCAGTGGCTGCTCGATGACCTTGTTGGCGGCCAGCACGCGGATGTGCGCGTCAGTCAGTTCGGCCAGCTCGACCCGGCCCTTGGACAGGTAGTGTGACGGTCGGCGCTGGGCAATCATCAGCGACAGCACCTGGCGTAGGGCCAGGCCGCGTGCGGCCATGCTCTCGGGGTCGCTGGCGGTAGAGCTCAGTGCCTGGTTGACCTGATCGAAATCGGCGCCGTACCACACCCGCAGGCCTTCGGCCATGCCGTGCACTTCGCCATGCCCAGGCACTGCCGACAGCGGCACGCTGTTGAGGTAGTCCCGCACGATGCGCTGGCGCGCCTCGGTGGTGTCGGGGCCGCCCTGGTAGGCGCGCACGCTGGCGGAAATCATCTGGCGGATCTTCTCGGCGCCGGACACGGTCAGGCCGTCCGGGGAATGGCGGTACTTTTCCAGTTGTGTGGCCAGGGTACTGCCGCCAGCGGACTGGCCGGGCAAGGCCAGGTACTTGGCTACCTGGCTATAGGCGGCCTTGGCGAAGCGCGGCCAGTCCACGGCCGGGTTGTTGCGCGGGTCCTTGGTGTCGAGCAGGTCGCGGTTCTCGATGAACAGCAGGCTGTTGACGATCACCGGCGGGATCGCCGCAAAGTCCGGGTACAGGTGTTGCGGGTAGTTGTACTGGTACAGCATGTCGCCGCGACAGTCGGTGATCGACAGGCCAGCCTGGATTTTCTCGATATAGGGGGCGAACAGCCCATGATCGACGTAGTTCATCAACGCCGGCGAGAACCTCACCTGCTCGCTGATCAGATAGTCGCGTTTGAGCAGGCGCGGCAGGAACTCGCCCAGGGCACTGTAGCCCAGGCGTTTGTCGAACGGCCCTTCACCGGGGTAGACGATGGCATCACTGGGGCCTGGTTGCAGCGAATAGGTGAGGGTGGTGGCCAGTTTGCTGAATTCCCGCGACTGCAGGTTGGAGGTGCGGAATTCGTCATACGCAGCGAAGCCGATGGCCACCAGCGCCACCAGCAGGATGAGGATGATCAGCCGCCACCATAGCCGACGCTGACGGGGGGATTCGGGTTGTGGCGTCTCGGCCGGAGGTCTCTCGGGTGCTTCCGTTCTGCTTGGTTCCGATTGCCACAGTGCGCCCATAGTCTTCTATCCGGCCAGGTATTTTCGTCTTGCTTGTCTGAAGCTTAGACGTTGAGCGGATGAGGTGAAAATTTTGTAAGAGGCGGAGAAAAGTGGTGTAGGGCTATGCGGCTTTGGTGTGGGTTTCTTCGTAGGGCGATGTTGCTATGGTGCCCAGGAAATTTTGCGGCCGCCTTGCACCTGAGCGCAGGCAAGCCAGCTCCTGCAGGGCCCGACTTCTCGCCAAATTTCTGCATATATACAGTGAAAAAACCTACAACGGTCTTCCTATACTGCTCGCCCCTTCGACCTGCCGGGCGCTCTATTCCGGCACACGGGCCTGCCCACAAAGCCAGCCCGGCAAACCAACGCCACGCCTATCGGCCTGGACGGTGCTGCACGAAGGTCAAATCCAATAACAAAATGAGGTTGTATTGCTATGTCAGTCGGCAACCACCCTGCCCACGGCCAGGCCACTGAAGGCGGCCCGCTCAAGCGTGAACTGGGCGAACGGCACATCCGCCTGATGGCGCTGGGCGCCTGTATCGGTGTCGGTCTTTTCCTCGGTTCGGCCAAGGCCATCGAAATGGCCGGCCCCGCCATCATGCTGTCCTATATCATCGGCGGCCTGGCCATTCTGGTGATCATGCGCGCCCTTGGCGAAATGGCCGTGCACAATCCTGTGGCGGGCTCGTTCAGCCGTTATGCCCAGGACTACCTCGGCCCGCTGGCGGGCTTCCTTACCGGCTGGAACTACTGGTTCCTGTGGTTGGTGACCTGCGTTGCCGAAATCACCGCAGTGGCCATCTACATGGGTATCTGGTTTCCCGATGTACCGCGCTGGATCTGGGCCCTGGCGGCGCTGGGGAGCATGGGTGCGGTCAACCTGGTGGCAGTGAAAGCCTTTGGTGAATTCGAATTCTGGTTCGCCCTGATCAAGATTGTCACCATCATCGCCATGGTCCTTGGCGGCATCGGCATCATTGCCTTTGGCTTCGGCAATGACGGCGTGGCAATGGGTATCTCCAACCTGTGGAGCAACGGCGGCTTCATGCCCAACGGCGTGACCGGTGTGCTGATGTCGCTGCAGATGGTGATGTTCGCCTACCTGGGCGTGGAAATGATCGGCCTGACTGCCGGTGAAGCACGCAACCCACAAAAGACCATTCCGCAGGCCATCGGCTCGGTGTTCTGGCGCATTCTGCTGTTCTATGTCGGTGCGCTGTTCGTGATCCTGTCGATCTACCCGTGGAGCGAAATCGGCAGCCAGGGTAGCCCGTTCGTCATGACCTTCGAGCGCCTCGGCATCAAGACCGCCGCCGGTATCATCAACTTCGTGGTCATCACTGCAGCGCTGTCGTCGTGCAACGGTGGCATCTTCAGCACCGGGCGCATGCTCTACAGCCTGGCGCAGAACGGCCAGGCCCCGGCGGCCTTCGCTCGCACCTCGAAGAACGGCGTGCCGCGCAATGCGCTGCTGCTGTCGATCGGCGCGCTGCTGCTGGGCGTACTGGCCAACTATCTGGTGCCGGAGAAGGTCTTCGTCTGGGTTACCTCGATCGCCACCTTTGGTGCGATCTGGACCTGGGTGATGATCCTGCTGGCGCAGCTGAAGTTCCGCGCCGGCCTCAGCGCCACTGAGCGCAAGGCTCTGAAGTACCGCATGTGGCTGTGGCCGCTGAGCTCGTACCTGGCGCTGGCCTTCCTGGTGCTGGTGGTCGGCTTGATGGCGTACTTCGAGGATACCCGTGTGGCGCTGTACATCGGCCCGGCGTTCCTGGTGCTGCTGACGGTGTTGTACTACGCCTTGCGCCTGGCGCCGAAAGAAATGCAGGGTGTGGCGAATACCGCTTCCTGATCTGAAGTGGCCGGGGCCGCTTTGCGGCCCAATCGCGACACAAGGCCGCTCCCACAGGCAATCGCGCATTCCTGTGGGAGCGGCCTTGTGTCGCGATTGGGCTGCGCAGCAGCCCCGGGGATCTATCAGGCCGCTACTTCGCTATTGGGCTCGAAGCTGTCCGCCCGCGCCAGCTGCCACATGCGCGAATAGAACTGGCCATTCACCTCGCCAGTCAGCAGTTCACCCGGCTTCAAAAACACATGCATCTGCGAGAACAGCTTGATCTCGGTGGCCGAGATGCGCCGCACCAGGTGCTTGGCTTCCAGCTGCGCCGGGTGCTCCAGGCCCGCTGCCGCAAGCATTTCGGCCAGCGCGCGCAAGGTGTTGTGGTGGAAGTTCAATACCCGCTGTGCCTTGTCCGGCACCACCAGTGCGCGCTGGCGCAGCGGGTCTTGCGTGGCCACCCCGGTCGGGCACTTGTTGGTGTGACAGCTCTGCGACTGGATGCAGCCAATGGCGAACATGAAGCCGCGCGCCGAGTTGGCCCAGTCGGCGCCAATGGCCAGCACGCTGGCAATGTCGAAGGCGCTGACGATCTTGCCGCTGGCGCCCAGCTTGATCTTGTCGCGCAGGTTCAGGCCGACCAGGGTGTTGTGCACGAACAGCAGCCCTTCGCGCAGCGGTACGCCAATGTGGTCGGTGAACTCCACCGGCGCCGCGCCGGTGCCGCCTTCCTTGCCGTCGACAACGATGAAGTCGGGCAGGATGCCGGTTTCCAGCATGGCCTTGGCGATGCCCATGAACTCCCACGGGTGGCCCAGGCAGAACTTGAAGCCTACCGGTTTGCCGCCAGACAGTTCACGCAGCTGAGCAATGAACTGCATCATTTCGATGGGGGTGGAGAAGGCGCTGTGGCGCGACGGCGAGATGCAGTCTTCGCCCATCAGCACGCCACGGGTTTCGGCAATTTCCCGGGTCACCTTGTGCTTGGGCAGGATGCCGCCATGGCCGGGCTTGGCGCCCTGGCTCATCTTGATCTCGATCATCCGCACCTGCGGGCTGCGCGCCTGGGCGGCGAAGCGTTCGGGGTCGAAGCGCCCGTCCGGCGTGCGGCACCCGAAGTAGCCGCTGCCCAGTTCCCAGACCAGGTCGCCACCGTGCTCGCGGTGATAGGGGCTGATGCTGCCTTCGCCGGTGTCATGGTGGAAATTGCCCAGCTTGGCGCCCTGGTTGAGGGCACGAATGGCATTGGCGCTGAGCGAGCCAAAGCTCATTGCCGATATGTTGAAGATCGACGCCGAGTAGGGCTGGCTGCACTGCGGCCCGCCGACGATGACCCGGAAGCTTGCCGGGTCGGCCAATGGCGCCGGGCGCATGGAGTGGCCGATGAACTCGAAGCCGGACTCGTACACGTCGATCAGGGTGCCGAAAGGTTTGTCCGAGGCTTCGTTCTTTGCCCGCGCGTACACCAGCGAGCGCTGGGCGCGGGAGAACGGCAGGGCGTCGCTGTCGGCCTCCAGCAGGTACTGGCGGATTTCCGGGCGAATGGCCTCGACCAGGTAGCGGATGTTGCCCAGGACCGGGTAGTTGCGGCGTACTGCATGGCGTTGCTGCAGCAGGTCGAACAGGCCAATCAGGCTGAGGATGGCGGTGGTCAGGGTGAACGGCCACAACCATTCGTGCTGGGTAAAGGGCAGGCTGGCCAGGGTGAACAGCACACAGGCGGCGAAGAAGGCATAGCGACTGAGAAGTGACAGGCTCATACAGGGTCCTTGCGAATGGCGCGGTCAGGCTCAGGGCCTGGGGCAAACGCCGACCATAGCCAAGTTGCACGGCTGTGCAAATTAAAATCGGGGTAGCGAAAATCATTCTCGAATTGTTCGGGGTAGTGGGCCCAACACCTGCCCTGTGGGAGCGGGTTCACCCGCGAACACCGGCAAAGCCGGTGCCATCCACCGCGTTGTATTCTTCGCGGGTAAACCCGCTCTCATAGAACTGCACATAACTCGTTGAATTAGCAGGGCCCCTGTGGGAGCGGCTTTAGCCGCGAACACCGGCGCAGCCGGTGCCATGCACCGCGTTGGATTCTTCGCGGCTAAAGCCGCTCCCACAGGACGCACGGACCGCTTGCGAATTCAGTTCTCTATGCGACAGCGCAGCCCAAAGGGCTGGGCCAGCTCCCACAGGGTGCGCGACGTGCTTGAAATTTTTCTCCCCGCTCAGAGCATGTCGCGCAGCAGCTTCTGCCGCCAGCTTTCCTGCTCTTGTGCTGGCACTTCGACCAGGTACGAATAGTGCCCGGCCACCCGCACCGCCACTGGCACCCCGTCGCGATACAACAGGCGGTTGCCACTGACCGCCGGCACTTTCGCACCCGGCAGCAACGAGCCGACCAGGTTCAGCGGGTCACTGGCATTTACCACCACCAGCGCCCCGTCCAGCTCACGCCGCCGCACCTGCCGCAGCAGCCCCACCGCCTCCGGCAAGGCGAATTGTTCACCGGCCAGCCCGGCAATGAAGCGCCCGCCACGAATTTCGCCGCGCGCTTCCAGCCGGTGATAACAGCGCAGTAGCTCGCGCCATGGCGGCAGCACATCGCTTTCGCGTTCCAGCAGCCGCCAGCACACCACGCCATAGCGCCGTAGCAGGGCCCGGGCGATGTGCTCCAGGCGCTGGCTGTCATCCACCGCGCCCCTGCGCAACAAGGCCCAGCGCCCGGCGTGGGACATGTTGCTGGACAGCGGCGGGTGGCCGCGTCGGCTGTTGCGTGATGGGCGTTTCGACGCCGGGGTGATCAGGCTGCGCAGGCCGGTGAAGCTGTCGGCCCCTACCAGGCCTGCGCCTACCAGCTCCTGCAAGACCGTCTCCAGTTCGCTGGGCAGCAGGTGGGCATCATGTGTCAGCTCGTCAAAGAACAGCGCGCCATGTGCGTGCAGTACCTCATGGACGCGTTGCGCCCGTGCGCCGAGGCTGTCCAGGGCAGGCACAGGGGCAAGGCTGCGCCACAGGCCAAGATGCTCGCGCGGCAGCAGCACCAGCGGTGTGCTCGACAAGGTGTTGCTCGACACGGTCGCCGCCAGCCGGCTCCAGGCGAACTGCCCGCTACGGCAGGCATCGTCGAGCCAGTGCGGGCTGTAGTCCTTGATGCGCGCCGGCAGCAGTTCGGCCTCCCAGGCGCCGGCGGCACTCGGGAAGCCTTGCAACTGGCCCAGTACCTCGGGCACGGCTTGCGGGCCGCGCAGGCGTGTGTCGTTGGCCAGGTGCTGCCAGTCGAACAGAAAGCGCATGAAGTCCTGCAGGCTGACCGGCTCGATCTCCCGGCGCAGGCGTTTGACCGTGTAGCGGTGGATGCGTGCCAGCAAATGGCGCTCGCACCACTGCAGTTCGCGTACGCCGGGGCTGAAATGCCCACGCATCACATAGCCTTCGGCTTCCAGGCGGGCCAGTGCCTGTTCGATGGCCGGCAGCGGTTTGCCAAGTGCTGCCGCAATCTGCGCACGGGTCAGCGGGCCATGGCCGCTCAGGCGGGCACGCAGCAGTTCGACCAGCGCAATGTCCGGCTCGATGGCCTGATCGAAGCCTGGCAGTACCTGCAACGCAGGTTCCAGCCGGGAGCCGGGATACAGCACTTGCAGCAGGCTCAACCGCTCGCGCGCCAGCCACAGCTGTTCATCCACCAGGCGCAAGGCCCGGCCGGCTTTGGCCAACTGCCTGAGCAGCAACTCCCAGTTGGCATTGTCCTGCACTTCGTCCTGGCTGATGGCACCCAGGCCCATCAAGGCTTCATGCATTTCGTCGGCATTGCCCGGCTGCGGCCAGGCCTCGGCAGCGACGGCGGCAATGGCATCGGCGTCCAGCGCGCCCAGGTCGTCGCCGCTGTGCACCTCGTTCCAGCGCCGGTTGAGCATCGCCTGAGTACGCCGTTCTTCCAGCGGCGCGTCATCCAGGAAGGCATAGGGCCGGGCGTTGAGGATGGCCGAAGCCAGCGGCGAAGGGGCGGGCAGGTCGCGGCACAGCAGGCGCACCGTGCCGCTTTCCATACGCCGCAACAGCGCCAGCCAGCCTTCGCAGTCCATCGCCTCGTGCAGACAGTCGTCGAGGGTTTGCTCGACCAGCGGATGATCGGGTATCTGCCGCTCGCCGACGATGTTCTCCAGGCAGGCGATCTGGTCGGGGAACACGGCGGCAATCAGGTCTTCGCTCTTCATCCGCTGGATCTGTGGCGCCACCTTGCGCCCGCCGACAAAGCGCGGCAGGGCCATGGCCACGCTGGCGTTCCAGCGCCAGCGCACGCCAAACAGCGGCGCATCGAGCAGCGCCTGGACAAGGATCGGCTCGGCGCTGCGGCTATTCAGGTAACGCCACACATCCTCCAGTTCGAAACTGTGGCTGGTGGACAGCGACAGCACGATGGCGTCCTCGCTGGCTGCCGCCTGCAACTCGAAGTTGAAGGTGCGGCAGAAGCGCTTGCGCAGTGCCAGGCCCCAGGCGCGGTTGATGCGGCTGCCGTAGGGCGAATGGATGATCAGTTGGGTACCGCCGGATTCATCGAAGAAGCGCTCCATCACCAGCGTGTCCTGCGAGGGCAGGGCGCCGAGCACTTCGCGGGTGCGGGCCAGGTAGTCGAGCAACTGGCTGGCGGCGGCTTCGCCCAGTTCGAAGGTGCCCTGCAACCATGCCAGCACCTCGGCCTGGTTGTCGCCCGCCAGCTGTTGGTCGATCTGTGCCTGCAGCCGGGCCACCGCAGCAGACAGCTCGTCGCTGCGCCCTGGCGCCTCGCCCAGCCAGAATGGAATGGTCGGTGGCAGGCCATGAGCATCCTCCACCCGCACCCGGCCCGGCTCGACGCGCAGGATGCGATACGAGGCGTTGCCCAACTGGAAGATATCGCCAGCGATGCTTTCCACCGCGAAGTCTTCGTTGACGCTGCCGATGTTCAGCGCCTGTGGTTCGAGCAGCACGGCGTAGTCGGCGTTGTCGGGGATGGTGCCGCCGCTGGTCAGGGCGGTCAGCTGGCTGCCACGGCGGCCACGCAGGGTGCCGCTCACCGCATCGCGGTGCAGGTAGGCACTGCGTACGCCCTGGCGGCCGTTGTAGCCCTCGGCGAGCATGCGCAGCACGGCCTGGTAGTGTTGCCGGTCGAGTTCGGCGTAGGGCGTGGCCTGGCGCAGGCAGTCGAACAGGGCCTGTTCGTGCCAGGGCTGGTTGCTGGCTTCGGCGACGATCTGCTGGGCCAGCACGTCCAGCGGTGCCCGGGGAATGTGCAGTTCGTCCAGCTCGCCCCGGCGTATGCAGTCGAGCAGGGCCACGCATTCGATCAGGTCGTCGCGCGAGGTCGGGAACAAGCGCCCCTTGGGCACGCCATCGACCTGATGGCCGGCGCGGCCAACCCGCTGCAGCAAGGCCGCGATCGAACCTGGCGAAGCGATCTGGCAGACCAGTTCGATGTCGCCGATATCGATGCCCAGTTCCAGTGACGCCGTGGCCACCAGCACCTGCAGTTGGCCGTTTTTCAGGCGTTGTTCCGCCTCCAGGCGCAGCTCCTTGGCCAGGCTGCCATGGTGCGCGGCAACCGCCTCTTTTCCCAGGCGGTCGCTGAGGTGGCGGGTGATACGTTCGGCCAGGCGCCGGGTGTTGACGAATACCAAGGTGGTGCGGTGTTCGCGCGCCAGGCTGGCCAAGCGGTCGTAGACCAGGCCCCAGACATCGGTGGCCATCACTGCCCCCAGCGGCACTGGCGGCACCTCGATGGCCAGGTCGCGCTGCCGAGCATGGCCGACATCGACGATGACGCAGGGGCGGCCGTTGCCGGCCAGGAATTGCGCCACCCGCTCGACCGGGCGTTGCGTGGCCGACAGGCCGATACGCCGCAGCGGCTGGTTGCACAGGGCTTGCAGGCGCTCCAGGGTCAGCGCCAGGTGGGCGCCACGCTTGTTGCCGGCCAGGGCATGGATTTCGTCGACGATCACCGTGTGCACGCTGGCCAGGCCTTCACGGCCCGAAGCCGAGCCCATCAGCACGTAGAGCGATTCGGGTGTGGTCACCAGGATGTGCGGCGCCAGCTTGCGCATGGCAGCACGTTCCTTCTGTGGGGTGTCGCCGGTACGCACGGCCGTGGTGATGCGCGGGGTGTTCAGGCCCTGGTCCGCAAGGGCCTGGCTGATGCCTTCGAGCGGGGCTTGCAGGTTCAGGCGGATATCGTTGGACAGCGCCTTGAGTGGCGAAACATAGACCACCCGGGTTTGCGCAGGCAGCTCGCCCCGGTGCTCCAGGCCCTGGCGGAACAGTTCGTCGAGCACGGCCAGGAACGCGCTGAGGGTCTTGCCCGAGCCGGTCGGCGCTGTCAGCAGCATCGACTGGCCCGCGTGGATCAACGGCCAGGCCTTGGCCTGGGCATCGGTGACCGTGGCGAAATGGCCACGGAACCAGGTGCGCACGGCAGGGTGAAACAGCTCGAGCACCGGGTGGTGTTTGGCGGGCAGGTTCATGTGTTGGTTATGGCGGGTGTGGGGCGGGTTGGCAAGGGGCCGTTCGTCTGGCAGGGCAGTTATGACCTGTACCGGCCTCTTCGCGGGTAAACCCGCTCCCACAGGTACTGCGCTGCTCTCCGGCCCTGTGGGGATCCCTGTGGGAGCGGGTTCACCCGCGAAGAGGCCGGCACAGGAAACACTGGCCTTGTCAGGCCAATGACCCCCATGGGATCCTCCCCGGCCATTGTTTCAGGTGAGCCCAGCCCATGCCCAAGACCATCCGCATTGCCGCTGCCCTGCTGATCGACCCCCAGGGCCGCACCTTGCTGGTACGCAAGCGCGGCACCCAGGCCTTCATGCAGCCCGGTGGCAAGATCGATGTTGGCGAAACCCCGGTGCAGGCGCTGGTGCGCGAGCTGCACGAGGAACTGGGCCTGCACATCGACCCGGCCCTGGCCGTGCACCTGGGCCAGTTCAGCGCCCCGGCCGCCAACGAGCCGGGCTTCGAGGTACAGGCCGAACTGTTCCGTGTCGACAGCGCCGCCGCCGTGCTCCCGGCCGCGGAGATCGAAGAGGTGGTGTGGCTGGCCGCTGACCAGGTACCCGCCATGCACCTGGCACCCCTGACCCGCGACCTGATCCTGCCGCTGTACCGCCAGGCCGTCAGCGCACCGCGCTGACGCCATCAAGGGTGGCGAACGAGGTGTCTTTGGCCGTCAGCAAGAAGTCGCGCATGTACGGCGCATCGAGCATGTCGGTGCGCACGGCGGCATAAAGCGTGGCGAACAGGCCTTTCTCACCCAGGCGCTTGCCCTTCACATACCCGCGCGAACTGTACTCGTGCAGCGCCCAGTGCGGCATGCCGCACACGCCACGGCCGCTGGCCACCAACTGCATCATCATCACCGTCAGCTCCGACGTGCGCACGGCGGCCGGCTCGATGTCGGCCGGCTCCAGGAAGCGGGTGAAGATATCCAGGCGATCGCGCTCCACCGGGTAGGTGATCAGGGTCTGGTCGAGCAGGTCTTGCGGCACGATGTAGGGTTTGCTGGCCAACGGATGCTGGTTGGCCACGGCCAGCATCGCCTCGTAGGTGAACAGCGGGACGTAGGTGATGCCCCCCAGGTCCAGCGGGTCGGAGGTCACCACCAGGTCGAGGTCGCCACGGGCCAGGGCCGGCAGCGGGGCGAAGGCAAAGCCGGAGGCTAGGTCCAGCTCCACTTCCGGCCAGGCATCACGGAACTGGTCGATGGTCGGCATCAGCCACTGGAAGCAGCTGTGGCATTCGATGGCCATGTGCAGGCGCCCGGCGGTGCCGCCGGCCAGGCGCGCGATGTCACGTTCGGCGCCGCGCAGCAGCGGCAGGGTGGCATCGGCCAGTTGCAGCAGGCGCAGCCCGGCGCTGGTGAAGCGGATCGGCTTGGTCTTGCGCACGAACAGTGGCAGGCCCAGGCGCTCTTCCAGTTCCTTGAACTGGTGTGACAGCGCCGACTGGGTCAGGTGCAGGCGCTCGGCGGCCTCCACCAGGCTGTCGGCATCGCGCAGGGCATGAAGGGTTTTCAGGTGACGGATCTCCAGCACAGCTGACTCCGGGGTGTGGATTTGAGGAAACAGGGAATGAGTTGAGTCTCCCTCATGTTGCCGCGCCTGTCGACTGGACGTTCGGCCGCACCGCCTGGCGGGAGTCATCAAACTGTCACTGAACTGTGGCAGCGCGCCCGAACAGAATTCATCAGACTCGCGCTCTACTGGGGATCTGCATTCTGGTGTTTCTTTCATGCGGGCTTTTTGGCTTTTTCTTTTCTTTACATTCGGCGTACCTGCGAGTTTCGCTGAACAGCGTTGTGACGCCCAGGTGCCGGTGCAGCGGGCCGAACTGGGCGCCGTCAGCCTGGTGTACCAGAGCGTCGGTGCGCCACGCGACCCTGCCTTGCTGCTGGTGATGGGCCTGGGTGGGCAGCTGATCCACTGGCCGGATGACGTGGTCGAGGCGTTGTGCCGCCAGGGCTTTCGGGTGATCCGCTATGACAACCGCGATGTCGGCCTGTCACGCTGGAGCCAGCTGCCACCGTCGGCCAACCTGACGCTCGAACTGCTGCGCTACAAGCTGGGCCTGCCGGTGGCGGCACCCTATACGTTGACTGACATGGCGGACGATGGCTTGCGCCTGATGGATGCGTTGGGTGTGCGCCAGTTCCACGTACTGGGGGTGAGCATGGGCGGCATGATTGCCCAGCACCTGGCGGCCATGGCACCCGAGCGCGTGCGCAGCCTGACGCTGCTCATGTCCAGTTCAGGGGCGGCAGGGTTGCCAGCACCGGATCCGGCGCTGGTGCAACTGCTGGCGCGGCGCAGCGCGCCGAACCGTGAAGTGGCCATCGAACAGCAGGCCGACCTGCTGGCGGCGCTGGGCAGCCCCGAAGTACGTGACGACCGTGCAGTGTTGCTGCAGCAGGCGGCCGTTGCCTACGACCGGGCGTTCAACCCGGATGGGGCCAAGCGCCAGATCATGGCGATACTGGCCGAGCCGAGCCGGGTCGAGTTGCTCAACCAGCTGCGGGTGCCGACCCTGGTGGTGCATGGCACGGCCGATCCGTTGCTGCCGGTGATGCATGGCGTGCACCTGGCAGCGCATATCCAGGGTAGCCAGCTGCGCTTGATCCCGGGGCTGGCGCACCGCTTTCAGGAGCCATTCAAGGCGCCGCTGCTGGGGGCTGTATTGCCCTATCTGCAGGCGCATCGGCAGGATGTTACGCATATCGCAGGGCTCTGAATCGGCGGCGCCTTCTTCGCGGGTAAACCCGCTCCCACAGATTTCTCACATTGCCTGAGGTCTGTGCCGCATCTGTGGGAGCGGGTTTACCCGCGAAGAAGGCGCCGCCGATTCCGATCAGTGCATCCGCACCCACAAGATCACCAGCACCGTCGCGGCCATCAGCCAGGCCACCGTGGCCAGTGCCAGCGATGCCTCCAGGCGCATGCGGTCGACCAGTACATACAAAGTCGCCAGGTACACGAAGTACGGAATGATCGACCACATGCCGAACAGGATGGTGGTCTTCAGGTCGGCAATGCTGCGCCCTTTGCCGACGATGTAGTGGGCAATCAGGGCGAAGGTGGGGAACAGCGGCACCAGCCCGGCGATGTAATAATTGCGCGTCTTCGACAGCACCGCCAGCAGCACCACCACGCCAGCGCCCAGGGCCGCTTTGAATACCAGGTCCACGGTGTCTTTCCAGGTTGGGGTTGAGGTCAGCCGAGGCCGTATTTTTTCACTTTGTCGAACAGCGTGGTCTTGGCCATGCCCAGCTCCTGGCTGGCCTGGCTCAGGTTGCCGCCAGTGCGTTGCAGGGCGTCGCTGAGCAGGTTGCGCTCGAAGGCTTCCACCGCCTCGGCAAAGCCCAGACCTTGGCTGGCACCACCGCTGGGGCCTTTCTTGAACGCCGGCAGGCCGAGGGCATAGCGTTCGGCGACGTTGCGCAGTTCACGCACGTTGCCCGGCCAGTCGTGGGCCATCAGGCGCGACAGGGTCTGGCTGTCCAGCGTCGGTGTTTCACGGTCGAAGCGCAGGGCCGACTGCTGCAGGAAGTGTTCGAACAACTGCAGGATGTCTTCGCGGCGCTCGCGCAGCGGCGGGAGCTCCAGGGTTACCACGTTCAGCCGGTAATACAGGTCGCTGCGGAACTGGCCGCTCTGGCCCATGGCATCCAGATCGGACTTGGTTGCGGCGATAACCCGGCAGTCCACCGCAATGCTCTGGTTCGAGCCAAGCCGCTCCAGGGTGCGCTCTTGCAGCACGCGCAGCAGCTTGATCTGCAGGTTGATCGGCATGCTCTCCACTTCGTCGAGGAACAGCGTGCCGCCGTTGGCGTGTTCGATCTTGCCGATGCGGCGTTTGCCGGCACCGGTGAAGGCGTTGGCCTCGTGGCCGAAAATCTCGCTTTCGAACAGGTTTTCCGGCAGGCCGCCACAGTTCAGCGCCACGAACGGCTTGCCCTGGCGACGGCTGAAGTCGTGCAGGCAGCGGGCGACCAGTTCCTTGCCGGTACCGGTCTCGCCTTCGATCAGCACGTTGGCCGAGGTATCGGCGACGTTGGCGATCAGTTCGCGCAGGTGCTCCATGGCTGGCGAGCGGCCAATGATGCGCCCCTCCAGGCTGCTTTGCTCGGCCAACTGGCGGCGCAGGGCCACCACTTCGCGCGACAGCCCGCGCTGTTCAAGGGCGCGGCGTACCACGTCGACCAGGCGCTCCGGGGAGAAAGGCTTTTCCATGAAGTCGTAGGCGCCATTGCGCATGGCGCCAACAGCCATGTCGATATCGCCGTGCCCGGTGATCAGCACCACCGGCAGGCTGCGGTCGCGGGCCTTGAGGCGGTTGAGCAACTCCAGGCCATCGATGCCCGGCAGGCGGATATCGCTGACGACGATGCCGGCGAAGTCGTCGCCGATGCGTTCCAGCGCTTGCTCGGCGCTGCCCACGCCTTCGCAGGCAATGTCTTCCAGGGCCAGCGCCTGTTGGCAGCCGAGCAGCACATGCGGGTCGTCTTCGACGATCAGGACGGTAAGAGGCGCTTGGTTCATGGGTGCTCTGCCGATTCGCTAGGAGGGGAGACCAGGGGCAGGGCCAGGACGAAGGCCGTGCCACCGCTGACGGGGTGCTCGACGTTGAGACTGCCCTTGGCGGCGGCGGCAAGGCTCGCCGACAGGGTCAGACCCAGGCCCAGGCCGTGTTCGCCCGGTTTGGTGGTGAAGAAAGGTTCGAACAGGTGCTTGCGCGCCTCGGGGTCGATGCCGTGGCCATTGTCGCGCACCTGCAAACGGTACTTGTCGCCCTGCAGCTCGCCTTCCAGCCACAGTTGCGGCAGCGGCTGGGCTGCCATGGCATCCAGGGCGTTGCCGATCAGGTTGACCAGGATCTGCTCCAGGCGGGTCTGGTCGATGGCCAGTTGCTGGTCCTCGAACTGATTGTGCAACTGCAAGTGGCAGGCGCTGATGCGGTTGGCCAGCACCTGCAGGGTGGCGTCCACCGCCTTGGCCAGCGAGGCCTGGCCACTGTCTTCACCGCGCCGGGCGAACGAGCGCAGGCTGGCGGTGATGCGGCCCATGCGGTCGATCAGGTCGTTCATGGTGCGCAGGTTGGTGCTGGCGGTTTCCAGCGCCCCGCGTTCGAGGAAGCGCACGGTGTTGCCGGACAAGGTGCGCAGCGCGGCCAGCGGCTGGTTCAGTTCGTGGGCAATACTGGTGGACATCTGCCCGATGGCGGCCAGCTTGCCGGCCTGTACCAGTTCATCCTGGGCGTGGCGCAGGGTTTGCTCGGCATGCCGGCGCTCGCGAATCTGGCCCTTCAGGCGTTCGTTGCTGGCGCGCAGGTCGGCCGTGCGTTCGGCAATCCGTCGCTCCAGCTGGCTGTTGGCCTCCTGCAGGGCCTCGCGGGCTGCCAGGCGGGTGGCGATGACCTTGCGTCGTTCGTTCCAGGCGATGCCAAGAATCGCCAGCAAGGCGAAGGCCACGCCCACCAGGATGCCCTGCACCATGGATTCGCGGCGCAGGTCCTGCAGCGGGGTCAGCAGGGTGAAATGCCAGGGCGTATCGGCCAGGCGCCGGGTCTGGGCCAGGTAGGCCATTTCGTGCACCTTGCCCTGTGCTGTCTCGCTGTTGGCCGGGAAGGTCAGTTTCTCTACGCCATCGGCCAGGGTTTCCCGGGCCAGGGGCTGCAGTTCGTTCAGCGGCCACCAGTAGTACTGCAGGCTACGGGCCAGACGCTCCTTGATTTGCGGGGTCAGCGGGCGTACCGACTTCAGGCGCCGGGCCGGGTCGCTGGAAAGAATGATGATGCCGTTCTCGTCGCTGACGAACGCCTCCAGGCGGGCACGCTGCCAGCGCTCCTCGAGGGTGTCCAGGCGCACTTTGATCACCGCCACACCAATGATCTTGCCGTGCTCTTCCAGGCCATGGGCCAGGTAATAGCCGGCCTCGCCGGTGGTACTGCCGATACCGTAGAAACGCCCAGGCTCGCCGCGCACGGCGGTCTGGAAATAGGCCCGGAACGACAGATCCTCGCCGAGGAACGAGTCGGCATCGCGCCAGTTGCTGGTGGCCTGGACCCGGCCATTGGTGTCGAGGACGAAGATGGCCCGGCTGCGGCTGCGCCGGTTCAGGCCTTCGAGGTATTCGTTGACGATCTGCCGCGAGCCGCCGTCAGGGTCGGTGAGCAGGTGCGAGACGCTGTCTTCCAGCTCCAGCAGGCTCGGCAGGTAGGTGTACTTGCTGATCTCGCTCTCGACCGTGCGCGCGTGCAGCTCCAGCTGGCGCTCGCCATTTTCGCTGAGGGTGCGGATGCCGTTGCTCTCGCTGATCAGGTAGCCAACCATTCCCAGGCCGACCATCAGCAGGATGATCAGTGGCGGTAACAGCAATTGGCGGAGCAGGCGGGATTTCACGGCAGGCTTGGCAGGGAGAAGAAGCGAAGGATCGCATTTCATCACAGTGGCCTTGTCACGACCAGCGCCTGCTGCCCGAAAGGGCAGCGGCGCCGACCGCTTCAGTGAAGCAAAATCAGTGTTGCAGGATCTTGCTGAGGAAGTGCTGGGTACGCTCGTGGCGGGCGCTCGGGTTGCCGAAGAAGTCTTCCTTCTGGCAATCCTCGATGATGTTGCCCTTGTCCATGAAGATCACGCGGTTGGCCACTTTGCGGGCGAAGCCCATTTCGTGGGTCACGCACATCATGGTCATGCCTTCGTGGGCCAGTTCGACCATCACGTCCAGTACTTCATTGACCATTTCCGGGTCCAGCGCCGAGGTCGGTTCGTCGAACAGCATGACGATCGGGTCCATCGACAGGGCGCGGGCGATGGCCACGCGCTGCTGCTGGCCACCAGACAGCTGGCCGGGGTGCTTCTTGGCGTGGGCCCCGAGGCCGACGCGGTCGAGCAGGGCCAGGCCCTTCTTGGTCGCTTCCGCTTCGCTGCGGCCAAGCACCTTGCACTGGGCAATGGTCAGGTTCTCGGTGATGGACAGGTGCGGGAACAACTCGAAATGCTGGAACACCATGCCAACACGCGAACGCAGCTTGGGCAGGTTGGTCTTGGGGTCGGCGATCGAGGTGCCGTCGACCACGATGTCACCTTTCTGGAACGGCTCCAGGGCGTTGACGCACTTGATCAGGGTGGATTTGCCCGAGCCCGACGGGCCACATACCACCACCACTTCACCCTTCTTGACCTCGGTGCTGCAGTCGGTCAGTACCTGGAAGTCCCCGTACCACTTGTTGACGTTCTTGATGGAAATCATACGGTGATCCTTTTTTGCAGGCGCTTGACCAGCCACGAAGCGGAGAAGCTGATGAGGAAGTACACGACACCGGCGAAGATCAGGAACTCATGGGAGCGCCCGATGATATCGCCGTTGGAACGTGCCGAGTTGAGGAAGTCCACCAGGCCCACGGTGTATACCAGCGAGGTGTCCTGGAACAGGATGATGCTCTGCTGCAGCAGCAGCGGGGTCATCTTGCGGAATGCCTGGGGCAGGATGATCAGGCGCATGGTCTGGCCGTAGGTCATGCCCAGGGCCTGGGCTGCGCCCATCTGGCCCTTGGAGATCGACTGTACGCCGGCGCGGACGATTTCGCAGAAGTACGCGGCCTCGAACATCATGAATGCCACCACGCAGGAGGTGAAGGCACCCACCGGGGTATCCTCGCCGGTGATCCAGCGCAGCACGAACGGTACCGCCAGGTAGAACCAGGTGATTACCAGCAGCAGCGGGATCGAGCGGAAGTAGTTGACGTAGGCACCGGCCACGTTCGACAGCAGCTTGCTCGACGACAGGCGCATCAGGGCCAGGATGGTCCCCAGTACGATGCCGCCGACCACGCCCATGACCATCAGTTGCAGGGTCATGACCATGCCTTCCCACAGGGCAGGCAGGGCCGGGATGATTTCGCTGAAATCCATGTCCATTTATTTGCCCCCTACGGAAATCAGGCCGGGCACCGAGACTTTCTTCTCGACCATGCGCATCAGCAGCATCAGGCCCATGTTCAGGGTGAAGTAGATCAGCGTGGCCAGGGTGAAGGCCTCGAACAGGTTGGCCGAGAATTCGGCGGTCTGCTTGGTCTGCGCCAGCAGTTCCATCAGGCCGATCAGCGACGCCACCGACGAGTTCTTGAACACGTTCAGGAATTCCGAAGTGAGCGGCGGAATGATGATCCGGTAGGCTTGCGGCAGCAGCACGTTGGTGTAGATCTGCGACAGGCTGAAGCCCATGGCGCGGGCGGCGGCTTCCTGGCCGCGGGGCAGCGCCTGGATGCCGGTACGCACCTGTTCGCACACGCGGGCGGCAGTGAACAGGCCCAGGCAAATGACCACGCTGATCAGTGCCGAGGTGGTCGGGTTGAGGTCCTGCTTGAACCATTCCTGCAGGCCTTCTGGCAGCAGGTCCGGCACCAGGAAGTACCAGATGAACAGCTGCACCAGCAGCGGCACGTTGCGGAACAGCTCCACGTAGGCGGTGGCGATGCCTGATACCAGTCGGTTCGGCACGGTGCGCATGACACCGAGCAGCGAGCCCAGCAGCAAGGCGATGATCCAGGCGGTGATGGCGATGGCGATGGTCCAGCCCAGGCCGGTGACGTACCAGTCCAGATAGGTTTCGCTGCCCACGCCGGTGGACTTGAAGAACACGCCCCAGTCCCAGTTGTAATTCATCGGGATTTCCCCTCAGACGATTGTTTCACGGGCACCTTCGAGCATCCGAGAGCGCTTGGCGCTCCCGGATGAAAGGTTAGACACTAATGAGCGGCCTGCTGAATTGATGGGTGCTGTTGAGCACCAGGCCACTATCTGAGAGTCAGGACTTCTTCTCGTCCGCGGCCTTGTCGGTCGGCTCGGCGATCAGTTTCTTCAGCTCTTCGCTCATCGGGAACTGCAGGTTCAGGCCCTTTGGCGGGATCGGCTTCAGGAACCACTTGTCGTAGCTCTTGTTGACTTCGCCTGACTTGAAGTAACCGACGATGGCGTCATCGACCGCTTTCTTGAAGGCCGCGTCATCCTTGCGCACCATGCAGCCGTAGATCTCGTACGACTGTGGGGTACCGGTAATGACCCAATCCGACGGCTTGCGAGCCTTGGCCATTTCGCCGGCGAGCAGGGCGTCATCCATCATGAAGGCCACGGCGCGGCCGCTTTCGAGCATATTGAAGGCTTCACCGTGGTCCTTGGCGGAAATCACGTTCATCTTCATCTGCTTGTCGGCGTTCATCGCTTTGAGGATGCGCTCGGAGGTGGTACCGGCGGTAGTTACCACGTTCTTGCCGGCCAGGTCCGGGAAGTCCTTGTATGCTGGCTGACCGTCCTTGACCTTGGTCAGCAGGCGGGTACCGACTTCGAAGATACCGACCGAGAAGCCGACTTGCTGCTGGCGCTCGACGTTGTTGGTGGTGGAGCCGCACTCGAGGTCCACGGTGCCGTTCTGCACCAGCGGGATGCGGGTCTGGGAGGTGACCAGGTTGTAGCGGACCTTGATGTCCGTACCCAGTTGCTTCTTCAGGGCGTCGACGACAGCCAGCTGGATATCATGCGAGTAGCCCACGGGCTCGGGCTTGCCGGCCAGGTAGGAAAACGGGATGGAGGAGTCGCGGTGGCCCAGGGTGATGGTGCCCGAATCCTTGATCTTCTTCAGGGTGCCGGTCAGTTCTTCGGCCATGGCCGGCGAAGCGATCACAGCGGCCGCGATGGCGGCGCCCAGCAATTGACGAACGATACGCATCAATTTTTCCTCGACGTGTTTGTTTTTTTTATGGAGCCGTTGGCGGACTCTCTCGTTCAACGAATACAGCAGGAAGCGAGTGCATTCGGCTACCAAGTGTAGAGCATGAGTCGTGCCAAGCCCTGATGTTGATCATAACGCCGTGAAAAAGCTGGGGATCAAGGTTTTCTGAGGTATTTTACTCGTTGGCTATTGTCCGGTTTTCCGAATGGATTGGTTGTCGTGAGACGGAAAACCGAACGAATATGGCGCGCTGGTGATCTTGCCCGGAGGGTTGACCAACTACTGGCCGCCGCAAGCCATGTTGCGGCGGCCGGCACATTCAGGCGGCCTGTTGTGCTTGAGTTTGTCGCAGGTAATCACGCAATGCCTGCTGTTCGGCGGCGCTGGTGAAGAGCCCCAGCTTGGTACGACGCCAAAGAATGTCTTCGGCGTCGTGTGCCCATTCTTCATTGAGCAGGTAATCCACTTCGCGACTGAACAACCCTCCCCCGATGGACTGGCCGAGATCCTCAGGCCCATGCACACCGTCCAGCAGGCGCCAGACGCGGCTGCCATAGGTGGCTGCCCAGCGCTTGGCGATATCGACCGGCAGCCAGCCACAACGCGCCAGGATGGCATCGACCAAGGCCTGGATGGTGGTCATGTTTTCGCCCCCGGGCAGCGCCGCGTCGGCAGTCCAGCTACCGCGCATCTGAGCGAAGAACGGCTTCAGTTCGCCCATGGCCGACTCCGCCAGTTTGCGGTAGGTGGTGAGCTTACCGCCGAACACCGACAGCAATGGCGCCTGGCCCTCGCCTGCGGACAGCGCCAGGGTGTAGTCGCGGGTGACTGCGGAGGGGTTGTCCGACTCGTCGTTGCACAGCGGGCGAACGCCCGAGTAAGTGTGCAGGATGTCGGTGTGGCTCAGCTGGTGGTTGAAGTGCTCGTTCACCACCTTCAACAGGTAGTCGGTTTCCTGTTCAGTGATCGTCACCTTGGCCGGATCGCCGCTGTATTCGCGGTCGGTGGTGCCGATCAGGGTGAAGCGTTGCAGATACGGAATGCAGAAGACGATGCGCTGGTCCTCGTTCTGCAGAATGTAGGCGTGTTCGCCTTCGTACATGCGCGGCACGATGATGTGGCTGCCCTGGATCAGGCGGATGCCGTAAGGGGCCTCGAGCTTGAGGTCGTCCTTGATGAAGCTGGCGACCCACGGGCCGGCGGCGTTGACCAAGGCGCGGGCGCGAATGTTCTGCAGGCTGCCGTCGGTGTGCTGCAGCTCCACGTGCCACAGGCCATCGACGCGCTCGGCGCGCAGGCAACGGGTGCGGGTGTGGATGTGCGCACCATGTTCCCGTGCGGCCATGGCATTCAGCACCACCAGGCGGGCATCGTCCACCGCGCAGTCGGCATATTCGAAACCACGGCTGATTGCAGGCTTGAGCGGGTAGCCCGGGCCGAAGCGCAGGCTGCGCGAAGCACCCAGGCGCTTGCGTTTGCCCAGGTGATCGTAAAGGAACAGGCCGGCGCGAATCATCCAGGCCGGGCGCAGGTGCGGGCGGTGCGGCAGCACGAAGCGCATCGGCTTGACGATGTGGGGGGCTTTGGCCAGCAGCACTTCACGCTCGGCCAGCGCTTCACGCACCAGGCGGAATTCATAGTGCTCCAGGTAGCGCAGGCCACCGTGGATCAGTTTGCTGCTGGCCGACGAGGTGTGCTGGGCCAGGTCGTCCTTTTCGCAGAGGAATACCTTTAGCCCACGCCCGGCGGCGTCGGCAGCGATGCCCACGCCATTGATGCCGCCGCCGATCACGGCGAGGTCATAGCAGTCGGCGAGTGGGGGCTGGGACGAAACGGGCTGGGACACGGGCAAGGCCTCCTGAGGCTGTTCACATCGAATATGAACATTGATGTTCGTTTTCGAAAATACTAGCGCAACAGAAAGCCGGTCGCCAGTCAGTCTTTATAGAAAAAACTGATCAGATGACAATAAAGTGAACATTTACGAAAATGGCGGGCCGTCTGGCAGCCCGCTGAGGTTCAGACCACTTCGAGGCGGATCTTGTATTGGTTGAGCTGCTGGGTAAGCGCTGGCGTCGGTGCCTGATCGGTTACCAGGCAGTCGACCAGGCTGATCGAGCCCATGCGCACCATGGCGTTGCGCCCGAATTTGCTGGAGTCGGCGGCGAGGATCACTTGTCGGGCATTGGCGATGATCGCCTGGGACACCCGCACTTCCTGGTAGTCGAAGTCGAGCAGGCTACCGTCTTCGTCGATGCCGCTGATGCCCACCAGGGCGAAGTCGACCTTGAACTGGTTGATGAAGTCGACACTGGCCTGGCCGACCACGCCGCCATCGCGGCGCACCGTGCCGCCCGCCACCAGCACTTCGAAATCATCCTTGGCGGCAAGGATTGCGGCCACATGCAGGTTATTTGTAATGACCTTCAGGTGATTATGGTTGAGCAGCGCCCGGGCGATGGACTCGGTGGTCGTGCCAATGTTGATGAACAGCGAGGCATGGTCGGGAATCTGCTGGGCTACGGCCTCGGCGATGCGTTGCTTTTCGTCGCGCATCTGGTCGGCACGCATGGCGTAGGCGGTGTTCTCGATGCTCGAGTCGTAGGCCGCGCCACCGTGGTAACGGCGCAACAGGTTGAGCTCGGCCAGCTGATTGATATCACGGCGGATAGTCTGCGGAGTGACGACGAACAGCTGCGCCATTTCCTCGATACTGACGTAACCGCGTTCGCGCACCAGTTCGAGGATTTGTTGTTGGCGAGGGGGCAGATTCATGGGCGGTCCTTTGGGGCTGCCGGACAAATGCTGCAATGATGCCGTAGGACGCGAACTACGACCAGTGGACTATCGGGCCTGCTGTTGCACGCGGTCCCTGTGGGAGCGGCTTTAGGCGCGAACACCGGCGCAGCCGGTGCCATTTTCGCGGGTAAACCCGCTCCCACAGGATTTGGGCAAGCTATCGCGCCGGGGATCAGGCCTCGTGATCTTCCCAGTCACGGGTGCGCTCGACCGCTTTCTTCCAGCCGGCATACAACTTCTCTTTCTGCGCTTCATCCAGTTGTGGGCTGAACTCGCGCTCGATGATCGCTTTGTCGCGCAACTCGTCCAGGCCGCTCCAGAAACCACAGGCCAGGCCTGCCAGATAGGCCGCGCCCAGCGCCGTGGTTTCGCGCATCTTCGGCCGCTCCACGCAGGTGCCGAGGATGTCGGCCTGGAACTGCATGAGGAAGTTGTTGGCCACCGCACCGCCGTCTACGCGCAGCTCGGACAGGCGCTGGCCGCAGTCCTGCTGCATGGCGTCGAGCACATCGCGGGTCTGGTAGGCGATCGACTCCAGTGCCGCACGGATGATGTGGTCCACCTTCACGCCACGGGTCAGGCCGAACAGCGCGCCACGGGCATACGGGTCCCAGTACGGGGCACCCAGGCCGGTGAAGGCGGGCACCAGGTATACGCCGTTGCTGTCCTTGACCTTGCTGGCGAAGTACTCGGTATCCAGGGCGTCGTTGACGATCTTCAGCTCGTCTCGCAGCCATTGCACGGTAGAACCACCGTTGAACACCGCGCCTTCCAGCGCATAGGCCACTTCGCCGCGTGGGCCGCAGGCAATGGTGGTGAGCAGGCCATGGGATGACTTCACCGCCTGGTTGCCGGTGTTCATCAGCAGGAAGCAGCCGGTGCCGTAGGTGTTCTTGGCCTGGCCCGGCTCCACGCACATCTGGCCGAACAGCGCCGACTGCTGGTCGCCAGCGATACCGGCAATGGCGATGCCGCTCTTGGTGTGGCCGTAGATCTCGGAAGAAGGCCGTACCTCGGGTAGCATCTGCCGTGGGATGCCGAGGATTTCCAGGAGCTTGTCGTCCCACTGCAGGCTGTGGATGTTGAACATCAACGTGCGCGAGGCGTTGGTGTAATCGGTGACATGCACCTTGCCACCGGAAAACTTCCAGATCAGCCAGGTATCGATGGTGCCGAACAGCAACTCGCCACGCTCGGCGCGTTCACGGGCGCCTTCGACGTTGTCGAGGATCCACTTCAGCTTGGTACCGGAGAAGTACGGGTCGGTGACCAGGCCTGTGGCTTCACGAATGTAGTCTTCATGGCCGTCACGCTTGAGCTGGGCACAGATCTCGGTGCTGCGGCGGCACTGCCAGACAATGGCGTTATACACCGGGCGCCCGGTTTCCTTGTCCCACACCACGGTGGTTTCACGCTGGTTGGTGATGCCCAGCGCAGCGACCTGAGCGTGGCTGATGCCTGCCTGGGCCAAGGCTTCGACCATGGTCGCGCTCTGTGTGGCGAAGATCTCCATCGGGTCGTGTTCGACCCAGCCCGCCTGCGGGTAGTGCTGGGCGAACTCGCGCTGGGAGGTTCCCACCACATTGGCGTCACGATCGAAAATGATCGCTCGCGAACTGGTGGTGCCCTGGTCCAGGGCGATGATGTAATTCTTATCCTGGGTATCTGTCATGGTCGTAGGCCTTGCAAAAAAAGGGGGCAGGACTGGGCGTGATGCCGGCATCAATTGGCTTGAGTATCGCCCTGGCGATCGTCATTTGTCTCAGGGTTCATGGCGGCTGCCGTTGGCAGGTTGCGGGCGATCAGGCCGCGATAGGTCGCGGCCCCCAGGCAGGCGCCAAGGATCGGGGCAAACACCGGAACCAGGAAATAAGGCATGTCCCGACCGCCAGTGAAGGCGATTTCGCCCCAGCCGGCGAGGAAGGTCATGAGTTTTGGCCCGAAATCGCGGGCCGGGTTCATGGCAAAGCCGGTCAACGGACCCATGGCGCTGCCGATCACGGCGATCAGCAGGCCGATCAGCAGCGGGGCCATGGCGCCGCGCGGCAGGCCGTTGTCGTCGTCGGTCAGGGCCATGATCACGGCCATCAGGATGGCGGTGATGATGACTTCGACCAGGAACGCCTGACCGGTGGACAACGACGGGTGCGGATAGGTGGAGAACACCGAGGCCAGCTCCAGGCTACCTTCGCTACCGCGCAACATGGCATGGGCCTGTTCGAAATCGAAGAACAGGTTGCTGTACAGGGTGTAGACCAACGCTGCGCCACAGAACGCACCGCATACCTGGGCCAGCATGTAGAAGGGCAGCTTGCGCTTGTCGAAACCGGCGAACAGGGTGAGGGCGATGCTCACCGCCGGGTTCAGGTGCGCGCCGGAAATGCCGGCGGTGAGGTAGATCGCCATGCTGACGCCCACACCCCAGATGATACTGATTTCCCACAGGCCAAAGCTGGCACCCGCGACCTTGAGCGCGGCGACGCAGCCGGTGCCGAAGAAGATGAGCAGTGCAGTGCCGAGAAATTCGGCCAGGCACTGGCTGGACAGCGTGGGTTGGCGTAGAGCAGTCGTCATGTATGACCTCGTTTTTTTTTGTTGTGAGGCGCGTGGCGCTCGACAGCAAAGCCCGGAGTCTATCCCCATTGACCCCAGGCAGATCTAGGAAATGCACCTTGAAAGTGCACCATTTATTCAGAAACGAAAAAATATAGACAAGAAACGCTGATGTCAAAGGTCGAAAGTGAACGTTCGGTCACGATCTGGCTGCTGATTTCCGGCGCGGATCCGCGTACTAGAGGGGACGATTGCGGTGCGCTGGCTGCACTGTGGGAATTGTCCTAAAGTAAGCGCCGAGCTGTCCCCCGACCGGAGCCCCTGCATGACCCCCGCCCTAGACCTGTTGAAGAAGCACCGCGCCGAGCACCGTGTGCATAGTTACGAACATGATCCCAAGTCGGCGTCATATGGCCTGGAAGCTGCGGAAAAGCTCGGTCTCGACCCACAGCAGGTGTTCAAGACCTTGCTGGCAAGCAGCGAGAAGGGTGAGTTGCTGGTGGCGGTGGTGCCTGTGGTGGGTACGCTGGACCTCAAGGCCCTGGCCCATGCTGCCGGGGTGAAAAAGTGCGAGATGGCCGACCCGGCGATGGCGCAGCGGGCTACAGGGTACCTGGTGGGAGGGATCAGTCCGCTGGGGCAGAAGAAGCGCCTGCGCACCTTTATCGATGACTCGGCACAGAACTTTGCAACCATCCATGTCAGCGCCGGCCGGCGTGGGCTGGAGGTGGAGTTGGCGGCAGCGGTATTGGCCGAGCATACCCAGGGCAAGTTTGCCGGCATCGGCAGAGGCTGAGCATATCGGGGCCGCAAAGCGGCCCCAGAGATCTGGCGTCAGGTCGCGGAACTGTACCGACGAACGCCGTTTTCCTGCCGCGCCAACTGTGCCGCCACGCTGCCCGGCACCGGGAACAGCACCAGGTGATCGGCCTTTACCGCAATCCCTACATCCTCACCGACCTGATGGTCGTCATGGCTAGGGAAGATCGCCTCCAGCTGGCTGCCGGTCGGCAACTGCAGGCGGTACAGGGTCGATGCGCCGAGGAAGCTCTTGCCGACGATGTTCGCCTGCAGCGCGCTGCCCGGCGCGTGGACGATATCGTCAGGGCGCAGCAGCACATCCACCGAGCTGCCCGGCGCCATGATGTAGGCACGGTTGCCGCGCAGTTCACCCACTTCGGTATTGACCGCCTCGTGGCTGCTCATCTGCCCACGGATGAAATACCCCTGGCCAATGAAGCTGGCCACGAACGGCGTCTGCGGTTCGTGGTAAAGGTTGTAGGGCGTGTCCCATTGCTCCAGGCGGCCTTCCTTGAACACGCCGACCTGGTCGCTGACGGCAAAGGCTTCTTCCTGGTCATGGGTTACCAGGATGGCGCTGGTGCCACGGCTCTTGAGAATGTCGCGAACCTCATGGCTCAGGCGCCGGCGCAGCTCCACATCGAGGTTGGAAAATGGCTCGTCGAGCAGCAGCAGTTGCGGCTCCGGCGCCAGCGCACGGGCCAGGGCGACCCGCTGCTGTTGGCCGCCGGACAGTTCATGCGGGTAGCGTCCGCCCAGGCCGCCCAGCTTGACCAGTTCGAGCATCTCTTCGATGACCTCGGCCTGGCGCGGGTGCTTGGCGATGCCGAAGGCAACGTTCTGCGCCACGGTCAGGTGCGGGAACAGCGCGTAGTCCTGGAACACCATGCCGATGCGGCGTTTTTCCGGGGCCAGGGTGAAGCCGGCCCGGGAAATGACCTCGCCAGCCAGCTGGATCTCACCGTCGTGCACCGGCTCGAAACCGGCGATGGCGCGCAGGGTGGTGGTCTTGCCGCAACCGGATGAGCCCAGCAGGCAACCGATGTCGCCCGCGTTCAGGTGCAGATTGAGGTTCTGGACGATGCGCTGGTCGCCATAGCCGCAGGCCAGGTTGCGCAGGTTGAGCAGTAGGGGTTGACTCATGCGTGGTGGTAAGCCGGTTCTACAAGGAATTCGAGAAGGGCCTTCTGTGCATGCAGGCGGTTTTCAGCCTGGTCCCAGGCGACCGAACGTGGGTCGTCGAGCAGGTCATGGCTGATTTCCTCACCACGGTGGGCTGGCAGGCAGTGCATGAACAGGGCGTCGGGTGCCGCCAGGTCGAGCAGTTCGCGGGTGACCTGGTAAGGCGCGAAATGCGCCAGGCGCCGTGCAGTTTCCTCTTCCTGACCCATGGAAGTCCAGACATCCGTGGTCACCAGGTGGGCGCCGCGCACGGCTTCCTTCGGGTCGCGCACGATCTGCACGTGGTCACCGCCAATGGCCATGAAGCGTGGGTCCGGCTCGTAGCCTTCCGGGCAGGCGATGCGCAGCTGGAAGTCGAACTGCCTGGCCGCCTCGATGTACGAGTTGCACATGTTGAAGCCGTCACCGATCCAGGCCACGGTCTTGCCCTGGATCGAGCCGCGGTGTTCGAGGAAGGTCTGCATGTCGGCCAGCAGCTGGCACGGGTGCGACTCGTCGGACAGGGCGTTGATCACCGGCACACGCGAGTTGGCGGCGAATTCGGTCAGGGTGCTGTGGGCGTGGGTACGGATCATCACCACGTCGAGCATGCTCGACAGCACGATGGCGCTGTCGCCGATCGGCTCGCCACGGCCCAGCTGGGTGTCGCGCGGGGAGAGGAAGATGGCCTGGCCGCCGAGCTGGATCATGCCGGCCTCGAACGACACGCGGGTACGGGTCGAGGACTTCTCGAAGATCATGCCCAGCACGCGGTTCTTCAGGGGCTCGAACAGCACGCTTCGCTTGCGCAGGTCCTTCAGCTCGATGCCGCGGCGGATCACACCGAGCAATTCGTCGGTGGTGAAGTCCAGCAGGGAGAGAAAGTGCCTAGCGCTCATGATTGACTACCTTATCTGCAACGGAATGCAGGTCGACCGTATGGTTTTTTTTGACAACGGGAGTGACCTGCGGCGTAAGCCGCACGGGGGCGGACGAAATAGGGAAAGGCGCAATACTATAAGTAAATGTCGCCTGAAGCCAAGAGGGGAAACAGCTGCCTAGTACCAAAGGGTGTTGCAAAGGGTGTCTTTACCCGACGGGCAGTGCTGTTTTTTATTTGCTACAGAGGTTGTACACGGCTTGCGGGCAATTTGGCAAATGGCTGTCGCAAATCGTGTGCCTGATGTCGGTGGATTCACGCCGCGAAGCGCGCTGGCCGGTGGTGGGAGCGGGGTGCATAGTCGATGTTCGACAACGCTTCACCATAACCTCCATGACAACAAGGCAGAGGCGGCCATGACCAAGACCCTGCATCACCGTGCCTGTCACCTGTGCGAAGCGATCTGTGGGCTGAATATCGAAATCAGCCATGACGACGACGGGCGGGCGCTGATCAGTTCGATCAAGGGCGACCCCCAGGACCCGTTCAGCCGCGGCCATGTCTGCCCAAAGGCCGTGGCCCTGCAGGACATCCAGAATGACCCCGACCGCCTGCGTCAACCGCACAAGCGGGTGGGCGAACACTGGCAGGCCATCGGCTGGGACGAAGCCTTTGCCTTGGCCGCCGACAGGCTGTGGGCGATCCAGCAGGCCCATGGGTGCAATGCCGTGGCGGTGTATCAAGGCAACCCGAGCGTGCACAACTACGGTTTGATGACCCACAGCAACTACTTCCTGGGCCTGCTGAAAACCCGCAACCGCTTCTCTGCCACCTCGGTGGACCAGTTGCCGCAGCACCTGGTCAGCCACCTGATGTACGGCCATGGTCTGCTGCTGCCGATCCCGGACATCGACCAGACCGGTTTCATGCTGATCCTCGGCGGCAATCCGCTGGCCTCCAATGGCAGCATCATGACCGTGCCGGACGTGGAAAAGCGCTTGAAAGCCCTGCGGGCCCGAGGCGGGCGCCTGGTAGTGGTGGACCCGCGGCGCAGCGAAACGGCGGCCATGGCCGACCGCCACCTGTTCATCCGCCCTGGAGGGGATGCGGCCTTGTTGTGTGGCTTGCTCAACACCCTGTTCGCTGAAGGCCTGGCGCGTGGCTCGCACTTGCCGGTCACCGGCCTGCAGCAGGTGCGCGAAGCGATCGCGCCGTTCAGCGCAGAGGCCATGAGCGCGCACTGTGGCATTGCCGCGACAGACATTCGCCAGCTGGCACGGGACTTCGCCGCGGCCGACAAGGCGGTGTGCTATGGCCGCATGGGGGTTTCGACCCAGGTCTTCGGCACCCTTTGCCACTGGCTGGTGCAACTGATCAACCTGGTCACCGGCAACCTTGACCGCGAAGGCGGTGCGTTGTGCACCGAGCCTGCTGTCGACCTGGTGGCGAGCACCTCGGGTGGCCATTTCAACGCCTGGCAGAGCCGGGTGTCGGGGTTGCCCGAGTACGGCGGCGAACTACCCGTGGTGGCTTTGGCCGAGGAAGTGCTGACACCCGGAGAAGGGCAGGTGCGTGCTCTGGTGACGGTGGCCGGCAACCCGGTGCTGTCCACGCCCAACGGCCGCCAGCTGGATGTGGCGCTGGAGGGGTTGGAATTCATGCTCAGCATCGACCTCTACATCAACGAAACCACCCGCCATGCCGACCTGATCCTGCCCTCCACCTCGGCGCTGGAAAACGACCATTACGACAGCACGTTCAACTTGCTGGCCGTGCGCAACGTAACGCGCTTCAACCGGGCGATCCTGACCAAGCCTGAAGGGGCACTGCATGACTGGGAGATTTTCGTTGGGCTGGCACAAGCGTTCGCCAAGCGCGCCGGGCTGGAGTTGAAACCGACCTGGGCGCCAGCGCAGATGATCGACCTGGCTCTGCGCAAGGGGCGCTATGGCGAAGCGACGCCCTGGCAGTTGTCGCTGGCAGTGTTGGACGAGCACCCGCATGGCCTCGACCTGGGGCCATTGCGCGCCAACCTCGCTGCGCGGCTGACGACTGCCAGCAAGGCGGTCGAAGCGGCGCCCCAGGTGCTGCTGGACGACCTGCTCCGGCTGGCGCAACAAGCCCCTCCGGCGCCGGGCGAACTGCTGTTGATCGGCCGCCGCCATGTGCGCAGCAACAACTCGTGGATGCACAATTTCCATCGTCTGGTGAAAGGCAAGCCGCGACATCAGTTGTTGATGCACCCGCAGGACCTGCAGCAGCGGCAGTTGCAGGACGGTCAGCGGGTTCGTATCCGCTCGCGTACCGGGGACCTTGAAGTCGAGGTACAGGCCTGCGAGGACATGATGCCGGGTGTGGTCAGCCTGCCCCATGGCTTCGGTCATTCTCGTCAGGGCGTGCGTATGCAGATCGCCCAGGCGCAACCAGGCGTGAGCGCCAACGACCTCACCGATGAGCGCCTGCTTGACCGGGTTTCCGGCAATGCCGCCCTCAATGGCGTACCCGTGCAGGTAGAGGCCGCGTAAGGAACGGTAAGGCCGAGCATGCTGCTCGGCTTTCCGTTACAATGCGTCACCGTGCCGACGACCGTGTCGGAAAGTTCAGCCGAGGTGCTACATGGATATCATCGAAACGATCAAAGAGCAGATTGCCAACAACACCATTCTGCTTTACATGAAAGGCTCGCCGAATGCCCCGCAGTGTGGCTTCTCTGCGCGTGCATCGCAGGCCGTGATGGGTTGTGGCGAGAAATTCGCCTACGTCGACATCCTGCAGAACCCGGAAATCCGCGCGAACCTGCCAAAATACGCCAACTGGCCGACCTTCCCGCAGCTGTGGGTAGCCGGTGAGCTGGTCGGTGGCAGCGACATCATGCTGGAAATGTTCGAGAAGGGCGAGTTGCAAACCCTGATCAAGGAAGCGGCTGCCAAGGCCAAGGCTGCCGAGGCCTGATTTTCCGGCAAGTATAAAAAAACCCGCTGATCGCGGGTTTTTTTACGGGGCAAATATCTATTCTTCGCCCATCTGCGACTGCAGGTAGTTCTCGATACCGATCTTGTCGATCAGCCCCAGCTGGGTTTCCAGCCAGTCGATGTGTTCTTCCTCGGACTCGAGGATATCTTCGAGCATGTCGCGCGAGCCGAAGTCGCCAGCGGTTTCGCAATGGGCGATGGCTGCTTTCAGGTCGACCAGGCCCTTCTGTTCGATCTTCAGGTCGCATTCGAGCATCTCTTTGGTGTGCTCGCCAATCAGCAGCTTGCCCAGGTCCTGGACGTTGGGGATGCCTTCGAGGAAGAGAATACGCTTGATCAGTTTGTCAGCGTGCTTCATCTCGTCGATGGATTCCTTGTACTCGTGCTTGCCGAGTTTGTTCAGGCCCCAATCTTCGTACATGCGTGCGTGCAGGAAGTACTGGTTGATTGCGACCAGCTCGTTTCCGAGGATCTTGTTGAGATGCTGGATGACGCTTACGTCGCCTTTCATGCCGGGTTCCTGCCCTGTAGAAGTGTGCCAATGCAGGGAAGTTTGAGCCCGATACTTAGGTGTGTCAAACCTAAGTTCTTGAATAATAAGTGAAAATTAATGGAAATAAGAATGTTTGTGAACCGCGTTGGAGCGCTAACTTATTGAATTGCGGGCATAAAAAAACCGGACGCAAGGTCCGGTTCTTCGAATTCTGGGTTTCAGGCTGCGGTAAATTCCACAGGGTAGGGCAGGGCTGCCTGGCTGACCTGAAGCTCGGTCAGGGTCTCGCGGACCACCTGCTTGGCCACGCAGGCACATTTGCCACACTGGCTGGCGACGTTGGTCGCGGCTCGCACTTCCTTGTAGCTGCAGCATCCTTCATAGATCGCATCGCGGATCTGTCCGTCGGTAATGCCGACACAAAGACACACATACATAAAGGCTGACCATCGTTGGTGGGCTCGATGGGTTGGAGCTTAATGGTAATGAGAATGCTTGTCAAAGGGGTTTCTGGAAGGGCCGTGCTTGAGCGACCGGCGGTTGCTTTGTCGTTGGAGTCGGCCTGTCATCAGAAGCCGTGTATGATGGTCGGCCTTTGTTGGTTGTCGGGCAAGCCCGTCTGGCCCGGCAAACGGTTTTTCACCCTCATCAGGAGATTACAATGAGCGTACTCGTTGGTAAGAAAGCCCCCGATTTCACCGTTCCGGCCGTGCTGGGCAATGGCGAGATCGTCGACAGCTTCAACCTGGCTTCGGCCATCAAGGGCAAGTACGGCCTGGTGTTCTTCTACCCGCTGGACTTCACCTTCGTCTGCCCGTCCGAGCTGATCGCCCTGGACAACCGCATTCCTGACTTCCAGGCGCGCAACGTGGAAGTGATCGGCGTGTCGATCGACTCGCACTTCACCCACAACGCCTGGCGTAACACCCCGGTCAACAACGGCGGTATCGGCCAGGTCAAGTACACCCTGGCTGCCGACATGACCCACGAAATCTGCAAGGCCTACGACGTCGAGTCCGAAGGCGGCGTGGCCTTCCGTGGCGCCTTCCTGATCGACACCAACGGTGTTGTCCGTTCGCAGATCGTCAACGACCTGCCACTGGGCCGCAACATGGACGAGCTGCTGCGCCTGGTCGACGCCCTGCAGTTCCACGAAGAGCACGGTGAAGTCTGCCCTGCCAACTGGAAAAAAGGCGACAAAGGCATGAACGCTTCGCCAGAAGGTGTTGCTGCCTACCTGAGCGAGAACGCCGGCAAGCTGTAATTGCTGCGTGCACAAAAAAACCGGCCCTGGTGGCCGGTTTTTTTGTGCCTGGCTTCTGGGAGCGCTTCGCGCTCCTTTCGCGACACAAGGCCGCTCCCACAGGTACAGCGCCGCCCGTGAATGGGGCGCTGTGGGAGCGGCCTTGTGTCGCGAAAGGGCCGCGAAGCGGCCCCAGACTTCAACTCAGTCGTTGAAATCGCGCCAGCCGCCCATCTCTTTCCAGCGGTTGACGATGCCGCAGAACAGCTCGGCCGTCTTCTCGGTGTCGTAACGCGCCGAGTGCGCCTCACGCCCGTCGAAGTCGATGTCGGCGCTCTGGCAGGCCCGCGCCAGCACGGTCTGGCCATAGGCCAGGCCCGCCAGGGTCGCGGTGTCGAAGCTGGAGAACGGGTGGAACGGGTTGCGCTTCAGGTCATTGCGCGTCACTGCCGCATTGAGGAAGCCCAGGTCGAAGCTGCTGTTGTGGCCGACCAGGATCGCCCGCTTGCAGCCATTGGCCTTGAGCGCCTTGCGTACGCCACGGAAGATGTCGGTCAGCGCGCTTTCCTCGCTTACCGCCATGCGCAGTGGGTGATCCAGCTTGATCCCGGTGAACTCCAGCGCGGCCGGCTCGATGTTGGCGCCTTCGAACGGCTCCACCCGGTGGAAGTACGTGTGCTCGGGGAACAGGAAGCCCTTTTCGTCCATGCCGATGGTGACCGCGGCAATTTCCAGCAGGGCATCGGTGGCGCTGTTGAAACCACCGGTCTCGACATCCACCACCACCGGCAGGTAGCCGCGGAAGCGCTCGGCCATCGGGTGGCGCGAGCTGCCGCTGCCCTGGGGGGCGAGGTCGTCTTCGTAGAGGTCTTCGCTCACGCGTTTTCCTCCAGCAGGCGCCAGCGCAGTTTTTCGCCGGCGCGCAGCGGGACCACGGTCTGCTCGCCAAACGGCAGGCTGTCCGGGGCGGTCCATTCTTCGCGGACCAGGGTAATGGTGTCGGTGTTCGCCGGCAGGCCATAGAAGGCCGGGCCGTGCAGGCTGGCGAAGCCTTCCAGCTTGTCCAGCGCGTTACGCTGTTCGAATGCTTCGGCGTACATCTCGATGGCCGCGTAGGCGGTGTAGCAACCGGCGCAACCGCAGGCAGCTTCCTTGGCGTGACGGGCGTGAGGGGCGGAGTCGGTACCCAGGAAGAACTTCGGGTTGCCGCTGGTGGCCGCGTCCAGCAGCGCCACCTGGTGGGTATTGCGCTTGAGGATCGGCAGGCAGTAGAAGTGCGGGCGAATGCCGCCAACCAGCATGTGGTTGCGGTTGTACAGCAGGTGCTGGGCAGTGATAGTCGCGCCAACGTTGAGCGGGGCCTCGCTGACGAACTGCGCGGCATCGCTGGTGGTGATGTGCTCGAACACCACTTTCAGCGTCGGGAAGCGCTCGACCACACGGCGCATGTGCTCGTCGATGAAGCGTTTCTCGCGGTCGAACACGTCGATCTCGCTGCGGGTGACTTCGCCATGCACCAGTAGCGGCATGCCAACTTCCGCCAGCGCTTCGATGGCCGGGAAGATGTTGTCGATGCTGGTCACGCCCGAGTCGGAGTTGGTAGTGGCACCGGCCGGGTACAGCTTGGCGGCGTACACGACGCCGCTGGCCTTGGCCGCGTGGATGTCCTCGGGGCTGGTGCGGTCGGTGAGGTAAAGCACCATCAGCGGCTCGAAGCGGCTGCCGACCGGGCGGGCTGCCAGGATGCGTTCACGGTAGGCGCCAGCCTCGTCGGCATTGCGCACCGGTGGAACCAGGTTGGGCATGATGATGGCACGGGCGAAAGTACGCGCCACGTCGCCAACGGTGTGGGGCAGGACGGCACCATCGCGCAGATGGATGTGCCAGTCGTCGGGACGCAGGAGGGTCAGGCGATCGGACATTGGGGATTCCAGGCGGGTCGAACTCAAGCCCCAATGCTACCGGAAAACCCTGGGTGGAGCACGGCTATCAAGTTTTCCGACAGGCGTCCGATAGCTTGCAGGTAAGCCGTCAGAATTTGTGGAGCCGCCCGTGCGCCAGCGTTACCTAGCCCTGTTGACCCTGTTCGCCAGCCTGCCGGTCGACGCACTGACTTTCCAGACGCGCATGGAGAACATCGCCTGGAAGGTCGAGGGGGATCAGTTCGAATGCCGGCTGATCCAGCCGGTCGACGGTTTCGGCAGTGGTGAGTTCGTACGCCGCGCCGGCGAGCAGCCGGTGTTCCAGCTGCGCTCGGACAGCAACGTACTGGGTGCGGGCACGGCTACCTTGCTGGCAGCCGCTGCGCCGTGGCAACCCGGGCGCAGCGACATCAACCTGGGCAGCGTGCGCATGGCCCGCACCGGGGTGTTGTTCAGTTCGTCCCAGGGCCAGGCCAGCCGCCTGATCAACGGCCTGCTCGACGGGCGCAGCACGGTGGTGCGCAATTACGCCGGCGAGGCGGGCAGGCCGATGGAAGTGCGTGTGCTGCCGGTCAGTTTCGCCAAGGCCTACAGCGACTACCAGGCCTGTGCTGGCAAGCTGCTGCCGATGAACTACGACCAGGTGCGCCAGACCCAGGTGGGCTTCCCCGGTGGGGGTATCGAGCTGGATGGCGCGGCCAAGGCACGGCTGGACGTGATCCTCGACTACATGAAGGCCGACCCGACGGTAAATCATGTCGAGCTCAACGGCCACTCCGACAACAGCGGCAACCGCCTGACCAATCGCGACATGTCGCGCCGCCGGGCACTGGCGGTGGCCGACTACTTCAAGGCTCATGGCGTGCCGGAAGAACAGATTACCGTGCGCTTCCATGGTGAGCGTTATCCGTTGGCGAAGAACAACAGTGCTGCCAACCGGGCGCGTAATCGCCGGGTGAATATCGAACTGGACCGGGTGGCGGTGGTTGATAAGGTGGAGAAGCCGGTTGAGCAGGCAGCGCCTGCTGCTCCGACGCCAGCGCCAGCCAGTCCGGCTGCTGCCGCGCCGGGGGCGAAGGCGCCCTGAGATCATCGGGGCGCCTGGTGCATGGCAAGGGATTGCATCAGGGCCTACAGGTGTCCGCCACAACATTTTCGGCGCATGTGAGACCGAGCGCCGCCCGATCTCATAGGCGCTGAACAGGTCAAGGCATGCACCTTGGGGCCCTGATACTATTCTCCCGTCGCCCTTCCGAAAGTTCTTGTCGCTTTGTCGTCAGAAGCTGTCGCCCCACTGTAAATTTTCCCGCAACGTCGTTAGAATCGAACCCTTTCCGTACAACCCCGTGGAGTGATGGCATGGCGGACGTAAAAAAGGTCGTACTGGCGTATTCCGGCGGCCTTGATACTTCGGTGATTCTCAAGTGGCTGCAGGATACCTACAACTGCGAAGTGGTGACGTTCACCGCTGACCTGGGTCAGGGCGAAGAGGTCGAGCCGGCCCGCGCCAAGGCCCAGGCAATGGGCGTTAAAGAGATCTACATCGACGACCTGCGCGAAGAATTCGTACGTGATTTCGTGTTCCCGATGTTCCGCGCCAACACCGTCTACGAGGGCGAGTACCTGCTGGGTACTTCCATCGCCCGTCCGCTGATCGCCAAGCGCCTGATCGAAATCGCCAATGAAACCGGCGCTGACGCCATTTCCCATGGCGCCACCGGCAAAGGTAACGACCAGGTGCGTTTCGAACTGGGGGCCTACGCCCTTAAACCAGGCGTCAAGGTCATCGCCCCATGGCGTGAGTGGGACCTGCTGTCCCGCGAGAAGCTGATGGACTACGCCGAGAAGCACGGCATCCCGATCGAGCGCCACGGCAAGAAGAAGTCGCCGTACTCGATGGATGCCAACCTGCTGCACATCTCCTACGAAGGCGGTGTCCTGGAAGATACCTGGACCGAGCACGAAGAAGACATGTGGCGCTGGAGCGTCTCGCCCGAGAACGCCCCGGACCAGGCCACCTACATCGAACTGACCTACCGCAACGGTGACATCGTTGCCATCGACGGCGTCGAGAAGACCCCGGCCACCGTCCTGGCCGACCTGAACCGTATCGGTGGCGCCAACGGCATCGGCCGTCTGGACATCGTCGAGAACCGTTACGTCGGCATGAAGTCGCGTGGCTGCTACGAGACCCCTGGTGGCACCATCATGCTCAAGGCCCACCGTGCCATCGAGTCGATCACCCTGGACCGCGAAGTCGCTCACCTGAAGGATGAGCTGATGCCGAAGTACGCCAGCCTGATCTACACCGGCTACTGGTGGAGCCCGGAGCGTCTGATGTTGCAGCAGATGATCGACGCTTCGCAGGTCAACGTGAACGGCGTGGTACGCCTGAAGCTGTACAAGGGCAACGTCACCGTGGTCGGCCGCAAGTCGGACGACTCTCTGTTCGACGCCAACATCGCTACCTTCGAGGAAGATGGCGGCGCTTACAATCAGGCGGACGCTGCCGGCTTCATCAAGCTCAACGCTCTGCGTATGCGCATTGCTGCCAACAAGGGCCGCTCGCTGCTCTGATCGCTGGCATGTGCACTAAAAACCCCGGCCCAGGCCGGGGTTTTTTTTTATGCCTGTGGAAAGCCTGCTGCATCAATGGTCGTCGTTCGCCATCTGCCCCTCAAACAGGCTGATCGACAGTTGTGCGCATTGGCGTTTATCCAGGTTGCAAAAGCGCCAGGTGCGCGCCGGTGAAGGCGGTTGGGCAAGGGCTAGCAGCAGTTGTTGCTCCATCATGCGATAGGCATCGGGGCCGGAAAACATGAACGTGACAGGCTCGCCCTGTAGCGCTGCGCCGGCATCACTGGGCATTGCAGGTTTGGCCAGACCGTTCAGTGCTGATGTGTTGTCGTTTGCTGTTCTGTTTGGCGACGGGTTGTAGAAGGACTTGTAATTGAAGTTGAGCGTGAGGAAGAACAGTGCCGTCAGGAAGAACGGGAAGCCCACCAGGAACCAGGTATAGAGATTTTGGCTGGACTCGCTGAGAAACGGCAGTGTGGCAAGGGCAGAGGCTTCGATAATCCCCGCGAAGATTGCAATGATCGTCAGCGGGGCGACAGGTTGTGCTTGGGGCATATGGGCCGTCTCCAGCGATTTTGCCCATCATTACCTTACAGTGATACTCAACTAAAGCCTGGATTGTTTCCCCGGTGAGGAATAATCGCCGGAAATCCCGGCAGCCTTGTTTGTTCAGCGTGTTTGAATTGGATAATTCCTCAGGTAATAGTCGTTTTTCAACTGGTGCACCTTTGCAGGCGGGTGATACCGTTCATTCCCGCAACAAGGAATTTGATTGTTACAACTACAGTAGTTGCGTGTAGGAAATTTCTGTAAGTGTTGTAGGTTTTATCTGCTCATGTATTTCGCCGGTAAATCACCGCGCCAGCAAGCGTTCTGTCGGTTATCTTGACGGGCCAAAGCAAAAACAATGAATGGATATCGCATGAATAAAGTGCTTATTGTGGATGATCATCCGGTCATACGCCTGGCCGTACGCATGCTGATGGAGCGGCATGGGTATGACGTCGTGGCCGAGACCGACAACGGGGTGGCTGCGCTGCAGCTGACACGGCAACACCTGCCGGATATCGTGGTGCTCGATATCGGTATCCCCAAACTGGATGGCCTGGAAGTGATCGCCCGCATGGCGGCCTTCAACCCGGGCAGCAAGGTGCTGGTGCTGACATCGCAGCCCCCTGGCAACTTCTCGATGCGTTGCATGCAGGCGGGGGCGGCGGGGTATGTATGCAAGCAACAGGAGCTCACCGAACTGCTGAGCGCCATCAAGGCCGTATTGTCGGGCTACAGCTACTTCCCCAACCAGGCCCTGCATCTGTCACGCAGCAGGGGCGGTGGGAGCGAGACGGATATGGTCAACCGCCTCTCGGCGCGCGAGATGACGGTGTTGCAACAGCTGGCGCGAGGGCGTTCGAACAAAGAAATTGCCGACAGCATGTTCCTCAGCAACAAGACGGTCAGTACCTACAAGTCGCGCCTGTTGCTCAAGCTCAACGCGCGGTCGCTGGTCGACCTGATCGAGCTGGCACAACGGCAAGGGTTGAACTGACCGCCAAGGCCGTAGAGCCTCCTGCCAGGAGGCTTTGCCAGTGCAGGTCGCGGGCTACAGATCGTAGTCGAAGTCGGCCAACTGCTTCTGCAGGCGCCTTTCTTCCAGCATATTGTCGATGGTGCGGCGTTTGCTCAGGTTGGTCTTTGCGGTTTCCACCTGGGGTTCCACTTCATCCTCTGCGGTAACAAAATCATCTTCGATCGACAGGTCGTCTTTATCGCTACTCATGAGTCGCTCCAAGCCAAGGGGCCATTGGCCGTCCTTATAACCAGAAAGCAGACGCTGGTAAAAAAGATTTTTTCAATCGTCGCAGGTGGTTTTTAGCTATCGACTCAATCGTCGGAGGTCTTGTGCTTGTACTCGCACAAATCTTCGATTCGGCAACTGCCGCACCGTGGCTTGCGTGCCTGGCACACATAGCGCCCGTGCAGGATCAGCCAGTGGTGGGCGTCGAGCAGGTAGTCTTTTGGTACGAACTTGATCAGCTTTTTCTCCACTTCCAGCACCGTCTTGCCTGGCGCAATGCCTGTGCGGTTGCTAACCCGGAAGATATGGGTATCCACCGCCATGGTCGGCTGGCGGAACGCCGTGTTGAGTACTACGTTGGCGGTCTTGCGGCCTACGCCGGGCAGCGCTTCCAGGGCTTCGCGGGTTTGCGGTACCTGGCTGCCATGGCGCTCGATCAGCAGCCGGCAGGCTTCGATGACATTCTTGGCCTTGCTGTTGTACAAGCCAATGGTCTTGATGTACTCGCTCAGTCCTTCGACGCCCAAGGCATAGATGGCCTCGGGGGTGTTGGCCACCGGGAACAGGCGGGCGGTGGCCTTGTTGACGCCGACATCGGTGGACTGCGCGGACAGTGTCACGGCGACCAGCAGTTCGAACGGGGTGGTGTAGGCCAGTTCGGTCTTCGGGTCGGGGTTGTCTTCGTGCAGCCTGCGAAAGATCTCCAGGCGTTTGGCGGCATTCATGAAATCAGAGCTTTCCTTGACGACGTGGTTGGGCGGGGCCCGGACGCAGCCGATTGTACAAGGCCAACAGTAGTCCGAGCAGTAGCAAGGCACCGGGGGCCAGGCTGGCCAGGTGCAGACCGGCACCGTGGGTCAGCCATTGGCGGCTGGCACTGAGCAGCAGGCAGGTGGCAAGCAGTGTGCAAAGGTGGCTGGCGAACAGGCGCCAGCGCCCTTGATCGGGCAGCAAGTGGTCAGTGACCAGGCATTGCAGGCACAGCAGTGCGGGATAGTGGCCGAGCGAGAGAGCCAGTGGCAGCAGCCAGGCTCGCAGGGCCAGTTGCAGGCTACTGGCCAGGGCCGCCAGCAGCAGCAGGCTGGCCAGCACATAGGTCCAGGCGGCGAGCCGCTGGCGCAGGGGGGCCAGCAACAGTTGGTGAACGCTGCTCATCAGCACCGCGCACACGCCGATGGTGGCGCCTTCGCTCAGTGTCCGGGTGGCGCCCAGCAGGGGCACAAGGCTAGCACTCAGCAGGTAGAACCTATTCATGCGTGGTGCCCTCCAGCAGCACGCTGCGCTGCTCATCGAAATAGCTCAGCGCCTCCTGCAGCGCACCGATCACTGCCCGTGAGGTTACGGTTGCGCCGGCCAACTGGTCAAAGTCGCCCTGGTCGCGCTTCAGCGCCCAGTGATCGCCCAACTGGCGGTTGGAAAATTGCCCCAACCAGTTCACCTGCGGATCACCCAGGCGCGCGCCCAGCCCGGGGCTTTCCTGTTGCTCGACCACCTGGCTGCCGATCAGCCGGCCGTCCGCGGCGATGGCCACGCTCAGTACGATCGGCCCGGCATAGCCCTGGGCCTGGGTGACCAGGAGAATAGCGGTCGGTTTACCCGCCAGCGTGGCCCGGTAAGCTGCCAGGACACGGCTGTTTGGCCGCTGTGCGGCGGGCCTGGGCAGTGGGTTGTCCAGTGGCTGGTTGTCGTAACTGCCTTCTGGCAGTACCGCCAGCCGTTGGCGGCTGTTCAGTTGTTTCTCGGCGTCGGCGATGGCCGTGCTGGTCCAGTGCCGCCAGACCAGGGTGGCCGACAGCGCTAGTGCTCCGGTCAGCAGCAGCAGGCCCACCTCACGCACCAGGCGCTTCATCGGGCAACCTGCTGGCGCTGCAAGGCCAGGCGTTCGAGGCTCGGCGCCATGAGGTTCATCAGCAGGATGGCGAACGCCGTACCGTCCGGGTAGCTGCCCCAGGTGCGGATCAGGTAGATCAGCAGGCCCGCGCCCAGGCCAAACCCCAGCTTCGCCCACTCCTGCCGGGGGCCGGACACCGGTTCGGTGGCAATGAAGAATGCCGCCATCATGGTCGAGCCGGAGAACAGGTGTAGCAGGGGGGAACCGTTGGAGTCCGAACCCGAGCCATTCCAGCCCAGCAGGCTGAACAGGAACAACCCTGCCAGCAAACCAACCGGCGCATGCCAGCTGATCACCTTGCGCTGCAGCAGGAACAGGCCGCCCAGCAGGAACGCCAGGTTGACCCATTCGCTGCCTCGCCCACCGATGCTGCCGAAGCCCGGGTGGCTGGCAAACAGTTCATCGAGGGTCTGGCTGCGGTTGTGGCGCAGGCCGTCGAGCAGTGTCGGCCGGGCCCAGGCATCGATCTGCTCGCTACCGGCGAACACCTGCTGCAGGCTGTCGAGCAGGCCAGGTGCCGGCCCTGGCCAATGGTTCATCTGCAGCGGGAAGCTCAGCAGCACGAAGGCGTAGCCGACCATGGCCGGGTTGAACAGGTTGCGCCCGACCCCGCCAAAGGCCTGCTTGCCGAGGCCGATGGCAACACTGGCAGCGACCACCGGCAACCACCACGGTGCCAGGGTGGGCAGGGCGGCGGTCAGTAACACGGCAGTCACCAGTGCGCTGCCGTCGTTCAGCGCCGTGCGCAGCGGTTGTGCGCGCCAGGTGAGCAACAACGCCTCGCACAGCAGCGCGGCACTGGCGCACAGCAACAGGTTCAGTAGCAAACTCCAGCCATGCAACCAGAACAGCGTCAGCAGGCCAGGCACGCAGGCCAGCAACACCAGGCCCATGCTGGTGCGTAGTCGTGGGTCGGGCTTGGCGGTCATTGGGCGAACAGCCCGTTGAAGCCGGAAAACGCCATGGCCATGACCCCGACACCGAGCAGTTCGATGGGCAGGCCACGCAGTGCCTCGGGTACCTCGCCATGAGCGCTGCGCTGGCGCAGGTCGGCGAACAGGGCCAGCGCCAGCCAGAAGCCACCACCGGCCAGCAGGGCTTGCAGCAGCGTAGCGAGCCATGTGCTGTCGTCGTTTGCCTGTTGCAGGGTCAGCCCCAATCCTGCCGCGTTGCTCAACAGCAGCGCGGGCAGCTCCGTCACCGGCCAGGTCGGGTGCCACCTTGTCAGCAGCCATGGCACGCCCCAGGCGAGCACGGCCAGCCAAGGCAACAACAAGAACAGCGCAAGGTCCTGGGCCTGGAATGGGGCAAGCACCACGTGCAACAGTAGCTGTGCGCCAATCATGCCCAAGGCAATGCACAGTGTGCAGGCAAGGCCGTGCACGTGCAGGTGCAGCCTGGGGAGTGGCTGTTGTTGCAGGCACAGGTGATTGACCAGCGCGGCGCTGATCAGGACCAGGATGTAGTCGCTCATGAGATGACGATAGCCGGGAATCGGGGTGATTGTCCGGGTTTGGCATCAAGGTGCGGGAGTCATTGTGGGAGCGGGCGTGCCCGCTCCCACAAGGTCCGGCAGGTTTTGTTACTTGATGCGCTGGCCTGGCTTGGCACCGCTGTCCGGGCTCAGCAGGTAAATCTCTTCACCGCCAGGGCCGGCCGCCATGACCATGCCTTCGGACACGCCAAAGCGCATCTTCCGTGGCTTGAGGTTGGCTACCATCATGGTCAGGCGGCCTTCCAGCAGGGACGGGTCGGGGTAGGCCGACTTGATGCCGGAGAACACGTTGCGGCGCTCGTCACCGATGTCCAGGGTCAGTTGCAGCAGCTTGTCGGCACCCGGTACGGCTTCGGCCTTGACGATCAGTGCCACGCGCAGGTCGACGGCAGCGAAGGTGTCGAACTCGATTTCCGCTGACAGCGGGTCCTTGGCCAGTTCGCCATTGCCGGCCGGGGCCTTGGCTTCGGCGGCCAGCAGGTCTTCCTTGCTGGCGGCGACCATGGCTTCGACCTTGGCCGGCTCGATGCGGCTCATCAGCGCCTTGAACGGGTTCAGCTGGTGGTTTTCCAGGCGCGACAGGTGGTCGTTCCAGGTCAACGGGGCCACGTTGAGGAAGGCTTCGGCGTCGGCAGCCAGCACTGGCAGCACCGGCTTGAGGAAGATCACCAGCTGGCGGAACAGGTTGATGCCCTGGGCGCAGATGGCCTGCACTTCATCCTGCTTGCCGTCCTGCTTTGCCAGCGACCACGGGGCCTTGTCGGCGATCCAGGCGTTGGCGCGGTCGGCCAGCGCCATGATTTCGCGCATGGCACGGCCGAAGTCGCGGCCTTCATAGGCGTCGGCGATCGACGGGGCGGCCGCCAGGAAGGCTTCGGTCAGCTCCGGTGCGGCATCGCCAGCCACCATCACGCCTTCGTTGCCCTTGTGGATGAAACCGGCACAGCGGCTGGCGATGTTGACCACCTTGCCGACCAGATCGGAGTTGACCTTCTGCACGAAGTCTTCCAGGTTCAGGTCCAGGTCATCGACGCCACGACCCAGCTTGGCCGCGTAGTAGTAACGCAGGTATTCCGGCTGCAGGTGGTCGAGGTAGGTGCGGGCCTTGATGAAGGTGCCGCGCGACTTGGACATCTTGGCGCCGTTCACGGTCAGGTAGCCGTGCACGTTGACCGCGCTCGGCTTGCGGAAGCCGGCGCCTTCGAGCATGGCTGGCCAGAACAGGGCGTGGAAGTTGACGATGTCCTTGCCGATGAAGTGGTACAGCTCGGCCTTGGAGCCTTCGTTCCAGAATGCGTCGAAGTCCAGCTCCGGACGGCGTGCGCAGAGGTTCTTGAAGCTGGCCATGTAGCCGATCGGCGCATCCAGCCACACGTAGAAGTACTTGCCTGGCTCACCCGGGATCTCGAAGCCGAAGTACGGCGCGTCGCGGGAGATGTCCCATTCCTGCAGGCCCGAGTCCAGCCACTCGGCCAGCTTGTTGGCGACCGCGTCCTGCAGCGTGCCGCTACGGGTCCACTGTTGCAGCATGGCCTGGAAGTCGGGCAGCTTGAAGAAGAAGTGCTGGGAGTCACGCAGAACCGGGGTGGCACCGGAGATGGCCGACTTGGGGTTCTTCAGCTCGGTGGGCGCGTAGGTGGCGCCGCATTTTTCGCAGTTGTCGCCGTACTGGTCTTCGGCCGCGCACTTGGGGCAGGTACCCTTGATGAAGCGGTCGGCGAGGAACATGCCCTTTTCCGGGTCGAAGTACTGGGTCACCGAACGGGTGGCGATGTGCCCGGCTTCACGCAGGCGCGTGTAGATCAGGCCCGACAGCTCGCGGTTCTCTTCGCTGTGGGTGGAGTGGAAGTTGTCGAAATCCACCAGGAAGTCGGCGAAGTCGCTGCTGTGCTCGGCCTGGACATTGGCGATCAGCTGTTCCGGGGTGATGCCTTCCTTCTCGGCACGCAGCATGATGGCCGAACCGTGGGCGTCGTCGGCACAGACGTAGATGCACTGGTTGCCGCGCAGCTTCTGGAAGCGGACCCACATGTCTGTCTGGATGTACTCGAGCATATGGCCAAGGTGGATCGATCCATTGGCATAGGGCAAGGCGCTGGTGACGAGAATCTGACGTGGCTCGGACATGGTGGCTCGGCTACTTATCTGGCGACGGGGTAAAAATGAGGTTGATCGGCCACTATAAAGGGCTGGCGAAGATATTTCACCCCGCATGCGCATCTGCTGACGATTGACGGGTTAGGATAGGCGTCTGTTTTACATTCAGTTTGCCAATGGGAGTCTCCATGAGTGCCGTCACCCGTGCCGCCGTCGAAGGCGTGCTTCGCCAGTACACCGACCCCTACCTGAACCAGGACCCGGTCAGCGCCGGTTGCGTGCGCGCCATCGATATCCAGGGCGGGCAGGTCAGCGTGCAGTTGCAGCTGGGTTATGCCGCAGGGCTGTTCAAGAACGGCTGGGCCCAGGTGCTGCAGACCGCCATCGGCAACATCGAGGGCGTCAGCAGTGCCCAGGTATCGATCGACTGCGTGGTGGCCGCGCACAAGGCCCAGACCCAGGTGCCGGCCATGGCCAACGTCAAGAACATCATCGCCGTAGCCTCGGGCAAGGGTGGTGTGGGCAAGTCGACCACCGCGGCCAACCTGGCCCTGGCGCTGGCCCGCGAGGGTGCGCGGGTGGGTATTCTCGATGCCGACATCTATGGCCCCAGCCAGGGCGTGATGTTCGGTATCGCCGAAGGCACGCGCCCGCAGATCCGCGAGCAGAAGTGGTTCGTGCCGATCAAGGCGCATGGCGTGGAAGTCATGTCCATGGCGTTTCTCACCGACGACAACACGCCGATGGTCTGGCGTGGCCCGATGGTCTCCGGTGCGCTGCTGCAACTGGTGACCCAGACCGCCTGGGACGATCTGGATTACCTGGTGATCGACATGCCGCCGGGCACCGGTGACATCCAGCTGACCCTGGCACAGAAAGTACCGGTGGCCGGCTCGGTGATCGTCACCACCCCGCAGGACCTGGCCCTGCTGGATGCCAAGAAGGGCGTGGAGATGTTCCGCAAGGTCAACATCCCGGTGCTCGGCGTGGTGGAAAACATGGCCGTGCACATCTGCTCGAACTGCGGCCATGCCGAGCACCTGTTCGGCGAAGGCGGTGGCGAAAAGCTGGCGAGCCAGTATGGCGTCGACCTGCTGGCGTCGTTGCCGCTGTCGATGCTCATCCGCGAGCAGGCCGACAATGGCAAGCCGACCGCGATCGCCGAACCGGAAAGCCAGATCGCCATGATCTACCAGGAGCTGGCGCGCCAGGTGGGCGCGCGGATCGTGCTGCAGGAAGCGGCAGCACCGGCGATGCCGAGCATTACCATCAGCGAAGATTGATCTGTCAGACCGAGTCGCCCGCTCCCACAGGTATAGCGCAGCCTTCAAATACCGCGCGGCCCCTGTGGGAGCGGGTTTACCCGCGAAGAGGCTGGCTCGGTCTTTCAGCCAGGCATAAAAAAACCCGCCAGAAGGCGGGTTTTTTTGAAAGCTAGGAAGCTTCGATCGACTTAGGCGATCTGAACTTCTTCAGCCTGCATGCCTTTCTGGCCGCGGGTAGCGACGAAAGTAACAGCCTGGCCTTCTTTCAGGGTTTTGAAGCCGTCAGCTTGGATGGCTTTGAAGTGCACGAACAGGTCGTCGCCCGACTGAGGGGTGATGAAGCCGTAGCCTTTCTCATCGTTGAACCACTTAACAACGCCTTGTTGACGATTGGACATTTTTCTGTCTCCTTGGACAATTTGATAACGGTCAGGAAAAACCCTGGCCGGGACTGAGCGCAAAGAGAGCAGAAAATTCAGCGATGGGCCGATCAGGATCGTGCATCAAACTAGATATTCTCGGTGTCACGTGCAGCACAGTGGCAACACCTTACCCCACTTTCCGCAACCTGCCAATGGTCAGAAGCCGCTTTATGCAAATTCGGATCGACGGCGGCTGCAGCCCCCGCTCGGCGCGGGATGAGGCATGGAACTTTAACCTGGGCGCCGGGACCGGTAAGATGCGCGTCTCGAATTTTCACCTCGCAACTCTTCAGGACACCCCGCCATGAGCATCAAATCGGACAAGTGGATTCGCCGCATGGCGCAGGAACACGGCATGATCGAACCGTTCGTCGAGCGCCAGGTGCGCGGCGAGCAGGACAACCGGGTGATTTCCTTCGGCGTCTCCAGCTACGGTTACGACGTGCGCTGCGCCGACGAATTCAAGGTGTTCACCAACATCAACTCGGCCACCGTCGACCCGAAGAACTTCGATGCCGGTAGTTTCGTCGACATCAAGAGCGACGTGTGCATTATCCCGCCGAACTCCTTCGCCCTGGCGCGCACCGTCGAGTATTTTCGCATTCCGCGCGACGTGCTGACCATCTGCCTGGGCAAGAGCACCTACGCCCGCTGCGGCATCATCGTCAACGTCACCCCGCTCGAGCCAGAGTGGGAAGGCCACGTGACGCTGGAGTTCTCCAACACCACCACGCTGCCGGCGAAGATCTACGCCAACGAAGGTGTGGCACAGATGCTGTTCCTGCAGTCCGACGAAGAATGCGAAGTGTCGTACAAGGACCGTGGCGGCAAGTACCAAGGCCAGCGCGGCGTCACCCTGCCGCGCACCTGAACCGACGAGCGCGGGGAATTTCCCCGCGCCTTTGGCACTCCAAAGGGTAACGCCGGTGCGCATTGATGCGCAGCGGCTCTCGTCAGGAGCTGCCAATGAAACTCCACCCCGCAATCAGTGCCAAGCTTGCTGGCCTACAGCCCAATCACGTCGGTTTGCTGCCATGGTCACTGCTGGCGTACCCGCTGCCTATGCAGGCGGGGGGCGTACCTCACCAGCCAGATCCGGATGACCCGCAACCACCGGACCCCGGTGAGAAACCACCCATGGAGCCGGGCGAGCCGACCCTGCCTGACGAGCCGCCACCCGCGCCTGTGGCCTGAGCAACACTGCAACGGTTTGCCTGATCAGTTGCCCAGCAAGTAGCCGCTGCGGCAAATCTGTTCGCCAGCGACATGGGCGATGACCATGCCGGCAGTTGCCATGCGCCGCACGCTGCGGGCATACAGCAGGCCGGGCTGGCTGTTGTGCACGGCGGTCACCCGGTCGCTGAGCGGGTCGATGACTTCGGCAATCAACTGGCCGGCCTCAAGGTGCTGCCCCGGTTTCGCGTGGTACACCAGCAGCCCGCCCAAGGGCGCTATCACTGGTTCGACGGCGGCCAGCGGCGTGGCCGGGCAGCGCAAGGCGGGCAGGGCGGTTGTGGCACCTTCGATCACCCCCGCGTGGGTCAGGAAGTCGAGGATCGCCTGGCAGTCCTTGCTGGCCAGGTCGTGGCTGACATCTGCCTGGCCACGCAGCTCGACGGTGACCGAGCAGCAGCCCAGCGGGATCGGGAAACGTTTGCCGAAGCGTTGCTGCAACTGCCACCAGACCAGGCTGAAGCATTCATCGAATGACTGCCCACCCGAGTCGGTGGCCAGCAGGCTGGCCTGGGCCCCCAGGTAGCGGGCCAGCGGTTCGATCTGCGGCCAGGCGTCTGGGGTGGTGTACAGGTGCTCGACTGCCTCGAAGTCGCAGTGCAGGTCCAGCACCATGTCGGCATCGCAGGCCAGGCGTTGCAGGATCAGGCGCTGGGCCTGCAGCGGGGTGCGCGCGGGGTGTGCGTCCAGCCCTCGGCGCAGGTATTCGCGGATCAGCGCAAGGTTGTGTGCCGGATCCTCGGTCAGGTGCTGTTCGATCTGGTCGCCGATGTTGTCTGACAGATCGACGAAATTGCGGTTGAAATTCTCTCCGCTTTGCAGCTCGAAACGCCCCAGTGGCGCGTCCAGCAGCACCTGTTCCAGGCCGACCGGGTTGGCCACCGGGACCAGGATGATCTCGCGCTGCAGGCGGCCTTGCTGTTCCAGTTCGCCCAAGCGCCGCTTGAGGTGCCAGGCCACCAGCATGCCGGGCAGCTCGTCGGCATGCAGCGAGGCCTGGATATAGACCTTGCCACCACCGCGGGGGCCGAAGTGGAAACTGTGCAGTTGGCGCGTGACGCCCGGAACGGGGGAAAGCAGGTCGTGGGTCGAATGGTGCATTGGTGGTCCTGGCTGCGTGGCGAAAACGGTCTGCGACACGGGTCGGCACACAGATAGAAGCATAGATTTGCCGGGTCTGCCTCATTCCGGATGTGTTCGGGATCGTGTTCGGCCGGTACAGGCAACTTGGCTATTGCAGGCGTGCGATGCCTGTAAGGTCGTCAGGTCATCTGCTTCTTGCACCGGCTTGTACAGCGGCCATCGCAGCAAGGGGAGTGGCGATGGCCGCTACTAGTCAGTCACTGTTCAGCGCAAAGACATTTTCCAGCCGGATGCCAAGGCCTTGGCCACGCTGATCTTTTCTGCGTAGGCAATATTCTTGATCGACCCTCCTTGCACCAGCCTGGGGGATGTGTGGAAGTAGTCCCAGCTGGTGGCACCGTCTTCAATTTGCAGTTCCTGTACATTGACGGGCACTTCAAAGGTGACCGGCGAGGTAACTGCCGGTTTGCAAATTTCAACGTCGATCATGCTGTAGCTTGCATTTTCATTACCGGCCCACAGCTGTAATTCAATGGTGCTGCCATCTGGAATTGCTTGCGATTCTGGCCAGGAGACTTCGATCTTCAGGGTTTCAGTGGTCATGACGAACATCCTCTAAATGAATGGAAACCGCGTGTTTCGATACAGCACACGCGGTCCAGAGGGATGTTAAAAACCTGGATGGAGGATAAGGAGTTGGAACCTTAACCCTTAGCGAACCGGTACTAGCGTCAGCCGCTGGTTGCCATACGCCCGCCCGAAGTTCTGCTGCTGCAGCGGCAGGCTCATGAAGCGCCCGTTGAACCAGGCCTCCAGCCCGTCGCTGTAATGCGTGCTGGCCGGGTTGCCGGACTGCCCGCTGCTGGTCAGCACCTGCAACGGCTCGGCCTGGCCGAAGTCGACGATCATCCGTGCCGAGGCCGGCAGGCGGGTGTCGAAGTCGCTGCCCCAGGCGTATGGCGTCAGGGCCAGGGTGGTGAAGTCGCCACCGGCAGCCAGCGGCGAGCGGCTGCTGGCGTTGCCCAAGCCATGGTAGGCCGGTGCTGGCCAGCGGTACTGGTGCAGCTTGCCCCACTGCCAGGCGCGGCGGTCGGCACCCAGTTGCGCGGTGCCGGCATCCACCGCACCAGCCAGGCTGCGAGCGAGGATGGCCGGCTTGTCTTCTTTCTGCGGGGTGCTGCGGTCATCCCAGAAGGGGCTGTCGTCACGGCCCAGCAGGTGGTCGGCCTGCGCCGAGAACGACAACCGCGCATTGCTGACGAAGGCCTGCCAGGCCGGGCCGGATTCCGGGCCCAGGTCGTCGAGGAAGGTTTGCCGGGCCACTTCCTGGAGGAACAGTTCATACAGCGCGGCATCGCTCGACACCGGGCTCAGGCGGCTATCGAAGGCCTTGAGCCGGGCCAGTGCGTCGCGAGCCTTGTCGCGCTGTGCGGCGGGCAGGGCGTCGATCGCCTGCTTGAGCGGCTGGACCATGCCGGGGGCGTCGAACATCTGCTTGAGCTTGTCGGCCAGCAGGGTGGTCTGGTCGTTCTGCAGGGCCATCAGGCTGCGGCTGTCGTGGCGGCCATTGCCGGCCAGCTGGGCCAGGCGTTCGGCGCGTTCGGGGTAGTACCAGGTGCTCGACAGCTGCATGCCATAGCCTCGCGGCAGGCTGCGCTGGTTGGCGTGGCCGATCCAGCCGGCGGGCGGGTCCTGGTCGTAAGGGTGCAGCATCGGGTCGGCATAGCCGTCCCAGTCGTAGCGCCCGTCCCAGCCCGGCGAGGGCAGCAGGCCCTGGCCTTCGCGGCGGTTGGGGTAGCGGCCACTGACTTGCCAGCCGATGTGCTCGGGCTCGGCGAAGACGAAGTTGAGGGCGGCGGCGGTCACTTCACGGGTGCTGTCGAAGGCACGCTCCACGCTCTTGGCCCGGGTCAGGTCGAACAGCGCATCCAGGCTGCGATCACCTTTGAACTGTGGCAGGTTCAGCGCCAGGCCCAGGCTGGCATTGCCTGGCTGGGCCAGCAGGGTGCCGTGGCGGGTGTCGTACATCACCTCGCGCAGCGGGCGCTGGCCGCGGACGAAGAAGGTTTCGCTACGGGCACGGGCCGGCAGCCATTTGCCGTCGGCCAGGTAGCTCAGCTGGCTGCCCTGGTGGCGCAGTTGCTCCAGGTACAGGTCCTGGTTGTCGGCCATGACCGCGCTGCTGCTCCAGGCCAGCTTGCCGTTGTAGCCGGCCAGCACGATCGGCAGGCCGGGTAACGACAGGCCGGCGACCTGGTACTTGCCGGTGTGGATCTGCACCGGGCTCAGGGCCCAGGCGGCTCGGCTGTCGCTGGCCAGCAGGCTCTTGCCGCTGCGGCTGCGCTGCGGCGCCAGGGCCAGGTTGGCGGAGCCCGGGCTGCCCAGAAGGTCAAGATCGGCCAGCTTCTGGCTGGCAGCTGCCAGGGCCGCGAGCCCCGGCAACTGGCTGGTCAGGTTCAGGCCCTTGAGCTTGTCCACTTCGGCTTCGGCCAACGGCTCGTCCGGGGCTCCGGGCAGTAGCCAGGCCAGCTTGTCGCTGCCGGCTTTCTGCGCCAGGGCCAGGGCGCTCAGTTCTTCCTGCAGGTTCACCGACTGGCTGAAGGCGTACAGGCTGAAGATCAGCGCCGAGTCTTCGGGCTTCCAGTATTCGGGGCGATAGCCACTGCTGGCCAGGCCGGCGGGCAGCTTGTCGCGGTAGCGGAACAGGTAGGCGTTGACCCCGCGTGCGTACACTTCGAAGAAGCGCTTGAGCCGTGGCGAGGCGTCGGCGTACTGCTGGGCGGCGCTCTGCTTGAGGTTGGCCGCGCGCATCAGGCGGTCGATGTCCAGCGCGTCGCTGCCGGCCAGTTCGGCCAGGCGGCCCTGGGCCAGCAGGCGCATGGCGACCATCTGCTCGATGCGGTCGCCGGCGTGCACGTAGCCCAGGCTGAACAGGGCGTCATGGAAGCTGCTGCTTTCGATCAGTGGCGCGCCCATGGCATTGCGCCGTACCGAGACGTTCTGCGCCAGGCCCTTGAGCGGCTGCACGCCGCTGGTCGGTGGCACGCTGTCCTGGTAGCCGCCCGTCTGGCAGCCGGCCAGCCCGAGCATGCCGAGCAGCGTGGCAGCGGTTGCGAACCGCGGGCGGAAGGGAGGAAAGGCGGGGGCGGCCATGACAAGGGCTCCTGCAAGGCGTGGCGGGTTTGGAAAGGCGCTAAGGTAGTTAGCGCGCAGGCGCCGTGCAAGGTCCCTGGGCGCTTTATTTGCCAGCGCCGACTCAAACCTTGAAATGCTCGGCCACGGCGTCGGAAAAGTGCGTGCAATTGATGCGCGCATGGCATTGATAGTCACGGCTGACGGCGAAGGCCGAACCGGGCATCAGTAGCACCTTGTGCTGTTCCAGGCGATGCATGAAGGGCTGCAGGTCGGCCAGTTCGGGGTGCTGGACCCACAGGAACATGCCGCCTTGCGGTGTTATATCGAACTGCCAGCCACGCGCCCGCAATAACCGCTGGGTCTGCGCCTGCTGGCGGATCAGGCGCTGCTGCAGGTCTTGCATGTGCCGGGCATAGGTGCCGTCGGACAGGATGGTGTTGACGAAGCGTTCGCAAAACGCCGGCACCGCCACGCAGGTCAGCAGTTTCAGGCGTATCAGCGACTCTATCAGGTCGATCGAGCAGGCGATGTAGCCCACGCGCAATGAAGCGGAGAGGCATTTCGAAAAGCTGCCGATGTAGATGACCCGCTCAAGGTTGTCCAGTTCGGCAAAGGTCTGGCGCACGCCCGGACTGAAGTCACCGTAAACATCGTCCTCGACCACGAAGAAGTCATGTTCCAGCGCCAGGCGCAGGACGCTGAAGGCATTGTGCGGGCTGATGTTACCGCCGGTCGGGTTGTGGAAGGTGCTGTTGCAGAAGAACGCCTTGACCTTGTGCCTGGCCAGGTGGTCCTTCATGTCTTCCACGTTCGGTCCGTCCTGGGTTCGCCGCACCCCGACCACATGGCCACCGGCCAACTGGATCAGCTTGATCAGGTTGCCATTGCCGGGCTCGTCGACGAACACGTGATCGCCTGGCCTGATCAACAACCGCGCCACCAGGTCCAATGCTTGTGTGGCGCCCAATGTGGTCAGCAACTGGCCTGGCTGGGCATCGACACGGGTCAGGCGTTTCAGGTGCACGCACAACTGTTTGCGCATGGGCAGGTAGCCCTGGATGTCGCCATATTCCGCCAGCGAACTTTGCTCCAGCCGCGCCGTGCGCCGAATCGCCTTGGCCAGCAGCTCGGTGTCACGCCAGGCGGGCGGCAGCCAGCCGCTGCCCAGTTTGGTGTAGTGCTGGCCCCCCTGCAGCAGTTTGAACAATGGGTCGCCGGCCATGCCTGCGGGCGCATCCACCGTGCCGGTTTGCCGTGTATGGCTGGCGACGAAGTAGCCGCGGCCAGGAATGGCAGTCAACACACCTTCGCTGACCAGCCGGGCATAGCTGGAGACGACATCGTGGTAACTGCAGTTGCCTGCCGCTGTCAGCTTGCGGATGGACGGCATGCGCTGGCCGGGCAGCCATTCGCCGGCTTCGAGGCGCTGTTTCAACTGGTCATGAAGGCTGTGCGGGCGCATGGCAGGTCCAGCAGCTGTTAGAAAAAACAGCCTAACAGTTAACCGGAAAGCGCGTCGACTGTTCGCATCCATGGGCGCGGCAGATGCCAACATGCACCTGTCGGCACTTTTCCCAATGCCGAAATCGCCCCGTCCACCTACCGTGAGCACACGCTATGTCGAGCACACTTCCGCGGCGCACGTATCTGTATTTCACCGCGCAATCGATCAACCTGACCACTGCGGTCATGTCCGTGACCATGGCGGCCATCGTCGGAGCGGCGTTGGCGCCGGCCGCCACGTGGTCCACTGTGCCCTATGGTTTTCAGTTTCTCTGCCTGATGCTGGCCACCTATCCAGTCTCCAGGCTGATGAGCCGTATTGGCCGCAAGCGCGCCTTCATGTTGGGCTCGATCCCTTTGGCGGTGTCTGGCATCAGTGGTTACCTGGCTGTGCAATACCAGCACTTCCCGACCTTGGTGATCAGCCATTCGGCATTGGGCATCTACATTGCGTTTGCCAACTTCAATCGCTTCGCCGCCACCGACAATCTGGCCCAGCACCTGAAGCCCAAAGCGCTTTCCCTGGTCGTGGCCGGTGGGGTAATCGCTGCCGTGGTCGGGCCGGCGCTCACCGAGTGGCTAAGGGACATTGGCGGGTATCCGCTGTTTTCGCTGTGTTACGCCGCGTTTGTCGGCCTGGCTGTGCTGTCCGTGCTGATAGCGGCCTGCCTGCCCGGCGATACCGGTATCGTCAGTAACGACCGTGCAGCGAAACCGGCTGGCACAGCCGCTGAGCCGCTGAGCCCGGTGGTTGCCGTGGCCATGGCAGTGGCCGCGCTGGGCTACGGGATCATGAATTTGCTGATGATTCAGGCGTCGATACACATGAAACACATGCATGAGGACTTTTCCGACGTTCGCCTGGCAATTCAATGGCATGTGATTGCCATGTTTGCCCCGTCGTTCTTCACCGGCGCCATCATCCACCGGCTCGGGATCAGGGCCACCATCTGTCTTGGCCTGGGCCTGTTGATCGCTTGCACGGCCATGAACATGTGGTCGCACAGCTACGCAATGATGACCTTGTCGCTGATCGCCCTCGGTCTGGGTTGGAACCTGACCTACGTGGGCGGTGGAGCGCTGTTGGCACAAACGCTGCAAAACAGCCCGGCAGCGATGCAGATGCAGGGGAAGAACGATCTGGCCATTGCGGTGTTCGCGACCGTTGGCGCATTCAGCCCGTCGCTGTTGCTGGGCACGATCGGCTGGGACGGCACCAATGCCATTTGCATGGCCCTGTGCATCGTGTTGCTCATGGCCACCGCCGGGATGTTGCAGCGCAAGGTAGCAGGGCCTGCAAGGGCCAGCTAGGCAAGAAGGCCCCGACTACCCACGGCGCGGCCCGCAGCAAGGGCGCGCAAGTGCGGTTCAGGTCAGGCGCCGTGGCACTTCTTGAACTTTTTCTGGCTACCGCACGGGCACGGGTCGTTACGGCCAACGTCCTTCAGGGCGTTGCGTACCGGCTCCTGGTGGCCGTGGTTGCAGTGTGGGCCGTGTACATGGCCATGATCGTGGTGGTGATCATGATCATGATCGTGGTTGCAGTCAGGGTCATGAACGTGGGGTTGTTGGGACATTGCAGGGTTACTCCGGGTTGTAATCGCCGGGGATTATCTCACCACTGCGCGACAAGTGCAGGTCCCGATGGATGAGCAACCCGGTCGCCAGCTCGCCCTGCAGGCGGTAATGCAGCGGTTGCCCGCTTTTCAGCAGCTTGGCCAGTGGTTTCAGGTGCTGCCACAGGTTGGTCCGCGCGGTGATCTTGAAGGTACGCCGGGCATGTCCGCCGACACTGCGCCACACGCTGGTTTCATCCTGCACCAGCAACAGGTCGTTGAGGCGTATGGCATACGACAGATTGCGGATGAACAGGCGGCTGTCATTGGGGTTGTCGACCCGCAGGTGCAGCACGAACTCCTGCTCCAGCAACCTGGCCTTGACCGTCTCCACCTTGACCAGGTGCACCTCGGGTTCGCGCCATTCGTTACCGCCCCAGCTGGCGCAGCCCGCCAGCAGTGCCAGGCATGCCATCAGGGTGGCGAGCAGCAGCGGGCGGGCACGGGCGATCATGTTCAGCTACCCACGTAACTGGCGCAGCACTTCTTGAAGTTTTGCAACAAAACACTACTAGGTTGGTACGTCATTTTTCGCTTCATCCTGTGCAAGCACTCTGCCATGGTCGCTTTGCCGGAGTGTAGCCTAATCGGTCTGGGAGCCCCTGAAGAGGTGTCTGCCCCTGAAAGAAGTTACCAAACCTTCGACTATAGTTTCACTGGTACGACTTTGATTTTAATAACGTGAATCTATGGGGTGAGTCGTGGCGCATTTAGGGAAGAGTTGGGCGGGTAGGGCATTCGGTACTAATACAGGAAACCTTGCAATCTCTTTCACTAAAGATGAGGAGGAGCTTGAAGGTGTTGTTCGGTTTCAAGATGAACAGTACGGAATCGTCGTATACAATGTGGCTGGGACGTTTAAAGACGGAATTCATCTAACAGGGACAACCAAAACTGTTATTGAGGATGTGGTTTTTGGTGATTTGACTGTTGATGCTACCCTTACTACAGAGGGAAGCTTAAAAGGTGAATGGTCAACCACTCTTGGTTCAGGTGGACCATTTATCGCACATCCACACGGTGGGACCAAAACCTTGAACACCCCTACCTCTGATGTGGAAATTGAGCAGTTTTACACGCGAACACACGTTCTTGGTGCTTTGAACTTAGATAGAGCTGCTGTGCAATCGCTTATCGAAATGGTGAAGCGAGATTTCAATGCAGGTGGGCGCCTTATAATAACGTACCGCAATGGAGGTGCAGAGGTTACAAAGTTTGGGTCTGACTTTGAAGCTGCAATTGATGGATTGGGAGAGTTGAGTTATCTGAAACTTTTCATACAAGAGCCAGATGAGTTTGGCGTTAATAAGATGGTGATGGTTGAGCTGGTTGAGCATGGCTTAAACAAGATTGTCGTTCAAGGTGTGCGAGAGGTATGGGTTGAAGGTAAGGCAAGGGTGTTGCTGGACGAGCTTGATAAGAGAAAACGGAATCTAGTTACTAACTTTAAGAAGCATGGTGTAACCATAACTCAGTTAGCGTTCTTCGCCATGTTGGTTGTGATTGTTGATATTCAATCATTCTGGAGTAGAGCTGGTTTTATTATGGTGTTTCTTATCACTGTCAAGGTTATTGATTGGCTTCACTTGTCATATATACCTAATGCCACAATCAGGATGAGTCAGGGAGAGCAGTCTCTCATTTCAAAGTATGGTGTGTCAGTTGTCTCGTGGTTTGCAACTGTTCTCGGGGCTTTAATAAACAGTTACCTTGCATACCTGCTGATTCCTTCTTGATTAACAGGAGAACGTTTCCATCCGAAATTCCAGTCCCCGCGCCGCGAGCACCCTACACCTTGGTGCATGTCCGTGATTTCTGGCTGGAATATAATGGAAAGGCGAGCGACCTTCGGTAAAGTGGGTTGGTGCTCAGGTTGCACAGTCAACCGCCCACTACCTAGCTGAAAAAGGATGTCAGATGCCTACCATCTTCAATGAAGTCATTCGTCATAAAGCCCGGAAGCTGGCTAAGGCTCACATTAAGCGGGCTTTGGACGACTTGAAGGGCGGCGGGCAGTTCAATTTCGAGGACTACCAACGAGAAATCCGTAACAATTACTGGCAGCGGAAAAGCGTCAATTCGGTGTTCGATAGGGCATATGATGGCCTTTGATCGGTGTTGGGTGGTCAGGATGCCATCAAGGGATGCAGGAGGTTTGACGTTCCGGTGTACCTACAAGGCTGGAGAAGCCAGATATTGGCTCTGGCTTACAATGGGTGGGTGAACCCGCGAGTTCGTGGCTTGCAGCCGGACTTGATACCCTCGCCTTGTTATTAAAGCTAGTGCGCTGCAGGGGTGTCGGTAGTTTCTCATAGAGTGCGAAGGAAATATAAATTTTCGATATACTAAAATGTATGGAAATTTGCATGCGCCTCTAGCTCTTATGCCTGTCAATCAAGTTTTTGCTGCCCTTCAGTTAGGAGCTTGATGAAGTCCTTCGCATCGGAGAAGTAGTTTTTGAACGCCATTCGAATTTCTTCGTTCGTGTCCGCCTTAACTAGAACAACATCGAGTGATGGATGCTCTCTCTCCAATCTAAATAGTTCCCTCAAAGCGTCAGGTGCCTCCTTGAAGTTCTTTACTTCGAGACTGCCATCTTCTTTGAAGATCAAAATAGTGTTTCGGCTATCCGTATATACCGTCTCTGAAGAGTTCAGACCGGTAAGGGTTCTGACAATGTGAATGTCCCGATCAATCTGATCAAAACGCTCTAGAACCTCGGCATTGGTCAATTCAGGAAATGGGCCAGTCTTCCCCTCGTGGGCTCGACTGAGAATTTCACTAGCAAGGGCCATGCCTTCTTCATAACGTTTGTCGCCCTGCTGGAACTTTGGCTGGCTTTCAGTGATGAAGCCAATAACTTCCACTGCTGTCGCCCATGCATGTTGAACTAGTGTTCGGTATTGGATTTCGAGAAGCAACCCACGATACTGATCACCGTTTTTTGATCGCACATCATATGAGTAGACATCGTGGATGCCTCTGTAGCCTGTTTGCTTCGGTCGTTTGATGTAGTCGTATTTATCGGTTTCATTTTTTCGCTTGTGATTGAAGCGCGCTTTATGAAAGCTCTCACGAAATTCATATAGCTCTTCAATCGTGCGAAATATGAGGCGACATCCCGCCACATCATCCATGCGGGACAATTCCATTTTTGGAAGTCGCATCAATTTATTGAAGATCGTGTTTTTGCGTTTGTGCCGTTGAGCAACAACGATTTTCTTGCCCCGCGTGCGACTTCTCAAGCTGGCTTGAAAGGTGTTGAGCACAATACGGTGGGCGGCTCTCCACTCGTCAATGACTTGTATGTCTTCAGCGCTTGCACGCTGGTCACGGATGCTATAACCAGCAGCGTTGACACGTGACTTTGAGCCACCCGGAAAACCCTTGATCATGTCGTTCACTAGATTTCGTCCCTGCTGGCAAGCACTACGATGGATTCCGTAGGAGGGTATGAGAGAGAGAACGAAAAAGCTAGCCCTTTGCCACCCGGAGCTTGAGTCCTTTTTCTAGCAATTTCCTATCCCGCCGGAAATTTACGGATGCACTTCGAGAATGAATTGGGGTTTCTGAATCGCCCTTGGTTTCGTAGACACCTCCAAGCCTCATAATGAGGTCCAAATAGGAGGTGCCATGAGTCGTCAGCGTTACCCCGAAGAATTCAAGATCGAAGCGGTCAAGCAAGTGACCGAGAAAGGCAAGCCTGTCGCCGATGTCGCCCAGCGCCTGGGCATGTCCGTGCACAGCCTCTACGCCTGGATCAAGGTCTACAGCAAGCCCCAAGAGCAGCGTCAGCCAGATGACGATCAGCAGGCCGAACTGCGCAAGCTACGCGCCGAACTCAAGCGCGTGACTGAAGAGCGAGACATCTTAAAGAAGGCCGCCGCGTACTTTGCCAAGGAGTCCGGCTGAAGTACGCCTTCATCAAGAAGCACTCGACTGATTACCTGGTGCGTCGCCTTTGCCAAACCCTCAACGTGCACCCCAGCGGCTACTACGCTTGGTTGGCCAAGCCTCAATCTGCCCGAGCAAAAGAAGATCAACGTCTGCTTGGCTTGATCAAGCAGGCCTGGTTAGAAAGCGGAGGGGTGTATGGCTATCGCAAGATTCACGATGACCTGAGAGAGCTGGGAGAGATCTGTGGGCGAAATCGAGTCGGACGCTTGATGCAGGCAGAGGGGCTGCGTTCGCAAACGGGTTATCGACGTCGCCCAGGATTTTATGGCGGAAAGCCAACCGTCGCCTCGCCTAACCACCTTGCGCGGCAGTTCAAGGTCAGTGAGCCGAACAAGGTCTGGGTGACAGACATCACTTACATCCGCACCTATGAAGGATGGCTGTACCTGGCGGTAGTGCTGGATCTGTTTTCCCGCCAAGTGATTGGCTGGTCAATGAAGCCCAGGATGTGCAGCGACCTGGCGATCGACGCGATGTTGATGGCCGTGTGGCGCCGCAAGCCACAGCAGCAAGTGATGATTCAGGCGGACTCAACCGGTCGTCGCAACACTGGATTGTTGTACAGACTTTAGATACTCATTCAGTGCTTCGGCAGGTGTTTTCCAGCCGAGTGTTTTTCGAGGTCTAGTGTTAAGTACGTGAGCTACCGCCTGTATTTCTTGGGCACTCCAACGAGAGAGGTCAGTGCCTTTCGGGAAATATTGCCGTAGAAGGCCGTTCGTATTTTCGTTTGTGCCGCGCTGCCATGGACTATGTGGATCAGCAAAGAAAACCTTTACTCCGGACTCGATGGTAAATCGAGCGTGATCCGACAGCTCCTTTCCACGATCCCAGGTCAAAGACCGCCACAGCTCGATGGGAAGATCTGTCACCGTCTTCTTCAATGCGTTGGCCATACTAACAGCCCCATACCCAGCCAGCGCCGGGCCGTTCTTCGTGCGGGGAATTAGCCCATAACCTTTCTCGCGAGGCAGATGGACGAGTATGGTAAATCGAGTTGAGCGCTCGACCAGAGTTCCAATCGCAGACCGGTTCAGACCGATGATCAGGTCGCCCTCCCAATGCCCGGGTACAGCCCGATCTTCTACCTCAGCAGGGCGACTGGAGATCATGACGTCCTCGCTGACGTGTGCCCACACTTTGGCCTGCGCTCTGGCTCTCGGCACGCGCAATGCTCGTCCTGAGCGCAGGCAGCTCACCAGTTCGCGCTTGAGAGCTCCTCGACCCTGAATATAGAGCGCCTGATATATGGCTTCATGAGAGATGCGCATGGATTCATCATCCGGAAAATCGATCTGGAGCCTGTTGGCAATCTGTTCAGGCGACCAGCCATTGACCCATTTACGGTCACTGCGATGCGGTTTATTTCGGCCTTTGAAGGGCGCTTGCCGAGGCCCAGAAATCTCACGACCATCGGCGTCTTGAACCTTGCCCTCAAGGCGGTCGCGTACGTACTGGTGCAGTCGCGGGTTAGTAACCAGTTTCGCTGGTTTCGGCCTCTTGGCCACCAGTTCTGCCTTCCATTGCGCTACTGACGCTCGATATTCAAGCCGACCGCAACGGGTAGCAGCATTTCGTGTCAGTTCCCGTGAAATTGTGGATGGGCTTCGTCCAAGGCGACGGGCGATCTCACGAACGCCAACACTTTGCGCTCGAAGCAGCCCAATCTCTTCTCGCTCTGCAAACGATAAGTATCGCCCTGATATGTGATTCGACATGAATAATGGCATCCCGCCTCGATGACGGAACCAGCGTGTACCTACCGCTGTTGATACGCCAACGGCATGTGCTGCCTTTTCGCTTGTGATGCCTGTTGCAATCTGCACCCAAAATAGCCGCTCGATCTCATTACGAAGTGAGGGTGCACCTGGAGAACGCATCGCTCCCCGGCCCGTCAATTTTTGCATCCATCCTGCGGGTCGTCCCATAAACACCTCGATCAAGGTGTTGCGACGACCGGTTGAATCCGCCCAATTCAGTAGCTCAGATTGGCAAAGTTTCTTGAAGGCCAACAACGTGATTAGCAGTATGAGTCGGCGAGGAAACTGCCATGACAACGCCGTAGCCGAGAGCTTTTTCCAGCTTTTGAAGCGGGAGCGAATCCGACGAAAGATCTACGGAACGCGTGACGAAGCCCGAAGTGATATTTTCGATTACATCGAGATGTTCTATAACCCTAAACGCCGACACAGCAGTGCTATGCAGCTGTCACCAGTAGAGTATGAGAAACGCTATTTTCTGAGCTTGGAGAGTGTCTAGGAAACCAAGGGCGATTCACACAGTCCTCTGGTTGTCTTGGAGCATTTGTAATACTTACGGCCACGCTGTCCTTGGAGGTGCATGGCTGACTCGCACTTGTAACAATTGAGGATGCCCGCCAGCACATTGAAATTGGTGGTGGCCTTCGTGACGCTGTGTGTCTTGCGAGACGTTCGGGCAGCTTGGGCTAGGTAGAATTCATCCTCCGTCACTACGGAGGGGAAGTAGCCCTTGATCGGGTCGCCATCAGGCGTTCGCTTGCCATCAATGAATATGTGAGGCTGATACTCCCCGAGGGTCGTCCGGCTGTCGAGGATGTGACGCACTGTTGAGAAACCCCACAAACCAGAGAAGTTCTTTCTTCCTGCACTGAATGCAGGTATGCCTTCTTGATTCAATGTGGCTGCGATGATGCGGGAACCGTGACCCTTGGTGGAAAGGTCGAAGATGCGGCGAACAACGGCAGCTTTGTCAGGGTTGAGCACATAGCCATTTGGTGTCACATCTAGCCAGAGAGGACGGAGCTTGCCCAAGGGCTTGCCAATGGTGCGAGCTTCCTTCTGTTTCGCACGCCATGCAGAGGATACCCGGCCACCCTTGGTTGCCGACTCCTCATGGGCACGTGACATTGAGATGATTGAAATGATCAGGTCGAGTTCGTTGTAGTCCTTCGTGTACAGGCGTTTGTCCACACTGGTGTAGACGTTGATGCCCTTGGCCAGCAGGTCGAGAAACCTAGGAAGGGCGTCACGCACTCGTTCACGGGAAAGACGATCCAGTGATTCCACAACCAGATAACTACCGGGTGGAATCGTGCCGTCCTCAACGTAACTCAGGAATCGAGCAAGCTCGCCAGTATCGTCAAGGTGCTTGCCCTTGAACGCTGAGCGGCCTGCATCGAAGAACAGGTATTCCCTCGGATCGGCCATTTCTAGGCCGTTCTCATCACAGAATGCCTTGGCGGCTTTGACCTGCCTCGCGTAGCTGTCGCCTGCTGACTGCTTTGCACTACTGAATCTGATATAGCTGAAAACCTTGCTCATGGTGCGGCTTGCCTACCTCAACTCGTTGGTAGGTAATTGTTACAGCACTTCTTGAACTTCTGGCCGCTGGCGCAAGGGCAGGGGTCGTTGCGCCCGGCCTTGAGCCCGACCGTAGGGTCGATGAAGTACCAGCGCCCGGCATGCTGGACGAATGCCGAGCGCTCGCGGTGCTGATGGTCGCCCTCCTGATCGTGCCAGCGTGCGGTGAAGGTGACAAAACCATGCTCCGGCTGGCCGCCCAGCACTTCTGCGCTTTCCACCTCCAGGCCCAGCCAGGTGCTCTGGGCACTCCAGGCGGCCATGGCGGCGCGGTCCAGGCCGGCTTGCTGAGCCGGCAGGGTGGTGGCCACCAGGTAGTCGATCAGGCCCAGCACGTAGGCACTGTAGCGTGAGCGCATCAGTGCCTGGGCATCCGGTGCCGGGGTGCCGGCATGGTAATGCCCGCAGCAGGCGTCGAGCAGGTTGCCACTGCCACAAGGGCAGACCGAGACACTCATCATCACCACCAGTACTTGCCGAAGTTTTCAGGGTTGGCCCAGAACTTGGCGTTGAGCCAGTCCGGTACCTGTTTGTAGTCATGTAGATCATAGGTGAACAGGCTCAATACCTGCTGGTCACGGCGGAATTTCTCGCTGGCCGCCAGGGCCAGGGCAAAGAAATCGGTGTCTTGCCAGCCGCAGGCGGCCAGGTCGGCCAGCACCGCGACACGGCTGGCATTGAGGTTGCGAATGCCACCGAGCAATTCCAGGCCGGTGCGTTTGGGCAGGTGCTCCAGGCAGTCCACCAGTACTGCCAGGTCAAAGCGCTGGGCTGCCAGTTCGGCCGGTAGCGGGCCTGGGGCGGCAGTGGCGATGGTTACCTGTGGGTGCGCCTGGGCGAAAGCGTCCAGTGCCGGGAAGCGCGTGCCGACCAGCAGCAGGCGTTGCGGGGTGAAGCGCTCCAGCAGGGCCGCCAGGGCCTGCTGCGGGGTGCGCTGGGAAAAACCGTCGGTCATTGGCAATCCTCGTTGAAGTCGTCCAAGACTAGCGGGCCGCAGCGTGCGGGCAAAGAGGCATGTGACTGTGTCGTGGCTTATTGGTGGCAGGGATCAAATGCTCGGTCTTTACTCCCAGAGATCGGCCTTATGCCGATTCCCCCTAGGAGAAGCAATGAAATGAGCATAGTACGCACAGCGATACCCCTGGTCCTGCTCACCAGTGTGTTGACTGGTTGTGCAGGTTTGCAAAAGACCGACTGGCCGAAATGTGCCGCCGTCGGGGGTGTAGGTGGCGCTGCCTTGGGCGCCATCGAGAGTTCCAGCTGGGCTGGCTGGGGCGCGTTGCTGGGCGGTGGCCTGGCGGCGGGCTATTGCTGGGCCCATGGCGATGGCGACGAGGATGGCGACGGCGTGCCGGACAGCCGTGACAAGTGCCCAGGCACCCCGCGCGGTGTGCAGGTCGATGCCAACGGTTGCCCGCCGGAGCCGGCTGCGGTGGTCGAGGAAGTGGTAGTGCAGAAGGAAGAAGTCATCGTCATCCGCGATGTGCACTTCGAGTTCGACTCTGCGCGCCTGACCGCCAGCGACAAGGAGCGCCTCAACACTATTGCCACGCGCCTGAAACAGGAAGCACCATCCGCCCGCCTGAGTGTCAGCGGCCATACCGACAGCGTCGGCTCCGACAGCTACAACCAGAAACTGTCCGAGCGCCGTGCCCACTCGGTGACCGATTACCTGGTCCAGAGCGGTGTGCCGCGCAGCAGCTTCGTGTCGGTGGTCGGTGCCGGTGAAACTCAGCCGGTGGCAGACAACGCCACGGCCGACGGGCGTGCCATGAACCGCCGTACCGAGATCAAGATCCAGCGCTAGAACGGCGTACGCCCGTGCCCTGAGCAGTGGCACGGGCGTGTCGGCACGGCGGTCAGCCGTTCGTGGCCAATGACACAGGAGCATTCAGCATGAGTGTGACGTCGAAGGCGGCGTTGCCGCTGTTAGTGGCTGCCAGCCTGCTCGCCGGCTGCGCCACCCACAGCGATGGCAGCGCGCCCCTCAACCAAAGGACCTGGCCCATCTGCAGCCTGCTCGGTGGCCTGGTCGGTGGCGGCCTGGGCGCCATCGAAAGTTCGAGCTGGGCGGCTGGCGGCGGTGCCCTTGGTGCCATTGCCGGGGGCCTGATCTGTTACGCCCAGGATGGTGACGAAGATGGCGACGGCATTTTCGACCGCCGCGATCGTTGCCCCGATACCCCCGCCAACACTGCGGTCGACCACATGGGTTGCCCGTTGAAGCTGTACCCTGCATCGCCGCCTGCCACTGAACCTGAACCCTCGCCAGAGGTAATCATCCTGGATGACAACGGCGCAGTGATGTTCGCCTTCGATTCCGCCGAGCTGACCCCGGCGGCTCAACAGCGCCTGCTAGGCCTGGTGGCGAAACTCGATTCACCGACGGTGGCCAGGGTCAGCGTGATCGGGCATACCGACAACGTCGGCTCCGACAGCTATAACCAGACACTTTCCGAACGCCGTGCCGGCAGCGTGGCCAAGTACTTGATCGGCCAAGGGCTGGCGCCGGGCAAGGTCACCAGCCAGGGGCGCGGCGAGAGTGAACCGCTCACCGACAACGAAAGCGAGGAGGGCCGCGCCCGCAACCGACGGGTGGAACTGCACCTCAACTGAGCGGTGCTGGCGCCTGCCTTGGCATTGCAGTTAATGTTGGTCGCATGGCCCGCTCGAACGGGCTGTCTCGACATAACAACAATCTATGGGGGCGGGGTATGAAGTTCATCCTGGGCCTGGGCAAGGCCCTGACAGTCGCTTTCTGGGGAGTGGTGTTGTTCAATCAGTTGATGCCACAACCCTTGCCCTTCAATTTGCTGATCAACGCCGCGGGCATCGCCTTGCTGGGCCTGCACCTGCTCGAAATGCTGTTCTTCAATGGCAGCCTGCGCGGGCGCAGCCACCGCTGGTTCGATCGTTTGCAAATCCTGTTGACGGGTATCTTCCATGTCATGTCCATTCCCCGAGCGCAGGAGGCGCCGCGAAATGCGTAATCTGATGTTGCTGGCCATGTTGGCCGCTCCCCTGGCCCAGGCCGAAAGCCTGGAGGTCGCTGCCAATTCCATGCTGCGCCTGCCCGACAAGTCGGCCAGCGTGCACCTTGCCTACCTGCGTGTTGCCGACGCCGCAACCCTGCTGCTGCCTGCCTCGCTCGCGGAATTGAAGGTCGACCAGCTGGAGCTGGAGCGCGATGCGCGTATCGCCATTGCACCGTCCGATAACCCGTTGCTGATCGAGGCGCGCAGCGCGCGGCTGGGTGAGGGCAGCGAATTCAGTGCACCGGGGGCGGCGGGCACTTACCAGCGGGGAGCCCGGTCGGGCCGCAGCCTGGACCTGAAGCTGGCTGAAGTGGATGCCGAGCGGCTGGCGATCGATGCCCGTGGCGGTGCCGGCGCGCCGGGTTACGTCGGGCTCGATGGCGCCAACGGCCAGGCCGGTGGCTGCACCTGGGGCCAGGCCAGCCGCGGTGCCAATGGCGATGACGGCGGCGACGGGCATGATGGCGCGCCGGGTGGGCGCATCCGCCTGAGCGTGCCGCAGGGCTTCCCGCAGGAGCGCATCGTGGTGCGCCTGGACGGTGGTGCACCGGGCAAGGCCGGGGCTGCAGGCAAGGCCGGTAAAGGCGGGGCGAGCAAGGGTTGCCTGGTGTACCGCACCGATGCCGGTGCCAATGGCCGCCCGGGGCAGCCGGGCCAGCCCGGGTTGGCGGGAGCTGCGGGCGAACTGATCCTGCAGCGCCTGTGAAAACCCGTGCTGGCCCTATCGCCGGCAAGCCAGCTCCCACCCCGACCGCATCGGCCGCAAGCCATGTGCAGTGCCTGTGGGAGCTGGCTTGCCGGCGATAGGGCCGGTGCAGGCAGCATCAGCTCATCAGGCGCGAACTGGCCACCGCGACCACGGCCAGGCCCAGCAGCAGGTTGATCCCCACCATCCGCCGAATCCGCCCCAGCACTGCCGCACCCGCCGGCCAGTCCTCGGCCTGTACCGCTGCCTTCAGTTCCGGCAGCAGCAACGCCTGGATGCGCATGAACAGGGCAAACATGGCGATGCCTCCACCGATCATCACCTGCACATACTTCGGTGCAGTCTCGAAGCCGCTGAAGCGCATGTGCAACATGCCGATACCACTTATCGCCAAAATCGCCACGGCCAGCCAGACCCAGCCGAAGAAGCGTCGGAAAACTTCCACCCACAGGCGCAGCCGGGCAGGCCCCTCAAGGGCTGCAACCGTTGCCGGGCGCAGCACCAGCCAGGCGAAGAACATGCCGCCGACCCACACCAGGGCGGCCAGGACATGCAGTGTGTAGGGCAGGGCAAAGGCAAGCATCCGGATCTCCATGCGGCATAAAGGGCAATAGCGGGGTATGATAGCCGCCCCATGCGCAACACTGAAAATATATCCAGCCCTCCGGGCGCCTGCAGACCATGATCAGCAACGAACTCAAAGCCACCATCCAGGGCGCCTATACGCGTTTTCTCGAAGCCAAGAGCCTCAAGCCGCGCTATGGCCAGCGCCTGATGATCGCCGAAGTGGCCAAGGTGCTCGGCGACATCGCCTGTGACGAAGAGGGCCGCCGTGCCGGCGAGCCTGCCGTGGTGGCCGTGGAGGCGGGCACCGGTACCGGCAAGACGGTAGCCTACAGCCTGGCTGCCATTCCGGCCGCCAAGGCTGCCGGCAAGCGGCTGGTGATCGCTACCGCCACCGTGGCGCTGCAGGAGCAGATCGTCTTCAAGGACCTGCCCGACCTGATGCGCAGCAGCGGGCTGAATTTCAGCTTCGCCCTGGCCAAGGGCCGTGGCCGCTACCTGTGCCTGTCCAAGCTCGACATCCTGCTGCAGGAGGGCCACGCCCAGTCGGCCACCGCGCAGCTGTTCGAGGAAGAAGGCTTCCGCATCGAAGTCGACGAGCGCAGCCAGAAGCTGTTCAACAGCATGATCGAGAAGCTTGCCGGCAACCGCTGGGACGGTGACCGCGACAGCTGGCCCGAAGCCCTGGAAGACCAGGACTGGGCGCGCCTGACCACCGACCATAGCCAGTGCACTGGCCGTCACTGCCCGAACTTCCAGCAGTGCGTGTTCTACAAGGCCCGCGAAGGCATGGGCAAGGTCGACGTGATCGTCACCAACCACGACATGGTGCTGGCCGACCTGGCCCTGGGTGGCGGCGCGGTATTGCCCGACCCGCGCGACACCATGTACGTGTTCGACGAAGGCCACCACCTGCCAGACAAGGCCATCGGCCATTTCGCCCACTATTCGCGCCTGCGCTCTACTGCCGACTGGCTGGAGCAGACTGCCAAGAACCTGACCAAGCTGCTGGCCCAGCACCCGCTGCCCGGTGACCTGGGCAAGTACATCGAGCAGGTGCCGGAGCTCGCGCGGGAAGTGCGCACCCAGCAGCAGTTCATGTTCACCCTGTGCGAGCAGGTTGCCGACTTCCGCCCCAGCGAGGACAACGAAGGCCGTGAGCGCCCGCGCTACCGCTTCGAAGGCGGCGTGGTGCCGGAGCAGATCCGCGAAGTGGGCATCGAGCTGAAAAAGGGCTTTGCCCGCCTCAACGACCTGTTCACCCGCCTGGCCGACCTGCTCAAGGAAGGCATGGACGGCGAGGTCAACATCGGCATCGCCAGCCATCAGGCCGAGGAGTGGTACCCGCTGTTCGGTAGCCTGGTCACCCGTGCCCAGGGCAACTGGGAGCTGTGGACAGCCTTTACCGCCGAAGACCCGGAAGACAGCCCGCCCATGGCCCGCTGGCTGACCCTGGCCGAGAGCGGTGCGCTGTTCGACATCGAAGTCAACGCCAGCCCGATCCTGGCCGCCGAAATGCTTCGCCGCAGCCTGTGGAGTGTGGCCCATGGCGCGCTGGTGACGTCGGCGACGCTGACCGCGCTGGGCAAGTTCGACCGCTTCCGCATGCGCTCGGGGTTGCCGCGTGACGCGGTCACCTGTGTGGTGCCCAGCCCGTTCGTGCATGGCGATGCCGGCCTGCTGCGGGTCCCCGACCTCAAGGCCGACCCGCGCGATGCGGCGGCGCATACCGCGGCGATCATCCGCGAGCTGCCGAACATTGTCGAGGGCGCCCGCGGTGCGCTGGTGCTGTTCTCCTCGCGCAAGCAGATGCAGGACGTGTTCGATGGGCTGGACCGTGACTGGCGCAAGCTGGTGCTGATCCAGGGCAACCTGTCCAAGCAGGAAACCCTTAACAAGCACAAGGCGCGGGTCGACGATGGCCAGCACAGCGTGCTGTTCGGCCTGGCCAGCTTTGCCGAGGGTGTCGACCTGCCGGGCGCCTACTGCGAGCACGTGGTGATCGCCAAGATTCCCTTTGCCGTGCCGGACGACCCGGTCGAAGCGGCGCTGGCGGAGTGGATCGAGGCCCGTGGCGGCAACCCCTTCATGGAAATTGCCGTGCCCGACGCCTCGCTGCGGCTGATCCAGGCTTGCGGCCGCCTGCTGCGAACCGAACAGGATCGTGGTGTCATCACTTTGCTTGACCGGCGCCTGGTCACCCAGCGCTACGGCAAGGCTATTCTCAATGCGCTGCCGCCGTTCCGGCGGGAAATTTCCTGACCGCCGGAGCACTTGCTCCGGCGCGTTGTCCATTACTCAGTCGTGGGCCATGAGGGCCCTGAAGGAGAGCACCAGCCTTATGGTCCGCCGTACCCTGCCCGCCGTTTTCGCCCTGTTGTTCAGCTCGCCCTTGCTGGCTGGACAGCAGACGCTGTTCAGCTTCGTGCGCCCGGCCTCGGTGGTCAATGTGGCGACCGAGGATGCCGGCATGCCGCAGTACAACGCGGAGCAGACGGCGGAAGGCGAAGTATTGCGGCGCGTGGTGTTCAACCCGGCCCAGCGGCCGACCCTGCGCCTGAGCCCGCAAAGCGGTGTGTGGGACTGGTCTGGCGGGCAATTCCTGACCTTGCGCCTGCAAAGCGCGATGGATTGGGCGCTGACCGTGGATGTCATGGTGCAGGGCAGTGATGGCCGCACGTTGACCAGCCGCATCGACCTGCCGGCCGGTCCTGCACAAACCGTGATGGTACCGCTGACGGCCCGCTCGCCGCTGAGCCAGGGCATGCGCGCCGGCCCGCCCATGCCCTGGAACCATGGCGGCCAGCGCCTGCTGCTGACCAGTAGCACCGGTGCGGTCGACCTCAAGCAGGTGGCCGCGGTCAGCCTGAGTATCCCCAACCCCAAGGTGGCGCAGAACCTGCTGATCGAGCGGGTGGGCATCCAGGATGATGACCAGGCCTACAAGGCGGCCTACCACGAGCTGATCGATGCCTATGGCCAGTCCACTCGCGGCCATTGGCCAGAGAAGGTTGCCAATGACGAGCAGCTCAAGGCGGCCGATGTGCGCGAGCAGCAACAGCTCAAAGGCTGGCTGGCAGAGCGTGGCAAGCAGCAACTGGACGCGTACGGTGGCCTGCTGGCCGGGCCGGCGTTCGAGGCCAAAGGTTTCTTCCGCACGCAAAAGCGTGACGGCCGCTGGTACCTGGTAACGCCCGAGGGGCATCCGTTCTATTCCCTGGGGGTGAATGCCGTGGCCGCGGATGGCGGGCGTACCTACGTGGCCGGGCGTGAGGGGATGTTCAAGGCGTTGCCGGGCGAGGGCGATGCACTGGCCGCATTCTATGGCGACGGCAACAACGACGACGGCAACGCCTCGTCGCAAGGGCGCAACTTCAAACAGGGGCGCTGGTTCGATTTCTATGCCGCCAACCTGCAGCGCACCTATGGCAAACCCTGCCCGCCCGCGGTAGAGGGGCAGCCGGCCAACTGCCCGGCGCTGGCGCTGGATGCCGCCCGCTGGCAGGCGCATGCGCTCGATCGCCTGCAGGCCTGGGGTTTCAACACGGTCGGCAACTGGAGTGAGCCGGCCCTGGGCCAGGCCAGGCGCATGCCGTACACCTTGCCGCTGTCGATCGTGGGGGATTACGCCAGCATCAGTACCGGCATGGACTGGTGGGGCAGCATGCCCGACCCGTTCGACCCGCGTTTTGCCATGGCCACCGAGCGCGCCGTGGCCATTGCCGCTCGCGATCATCGTGACGACCCTTGGCTGATCGGCTATTTCGCTGACAACGAACTGGCCTGGGCCGCCCCCGGTAGCGACCCGAAGGCGCGTTACGGCCTGGCCTACGGAACCTTGCGCCTGACCACCGATGTGCCGGCCAAGCGCGCCTTCCTCAAGCAGTTGCGTGACAAGTACCGCAACCAGGAAGGGCTGTCCAAGGCCTGGGGTATCGAGCTGACCGCGTGGGAGCTGATGGAGGACCCGGGCTTCGAGGCACCGTTGCCCAACCCGGAGCACCCGGAAATCGAGCGTGACTACCAGCACTTCCAGCAGGTGTTCGCCGAAACCTACTTCAGGACCATTGCCGACTCGTTGAAGTGGCATGCGCCCAATCACCTGCTGCTGGGGGGGCGCTATGCCGTCAGCACGCCGGAGGCGGTCAAGGCCTGTGCCGAGTTCTGCGATGTGCTCAGCTTCAACTTCTATACCCTCAAGCCGCAGGATGGCTACGACTTCGCTCGCCTGGCCGAGCTGGACAAGCCGGTGTTGGTGTCCGAGTTCCAGTTCGGCTCGCGCGATCGCGGGCCGTTCTGGCCGGGGCCGCTGGAATTGGCGCGGGAAGAAGACCGCGGCCCGGCCTACGGCAACTTCCTCAAGGCGGCCCTGGCGCAGCCGATGATCGTTGGCGCGCACTGGTTCCAGTACCTTGACCAGCCGGCCAGTGGGCGCCTGCTCGATGGCGAGAACGGCCACCTCGGGCTGGTGGCGATCACCGATATGCCTTACCCGGGGTTTGTCGATGCTGTGCGCAAGAGCAACTTGCAGGCAATGAGCCGGCTGCGTACTCAATTGGAAAAACCGATTCCCTGACTAGTGCAAATAGATGTGGGGGCGGGCGTGCCCGCGAATCAGGCGACCCGGTGGATGGTACCGGCTATGCCGGTGTTCGCGGGCACGCCCGCTCCCGCAGTAAGTCCAGCTGGGTTACCGTTCATCGTAACCACCCGGCCCAAGCCAGTTTGCAAAACGCCAAACTACTGAAACAATGCACGCCATTTTCGGAAATGGTCGTACGGAGAACAGCGGGTGCAGATCCAGGGTCACTATGAGCTGAAGTTCGAAGCAGTGCGCGAAGCCTTTGTCGCGCTGTTCGATGATCCGCAGGAGCGTGGCGCCGCGCTGTGCATCCAGGTCGGTGGCGAAACCGTGGTCGACCTGTGGGCCGGCAGTGCCGACAAGGACGGCCAGCAGGCCTGGCACAGCGACACCATCGCCAACCTGTTCTCCTGCACCAAGACCTTCACTGCCGTGACCGCCCTGCAACTGGTCGGCGAGGGCAAGCTGGCCCTCGATGCGCCGGTGGCCAACTACTGGCCCGAGTTCGCCCAGGCCGGCAAACAGGCGATCACCCTGCGCCAGTTGCTCAGTCACCGTGCCGGCTTGCCGGCCATCCGTGAGCTGCTGCCGGCCGAGGCGCTGTATGACTGGCAGGCCATGGTCGATGCGCTGGCTGCCGAAACGCCCTGGTGGACACCCGGCACCGAGCACGGCTATGCCGCCATTACCTACGGCTGGCTGATCGGCGAGCTGATCCGCCGTGCCGATGGCCGTGGCCCCGGCGACTCGATCGTCGCCCGTACCGCGAGGCCGCTGGGGCTGGATTTTCATGTCGGCCTGGCGGACGATGAGTTCCATCGCGTGGCGCATATCGCCCGTGGCAAGGGCAACACCGGGGACGCTGCGGCGCAGCGCTTGCTGCAGGTGACCATGCGCGAACCCGAGGCCCTGTCGACCCGTGCCTTCACCAATCCGCCGGCGATCCTGACCAGCACCAACAAGCCGGAATGGCGGCGCATGCAGCAGCCCGCGGCCAATGGCCATGGCAATGCGCGCAGCCTGGCGGGTTTCTATGCCGGATTGCTGGACGGCAGCCTGCTCGAATCCGAACTGCTCGACGAACTGACCCGTGAGCATAGCCTCGGCCAGGACCGCACCTTGCTCACCCAGACCCGTTTTGGCCTGGGCTGCATGCTCGACCAGCCCGACGTAGCCAACGCCACCTTCGGCCTCGGTGCCCGCGCCTTTGGCCACCCCGGTGCCGGTGGTTCGGTAGGTTTCGCCGACCCGGAGTACGATGTGGCCTTCGGTTTCGTGGTCAATACCCTTGGCCCTTATGTGCTCATGGACCCGCGAGCCCAGAAGTTGGTACGTGCCCTTGCCAGCTGCCTTTGATCGGGTAATGCGGGTGTTGCCCCACCCCTTTGACTATCCTCAATGCCAGCGCCTGAAGGGCGTTGGCAAAATTTCTTTCTATTTCATGGTGTATCGCTGATGTCTTCACACAAAACCTTAGCACTCGCCCTGTGCCTGACCGCCGTTACCGGCTGCGCCAGTCACCCCCAGGACGGCTCGAAGGACAGCGCCTCGAGCTGGTGGCCCTTCGGTTCGGACAAGGTTGCCGAGCAGGAAGTGAAGCAAGCCGTCACTGAAAACGTGGCCAAGGCCGACGCCAAGTCCGAGAACGCCAGCCGTTGGTGGTGGCCGTTCGGCGGCGAAGAGAAGCAGGCCAAGGGGCCGGTGGTACCGAAGATCGACCAGAAGGCCACCCAGGCCTGGCTGGACGAGTACGAGCCCAAGCTGCGTGAGGCGATCAAGGGCAGCAAGCTGGAGCTGGAGCGCCGCGACAACGTGTTGGCCGTAACCATCCCGGTGGACAGCTCGTACAACCCTGACCGCCCGAACATGCTGCTGCCGATGACCCTGGGCCCGATCACTCGTGTGGCCAAGACTGTCGAAGGCGATGCCAAGACCGCCGTGCTGGTGCTTGGCCATGCCGACAGCAGCGGTGTCGCGGCTGCCAACCAGAAGCTCAGCCTGGAGCGCGCCGCTTCGGTGTCGGCCATTTTCCGCCTCAGCGGCCTGCAGCGTGACCGCCTGACCCTCAAGGGCATGGGCTCGGTAATGCCGCGCGCCGCCAATGACAGCGCCGAGGGCCGCGCCCTGAACCGCCGCGTGGAAATGCTGCTGACCCCGCAGAACACCATGGTTGCCCTGCTGGCCAAGTACCAACAAGCTGCCCCGGCACCGGCCCCGATGGTGGCGGTGCAGGATGCCAAGGCACCTGCCGCCAAGGCAGCTGACAGCAAGCCGGCCGCCAAGGCCGCAGCGAAGAAGCCTGTAACCAAAGCCAAGGCCAAGTCGCCCGCCAAGACCACGGCCAAGAAAAAGGCCGCGCCGGCCAAGCCCGTCGCCAAGAAAGCTACCGCTGACAAGAAAGTAGCTGCCAACAGCCCTGCGAAGACCAACTGATCGTCAAGGAACGCAGCAATGACCCAATCTCTGGCCGATATGCGCCGCGACTACACCCGTGATGGCCTGGCTGAAGCCCAGGCCCCGGGGGAGCCGTTCGCCCTGTTCCACCAGTGGTTCGCCGATGCGGTGAAAACCGAGCAGGTACCGGTGGAAGCCAACGCCATGACCCTGGCCACTGTCGATGGTGAAGGTCGCCCTCACTGCCGCATCTTGCTGCTGAAGGGGCTCGATGAGCGTGGTTTCACCTTCTTCACCAACTACGACAGTGCCAAGGGCCAGCAACTGCTGGTTAACCCCTTCGCCGCCATGACTTTCTTCTGGCCAGCGCTGGAGCGTCAGGTACGCATCGAAGGGCGGGTGGAAAAGGTCACGGCCCAGGAGTCGGACGCCTACTACCAGGTGCGCCCGCTGGGCAGCCGCCTGGGGGCCTGGGCTTCGCCGCAGAGCCAGGTGATTGCCGGTCGTGAGGAGTTGGAGGGGCTGGTCAAGGCCACCGAGGCGCGGTTCTCCGACACTCAGCCGCATTGCCCGGAGCATTGGGGTGGGTATCGTTTGCTGCCCGAGCGCATCGAGTTCTGGCAGGGGCGGGCTAGCCGCCTGCATGACCGACTGAACTACCGGCTGGTGGATGGGCAATGGCTGCGGGAGCGGTTGGCGCCCTGAGGTTCTGGGGCCGCAAAGCGGCCCCTGCAATCTCCAGGTTTACCCCGGATACCCCGCCGCCTCCCGCTCCAACCACCCCGCCAACTGCTTGCGCCCCACCTTCTCCACCCGTGCCTGCTGCAGCCTTTGCAGCATGTACGCACGTTTTCCAGCGTCCGACCCAGCCAGCGACAACGCCAGGTCACGGTCCATCCAGCGGCGCATGCGCACATACAGCCACCAGTGAAAATACAGCCCCGCGACGGTGGTGACCACGACGATGAAGTAATCCATGGCTATCCTTGGTCTCACTTGAAAATGCCTCGATACAGCTACGCAGGCTGTACCTCGGCTGAATGAAAACAATTTTATTACGTTTGTGCCGTGACAGCCGTCAACGTGCAGCGTCTAATGAACACCTGACTTATGGAGACCTTACCCATGCGTAAATCCGCTTTGCTGGTGGCCACCTTTACCACCATGTCGCTGTTGCTGGGTGGCTGTGCCTCAAGCCTGACCGGTGACAGCTACTCCCGTGATGAGGCCCGCCGTGTGCAAACCGTGCGTATGGGCACCATCGAATCCCTGCGCCCGGTCAAGATCGAGGGGACCAAGACCCCGATCGGTGGTGGTGCTGGCGCCATCGTCGGTGGCGTGGCCGGCAGCGCCGTGGGGGGGGGCCGTGGCAGCATCGTCGCCGCCGTGATCGGTGCCGTTGCCGGTGGCCTGGCCGGTTCCGCCGCCGAAGAAGGCCTGACCCGTACCCAGGGTGTCGAAATCACCGTGCGTGAGGACGATGGCAGCATGCGTGCCTATGTGCAGGCTGTGCAGGAGAACGAGATCTTCCGCGTTGGCGACCGCGTGCGCATCATGACTGTCGACGGTACCAGCCGCGTCACGCACTGACCGTAGCGCAATAAAACAAAACCCCGACATGGCGCTCGCCAGTCGGGGTTTTTTCATGCGGTAGCCAAGTCAGCCCACGCTGGGCTTGCGGCTGGCCATGGCGGTTATCGCATAGCCGATCACGGCGGCGAAGAACGAACCGGTGAGAATACCCATGCGATCCATCCCGGCGTAATCACTGCTGCCAGGCACAAAGGCGAGTGAGCCAACGAACAGACTCATGGTGAAGCCGATACCGCAGAGTATCGCCACACCGAGCAATTGACCCCAATTGGCGCCGACAGGCAGTGTGGCCAGGCGCAGTTTTACCGCGACCCAGGTCAGGCCGAAGACACCCACGGTCTTGCCCAGCAGCAGCCCGACGGCGATGCCCAGTGGCACCGGGTGGGTGAAGCTTTCTATGGTCATGCCTGCCAGCGATACACCGGCATTGGCGAAAGCGAACAGCGGCAGGATGGCGTAGGCGACCCACGGATGCAGGGCGTGTTCCAGGGCGAGCGATGGCGAGCGTTCGGCATAGCGCGTGCGCAGCGGGATGCACAGGGCCAGGGCAACGCCGGCCAGGGTGGCATGCACGCCGCTCTTGAGCACGCAGACCCACAGGATCAGACCAACGACCATGTACGGCCCAAGCTTGACCACACCAAGCCGGTTCATGGCCACCAGCACGACCAGGCAGGTGGCGGCCAGCAGCAGTGACACGCTCGACAGGGTGCCCGAGTAGAACAGGGCAATGACGATGATCGCACCCAGGTCGTCGATGATCGCCAGGGTCATCAGGAACAGCTTCAGCGACACCGGCACGCGCTTGCCCAGCAGGGCCAGTACACCGAGGGCGAAGGCGATGTCGGTGGCGGTGGGGATCGCCCAGCCGGCCACGGCCGCCGGGTTGTCACGGTTGATGAACCAGTAGATCAGTGCCGGTATCACCATGCCGCCCACTGCGGCGGTGGCAGGCAGGATCACCTGTGAGGGCTTGGACAGGTGGCCGTTGACCACCTCGCGCTTGACCTCCAGGCCGATGAGCAGGAAGAACAGGGCCATCAGGCCGTCGTTGATCCACAGCAGCAACGGCTTGGCGATGTGCAGTGCGCCGACCTGGACGGCGACGGGGACGTCGAGCAGGCCGCTGTACAGGTAGGACAGCGGTGAATTGTTGATGACCAGGGCCAGGATGGCCGCAGCAATCAGTAGCAGGCCGCTGGCGGCTTCGAGTTGGATGAAACGGGTTAACAGGCTACGCACGGGCTATGGGCTCTCCATGAGCAGTTTACGATTGGAGCGGGTTTACACCCTAGCCTGTGGTGATATGCATTAAAACAAAAACCATATTCGTTTTTGTTATATGTTGTTGCTGGCTGGGCTGAGGGAAGCCTAGATAAAGAGGCGGAAGGGTGGGGGAGGGGAAGTCTGATGTTGGTTATGGATTTTTCTGATGCCTGCCAGGGCCCTTTCGCGGGTAAACCCGCTCCCACAAGGTACTGCACAGTTTTCAAATCCTGTGCAGTACCTTGTGGGAGCGGGTTTACCCGCGAAGAGGCCCTGGCAGGCGACAAGGAATCAGAGGCCGAGCATATCCCGCGCCACTGCCTCGGCAATGCGAATCCCATCGACACCGGCCGAGAGGATCCCGCCCGCATAGCCGGCCCCTTCACCCGCTGGGAACAGCCCCTTCAGGTTCAGGCTCTGGAAGTCCTCACCGCGGGTAATGCGCAGCGGCGATGAGGTGCGTGTCTCGATCCCGGTCAACACCGCATCATGCAGGTTGTAGCCCTTGATCTGCCGGTCGAACGCCGGCAGCGCTTCGCGGATGGCCTCGATGGCGAAGTCCGGCAGGCTCGGCGCCAGGTCGCCCAGGGTAACGCCCGGTTTGTAGGATGGCTCGACACTGCCCAGTGCAGTCGACGGCCGGCCGGCGACGAAGTCACCGACCAGTTGCGCCGGGGCCTGGTAGTTGCTGCCGCCCATCACGTAGGCGTGGGCTTCCAGGCGTTCCTGCAGTTCGATGCCGGCCAGCGGGCCGCCCGGGTAATCGCGCTCGGGGTCGATGCCGACGACGATGCCGGAGTTGGCGTTGCGCTCGTTACGCGAGTACTGGCTCATGCCGTTGGTAACCACCCGGCCCGGCTCGCTGGTGGCGGCGACCACGGTGCCGCCCGGGCACATGCAGAAGCTGTACACCGAACGGCCGTTCTTGGCGTGGTACACCAGCTTGTAGTCGGCGGCACCTAGTTTCGGGTGGCCGGCATACTTGCCCAGGCGCGCCTTGTCGATCAGTGTTTGTGGGTGCTCGATACGGAAGCCCACCGAGAACGGCTTGGCTTCCATGTATACGCCCTTGGCGTGCAGCATGCGGAAGGTGTCGCGGGCGCTGTGGCCCAGGGCCAGCACCACATGGCGCGAGTGCAGCTGTTCGCCGCTCTCCAGCACCACGCCGGTCAGCTGGCCATCTTCGATCAGCAGGTCGGTGACCTTCTGCTGGAAGCGCACTTCGGCACCGAGGGCGATCATGTCCTGACGCATCTGCTCGACCATGCCGGTGAGGCGGAAGGTACCGATGTGCGGCTTGTTGATGTACAGGATCTCGTCCGGCGCACCGGCCTTGACGAACTCTTCCAGCACTTTGCGGCCGTGGTGCTGCGGGTCCTTGATCTGGCTGTACAGCTTGCCGTCGGAGAAGGTGCCGGCGCCGCCTTCGCCGAACTGCACGTTGGACTCGGGGTTGAGCACGCTCTTGCGCCACAGGCCCCAGGTATCCTTGGTGCGCTGGCGTACTTCCTTGCCGCGCTCGAGGATGATCGGCTTGAAGCCCATCTGCGCCAGCAACAGGCCGGCGAAGATGCCGCACGGGCCGAAGCCGACCACGATCGGGCGCTCCTGCAGATCGGCCGGGGCCTGGCCGACGAACTTGTAGGTTACGTCTGGCGCCGGGCCGATGTTGCGATCGTCGGCGAACTTGCTGAGCAGCTCGGCTTCGTTGCTGGCTTCCAGGTCGATGGTGTAGATGAACAGCAGTTCGCTGTTCTTCTTGCGCGCATCGTAGCTGCGCTTGAACAGGTTGAAGCTGAGCAGTTGCTCGTCGCGGATGCCCAGGCGCTGGACGATGGCTTCACGCAGGGCTTCGTCGGGATGGTCCAGGGGCAGCTTCAGTTCGGTGATTCGTAGCATGGCAGGGTCCAGTATCCCGGCCATGGGCGGCCGGCGGCTTTACACAAACCGCCAAGTATAAGCTGTTCGCCGCCCCGACTGGCAGGATAAAAGCGCCCGGCGATCAGTTGTCGCGCGCGCCGCCGTAGTAACCGCAGCCCTGCAGGGTCTTGCCGTCGATGCGCAGTTCGGCGCGCAGGTGGTGGATGGCACCGGTGGCGGCGTCTACGCAGCGTTGTGGCGCGACCCACAGCTCCACGTGCTGGCCGTTGGCTTCGCTGGTCAGGGTCAGGCCGCCGCCGGGCACTTCTTCTTCCAGGAAGGGCAGGGGCAGGGGGGGCTGGCCGACGCGGTTGAGCACCATGCCCTTGCCGCTGGCCTTGATGTCCCAGTCCGGCTCGTGGCCGTTGGCGCGCAGGGTCAGCTGCTTGAAGTTGGGGTCTTCGCAAGCGCGGGTGGAAGGTTCCAGGCGGTACAGGCGGCGTACTTCCAGCTGGCCGTCGCTGTTGGCCTGCCTGCTGCCGGTGAGGCGGCCGCGGACGTCGGCGAACAGCTTGTCGTTGGCGTCCTTGGCGAGGTTGGCGGCTTCCTGCAGGATGCCGGTGGCGGCGACGTCGTTGATCACGAAAGTGCGGTTTTCGCTACACGGCTTGAACAGCAGCTGGCCACCGGCGGCACGCAGCTCGCCCTGCATGCGCGTGGTGCCGATGTTCGGGTCGTTGGGGGCGTCAGCCATGAGCTGGCAGCCGGCGAACAGGGGCAGCAGAGCAGTGAACAGCAGGGTGGGAGTGAGGCGCATGGGGCGGGATCCGGGATCTTCCAAAGAGCTGGCCACGTTACTCAGGCTGGCGGCGGATCACAAGTTAATGGTTGCCTGTACCGGCCTCTTCGCGGGTGAACCCGCTCCCACAGGTGCGGCGCCGCACTTACGTCTGGTGCTATCCCTGTGGGAGCGGGTTCACCCGCGAAGAGGCCGGCACAGGCAATACATTCTTTGCAGACAGAAAAAAGGGCCCGAAGGCCCTTTTCCCGATCAACCCCCCAGATACGCGTCGCGCACCTTCGGGTCGGTCAGCAGCGCTTCACCTGTCCCATGCATCACCACTCGGCCGTTCTCCAGCACATAGGCCCGGTCAGCGACCTTCAGGGCCTGGTTGGCGTTCTGCTCCACCAGGAACACCGTCACGCCATCACGACGCAGCTGTTCAATGATGTCGAAGATCTGCTGGATGATGATCGGCGCCAGCCCCAGCGAGGGCTCGTCGAGCAGCAGCAGCTTGGGTTTGCTCATCAGCGCCCGGCCAATGGCGAGCATCTGCTGCTCGCCACCGGACATGGTGCCACCACGCTGGATATAACGCTCCTTCAGGCGCGGGAACAGCTGCAGCACCTTGTCCAGCTGCTCCTGGTAATCGCCCTTGTCGGTGAAAAAGCCACCCATCGCCAGGTTTTCCTCGACGGTCAGGCGGGAGAACACGCGGCGGCCTTCCGGTACCACCGCGATGCTCTTGCGCATGATGTGCGAAGACGGCTGGCCGACCAGTTCTTCACCCAGGTACTTGATGCTACCGCTGTGCGCCTGCGGTGAGCCGCACAGGGTCATCAGCAAGGTCGACTTGCCGGCACCGTTGGCGCCGATCAGGGTAACGATCTCGCCCTGGTTGATCTCCACGTTGACGCTGTGCAGCGCCTGGATCTTGCCGTAGAAGGTGGAAACGTTCTCGAACTTCAGCATTTACGCTTCCCCCAGGTAGGCTTTGATCACGTCAGGGTTGTCGCGGATCTCTTCCGGCGTGCCGTGGGCCAGGGGGGTGCCCTGGTTGATCACCACGATATGGTCGGAAATGCTCATCACCAGCTTCATGTCGTGCTCGATCAGCAGCACGGTGACGTTGTGCGACTCACGCAGGTAGGCGATCAGCGCCTTGAGGTCTTCGGTCTCCTTCGGGTTCAGGCCCGCTGCCGGTTCGTCGAGCATGATGATGCGCGGCTGGGTCATCATGCAGCGGGCGATTTCCAGGCGGCGCTGCTGGCCGTAGGCGAGGGTGCCGGCGGTACGGTTGGCGAACTCGGTCAGGTTGACCTTCTCCAGCCAGTACTGCGCGCGTTCCATGGCCTCCTTCTCGCTGCGGCGGAAGTTCGGGGTCTTGAACAGGCCGGCGAAGAAGTTGGTATTGAGGTGGCGGTGCTGGGCGATCAGCAGGTTTTCCAGCGCGGTCATTTCCTTGAACAGGCGCACGTTCTGGAAGGTCCGCACCACGCCCTTGCGGGCGATCTGGTGGCCGGCCAGGCCCTGGATCGGCTGGCCATCGAGCAGGATGGTGCCGCCGCTGGGCTTGTAGAAGCCGGTCAGGCAGTTGAACACGGTGGTCTTGCCGGCACCGTTCGGGCCGATCAGTGCCACCACCTGTTTTTCCTTGACGGTCAGGGCCACGCCGTTGACCGCCAACAAGCCGCCGAAGCGCATGCTCAGGCCGCTGACTTGCAGAATTTCGCGGCTCATCGACGCAGCTCCATGTGTGGACGTTGCATAGGCAGCAGGCCTTGCGGACGCCAGATCATCATCAACACCATCAGCGCACCGAACATCAGCATCCGGTATTCGCTGAACTCACGCATCAGCTCGGGCAGCAGGATCATCACGATGGCCGCGAGAATCACGCCCAGTTGTGAGCCCATGCCGCCAAGCACGACGATGGCGAGGATGATCGCCGACTCGATGAAGGTGAACGACTCCGGCGTCACCAGGCCTTGGCGCGCAGCGAAGAAGCTGCCGGCAAAACCGGCGAAGCAGGCACCCAGGGTGAACGCCGAGAGCTTGATCACGGTCGGGTTCAGGCCCAGTGCGCGGCAGGCGATCTCGTCTTCGCGCAGGGCTTCCCAGGCGCGGCCGATCGGCATGCGCAGCAGGCGGTTGATCACGAACAGCGCCAGCAGGGCCAGCAGCAGGGCCACCAGGTAGAGGAAGATGACCTTGTTGATCGAGTTGTATTCCAGCCCGAAGAACTCATGGAAGGTCTGCATGCCCTCGGCGGCACGGCGTTCGAAGGTCAGGCCGAACAGCTCCGGCTTGGGAATGTTGCTGATGCCGTTGGGGCCGCCGGTCCAGTCGGTGAGGTTACGCAGGAACAGGCGGATGATCTCGCCGAAGCCGAGGGTCACGATCGCCAGATAGTCACCGCGCAGGCGCAGCACCGGGAAGCCGAGCAGGAAGCCGAAGGTGGCGGCCATCAGGCCGGCGATCGGCAGGCATACCCAGAAGCTCCAGCCCAGGTAGTGCGAGAGCATGGCGTAGCTGTAGGCACCGACGGCGTAGAAGCCGACATAACCGAGGTCGAGCAGGCCCGCCAGGCCGACCACGATGTTCAGGCCCAGGCCCAGCAACACGTAGATCAGGATCAGCGTGGCAATGTCGACCGCACCGCGCGAGCCGAAGAACGGCCACACCAGTGCCGCGACGATCAGGCCCATGATCACGTAGCGCTGGGTCTTCGGCAGGGTCAGGTAGTTGCTGACGGCCGGCGGGATCAGCTTGCGATCCGAACGGCGGCCCATCACCGAGCTCCACTGCTTGTCGAACAGCACGCGCAGGAACATCAGCACCGAGCACAGGGCAATGATGCCGAGGTTGAACGAACCCTGGCTGTGCACAGCCAGGCTGATGCCGTCGATGCTCAGTTTCAGGCCCAGTACCGGGAAGGCCACGGCCCATACCAGCAAGGCGCTGAAGAACGCCTGTTTGAGATTTCTGTTCATACTTTTTCAACCTCCGGGCGGCCCAGGATGCCGGTCGGCCGGAATAGCAGGACAAGAACCAACAAGCCGAATGCCACCACGTCCTTGTACTGGTCGCCGAAGATATCGGCACCGAACGCTTCGGCCACGCCCAGCACCAGCCCGCCGAGCATGGCGCCCGGGATGCTGCCGATGCCACCCAGCACCGCCGCGGTGAAGGCCTTCAGGCCCACCAGGAAACCGGCGTTGGGGTTGATCACCCCGTACTGCATGCTCAGCAGCACGGCCGCCACCGCCGCCAAAGCGGCACCGATGACGAAGGTGAGGGCGATGATGTTGTTGGTGTTGATGCCCAGCAGGTTGGCCATCTTGATGTCCTCTGCGCAGGCGCGGCAGGCGCGGCCCAGGCGGGAACGGGAGATGAACAGGGTGAGGCAGGTCATGGCCACCAGGGTGACCACGAACACCAGGATCTGCATGTAGCTGATCAGTACTTCTTCAGCACCGCCCGGTCCGAAGGAGAAGCTCCCGGGGATCAGGTTGGGGATGGACTTGTCCTTGGAGTCTTGCGACAGCAAGACGGTGTTCTGCAGAAAGATCGACATGCCGATGGCGGAAATCAGCGGGATCAGACGGTTGCTGTTGCGCAGGGGGCGGTAGGCAACCCGTTCGATACTGTAGCCATAGGCACTGGTGACGAAGATCGTCGCGACGAAGGCGACGGTCATCAGGATCGGCAGCGAATGGATACCCATCATGGCCAGGCCCGCCAGGGCGATGAAGGCCACGTAGGAACCGATCATGTACACCTCGCCGTGGGCGAAGTTGATCATGCCTATGATGCCGTACACCATCGTGTAGCCGATGGCGATCAAGGCATAGGTGCTGCCGATGGTCAATCCATTAACCAGTTGTTGGAAGAAATGGTAGATCTCAGGCATTACAGCGCTCCTAAAAACCTGATTTGCATTTCGCTGGCGGGGGGTAAGGCCAGGAAACCGCGGGTGACGGTTTTAAGATTTTCAGGTGAGCCCGCCCCCGGATCGCGGGGATCAGGCCCATGAACCTCATAAAACAAAGCCCACTGCTCGCACAGTGGGCTCGTAGGTCAGCTATTAGTCACGCAGTTACTGAGGGGAGACTTCGGTCTTCGGCTTGCCGAAGTGCCATTCGTAGACCACGAACTTGAAGTCTTTCAGGTCGCCTTTGTCGTCGAACGACAGCTCGCCGGTCGGGGTCTTGAACTTGCCGGCATGGATGGCGGCAGCCACTTTCTCGGCGTCGTCGGAGCCCGCAACCTTGATACCTTGGGCGATCAGCTCGACAGCCGAGTAGGCCGGGAACACGAACGGGCCGCTTGGGTCCTTGCCGTCAGCCTTGATGGCGTCGACGATCTTCTTGTTCGCAGGGTCGGCGTCGAACGACTTCGGCAGGGTCACCAGCAGGCCTTCGGAGGCGTTCTGGGCGATCTGCGAGATGGAGTCGTTGCCCACGCCTTCCGGGCCCATGAACTTGGCTTTCAGGCCTTTTTCCTGAGCCTGGCGCAGGATCAGGCCCAGCTCTGGGTGGTAGCCGCCGTAGTAGACGAAGTCGACGTTGTTCTGCTTGAGTTTCTGGATGATCGAGGAGAAGTCCTTGTCACCGGCGTTCAGGCCTTCGAACACGGCAACCTTGGTGCCTTTGCCTTCCAGGGTCTGCTTGACCGCGGTGGCGATGCCTTCACCGTACTGCTGCTTGTCGTGCAGGACAGCGACCACCTTCGGCTTGACGTGGTCGGCGATGTAGTTGCCGGCGGCCGGGCCCTGGGCGCTGTCCAGGCCGATGGTGCGGAAGATCAGCTTGTAGCCACGGGCGGTGATTTCCGGCGAGGTGGCGGCCGGGGTGATCATGATCACACCTTCGTCTTCGTAGATGTCGGACGCAGGCTGGGTGGAGCTGGAGCACAGGTGGCCGATGACGAACTTGACGCCGTCGTTGACCACTTTGTTGGCGACTGCCACGGCCTGTTTAGGGTCGCAGGCGTCGTCGTATTCCTTGGCTTCGAGCATCTTGCCATCCACGCCGCCCGCGGCGTTGATATCCTTGATGGCTTGCTTGGCGCCGATGAACTGCATGTCACCGTACTGGGTCACTGGGCCGGTCTTGGGGCCTGCAATCCCGATCTTGATGGTATCGGCGGCAAACGAATGGCTGGCTACCCCGGCCAGAACCATTGCGGCGAACAGCTTGGAAATCTTGATCATAGTGCTCCACTCATTCTGTTGTAATTCTTATAGTCCTGGCGGCCAGGGCTACAGACCGGGCGGGATTTGCGGCGTGGCCATGCCAACGCGCAAGCCCACCTTCCCCCGGAACATGTCCCGGAACTGTACCGGTGCAGTGTAGAGCGCTGTTCGAGCGCTTGAAAAGCGGTCGAAAAGGGCCTGCTTCCTGGGTTGTCGCTTGATCGACACAAAGATACAGAAAGGCGCCATCAAACTGCCTGCATCTGCGACCCCGCCCCACAAGTTCGGGATCAATCGACCAAATTACATATTTGAAACCGGGTTTTTCTGCAAAAATGCCGGCCTTTTTATTGGCCGACGTTTGCGGATACCACCCATGACTGATCAAACAAGCACCCTCTATGCCAAATTGCTTGGCGAGACGGCAATCATCGAGTGGAAAGCGCTGGAGCGTTTCTGGGCCAAGGGTGACCTGATTTGGGTCGACCCAAGCCTCGACCTGATCGCCGTTGCCGAGGCGATGGCCGAGAATCGCAGCGAGATCTTCGCCAAGTGGCGTAGTGATAGCACTGTCGGACCGGTGACGGCCGAGCAGGCCCAGGACCTGCAAAGCCGCGATCCAGAGATCTGGGCGGTGGTGGTTTCGCCGTTCATCGTGATTCAGGTGAAGCGCCCGATAGAGGCGTGATCGTTTTTGGTGCGCGAAAATGCGCAGCAGGCCCGTTTTGGTGCTCGAAGGCGCTCAGGACGGGTAGAGGGAAGTAACAATTCGGCGTGGCGGTAACAGTTTACGGGATGCGTAATGGGGGGCTGCAAGGCAGCCCCCGGTTATTCGAAATAGTCAGGAGTCATTGATGAGCACTGTACTACCTTCGCTTGGATTCGCCGGCATCGGCCTGATGGGCCTGCCCATGTGCCGGCGCCTGTTGGCCGCGGGCTACCCGCTGACCGTGTGGAACCGCAGCCCGGACAAGTGCGCCGCACTGGTCGCCGCCGGCGCGCGCCTGGCCAGCAGCCCTGCCGAACTGTGCCGCGACAGCGACATGCTGCTGCTGTGCCTGGCCGACACTGCCGTGGTGCGCGAGGTGGTGTTCGGCGAGCAAGGCATCGCCCAGGGCGGGCGCCGCGGCCAGCTGCTGATCGATTTCTCCAGCCTGGAGCCCACCGCCACCCGTGAAATGGCTGCCGAACTGGCGGCGCTGAGCGGCATGGCCTGGCTGGATGCGCCAGTGTCCGGTGGCACGCCCGGGGCCGAAGCCGGCACCCTGGCGATCATGGTCGGTGGCGAGGCGGCCGACCTGCAGCGCGCTCGCCCGGTGCTGCAGGTACTTGGCCAGCGCGTGACGCACATGGGGGCGGTGGGCGCGGGCCAGGTGACCAAGGCCTGCAACCAGATGATCGTGGCCTGCAATGCCCTGGTGATCGCCGAAGTGGTGGCCTTGGCTGAACAATCCGGGGTCGACGCGACGCTGATTGCCGAAGCGCTGGCTGGCGGCTTTGCCGATTCCAAACCGCTGCAGATCCTCGCACCGCAAATGGCCGAGAGCCGCTTTGAGCCGATCAAATGGCACGTGCGCACGCTGCTCAAGGATCTTGATGGTGCGGTCAAGTTCTCCCGCGAGCAAGGCTCGGCGACGCCGCTCAGTGGCCTCGCTGCGCAATTGATGCGCCTGCATGCAAGCCAGGGGTACCTGCAAAAAGATCCGGCGACCCTGGTTGAACTGTACCGCAGCAAGGGTTGAACACACCGCTCTGGTGCTGCAGCCGCTCCAACAGCGGCCGCAGTTCGGCCAGCGGCTCCGGGCGGCCCAGCAGGTAGCCCTGCAGGTAGTCGCAGCCGTGGGCTTCGAGGAACGCCAGCTGTTCGGCGGTTTCCACGCCCTCGCTGACCACCTGCAAATGCAGGGTATGCGCCATGACGATGATCGCCTGGGCGATTTCGCGGTCCTTCTGGCTGGCCGGCACATCCTGCAGGAAGCTGCGGTCGATCTTCAGCACGTCCAGCGGCAGGCGCTTGAGGTAGGCCAGTGACGAGTAGCCGGTGCCGAAGTCATCGATTGACAGCGCCACGCCCAGAGCGCGCACGCGCTTGAGCAGGTTGACCGTGCGCTGGATGTCACCCATCAGGGCGTTCTCGGTCACTTCCAGCTCCAGCTGCCAGGGCGCGAGCCCGGCGTGGAACAGCGCCTTCTCCACTTCGTTGGGCAATTCGTCGTGGCTGAGGGTGACGGCCGAGCAATTGACCGTGACCTTGAGGCTGTCGTAGCCGTGGCGCTGCAGGTAGGCCAGGTCGGCGCAGGCATGGCGCAGCACCCACAGGTCGAGGTCGATGATCAGGCCATTGGCTTCGGCAATGGCGACAAAACGCTCGGGGCCGAGCACGCCGTGTTGCGGGTGTTGCCAGCGCACCAGGGCTTCCAGTTTGGCCACTTGCCTGTTGCGCAGGTCGAAGATCGGCTGGTAGTGCACGCACAGCCCATGCTCCTCGAGCAGGGCCAGGCGCAGTTCTTCTTCCAGCTGCAAGGCAATCGAGGCCCGGGTTTTCAGGCCGTCGTTGAAGAAGTTCAGGCTGTTGCGCCCGCTGCCCTTGGACTGGTACAGGGCGAGATCGGCATGCTTGAGCAGCTCTTCGGCGGTGGTGCCGTCGTCGGGGAAGATGCTGATGCCGATGCTGGTGGTCATGACCATGCGTCGGCCGCCCAGGTCGATGGGCTCCTTCATCCTTTGCATGATGCGCTGGGCCAGGTGGCGGGCTTCGTCGCGACTGTTGAGGCTGGTGACCACGCAAAACTCGTCGCCGCCAAAGCGCGCGACCAGGTCGTGGTTACGGGTGGCGGCCTTGATGTGGCTGGCGATCACTTTGAGCAGTTGGTCGCCGGCGTCGTGGCCGAGGCTGTCGTTGATGCGTTTGAAATGGTCGATGTCGAGGAACATCACCGCCAGGCGGCTTGCCGTGGCCTGGTGTTCGGCCAGGCGTTCGGCGAACACCTGGTTGAAACCGCGGCGGTTGACCAGGTTGGTCAGGGCATCGTAATGCGCGGCCTGCTGCAGCGAAGCGCGGGCCTGGTCCAGTTGGCTGAGCAGCACGCTGACCCGGCGCAGGTCGTGTTCCTTGCTTTGCAGTTTCTTGTCGGCCAGTGCGCTACTGATGCTGGCACCACTGATCAGCAGGGTGATGAAGCCGATGCCCAGCCCCAGTTGCAGACTGTTGTCGCCAGAGGGCAGGCGCAGGGCGGTGTCGGCCGGGATGACCAGGGTCATGGCTGACATTGCGGTGAAGTGGGTGGCGACGATGCCGCCGGCCATCAGCAGGCTGGCGCCGTACTTCATGGCCTGGTGCAGGGTACCGCTGCCATGACGGAAGTAGCGGGCCAGGCACAGTGCCGTCAGACTGGTGAGCAGGGCAATGCTGGTCGAGGCCAGCAGCAGGCCGGTCTGGTAGTACTGGCGGGCGCCGGTTTCCAGGGCGGCCATGCCGACGAAGTGCATGAGAATGATACCCAGGCCGATCAGCACTGCACTTTGCAGGTAATGGTGTGTGCGCATCTGGCTGCGGTCGAGGCTGTGCATGGCCAGCCAGGCGACGGCCAGGGCGATGAGCAGCGACAGGATGGTCAGGGACGCGTCGTAGTGCACTTCCACTGGCGCCTGGAAGGCCAGCACGCTGATGAAGTGCATGGCCCAGATGCCACCTGCCAGGCAGCAGGCACCGAGCATGTTCCATTGTCGGTGGGCGGTGGGGTCTTCGCTGTGGGATTGGCGCTCGGCCATGTCCAGTGTGGCGAAGCAGGCCGCACAGGCGACGAAGTAGGCGAGCAGAACCAGGAACGGTTCATGCCGGCAATCGATGACGATGCGCCCGGTTGCCGGCAGGTCGGCGAACAGTTGCAGCCCCAGCCATTCCATGGAATGCCTCTTGATCGAGTTTTCACTCGTCTGCGCTACCACCCTGTGCAGACTGTCCAGAGGCAGTATAGAAAGAGGTGATTAAGCCTTCCTGACTAATGGCACATTGATTTCTACGATTTGGTTATCAGCCTGATCGCAGCGAGGAATATGCATGCGGGTCCGGAACACGGCCCCTGTGGGAGCGGGCATGCCCGCTCCTACAGAGATCGCGCCGGGCTGAAGGCATACGTTGTACCTGTGGGAGCGGGTTTACCCGCGAACACCGGCGACGCCGGTGCCAGCCACCTCGGCGCCTGCCCCCTCAGCCAGCCACCAGCACGCGAATGGCTTCCAGGCGTAATGCCGCTTTCTCCAGCATCGCCAGGCCCTCTTCGCGCTGCTTGCGCAGCGCCTCGATCTCGCTGTCGCGCACGCTCGGGTTGACCGCTTGCAGGGCGACCAGGCGGGCCAATTCTTCGTCGGTTTCCGCCGTCAAGCGTCGCTGAGCCTCGGCCACGCGTTCGATGTGGGTCGGCATGACCTTGGTCTCACCACTGCTGATACGCTGGGCCAGCACGTCACGCTGGGCCTGGACGAACTTGTTGGCACTGGCGCGCGGCACGCTCTCGAGTTGGTCGTTGAGGGTTTCGAAGGCCACGCGGGACGCCAGGTCGTTGCCGTTGGCATCGAGCAGGCAGCGCAATGCCGCCGGTGGCAGGTAACGGCCCAGTTGCAGGCTGCGCGGTGCCACCACTTCGCTGACGAACAGCAGCTCAAGCAGCACGGTGCCGGGTTTGAGCGCCTTGTTCTTGATCAGCGCCACGGCGGTGTTGCCCATCGAGCCGGACAGCACCAGGTCCATGCCGCCTTGCACCATCGGGTGCTCCCAGGTGAGGAACTGCATGTCCTCGCGCGACAGCGCCTGGCCACGGTCGTAGGTGATGGTCACGCCTTCGTCGTCGCCCAGCGGGAAGCTGGCGTCGAGCATCTTCTCGCTCGGTTTGAGGATCAGGGCGTTCTCGGAATGGTCTTCGCTGTCGATGCCAAAGGCGTCGAACAGGGTTTCCATGTAAATCGGCAGGGCGAACTGGTCGTCCTGTTCGAGAATGGCCTCGACCAGCGCCTGGCCTTCGCCGGCACCACCGGAGTTGAGCTCCAGCAGGCGGTCACGGCCGGTATGCAGTTCGGCTTCCAGGCGTTCGCGCTCGCTGCGGGCGTCGGCCACCAGGGCCTCCCAGGCCTTGCCTTCACCGCCTTCGAGCAGTGGCAGCAGGCGTGGGCCGAACTGGTGCTGCAGGGCGTTGCCGGTAGGGCAGGTGTTGAGGAAGGCATTGAGGCCTTCGTGGTACCACTGGAACAGGCGCTCTTGCGGGCTGTCCTGCAGGTACGGGATATGCAGCTGGATGGTGTGCTTCTGGCCGATACGGTCGAGGCGGCCGATGCGCTGTTCGAGCAGGTCCGGGTGCGCCGGCAGGTCGAACATCACCAGATGGTGGGCAAACTGGAAGTTGCGGCCCTCGCTGCCGATCTCGGAGCAGATCAGCACCTGCGCACCGAACTCTTCGTCGGCGAAGTAGGCGGCGGCGCGGTCGCGCTCGAGGATGCTCATGCCTTCATGGAACACCGAGGCCGGGATGCCGGAGCGCACGCGCAGGGCGTCTTCCAGGTCCATCGCGGTTTCGGCATGGGCGCAGATCACCAGCACCTTGGTGCGCTTGAGCATCTTCAGGGTGTCGATCAGCCAGTCGACGCGCGGGTCGAAACGCCACCAGCGCTCGTCGTCGGCCACCTCGCCCTGGGCCTGGAAGGCGACTTCCGGGTACAGCTCGGCATGCTCGCCGGCTGGCAAGTCGCGGTATTGCTCGGGCGTGGCCAGTGGGTAAGGGTGCAGCTGACGCTCAGGGAAGCCCTGAATCGCCGCGCGGGTGTTACGGAACAGCACGCGGCCGGTGCCGTGGCGGTCGAGCAACTCACGGATCAGGCGCGCGCTGGCCTGGGTATCGCCGTCGCTGACCGCGGCCAGCAGGGCTTCGCCTTCGGCACCCAGGAAGCCGTGGATGGTGGCGTGGGCCTTGGGCGACAGGCGGCCTTCGTCGAGCAGTTCCTGTACGGCTTCGGCCACCGGGCGATAGTGCTCGCTCTCGGCGCGGAAGGCGGCCAGGTCGTGGAAACGGTTGGGGTCGAGCAGGCGCAGGCGGGCGAAGTGGCTGTCCTGGCCGAGCTGTTCGGGGGTGGCAGTGAGCAGCAGCACGCCCGGGATCACCTGGGCCAGCTGTTCGACCAGGCCGTATTCGGCGCTGACCTGGTCTTCATGCCAGACCAGGTGATGGGCTTCGTCCACCACCATCAGGTCCCAGCCGGCGGCGAACAGCGCGTCCTGGGCTCTTTCGTCGTCGACCAGCCACTCCAGGGCCACCAGCGCCAGCTGGGCATCCTCGAACGGGTTGCTGGCGTCGCTTTCAATGAAGCGCTCGGCGTCGAACAGGGCTACCTGCAGGTTGAAGCGGCGGCGCATTTCCACCAGCCACTGGTGCTGGAGGTTTTCCGGCACCAGGATCAGGACGCGACTGGCGCGGCCCGACAGCAGCTGGCGGTGGATCACCAGGCCGGCCTCGATGGTTTTACCCAGGCCCACTTCGTCGGCCAGCAAAACGCGCGGTGCGCTGCGGTCGGCGACTTCGCGGGCGATGTGCAACTGGTGGGCGATGGGTTGGGCGCGGCAGCCGCCCAGGCCCCACAGCGCCGACTGCATCTGCTTGCTGGTGTGCTGCAGGGTGTTGTAGCGCAGGCTGAACCACGACAGCGGATCGATCTGCCCGGCGAACAGGCGGTCGCTGGCCAGGCGGAACTGGATGAAGTTCGACAGCTGGGTTTCTGGCAGGGTGCGCGGCTGGTTCTGCCCGTCCAGGCCGTGGTAGACCATCAGCCCGTCGATGTCCTCGACCTCGCGCACGGTCAGCTTCCAGCCTTCGAAGTGGGTGATCTGGTCACCTGGCGAGAAGCGCACGCGGGTCAGCGGCGCATTGCGCAGGGAATACTGGCGGGTGTCGCCAGTGGCCGGGTAAAGCACGGTCAACAGGCGGCCATCCTGCGCCAGGATGGTACCCAGGCCGAGCTCGGCTTCGCTGTCGCTGATCCAGCGTTGCCCCGGTTGATACTGCTGCGCCATACTGCCTGAACTCCCGCGATGAAAAAGCCGATTATGTTAACGGATCGGCCGGTCAGACCAAAGTGCCGCGCGCATCGAAAGGTGCCGAAGTGCGATAGGTAGTGCAACAGTCTAGCCGCTTCATCGCCCCCCACCGTGCTGCCGACGAGGGCCCCGGATCAACATGTCTGCCAAGCACCGCTGGATCAGCACTTCGATGGCCGTGGGCAGCCTGTTGCTATTGGCCGCCTGCGAGCAGAAAAACTACGAGACCTTGCCCGCCATCCCGATGGAGCAGCTTGAGGTACTGGGCGTGCAGACGCCGATCAAGAGCGTGCATTTTCGTGACCGCGACGGTGAAGGCCTGCTGGTATTGAGCCGCAGCGATGGCCAGGCCAGCGACCCGGAAAGCGAGCAGGAGGTGGACAAGGTGGTACTCAAGGCCACGCTGTACGGGCGCAGCGCCGAAAACGACGCGTTCAAGGCACGCTGGCAGATCGAGCAGGAAACCACCTGCCCGGGCCTGGATCTGGATGTGGACTTCTATAATGATGTCAGCGATGTTGGCGACCTGAACAAGGACGGCATCGCCGAGGTGACGGTTGCCAGCCACGCCTTCTGCGGCGGCAGCATCGACCCGCACGACATCGCCATCGAGATGCGTGAAGGGCAGGCCAGCTACAGCATCACCGGGCAGTCGCTGATTACCCCGGCAGGTGAAGAGCCGATCGGTGGTGAGCGCGAGGACAGCGCTTCGCTCAAAAGCGCGCCGCAGGTGCTGCGCGAGCACATGGACGCGGTCTGGCAGCAGGTGTACAAGCGGCCCTGGAGCGAGGCCAGCCCGCCAGGCGACGACGACCCTGACGACCAAGCCGAATAAGTCTTGCGCATGCCATCAAGGTAAAATCGCGCCTGCCGATACAGGGGGCATAGGAGAACGTCCATGCTGCCGCCGATCATTCCGCTCAGTGCCGCCCCGGTGACCTCGCAACAGGACCCGGTCAAGCCGACCCCTGACATCAAACCGGTGGTGCCGACGCAGCCTGCATCCGGTGAAAGTGCCATCGACCTCAAGCACCAGCGTGACCCGCAGGAGCAGGCCCTGCTGCTGCGCGATGAGCAGCGCCGCCAGCAGCAACGCCGACAGAAGGGCGACGACGAACGCTACAGTGCGATGCCAGGTGACGAGGTCAACGCCGACAACACCGTGCCGGTGGCACCGTTGATGGGCGAGCACGTCCGCCAGGGGCTGCTGGTGGATATCGAAGTCTGACGCGGGGCTGGTCAGCGCCTGCGCCTGGCTTCATCATGCAAGTCTCAGTTGATCGTCGAGCCGACCCATGAGCCAAGACAACCTCATCGATTTCGATGCCGAACGCGCCAAGCGCGCCCACGACCTCAAGGAAAAGCGCCTGAACGAAATGCGCAATGCGTTCGAGCAGGCCCTGCCGTTGAACAGCGCCAAGAAAAAGAAGCCCAAGGGCAAGCCGAAGAAGCGCTGAAACTTGACGCAGGTCAACCCTGCACCCGCCTCGCGTGCCCGGCCCCGGGCACCATTGACACCGATCAATTTTCCCCGCCCGCACATTGGTTAACTTGCCCCCATCGGACAACGGCAAACGAATGGGGAGGCCAGCATGTTCTTCGACAACGTGGTTATCGCCGGAGTGGTAACGGTCGGGTTGATGGTCGTCTTCTTTGCCGGTCTGGGCATTTTCATCTGGAAGGACTCGAACAAGCGCAAGCCGCGCTGACCTTCCGGGTACACGAGCACGCAAGGCATTTAGGGCGACTTCGGTCGCCCATTTTTTTTGCCTGGGATTTTTTGCTTTGCCTGTGCTGGCCCGCAATAAAGATGATTAGCTAGCTAATTAGTTGTTTCCACTTTATCCTTCCCACCATTGTCTATCTTTCTACAAGATTATCTCCCGCAAGGTCCGCCTCGTGCCCATCACCCTCCAGGCCCTGTTCGCCCCCAGCAGCCTCGCCCTCAAGTTCGCCATCAAGACCCTGCTCGGTGGCGGCCTGGCGTTGTGGCTGGCGATGCGCTGGGGCCTGGAGCAACCGTCCTGGGCGCTGATGACAGCTTTCATCGTCGCCCAGCCGCTCTCGGGCATGGTGGTGCAGAAAGGCCTGGCGCGGCTGGCCGGGACCTTGGTCGGCACGCTCATGTCGGTGCTGTTCATCGGCCTGTTCGCCCAGACCCCCGGCCTGTTCCTGCTCACCTTGGCCCTGTGGCTGGCCCTGTGCACCGCCGCCTCCACTCAGCTGCGTAGCGCCTGGGCCTATGCCTTCGTGCTGGCTGGCTACACCGCGGCGATCATCGCCCTGCCGGCCATCGACCACCCGTTGCAGGTGTTCGACCAGGCCGTGGCGCGCTGCACCGAGATCTGCCTGGGTATCTTCTGTGCCACTGCCAGCAGTGCCTTGCTCTGGCCCATGCGGGTAGAGCAGCAACTGGGCGGGCAGGCCCGCCAGGCCTGGCAGAACGGCCTGCAGGCCGCCAGTGCCATGCTGGGTGGCGAAGACGAGGCGCGCAAAGGTTTACTGGAAAGCCTGGGGCGTATCGTTGCCATCGACAGCCAACGCGAACACGCCTGGTTCGAAGGCAATCGCGGGCGCCAGCGTGCCCGTGCCATTCGTGGCCTGAGCCAGAAACTGATGGTGCTGCTGCGCATCTCCCGCTCGGTGCGCCGACAGTGGCGGCAACTTGATGAGCGCGAAGCCGAACATCTGGCAGCCTGGCTGGAGGAGGTGCGTGCACTGCTGGGCAAGCCCGACCAGCCCAGCCTGTTGTTGCTGCGCCAGCGCGTCTGGGATGCCGCCCACGATGAGCAGATCAGTCCGGCGGAGCACTTCTGCCTGGCGCGCATGGCGCTGCTGCTGGATTACGCCATGGCCGCTAGCCAGGCGCTGGAGGATGTGGAGGCGGGCAGGGCGCCCAAGGATGTCCCACAGGGCCTGGCCGCGCACCGCGACTGGTCGCTGGCCTTGCTGTTCGGCTCACGCAGTGCGCTGGCCTTTCTGGTAATGAGCGGCTTCTGGCTGGCCACCGCCTGGCCTTCGGCACCGGGTGGCCTGGTGCTGACCTGTGTGGTCTGCAGCCTGTTCGCCAGCCGCGAGAACGGTGCACAGATCGGCTTGAGCTTTTTGCGCGGGATCTTCCTGGCGATACCCGCGGCGTTTCTGGTCGGGCAGATTCTGCTGCCGCAATGGAGCAGCTTCGCCATGCTCTGCCTGGGCATGGGCGTGCCGCTGTTTCTGGGGGCGCTGGGCATGGCTCATCCACGGACCGGGGCCACGGCCACTTCCTATTGCCTGCACTTCATCGTGCTGGTGTCGCCGCTCAACGCCATGCAGTTCGGCGTAGCCACCATGCTCAACAGTGCCTTGGCCATGCTGGTGGGGGTGTCGGCGGCGGTGATGGCCTTCCGTTTGTTGGTGTTTCGCCACCCGGCCTGGCTGGGCCGGCGCCTGCGCGCGGCGACCCAGAACGACCTGGTGCGCCTGACCCGGCGCGACCTGCGCGGGGCCGACAGCTGGTTTGGCGGGCGCATGGCCGACCGCCTGATGCAACTGGCGCGGCATGCGGGCGAACTGCCCGAGCGCGAACGCAAGCGCTGGGACGACGGCCTGCACGGCCTGGATATCGGCGATGAACTGGTGCACCTGCGCATGTGCCTGGCGGTCGCCCAGGCCCCGCTGGGGCAGGCCGAGCGCCAATACCTGCAGCAGGTAGAGGCAGTGCTGGCCAAGGGGCCGGCGCCCGGGCGTGGTCAGCGCCTGGATGCCGCCAGCGAACAGTTCATTGACGCCTTGCGCCGGCTACCCTCCAGCGATCCGCTGCGGTTGGCCGAAGGGGCGGTGCTGCAATTGCAGAAAAGCTGGGGCAAGTGGTGCCGCTGGCAGGAGGAAGCCCATGGGGTTGCGTGAGTGGGAAGTAGGCGGCGTGCTGTTCAGTCCCTTTCTGGTGTATGTGTTGCTGGCGCTGGTGCTTACCGGGTTGCTGCGTCTGGTGGTGCAGGCCACGCCGTTGGGGCGCTGGATCTGGCATGAAGCGCTGTTCGACGCGGCGCTGTTCGTTTGTGTGTTGTTCCTGGTGGTGCGACTGCTGGGAACCTTGTAAAGGAGTGTTTCGATGCGTGCGGCCGTACGTACCTTGGTCACCTTGTGTGTGGTGGCCCTTGCCGTGTTCGCCGGCTATCAGCTGTGGCAATACTATATGCTCACCCCCTGGACCCGCGATGCCCGTGTGCGCGCCGATGTGGTGGTGATCGCCCCTGATGTGTCTGGCTGGGTGCGCGAGCTGAAAGCCCGTGACAACCAGCAGGTCAAGGCCGGCGACGTGCTGATGAGCATCGACCGCGAACGCTTCCAGGCGGCCTTCGACCAGGCCAGTGCCGTGACCGAGACCCGCACCCAGCAACTGCGCCTGCGCGAGCGTGAAGCGGCCCGGCGTACCGCCCTGGGGCCGGAGGCTATCAGTGCCGAATTGCGGGAAAACGCCCAGATCAATGCGGCCATCGCCCGCGGTGAGCTGCATGAGGCCGAGGCGCAGTTGCAGGTTGCCAAAATCAACCTGGCGCGCAGTGAAGTGCGCGCACCGCGCAGCGGGCATATCACCAACCTGCGCCTGGCAGAGGGCAACTATGTGAACACCGGGGAGTCGGTGATGGCCCTGGTGGACGATTCAACCTTTTATATCCAGGCTTATTTCGAGGAAACCAAGCTGCCGCGCATTCGCGTGGGGGATGCGGTGAAGGTGTGGCTGATGGGCGCGGGCGAGCCGATGCAAGGGCATGTTGAGAGCATCAGCCGCGGTATCACCGACCGCAACAGCAACCCGGACAGCCAGTTGCTGCCGGAGGTTGAGCCGACCTTCAACTGGGTGCGCCTGGCGCAGCGGATACCGGTGAGGATTCGCCTGGACCAGGTGCCGGAGGGGGTGACCCTGAGTGCGGGGATGACGGCGAGTGTGCAGGTGCATGAGCAGTGAGGCCGGGGGCCGCAAAGTGGCCCCAAACAAAACAATTCAGAGGAACATCCCGCCCGACACCTCCAGCCGCTGCCCGGTAATCCAGCCATTGCCATCATCCAGCAACAGCGCAATCGCTGCCCCGATATCATCCGGCAAGCCCACCCGCCCCAGCGCCGTGTTGCTGGCAATGTACTCATTCACCTGGCGGTTATCCCGCACCACACCGCCACCAAAATCAGTCTCGATCGCCCCCGGCGCCAGAATGTTCACGCGAATGCCACGTGACCCCAGTTCCTTGGCCTGGTAGCGGGTCAGTACCTCCATCGCTCCCTTCATCGCGGCATAAGCGGCGTACCCCGGCAGCGCAAAGCGCGCCAGGCCGGTGGAAATGTTGACGATGCGACCATTGTCGACCAGCAACGGCAGCAGGCGCTGGGTGAGGAAGAACGGCCCTTTCAGCTGGATGTTCAGCAACTGGTCGAATTGCGCCTCGCTGGTTTCGGTATACGGCACGTTCAAGCCGATCCCGGCATTGTTCACCAGGAAGTCGAACCGCTCGCGGCCGAAGTGTTGCTGCAGGGTTGCGCCCAGGCGTTCGGCAAAACCGGCAAAGCTGGCGCTATTGCTGACGTCCAGTTGCAGCATGGCGGCCTTGACCCCGGCCTGCTCCAGCCGGGCGGTCACGGCCTGGGCTTCCTCCGCCTTGCTGTGGTAAGTGCCGATGACATCGATGCCGCGTGCAGCCAGGTGTTCGGCAGCGTTGCGGCCCAGGCCGCGGCTGGCGCCAGTGATCAGGACAATCTTGCGGGTCATGGTGAAAACCTCATGGTGGGCTGATGAGCACAGGTTATTGGTCGGCGCGGTGCTGTTAAATCCGGCAAATTTGGAAATACTGTTCGGTAAAACCGGATAGTCGAGGCCGCAAGTGAACAAGCTGGAGTTGTTGCGTACCTTTGTGCGGGTCAGTGAGGTCAGCAGTTTCACCCTGGCTGCCGAAAGCCTGGGGCTGCCACGTTCGACCGTGTCGGAGCAGGTCAGGGCGCTGGAGCGTTTGCTGGGTACGCAGTTGTTCAACCGCACCACCCGCCGGGTGCAGGCAACCCAGGATGGTGCCTTGCTGTACGAGCGCAGCAAGGACCTGCTGTCGGGCATGGACGAGATCGAGACCCTGTTCCGTGCCGACGATGCCGAACTGGCCGGGCGCCTGCGGGTCGACCTGCCGACCATGATGGCCCGCCGGGTCATCATCCCGGCGCTGCCGCAGTTTCTGCAGCGCTTCCCGCGGCTGGAGATTGAGCTCAGTTGCACCGACCGCCAAGTCGACCTGCTGCGTGAAGGCTTCGATTGCGTGATGCGCATTGGGGCCCTGCATGACCTGGACGTGGTGGCGCGCCGGGTCGGGCAACTGAGCATGCGCAACTGTGCAAGCCCCGCCTACCTGGCCCGCTATGGCGTGCCGCGCACGCTGCAGGACCTGGCCGAGCACCACCTGGTGCATTATGTGCGCACCCTGGGGGCGCGCAGCGCTGGTTTCGAATACCTGCAGGGCGGTGAACTGCACTTCCAGGCCATGGCCGGCGTGGTCACGGTCAACAATGCCGAGGCCTACTCGGCGGCCTGCCTGGCCGGGCTGGGGCTGATCCAGGTGCCGGCGGTGGGCGTGGCCGAGCACCTGCAGCGCGGTGAGCTGGTTTCGCTACTGGAACGCTGGCAGGCCCCGGCCATGCCGGTGTCACTGCTGTATGCCCGGCAACGCCACGTACCCCGCCGGGTGCAGGCATTCATGCAGTGGCTGGGCGAGGTGCTGCGTTCGCAGGTTGACGGTGGCCGCTGATCGATGAAAAGCATAGCGCCGGTGCGGCGGCTTGCGTTAGGCTGCCAGTCACGAGTTGCCCGGCAGAGGCGACCCTTTCCCGCCTGGCGTGCGTATCTTCCGCTTTCATTGCGAGGTTACGTCATGGCCATCACTTCCCAGGACATCTGCAACGCTGCCGACCAGCTCAAGGGCTTTGTCGGTTTTCATGGCAAGCGCGGTGTGCATATCGTGCGTTTTTCCGAAGATTCGTTCGGCATGGACGTGGCCGATGCCAGTATCACGCCCTGCAGCGAGTTTGTCTGGCGGCCCGAGCAAGGGCAGCGCATGGCCCTGTGTCGTGAACGGCTGGCGCTGTTGCTGGCGCAGCATGTGGATGACCGCTTGAACATCGGTGAACCGCTACGCACCTACCTGCGCCGGCGCGACCTGCCGGAAATCGTGGCTGAGCGCAGCTTGCAGCAGGCTTGCTGAAAATCCCTGTGGGAGTCCTCGGCGCGAAGCAACAAGTTGCTCCGCGCTACAGGTAGGGTGCCGAGCGCTGGGAAGCCTGCTGCAACAACGCCTGGAGCCCCGCACTGTCCAGCGGCCGGCTCATGTAATAGCCCTGCACTTCATGGCAATGGTCCTTCTGCAGTGCCCTGAGCTGCTGCTCGCACTCCACTCCCTCGGCCGTCACCGTCAGCCCCATCGCTTCGCCCAGGTTGATGATGGCCTGGACCACGGCGCGGTCGCTGCCGCCGGTGTTGTTCAGCCCGCCGATGAAGCGCTTGTCGATCTTGATGCTGTCGAACGGGTAGGTGCGCAGGTAGCCCAGCGATGAGTAGCCGGTGCCGAAGTCGTCCATGTTCAGGCGCACGCCCAGCTCCTTGAGCGACAGCATGGTGCCCAGCGCGCCTTCGATGTCGTTGAGCATCACGTTCTCGGTAATTTCCAGCTCCAGGCGCTGGGCAGGGAAGGCGGTTTCCAGCAGGATCTCGCGTACATCGGCCACCACATCGCTGCGCAGGAATTGCGCAGGCGACAGGTTCACCGAAACCAGCACGTCGGCGGGCCAGTCGTGGGCGGTGCGGCAAGCTTCGCGCAGCACCCAGCGGCCCAGCGCGACAATGATGTCGCTCTGCTCGGCCAACGGGATGAAGGTGTCCGGCCCCAGCAACCCCTCCTGCGGATGTTGCCAGCGCAGCAAGGCCTCGACCGCGACGATACGCAGGTCGCTGAGGCGGTAGCGCGGCTGGTAATGCAGCTCGAACTCCTGGTTGCGCAGGGCTCGCCGCATGTCGTTCTCCAACTGGCGGCGGTACTGTATCTGCTGGTTCATTTCGGCAGCGAAATAGCGCCAGGTGTTCTTGCCGTCGGCCTTGGCCTGGTACAGGGCGATATCGGCGCAGCGGATCAGTTCGCCGGCATCGAAGCCCTGGGTGCGGGTCTGGGCGACACCGATGCTGGCGCCAACGTGCAGGGGCTGGCTATCGAAGACGATCGGTTGCTGCAGCAGGCTGATCAGGCGCGCACAGAAGCGGTCGATCTCGCTGCGGTTGTCCATACCGCTGAGCACCAGGATGAACTCGTCGCCGCCCAGGCGCGCGACCATGTCGCCATCGCGGGTGCTGTCGCGCAGGCGTGTTGCTACCTCCTGCAGCACGGCATCACCGGCGGGGTGGCCGAGAGAATCGTTGATCGGCTTGAAGTTATCCAGGTCCAGCAGCAGCAAGGTCAGTGGTGGTGAATCGCTGCCTCGCAACAGTGCCTGCTCGAGGTGCCGGGCGAGCTTGTTGCGGTTGGCCAGCCCGGTCAGTGGGTCGTGCAGCGACAGGTGCTGGATGCGCGCATGGGCGTCGACTTCGTCGGTGATGTCGCTGGCAGTGCCGCGATAGCCGACGGGCTTGTCGTCGTACCAGATGGCGCGGGCCGAAATCCGGCAATAGCGGTTCTGGCCATTCTGGTCGCGGTAGGTGCAGCGCAGGTTGGCCAGTTGTTGCGGGTCGGCCGCGGCCAGGGCATCCAGCCATGGCGAGAGCGGCGTGGTATCGCAGGCCAGCAACTGATTGAGCGGCTGGCCGAGCCAGTCGTCCACCGGGTAGCCGGTGACGTTGACAAAGCGTTGCGACAGGTAGGTCAGGCGTTGTTGCCGATCGGTTTCCCAGATCCAGTCGGAGGCCGACTCGGCCACCGCACGAAAACGCTGCTCGCTGGCCTCCAGGGCCTGGTTGCTCTGCTGCAGATGGGCGAGCGTGAGGTCGATCGCCCGCGAACTGCGCAAGGCATGGCGGAACAGGTACAGCATGATCAGGCCGAGTATCAGCAAGGTACCTGTCAGTGGGGGCAACACCGCCTGCAGCAACTGATGCCCTGGCAGCGGGCTGCTCCAGGACAGGTGGTAGCCGGTATCGCCGAGGTCGAGGCGCAGGTGGCCGTGCTCACCCACATCATCGTTTTCCACGTGCATGCCGGTCAGGCCGGCACTGCTGCTCAGCTGCGCCAGCTTGTCCTCGGTGAGCTGGTCGACGAACAGCATCACCGGCGCCTGGCTCACCTCGCTATCGGTAACATCCCGGTCCGGGCGCACCGCCGCAGCACTGAGCACGGCCGGCCAACCATTGAACAGGACGAAACGAGTGATCTGTTCACGTGGGATCGCCGCCGCCCGGGCCTGGTCGATGATTGGCTGAAGCGCTGCATCAATATAGGTATTGGCCGCTGCCTGGGTAGGCTGGCCTTTGAACAAGGCATAGGTGGTGCGTGCGTCCTCCACCACGAACACCCCTTCATAGCCGCTGGCGCTGTACAGCGACTCGCCCACATTCTTTTCTTCGTAGGCCCATTTCCAGTCGACCTGGCCCGCCAGGTGCTCGAAGGCCGCATCCCAAACGGCGTAGCTGGACAGGAACTGGCGCGAGGCGAGCAGCCGTTGCTCCAGGGCCTTGGTCGCCTGCAAGGCACTGCGTTGGCGCTCTTGATGGTCAAGAGTACCCGCGATATTGAACAGGGCGCCGAGGATGACCAGGCAGGCCAGGCCGAAAACTGCACTGAAGCCGACAATGAGTCGACGCACCTGGAAGCGCGGTGTGGGGCTAGCGGGTGGAGGGTTGGCGATCCTGGCCATGCGCGCGCGGCTCCTTCAGGCAGCCTCCCGCCAGGCAGTCAGGAGGGAGGTTCAATCAGGATAGGCCAGCCTGCGCGTCGCAGCGTCGCTGTGGGCAAAAATTGATCTGGTCGCGGCCAGCATGCTTGGCGGTGTATAGCGCCTTGTCCGCCTGTTCGAGCCAGTGCTCGGGTGACTCCAGGCTGGCCTCGAATGCCGACAGGCCGATGCTCAGGCTGATGCGCAGGTGCGGCAGCTGCGGGTTGCGGTAGCTGGCGACCCGCTCGCGCAGGCGCTCCATGGCCTGGCAGGCTTGGGCCTCGCTGGTGTCCGGCAGAATCACGCAGAATTCGTCACCGCCGTAGCGCCCGGCCTGGTCGCCTTCGCGCAGGTTGCGCCGCAGTTCGGCGCTGAGCTGGCGCAACACACAGTCGCCGACCACGTGGCCGAAGGTGTCGTTGATGGTCTTGAAGTGGTCGATGTCGATCAGGGCAATCACCGCGTGCCCCTGTTGCTGCTGGCAGGCCTGGAACTTCAGCAGCAGCAGGTCTTTCCAGGCGCCATGGTTGAGCAAGCCGGTCAGGCTGTCGGTGAGGCTCAGGGCGCTCAGGCGGCGCTTGTGGTCGGCGAGTTTGATCGCCAGCTGGTAGCAGACCCAGCCCAGCGCCAGCGGATAGAGTGTCAGCATCGGCAGGCAGGCATAGACCTGCAGGGGCGTGGCGTTCAGTTGCAGGCCGGGGCCGAGCAGCAGGATGGCGACGAGTATGCCGGCCAGCTGGGCCAGCACCCCGCGAAAGACCATGCGTTTGCCGCCGGCGGCGACGTTGTTCATGGTCATCATCGACAGCACGGTTACGCTGGGCAATGGGTTGAAGTGCATCGCGGCGGTCCAGAACCCACCCATCAGGGAGTCCAGCACAAGGTTGCGCTGTTCTGCCTGGTAGGGTGCGGTCGAACGGGCTGCCCACAGGTAGGCCAGATGCGGCCACAGCAGGCCGTTGAACAGCACCAGCAGCCATACCCAGGTAGGCGGTGACAGCGGAGCCATGGCGGCCATGACGCTGAACAGGCCGATCCCCAGGCCGATGACGCGCGGCAGGTAGATGCGTTTGACGAAGGAAAGGCCTTTGCCGCTACGTTTATCCATCATGGTCATCGTTCTTCTGCCGGAGCGCCGTTTATCGCATAGCTCGCATGAATATTGTTGAACAGTGTTTCGTCGACGACAAATGACCTTACAAGCCAATTCACGGGTGATGTGGTCAGAAAGTAGGTGGAGTTCGGGCCTGTCATAAGATCGTGTTGTTCTTGAGAGGTGTCTGCATTGGGGGCTTTAGCGCCTGTGAGATCGAGCGCCGCCCGATCTCGAAGGCGCAGAAGGTGTTGTGGCGAACACCTGGTGGCCTTGATGCGGTCTTTTGCCCTTATATTTCACTTTCTTGAAATTAACGGTTGACGGCCTTTCGAATCCCCTTATAATGCGCCCCACTTCCAGCGGCATCGGAACGACAAACTCCTTGAAATTCAATGAGTTAAATAGTTCAGAAGAAGCCGGAAGCGCTACGATCGACTGATCGCCAGCGGTTGAGATGATGGTTGACAGCGCTTCTAAACGCTGTATGATTCGCCTCCCGCTACGAGAGATCGCAGCGAGTC
>NZ_OLKL01000012.1 GCF_900291015.1 Pseudomonas persica
TCGCCGATGGTAGTGTGGGGTTTCCCCATGTGAGAGTAGGTCATCGTCAAGATTCATTTCGCAAAACCCCTATCTGCGCAGGCAGGTAGGGGTTTTGTCTTTGTGGCGAAAAAAATTTCCCGCCGCACCAGCCCCCCTGTGGGAGCGGGTTCACCCGCGAACACCGGCGCAGCCGGTGCCATCCACCGCGTCGCCTGCTTCGCGGCTAAAGCCACTCCCGCAGGGACCGCGACCCAAGGCAGGTATCGCGTCGCCCCACTGCCTGCGACAACATTCCTTTCACATCAACGTGACTTTCCCGCGCCCACCCTACGTCAAGACTTTGGTTCGGGGCACTCCTGACCCGGGCTAAGCGATGCCAGCGTACCGTGCTGCGCATTTATGGACTTCCACCGTCCCATCACTTGAGGTAGCAAGCAAGATGGCCAAGGCCGCCGATGTCGTTGTGCAATGCCTGGAAAACGAAGGTGTCGAGTATGTATTCGGTATTCCCGGTGAAGAAAACCTCGACCTGCTCGAATCCCTGCGCAAGTCGAAGATCAAGCTGGTACTTACCCGTCACGAGCAGTCCGCAGG
>NZ_OLKL01000013.1 GCF_900291015.1 Pseudomonas persica
TCGACTGCCCGGTCGATTACAGCGAGAACGACCGCATCCTCAACAGCGAGCTGCGTGAGCGCGCGCTGGCGGTGTAAAGCCTGACAGGTACGGCGCCACCTCAAGGCTGGCGCCGCTCCTACAAAGGATCACGTTGCCGGACAGCTCTGCGTGTAAGACCTTTCCTGTCACACCCATTCACTATTCCTACTAGCTTGCAGGAATACCCCGACTGTCACTCCCCAGCCCAACCCCGCTTTACTGGCGCCCTTCCAAAACAACCATAAGAAGGAAGCTGCCATGTCCGAACACTGTGCCCCCATCAGCCCCGTACGCATCGCCGTCATCCAGCACGACCCCCAGGTCGGGCTCGAACACTGCGACGGCAACCTGAGCAGAGGATTGGCATTGGCTCGGCGCGCGACGCGTGAAGGTGCCAACCTGATCGTGCTGCCCGAGCTGACCAACACCGGCTACACCTTTCACTCTCGTGCCGAGGCCTATGCCCATGCCGAGACGCTGGAGGAAGGCCGCAGCCTGAAAGCCTGGGCGGATTTCGCCAGGGAGTTCCAGATCTACCTGGCTGCCGGTTTTGCCGAGCGCGACGGGCTGAAGCTCTACGACAGTGCCGTCCTGTTCGGCCCCGAAGGCTTGCTCGGGCACTACCGCAAGGCCCACCTGTGGAACCAGGAAAAGCTCTGGTTCACCCCTGGCAACCTGGGCTTCCCCGTATTCGAGACGCCGATCGGCCGCATCGGCCTGCTGATCTGCTGGGATATCTGGTTCCCGGAAGTGCCGCGACTGATGGCCGCGCAAGGCGCCGACATCATTTGCAGCCTGAACAACTGGGTGTGGACACCACCGCCGCTGTTTGATGAGGCAGGGCGCTGCATGGCCTCTTACCTGACCATGACCGCCGCGCATGTGAACAACGTCTATATCGCCGCCGCCAACCGCATAGGCAACGAGCGGGGCGGGCGCTTCCTGGGCTGTTCGCTGATCGCCGGTACCAATGGCTGGCCCATTGGTGAGGTGGCCAGTGCAGAGGAGGAGGGCATTCTCTACGCCGATGTCGACCTCAGCAGTGCACGCTCGGCGCCGATCTGGAACAGCCTCAATGATCTGCCACGAGACCGGCGCATTGATCTCTACGATGCGACCCTTGGCTATCGCCTGCATGCTTCGATGCCGCGCTGAGGAGTCGCCCATGAAAACGCTATTCTTCCCGAGCCGGCAACGTGCGCCGGTGTTGATCCTCGCCTGCCTGCTGGTGCTGCTGGTTGCCAGCCTCGCCCACGGCCATTGGCCGGATTACGCGCAACTGGCGGCGACGCTTGATCAGCCGCTGAGCCGCCTGCGCTGGATAGTCGGGGATATCAGTGAGGTGGCTTTCTACAAGCATGAGTTGCCCGCCCTGGGCTTGCTGATGGGGGCTTGCCTGGCGCACTGGGCCCATGTGCGCGGGTATCGCTGGCAGGGCTTTGCCATCTGCTACGGCAGTGGATTATGGCCATGGGTGTTCACCAGTTCGCTGTTGAGCCTGCTGCTCAGCCACGCGTTTTGGGGATGGAGCTTGGCCAGTGGCAGCTGGCAACCGACCTTCGTCGCTTTCGTATCGTTGCCGGCGGCCATGGTGCTGCTGTTTGGCGCGGGCTGGCAGGTGGCGATCAGCGGTGCACTGCTGGGGGCACTGCTGGTAACGCCAGCCAGCCTGCTGATGGTCAACTACCTGTGCAACCCCCTGCAACTGCCGGTGGTGGTCGGCAACGTGAGTGGCATGGCGCTGGCAAGCCTTGTGGCGTTCATGCTGTGCCGGCGTTTTCCGTCATGGGTACGGCACAGCCACAAGCCTGCCGTACTCGACCCCGTTGCCACCCAACCCGACTACGGCATCGTCTGGACCTTGCGGCGTGTGTTGGCCGATTTCAGCGAAGCGCCATTCTTCGGTAATGAATTGGCCAGCCTCGGTCTACTACTGGGTGTGTTCCTGGCTTACATGCTGGCCCCCGCAGCGCCGGCCTACGGTTCGCTGCTGCTGATACCGATGGTCGCCGGGCAGGCGCTGGCGTCACTGGTCGGGGTCGTGTTCTGGCGTCGCCAATGGCAGGCGCGAGGGTGGTACCCCACCTATATTCCCATCGTCTCGATCGTCCCTGCTGCTGTGCTTACTCATGGTGGTAGCTGGCAAGTGGTTGTGGCCAGTGCAGTGCTGGGCGCGCTGGTGGCTCCACCGCTGGCGGTAGCTATTACTCAGCGCTTGCCGGCCTACATGCACGGTTATATCGGCAATGTACTGTCGATGGCCATCAGCACGCTGGGGATCGTGCCGCTGGTCGGGGTACTTGCGGGAGGTAGTGTATGAAAGAGCAGTCAAACCTGCCCAGGCTGTCGATCGCCAGCCTGGGTGGCACGGTGAGCATGCAGGTAAGTGCCTGCGGATGCGCGGTGAGGCCGTCGCTGGACTGCGACGAGCAACTGGCAAAAGTGCCACAACTGCGCGAGATGGCTCACCTTGACGTTGCCACTCTGGGCCTGCTCCCCAGTGCCTCGCTGGGCTTTGCGGCGCTGCTCCAGGTGCTGGCCTGGGCCCGGGGTGAGGTGGAGCGCGGAGCGCACGCGGTGATCGTGACCCAAGGTACCGACAGCCTCGAGGAAACGGCGTATTTCCTCGATCTGCTCTGGCCGTTCGATGCGCCATTGGTGATGACCGGTGCCATGCGCGCGGCCAGCCAGCCGGGCAACGACGGCCCGGCCAATCTGCTGGCTGCGGCGCAGGTTGCACTGGCGCCGAGCAGCCGTGGGCGCGGCGTTCTGGTGCTGATGAATGATCAGGTCCACTGTGCCGCGAGGGTTCGCAAGACGGCCAGTGTGGCGATGGCTGCATTCGAATCGCCCGGTTGCGGACCGCTGGGCGATGTTGTGGAAGGTGTCGTGACATATCGTCAACCGCCTGGCCCACGAGAGGTGCTGCCGTTACCGCATCGCACCGAGCATCAGGTTGCACTGCTGGAGGCGTGCCTGGATGCAGATACGGCGTTGCTGAAGGCTACAGCGACACTGGGCTACGAAGGACTGGTCGTCGCCGGCTTTGGTGCGGGCCACGTTTCCGCTAGCTGGTCCGAAGTACTGGGCCATCTAACGCCCATTCTGCCAGTGATTGTTGCCACCCGCACAGGCAGTGGTCCCACAGCCTCGGCATCCTACGGTTTTGCCGGTGGCGAGATCGATCTGCAGAGCAAGGGGGTACACATGGCGGGGCACTTGTGTCCGCGCAAGTGTCGTATCCTGTTGTGGCTGCTGATCGGTACTGGCAAGCAGCAGCAACTGCTTGGCTGGTTGTCACGTTAAGCAATCTGCCCGCGTAGCTGTAAGCGCGGGCAGCCCTTCGGGCGTTGCTGTGTTAGGGTGCACAGACTTTTGCTTCCCAGGATGTCCGCATGCTCCCCGCACTCAGCGAAAAAGAACTCGACCGCCTTGAAGACCTGTTGATCACCTACGGCAACGACTACTCGGTTCTGAACCTGGCCGAGCTCAATGGCTTTTTCACTGCCTTGGCCAGCTCGCCGATCACCGTCACCCCGGAGCATTGGCTGCCAGCAGTGGCTGGCGGCAAGGTGCCAAAGTTCAAGAAGCCGGCGCATGAAGAGGCCTATACGGCGTTGATGCTGCGCTATGCCAGCCAGGTGGCGGAGGCGATGGGGGACGACATCGACCGGTTCGAGCCGTTGTTCGAGGAAAGCGAAGGCGAGACAGGCACGGTGATCGTGATGGAGGAATGGTGCTTTGGCTACATGCGCGGCACTCAGGTCGCCGCTTGGCCCGCGCTGCCGCCGGAGCAGGACCAATTGCTCAAGGCCATCTCGCTGCATGGGCTGGAGGACAATTTCGAGCTGCTGGATCAGATGACCGAAGAGGATATCCAGGCCTGCGTGCCACAGGTAGTCGAGGCTGCACGTGGGTTGTTCCGGTATTTCAACAAGCTGCAATGATCTTGCACTTGCATTGATGCTACCGGCCCAATCGCCGGCAAGCCCGCTCTCATAGAACTGCACATAACTCGTTGAATTAGCAGGGCCCCTGTGGGAGCGGCTTTAGCCGCGAACACCGGNGGATTCTTCGCGGCTAAAGCCGCTCCCACAGGATGCACGGACCGCTTGCGAATTCAGTTCTCTATGCGACAGCCCAGCCCAAAGGGCTGGGCCAGCTCCCACAGGATGCCTGAGGCATCAAGGCTTGTGCAGTACCTGTGGGAGCTGGCTTGCCGGCGATTGGCCCGGACTGGCCCGGCGATTATTCCTCCCCGCGAAATTATGGTTTCCCCGCTACACGGATTCTGCTGCCAGCCGAACCGGTGCAGCATGTGCTCCATCAGCCCACCCCGGCGCTGACCAGGAGCCAAGCCCATGTCGAACCCGATCAAGCTTTACAACTTCCCCAAGTCCGGCCATGCCCACCGCATCGAGCTGATGCTCTCGCTGCTGAACCTGCCCACCGAGCTGGTGTTCGTCGACCTCGCCAAAGGCGCGCACAAGCAGCCGGACTTCCTCGCCCTCAACCCGTTCGGCCAGGTTCCGGTCATCGATGACAACGGCACGGTGATCGCCGATTCCAACGCTATCCTGGTGTACCTGGCCAAGAAGTATGACAACGGCACCTGGCTCCCCGAGGAGCCCGCCGCCGCCGCCCGCGTGCAACGCTGGCTGTCGGTCGCTGCCGGTCCGCTGGCCTTCGGCCCTGCCGCCGCGCGCCTGGTGACCGTATTCGGTGCCGCGTTCAACACCGACGAGGTCATTGCCCGCGCCCACACCCTGCTCAAGGTGATCGACGCCGAGCTGGGCAAAACGCCCTTCCTGGTCGGTAGCACACCCACCATCGCCGATATCGCCAACTACTCGTACATCGCCCACGCACCGGAGGGCAATGTGTCGCTGGAACCCTATGCCAACGTGCGCAGCTGGCTGGCGCGGATCGAGGCGCTGCCGGGCTTCGTGCCCATGCCGCGCACCGTGATCGGACTGCAGACCAGCGCCTGACATCCCGCCATCGCGAGGAACGCCGCCATGCAACAGCACCCGGACCACCGCCCCTCGCCCTGGCATGCGGGGGAGAAAACCCTGCAGGAGAAGGCCGGTGTCGCGGAGCGCATGGAGGCGTTCGGGCAGAAGGTCATTCGTGACTACATGCCCGACCAGCATCGTGTTTTCTATCATCAGTTGCCGTTCATGGTCGCCGCCAGCGTGGACGCCCGGGGGCGGCCCTGGGCAACGCTGTTGGAAGGGCCGGAAGGTTTCGTCAGCTCACCGGATCCGCGCCAGCTTACGATCAACACTCAACTGCCAGCGGACGATCCCGCCACCCCGGGGCTGGCAGGTGGGCAGGCGGTCGGCCTGCTGGGGATCGAACTGCACAGCCGTCGGCGCAACCGCCTCAACGGGCAGATCCGCCAGGCCGGCGATGGGCAACTGCAGGTGACAGTAGAGCAGTCGTTCGGCAACTGCCCGCAGTACATCCAGCTGCGTGACTACACCCGTGTCGCAGAACCCGCCCAAGGGCGTGTCGATGCGACAGCACTGGATGCCACGGCTGCCCGCATGATCCAGGCAGCCGACACCTTTTTTGTCGCCAGCTATGTCGAGCACAGCGACGGCCAGCGCTCGGTGGATGTCTCCCACCGTGGCGGGCGGCCCGGGTTCGTCAAGGTCGAAGGCAACCGACTGACTATTCCCGACTATGCTGGCAACCTGCACTTCAACACCTTGGGCAATTTGTTGGTGAACCCGCAAGCAGGGTTGCTGTTCATCGATTTCAGCAACGGCAACGTGCTGCAGCTTTACGGGCATGCCGAGGTGCTGCTGGACAGCCCGGCCATCCAGGCGTTCGAAGGCGCTGAGCGCTTGTGGACGCTGGAGGTCGAGCAGGTGGTCTGGCGCCCGGCTGCCGTTTCCCTGCGTTGGGCCTTCAAGGAGTACGCGCCGACCAGCCTGATGACCGGCACCTGGGCCGAGGCCGACGCACGCCTGCAGCAACGCCAGCGGCAGCGCCAATGGCAGGCCTGGCGTGTGCTGCGGGTGGAGCAGGAGAGCCGCGATATCCGCTCGTTCTACCTTGAACCACCTGCCGGCAGTGCGGCTGCCTTTGCGCCAGGGCAGCATGTTCCGGTGCAAGTCCAGCTCGACGGCGAGGTGGTGGTGATCCGTACCTACAGCCTGTCCAGCGCGCCTTCCGATGGCTACCTGCGCATCAGCGTCAAAGCCCAGGGCCTGGCTTCGCGGCACCTGCATGAGCACGTTGCGGCAGGCGATGTGCTGAACGTGCGCCCACCGATGGGCAGTTTCACGCTGGACCAGCAGAGTACACGGCCGCTGGTGCTGATCGGCGCGGGTGTGGGTATCACGCCGTTACTGGCCATGCTGCGCGAGCAGTTGAGCAAGGGGCGGGCACGGCGGATTCATTTGTTCCATGGTGCGCGTAGCCTGGCCGATCTGCCGTTCCGTGAGGAGCTGGCGAGCTTGCGGCAACGGGCCGGCGGCCTGCTGCACCTGCACCGCGCCCTGAGCCAGCCGGAAGCGCATGCACTGGCGGGGCGTGATTACGAGTTTGCCGGTCGGCTGGGTATCGAGCAGGTCAAGGCGACGCTGGCGCTGGACGACTACGATTTCTACCTGTGCGGCCCGGGCAGTTTTACCCAGGACCTGTATGAAGGGCTGCGCGGGGTGCATGTGCCGGATGCGCGGATTCATGCCGAAGCATTTGGCCCTTCGACGCTGCGGCGGCACACCGACGATGACCAACCCACACTGCAACAGCCGCCCGCTGCCAGCGAGCCGGTGCCAGTGTACTTTGCGGCTTCGGCCAAGGAGGCACGCTGGGCGCCCGGTAGCGGGACGCTGCTGGAGCTGGCCGAGGCGCGTGGGCTGGCGCCGGAGTTCAGTTGCCGGGGCGGGTCGTGCGGTACTTGCAAGACACGCTTGGTCAGTGGGCAGGTGCATTACCCGAATCCGCCAGCGGAAATGCCGGAAAGTGGGACTGCGCTAATCTGTTGTGCGATACCGGCGCGGGTGGAAGAGGGAGGGCAGGCGTTGGTACTGGATATCTGATATGCCTGTACCGACCTCATCGCCGGCAAGCCAGCGATGGGGCCAGGACAGGCAACACAAAACGCCCAGATGAAAGATAATCCCGGCACTTCATAGCCCCCCAGGAGTCCGCATGGACCAGATCCACCTGATGAAGGTGTTCGTCGCCGTAGGCGAACTGGAAAGCTTCGCCGCCGCTGCCCGCCGCCTGGACATTTCCCCGGCCGCAGTCACCCGTGCCGTCAGCGCCCTGGAAGAGCAGCTTGGGGTCAAGCTGCTGCTGCGCACCACCCGCAGCGTGCGCTTGACCGAAGCCGGTGGCCGCTACCTGGAAGACACCCGGCATATCCTCGCCAGCATCCACGAGGCCAACGAAGCGGCTGCCGGCATCAACGCCACACCCAAAGGCGACCTGGCCGTCACCGCGCCGATCCTGTTCGGCAAGAAGTACGTCATGTCGTGCATCGTCCGCTACCTGCAGCAGTACCCCGAGGTTGACGTTTCCGCCTACTTCCTCGACCGCATAGTGAACATGGTCGAGGAGGGCATGGACGTGGCCGTACGCATTGGCCCCTTGCCCGACTCCAGCCTGAAAGCGCTGCGGGTGGGCAGAGTGCGGCGCATGTTGTGTGCATCCCCCGACTACCTGGCGCGCCATGGCGTGCCGAAGCACCCGTCTGACCTGGCGGGGCATGCGGTGATCGGCACCACCAACCTGTCGCCGCGGGCCGGCTGGCGCTTCGGGGTGACCGATGAGCCGACCCTGGTGCGCATGAAGCCCCGCCTGACGGTGACCAGCAATGACGGAGCAATCGCCGCCGCCAGTGGCGGGCTGGGGATTGCGCGTCTGCTGTCGTACCAGGTAGCGGATGAACTGGCCAGCGGGCAGTTGCAGGTGATCCTGGCCGAGTACGAAGAGGCGCCGTGGCCGATTCATGTACTGCACCGGGAGAGCAAGTACGGCTCGGCCAAGGTCAGGGCCTTCATCGACATGCTGGCGCAGGATTTGCGGGCCCAGCAGCTGGATTGAAATCATGGACGGGACTGCTGTCCTGAGCTATCTTCAGTACTGGCCTCGCCCTCGACCACCTAGACTGGCATGTCCAGTCCCGGCACCTTGTGGTGCCGCACCCCCTTGTCGGCGTGGGCGAGGCCTCTCAATTCGTATTTGGCCGTCTAGCCCGGTCAAGCCTGTTCGACAACCGCCGTTCCGGAATCTCCCGAACTACGCGATCCACTGTGAGAGTGGCGTACCCGCAAAGAATGCGACGCGGTGCATGGCACCGGCTGCGCCGGTGTTCGCGGGTAAACCCGCTCCCACAGGTTCGGCACTAGTCCGGATACTGATCCACTTCCCACCAGTACATCTGTCTCGCCTGCGGCGTGTTTTCCGACCAACAAAAAAGGCTGCCAATTGGCAGCCTTTTTTATGCTCAGCCGGACGATCAGTCCCAGCTCAACGCACCACCAGTCTGATACTCGATCACACGGGTCTCGAAGAAGTTCTTCTCCTTCTTCAAGTCCATGATCTCGCTCATCCACGGGAACGGGTTGGTAGTCCCCGGGTACTCTTCCTTCAGACCAATCTGGGTCAGGCGACGGTTGGCGATGAACTTGAGGTAGTCCTCCATCATCGCCGCGTTCATGCCCAGTACGCCGCGTGGCATGGTGTCACGGGCGTATTCGATCTCCAGCTGGGTCCCTTGCAGGATCATCTGGGTCGCTTCTTCCTTCATCGCCGCGTCCCACAGGTGCGGGTTCTCGATCTTGATCTGGTTGATCACGTCGATACCGAAGTTCAGGTGCATCGACTCGTCACGCAGGATGTACTGGAACTGCTCGGCCACGCCGGTCATCTTGTTGCGGCGGCCCATGGACAGGATCTGGGTGAAGCCGCAGTAGAAGAAGATGCCTTCCAGTACGCAGTAGTAAGCGATCAGGTTGCGCAGCAGCTCTTTGTCGGTTTCGACGGTGCCGGTGTTGAATTCCGGGTCGGAGATGGCGCGGGTGTACTTCAGGCCCCAGGCGGCTTTCTTCGCGACCGACGGGATCTCGTGGTACATGTTGAAGATCTCGCCTTCATCCATGCCCAGCGACTCGATGCAGTACTGGTAGGCGTGGGTGTGGATCGCCTCTTCGAAGGCCTGGCGCAGGATGTACTGGCGGCACTCCGGGTTGGTGATCAGGCGGTACACGGCCAGGGCCAGGTTGTTGGCCACCAGCGAGTCGGCGGTGGAGAAGAAGCCGAGGTTGCGCATGACGATGCGACGCTCGTCTTCGGTCAGGCCGTCCATGCTCTTCCACAGGGCGATGTCGGCGGTCATGTTGACCTCTTGCGGCATCCAGTGGTTGGCGCAGCCGTCCAGGTACTTCTGCCAGGCCCAGTCGTACTTGAACGGTACCAGCTGGTTGAGGTCGGCACGGCAGTTGATCATGCGCTTTTCGTCAACACGCACGCGGGCGCCGGAGCCTTCCAGCTCGGCCAGGCCTTCAGCGATGTCGAGGTCGTTGAGGGCAGCCTTGGCACGCTTGACCGCGTCAGAGTCGTCAGCGGTGGCGGCACGGGCTTCCAGGGCGGCGGCACCACCGGCGCTGTCGAGCTTGTCGAGGGTGGCGGCGGCAGCGGCCTGCGCAGGGGTATTGCCTTTGGCGGCTACTTCGCCGTCTTCTTTATCGAATTCGTCCCAGCTCAGCATGGTGAGATTCTCCTGCTTGAGGGCCATCTACTCAGTATGGCCGGTGGATCTTGGTTGCGGCTTGGTCCCCAGGATGGGGTACGGTGGTGCACGCAAATCTGGATTGGCCCAAAAGGGCTGGCCGGGGCGGTGGGGCCGCGGCTTATTGTGTCTGGCTGTGGAGAGGCGATGGGGTAGCCGGCCTCTTCGCGGGTAAACCCGCTCCCACAGGCGGAGAATCCCGCGCGGGGCACCCATGGGCACCCCGCGCGACATCTAGGCCTTACTGGCAGGCTTCGCAGTCAGGCTCGTCGATCGCGCAGGCCTTCGGCACTGGCGCTGGGCCCGCTGCCTGGACCGGGGCGCTGTCGCCACCGCTGGAAACGGCGTTGAGCTTGCCGGTGTTGATGGTCGACTTCTCGGTGCTGGTCGCGGCCAGGGCACGGAGGTAGTAGGTGGTCTTCAGACCACGGTACCAGGCCATGCGGTAGGTCACGTCCAGCTTCTTGCCCGAGGCGCCGGCGATGTACAGGTTCAGCGACTGGGCCTGGTCGATCCACTTCTGGCGACGCGAGGCGGCATCGACGATCCACTTGGTCTCGACTTCGAACGCGGTGGCGTACAGGTCCTTCAGCTCTTGCGGGATGCGCTCGATCTGCTGCACCGAACCGTCGTAGTACTTCAGGTCGTTGATCATCACCGAGTCCCACAGGTCACGGGCCTTCAGGTCGCGGACCAGGTACGGGTTGATCACGGTGAACTCGCCCGACAGGTTCGATTTCACGTACAGGTTCTGGTAGGTCGGCTCGATGGACTGCGACACGCCGGTGATGTTGGCGATGGTCGCGGTCGGCGCGATGGCCATGATGTTCGAGTTACGAATACCTTTCTTGACGCGCTCGCGCACCGGGGCCCAGTCCAGGGACTCTTCCAGGTTGACGTCGATGTACTTGGCACCACGGGCCTCGATCAGGATCTGTTGCGAATCCAGCGGCAGGATGCCCTTGGACCACAGCGAACCCTGGAAGGTCTCGTACGCACCGCGCTCGTCGGCCAGGTCGCAGGACGCCTGGATGGCGTAGAAGCTGACCGCTTCCATCGACTTGTCGGCGAACTCGACGGCGGCATCGGAACCGTACGGAATGTGCTGCAGGTACAGCGCATCCTGGAAGCCCATGATCCCCAGGCCGACCGGGCGGTGCTTGACGTTCGAGTTACGCGCTTGCGGCACCGAGTAGTAGTTGATGTCGATCACGTTGTCGAGCATGCGCACGGCGGTGTTCACGGTGCGTTGCAGCTTGGCGGTGTCCAGCTTGCCATCGACGATGTGGTTCGGCAGGTTGATCGAGCCCAGGTTGCAGACCGCGATCTCGTCCTTGTTGGTGTTCAGGGTGATCTCGGTGCACAGGTTCGAGCTGTGCACCACGCCCACGTGCTGCTGCGGCGAACGCAGGTTGCACGGGTCCTTGAAGGTCAGCCACGGGTGGCCGGTCTCGAACAGCATCGACAGCATCTTGCGCCACAGGTCTTTGGCCTGGATGGTCTTGAACACCTTGATCTTGTTGTATTCGGTCAGGGCTTCGTAGTACTCGTAGCGTTCTTCGAAGGCCTTGCCGGTCAGGTCGTGCAGGTCTGGCACTTCCGAAGGCGAGAACAGGGTCCACTTGCCGTCATCGAAGACACGCTTCATGAACAGGTCAGGGATCCAGTTGGCGGTGTTCATGTCGTGGGTACGACGACGGTCATCACCGGTGTTCTTGCGCAGCTCGATGAATTCCTCGATGTCCAGGTGCCAGGTTTCCAGGTAGGCACACACGGCGCCCTTGCGCTTGCCACCCTGGTTGACGGCAACGGCGGTGTCGTTGACCACTTTCAGGAACGGAACCACGCCCTGCGACTTGCCATTGGTGCCCTTGATGTAGGAGCCCAGTGCACGCACAGGGGTCCAGTCGTTGCCCAGGCCACCGGCGAATTTCGACAGCATGGCGTTGTCGTGGATCGCGTGATAGATGCCCGACAGGTCGTCCGGCACGGTGGTCAGGTAGCAGCTGGACAGCTGCGGGCGCAGGGTGCCGGCGTTGAACAGGGTCGGGGTCGAGGCCATGTAGTCGAACGACGACAACAGGTTGTAGAACTCGATCGCACGGGCTTCCTTGTCTTTCTCTTCCAGCGCCAGGCCCATGGCCACACGCATGAAGAATACCTGTGGCAGCTCGAAGCGCACGCCATCCTTGTGGATGAAGTAGCGGTCGTACAGGGTCTGCAGGCCCAGGTAGGTGAATTGCTGGTCACGCTCGTGGTCGATGGCCTTGCCCAGGCGGTCGAGGTCGTAGCCTTTCAGGGCCGGGTCCAGCAGCTCGAACTCGACGCCTTTCTCGACGTAGGCCGGCAGGGCCTTGGCGTACAGGTCGGCCATCTCGTGGTGGGTGGCGCTGTCGGCGACGTTCAGGAAGCCCAGGCCTTCGGCACGCAGGGTGTCCATCAGCAGGCGGGCGGTAACGAACGAGTAGTTCGGCTCGCGTTCTACCAGGGTTCGGGCGGTCATCACCAGGGCGGTGTTGACGTCCTTGATGGCCACGCCGTCGTACAGGTTCTTCAGAGTGTCGCGCTGGATCAGGTCGCCATCGACTTCGGCCAGGCCTTCGCAGGCTTCGCTGATGATGGTGTTCAGGCGGGCCATGTCGAGCGGGGCCAGACTGCCGTCGGCCAGGGTGATGCGGATGCTCGGGTGCGGCTCGACCACGGCATCGGTGTTGGCGCGGGTGGCACGTTCCTTGGCGCGTTGGTCGCGGTAGATCACGTAGTCACGGGCGACTTTCTGTTCGCCAGCGCGCATCAGGGCCAGTTCGACCTGGTCCTGGATTTCTTCGATGTGGATGGTGCCACCCGATGGCATGCGACGCTTGAACGTGGCGGTGACCTGCTCGGTCAGGCGCGCGACGGTGTCGTGGATGCGCGACGAAGCGGCGGCGGTGCCGCCTTCAACTGCGAGGAACGCCTTGGTGATGGCCACGGTGATCTTGTCGTCGGTGTAGGGGACGACAGTGCCGTTACGCTTGATCACACGCAGTTGGCCGGGAGCGGTGGCGGCCAGATCCTGATTGGAATCGGCGGCCTGCGGCACCTTGGCCTGCGGGTTCTCGCGAGTTGTGTCGGTTTGCATGGGTGGGTGTCTCCACAGTTTCTATATTGTTCAGGCGCCTTTTGGGCGCCCACCGTTCCGTCCACTTGCTCGATGGCCTGGCGGGGATGGGCAATGCATGCGCATCCGCCCGCGCGGGCGTACCGACTTCGGGACAGACTCAGGAATAAGGGGCAATGGCTTGCCGCTCCCTGGCCGAAGTCAAAGATTCTGGGCGGGGCCCAAAAACTGTTGCTGATGGATGCCAGGTCTGGCCTGCCACACCCATACCCGAACAAGGCCCTGGAAGGGCTTGCCTCGGTCGCCTCCGCAGGAGCGGTTTGGCTGCTGAAATCACTTGAAGTTCACCCGAAAAAATCGCTTGATTTTGCGGGTTGACTTTTGTGTGTGATTTTGCACGAAACCCTATATCTAGTGGTTCGCTGCGATCGGGATACAAGATAATGCGGTATTGGGGGCTTTGCAAGGCGAGCGCCTGTGGATAACTTGTGCGTACTTTGTGAGTGAATGGTGGGTATTCGCTGTAGGCCTTGTGCCAAGTGGTTTGCAGTATTTTTCTGCGTCCTGCCGCCACGGGGCAGAATTTTTCGGGCGCGAACCCTATCACAAAAAACGGTTCAGTCGAGGGCGCTGCGGCAGGTTGGCAGTACCGGATGGTAGCCGTAGTATCCGCAGGGGATGTTGCTTTTTGGTTAAAGGGTTATGTTGCCTGTGCCGGCCCTTTCGCGGGTGAACCCGCTCCCACAGATACTGCACAGGGTTCGAAAGCGGCGCGGTCCCTGTGGGAGCGGGTTTAGCCGCGAAAGGGCCAGTACAGGCCACAGAAAAACAACAGGCAAAGGCACAAGCCATGGACCACCCCGCACCCCGCATCCTCATCGTCGAAGACGACCAGCGCCTGGCCGAGCTCACCGCCGAGTACCTGCAGGCCAACGGCTACGAAGTCAGTGTCGAGGGCGATGGCGCCCGCGCTGCGCGGCGCATCGTCGACAGCCAGCCCGACCTGGTCATTCTCGACCTGATGCTGCCCGGCGAGGACGGCCTGAGCATCTGCCGCCGGGTGCGCAGCCAGTACCCCGGCCCGATCCTCATGCTGACCGCCCGCAGCGATGAACTCGACCAGGTCCAGGGCCTGGACCTGGGGGCCGACGACTACGTCTGCAAACCCGTACGTCCACGCCTGCTGCTGGCGCGCATTCAGGCCCTGCTGCGCCGCAGCGAAGCACCGGACAGTAAGCGCCAGGACCTGGCCTTCGGTGCGCTGCGCATCGACAACCGCTTGCGCGAGGCGCGTCTGGGTGAGCAACTGATCGAGCTGACCGGCGCCGAATTCGACCTGCTCTGGCTACTGGCCAGCAACGCCGGCCGGGTGCTGACGCGCGAGCAGATTTTCACTGCGCTACGTGGCGTCGGCTACGACGGCCAGGACCGCTCCATCGATATACGCATCTCCAAGATCCGCCCCAAGATCGGCGACGACCCGCTCCAGCCAAGGCTGATCAAGACGCTGCGCAGCAAGGGCTACCTGTTCGTCGGCGAGGCCCCATGAACAACTCTATCTTCCTGCGCATCTATGGCGGCATGTTGGCCGTGCTGGTGCTGGTGGCCCTGCTCGGGGGGCTCAGTCTGCATCTGGTCAACGAGGTGCGTGCCGCCCAGCACCGCGAGGGCCTGGCCCAGGGTACTTTCAGCCTGATGGCCGACAACCTTGCGCTGCAGAACGATACCGAGCGCAAGCGCTCGCTGCTGATCTGGGAGCGCCTGCTCGGCGTGCCGTTGGCGCTGCAGCCAATGACCGCGCACACCCTCGATGGTGGCCAGCGGGCGCGCCTGTACCGCGGCCTGGTGGTGGTCGAGAAGACCGGCCCGCATGCGGCCCAGGTGCTGCGCAAGGTCGGCCAGGAAGACCTGATGCTGGTAGCGCAGATCAAGCAGATCAGCGAGCAACTGGCACGGGCGACCCTCTACCTGTTGGCCGACGAACTGGTGCGCTACCCGGTAACCGAACAGCAGCAGCGCCTGGCCCAGATCACGAAAGAAAAGGGCTTCGGCTTTGGCGTGGCCCTGCAGCGCATCGAGCGGGTGAGCCTGGACGATGACCAGCGGCGCCGGGTCGAGGAGGGCGACACGGTCATGGCCCTGGGCAAGGATGGAGACTCGATCCGCGTGTTCGCCGGGCTGGCTGGCTCGCCCTGGGTGCTGGAAATCGGCCCGCTGTACCAGCTCAACCCGCATCCGCCACAGTTGCTGATCCTGATCGCCTTTCTCGGCCTGTGCCTGATCGGCCTGGTGGTCTACCTGCTGGTGCGCCAGCTGGAGCGGCGCGTGTCGGGCCTGGAGATCGCCGCCACGCGCATCGCCCAGGGCAGCCTGGACACCCGCGTGCCAACCGACGACGCCGACTCGGTAGGGCGCCTGGCGGAAGCCTTCAACGGCATGGCCGAGCACCTGCAGCGCTCGCTGACCATGCAGCGCGAGCTGGTGCGGGCGGTTTCCCACGAGCTGCGCACGCCAGTGGCACGCCTGCGCTTTGGCCTGGAGATGATCGAAAGTGCCCCCACCGAGCAGGCCCGGGCCAAGCACCTGGCGGGCATGGACGGCGATATCCAGGACCTCGACAAGTTGGTCGACGAGATGCTCACCTACGCCCGCCTGGAGCAGGGCGCACCGGCGCTGAAGTTCGAGCGGGTCGACCTGGATGCCTTGCTCGACCGGGTGATCGAAGAGCTGGCGCCGCTGCGTGCCGAGGTCCGGGTGGTGCGCGGTGAATGCCAGGGCGCCGGTGCCGAAGGCGCCTGGGTCGAGGCCGAGCCGCGTTACCTGCACCGGGCCCTGCAGAACCTGGTGGGCAACGCCATGCGCCATGCCGAGGCTGAGGTGCGCCTGAGCTACCAGTTGGGGCAGCAACGCTGCCGCATCGATGTGGAGGATGATGGCCCGGGGATCCCCGAGGGCGTCTGGGACCGTATCTTCACACCGTTCACCCGCCTCGACGACAGCCGTACCCGCGCCTCGGGCGGGCATGGCCTGGGCCTGTCGATCGTGCGGCGGATCATCTACTGGCACGCGGGCCGGGCCACGGTGGGGCGCAGCGCCGCGCTGGGCGGTGCCTGCTTCAGCCTGAACTGGCCACGGCAGCAGGCACCGTTGTGACGGTCAGACGCTGACCAGACTGAGCAGGTGGCCGTCCTGCAGGCAGAACTGGCCCTGCAGTTCGGCGCCATGCTGCCACTGCGGCGACAGGTCGGTGAGCAGGCGCAGGCGGGCCAGGCCTTCGGCGGACCAGTCCAGCACTTCGGCGTGTTCGAAGTAGAAGCGCTGGCGGGTCAGCGGGTAAAGGGTCTTGAACAGGCTTTCCTTCAGTGAGAAGGTCAGGGTGACTGCAAGGCCGAGCTGGCGGCGGTCCAGGCGCTCGAGTTCGGGGGGGGTGAGAATTTCGCCCATCAGCCGTTCGGCACGTTGGTCATCCAGCAGCGCCTCCTGATCCAGGCCCAGGCCCTGGCAACTGCCCTCGGCGGCGACCACGGCAGCGGCCCAGCCTTTGCCGTGGGTGATCGAGCCGTGGATACCCGCGGGCCAGATGGGCGAGCGGTCTTCGTGGGTGCCGGGCACGTAGTCACGGCCGTCCAGGCGCAGCAGCGCGGCGCGGGCGCATACCCGGCCGGCCAGATACTCGGCCTGGCGCTTGGCCACCGAGCGCTGCAGGCTGGCGCCTGGCTTGACGCCAGCGCGCTGGAAGTCGTCGGGTGCCAGGCGGGCGGGGTCGAAGGCGCAACTGACCAGTACCGCGCCAGGCAGTGGGCGGGGCAGGGGCCAGTGGTGCCGGAGCGGGGCGCAGCAGGCGGGGAGTGTGTTCATGGGGGCTATTGTGCCAGCCACGGCGGTGGTGTGGGAGGTCGGATCGCAGGGGGCTGCAAAGCAGCCCCGGCGTTCTTACTTGAATACCTTCTTGAAGAACGCCTGCATATCCGCCCAGGAGCTTTCATCTGCCGCCTTGTTGTAGCCGATATCCGGCCCGCCGTGCTCGCCATGGCTCAGGCGGTCTGCATCCGGGTTGCTAAACCCATGCTTGGCCCCTTCGATACTGACAAACTCATAGTTGACCTTGGCCGCATCCATCTCGGCCTTGAACGCCTCCACCTGCTGCGGGGTAACCATGCTGTCCGCTGTGCCGTGCTCGACCAGAATATCCGCGCGCACCACGCCGGGCCTGGCCGGGGTCTGGGTGGCCAGCGCGCCATGGAAGCTCACCACACCGTCCAGTTTTTCACCCCGGCGTGCGGCATCCAGCACTACCTTGCCGCCGAAGCAGTAGCCGACAGCGCCCAGCTGATGCTTGTTGGTGTTCGGCTGCAGTTTCAGCAGTTCGAGGCCAGCATCGAAGCGCCGTGCAGCCGCTTTGGGGTCCTTCATCGCCTCTGCCATGAACGTCTGGGCATCGGCAGGGTGTTCGGTGTGCTTGCCGTCGCCATACATGTCGATGGCCAGGGCGTTGTAGCCCAGCGCCGCAAGCTCGCGGGCGCGGCGCTTGGCGTAGTCGTTCAGCCCCCACCACTCATGCACCACGACAATACCGGGGCGCTTGCCTTCGATGGCGTCGTCATAGGCGTAGTAGCCGACCAGGCGCTTGCCATCGGCGTCCTGGTAGGGAATTTCTCGGGTTTGTACCGCCGCTTGGGCGAGGGCGGCGCTGCATATCAGGGTCAAGGCCAGCAGGGCGCGCATGGTCACTACTCCTTGTTCTGCAAACGGTTCGTTCAGCCGGGGTTCAGCCAGAGTTCAGTCGCGGTTCAGGGTGCTCTGCTTACTCTAGCTTCCAGACCGAAACAGCGCACCCAACAGGAGTATCCAGCCATGAAAACCTTCAACACCCTGCTTGCTGCCATGGCCGTCTGCGCCGCCGGCATCACCACTGCCCAGGCCGCTGACGACAACTTCGCCAGCCTGACCTACGGCCAGACCAGCGACAAGGTTCGCAAGTCCGGCCTGCTGCAGCGCAACACCGACCACCTGAACGCCGACGGCATCATCGGCAAGGACGACACCTGGGGCCTGCGCGTGGGCAAGATCAATGACCAGGGCCGCTACTACATGACTTACGACAATGTCTCGGGCGACCACAGCGGCCTGAAGTTGCGCCAGGAAAACCTGCTGGGCAGTTACGACCTGTTCCTGCCGGTGGGTGATACCACCAAGCTGTTTGGCGGCGGCAGCCTGGGCGTGACCAAGCTGACCCAGGACTCGCCGGGTGCCAGCCGGGATACCGACTACGGTTACGCGTATGGCCTGCAGGCCGGCGTGATCCAGGACATCACCGACAAGGCTTCGGTGGAACTGGGCTACCGTTACCTGCGCAGCAATGCCGCCACCGAAGTGGGTGCGCACGGCGGGCCGAAGGATGGCACCTTGCGCCTGACCAGCAGTGCCCAGACCTACCTGGCTGCAAGCTACAAGTTCTGACGGGCGAGCCGGGTTATCCTGTACCGGCCCTTTCGCGGGGAAACCCGCTCCCACAGGTACTGCACAGGTTCAAAGAACTGTGCGATCCCTGTGGGAGCGGGTTTCCCCGCGAAAGGGCCGGTACAGGCAATACAGACAAGGAGCTGCACATGAAACTGCTGGTGGTCGAGGACGAAGCCCTGCTTCGCCATCACCTCTACACCCGCCTGGGCGAAAGCGGCCATGTGGTCGAGGCCGTCGCCGATGCCGAGGAGGCGCTGTACCAGGCCGGGCAGTACCACTTCGACCTGGCCATCATTGACCTGGGCCTGCCCGGCATCAGCGGCCTGGAACTGATCACGCGCCTGCGCAGCCAGGACAAGACCTTCCCCATTCTCATCCTGACCGCCCGCGGCAACTGGCAGGACAAGGTCGAGGGCCTGGCCGCCGGTGGCGACGACTACCTGGTCAAGCCGTTCCAGTTCGAAGAACTCGAGGCACGCCTGAATGCCCTGTTGCGCCGCTCCAGCGGCTTCACCCAGTCGACCATAGCCGCCGGCCCGCTGGTGCTCGATCTCAACCGCAAGCAGGCGACGCTGGATGAGCAGCCCCTGGCCCTGACCGCCTACGAATACCGCATCCTCGAATACCTCATGCGCCACCACCAGCAGGTGGTGGCCAAGGACCGCCTGATGGAGCAACTGTACCCGGGTGATGAGGAGCGCGACCCCAATGTCATCGAAGTGCTGGTCGGCCGCCTGCGGCGCAAGCTCGAGGGCGAGCGCGGCTTCAAACCCATCGACACCGTGCGCGGCCTGGGCTACCTGTTCACCGAGCGCTGCCGATGATCCGCTCGCTGCGGGTGCGCCTGATGCTGGCTGCTGCAGTGCTGGCGCTGCTGTTCATGCTGGCGCTGCTGCCGGCCTTGCAGAAAGCCTTCAGCCTGGCCTTGCAGGAGTCGATTGAACAACGCCTGGCCTCGGACGTTACCACGCTGATTTCCGCTGCGCGCATCGAGCACGGCCAGTTGCAGATGCCGACGCTGCTGCCGGACGAGCGCTACAACCTGCCGTACACCGGCCTGCTCGGCTATATCTTCGACCGCGACGGCAAGCTGGTCTGGCAGTCGCGGGCCACCGCCGCGCAGAACATCAACTACCGCCCGCGGTACGACGGCCGCGGCAACGAATTCGCCCGCATTCAGCAGGCCGATGGCGAAGAGTTCTTCGTCTATGACGTCGAGATCAAGCTGCTGGGTGGCCAGAGCGCCGCCTACAGCATCGTTGCCCTGCAACCGGTGCGCGAATACCAGCGCACCCTCGACGGCCTGCGCGAAAAGCTCTACTTCGGCTTTGGCGCGGCCCTGCTGGTGTTGCTGGTGCTACTGTGGGCCGGCCTGACCTGGGGCCTGCGTTCGTTGCGTCGGCTGAGCCGTGAGCTGGACGATGTGGAGTCGGGGGTGCGCAATGGCCTGAGCCGCGAACATCCGCGTGAGCTGCTGCGCCTGACCGGCTCGCTGAACCGTCTGTTGCGCAGCGAGCGCGAGCAGCGCCAGCGCTACCGCGATTCGCTCGATGACCTGGCGCACAGCCTGAAGACGCCGCTGGCGGTGTTGCAGGGAGTGGGCGAAAGCCTGCAGCAGCGTAGCGGCGAGCGCGACCAGGCGCGCGTGCTGCAGAGCCAGATCGAGCGCATGAGCCAGCAGATCGACTACCAGTTGCAACGCGCCAGCCTGCGCAAGAGCGGCCTGGTACGCCACAGTGTGTTGCTGCGACCGTTGCTCGACAGCCTGTGCAGCACTTTGGCCAAGGTGTACCGGGACAAGCGGGTGAACGTGACCCTGCAGCTGGCCGATTCGGCGCAGGTGCCAATGGAGCAGGGGGCGTTGCTGGAGCTGCTGGGCAACCTGCTGGAGAACGCCTACCGCCTGAGCCTGGGCCAGGTGCGTGTGAGCCTGGAGCAGGCGCCTGGGCAGCTGACCTTGTGCGTCGAGGACGATGGGCCTGGGGTGCCGGCCGACCAGCGTGAGCGCATTCTTGAGCGGGGTGAACGGCTGGACAGCCAGCACCCGGGGCAGGGGATCGGCTTGGCGGTGGTCAAGGATATTGTCGACAGCTATGACGCCGAACTGAGCCTGGGGGATTCGCCGCTGGGCGGTGCGGCGTTCAGGATCACCTTCAGCCTGGAGTGATTTGTCGCCTGTGCCGGCCCTTTCGCGGGTAAACCCGCTCCCACCGGGACTGCACAGGTCCTGAGTACTGGGGGCCTTGTGGGAGCGGGTTTACCCGCGAAGAGGCCGGCACAGGCAACCCAGGGTGGGCGGATTCCCGCCAATGCTCCTGTACAAATCCCGCCACCGGGCGGAAATCCGCCAGCCTTCCTCAGGCAAAGCGCCCTGTCGTTGGGCGTTTATCCCAGGCAAATACGGCCCTTGCACCCTTCATGGGCATTTTGGCACCACCCTTGCTATTGATCCTCGCAGAGGCCTGCCCAGGCAGCTCGAACACAACGACAAATCCCTCCAGTGCAGGAGGGTTAGCGATTCAGGTGCCCCATCGCCCTGGGAAGGGTGAACCGGCACACTTGAGGAAATTTAGCCATGACGACACGTCAGCCGCTGTACAAATCCCTGTATGTCCAGGTGTTGGTCGCCATCACCATCGGTATCCTGCTCGGCCACTACTACCCGGAGACGGGCGTCGCCCTCAAACCTTTGGGAGACGGCTTCGTCAAACTGATCAAGATGGTCATCGCCCCGATCATCTTCTGCACCGTGGTCAGCGGCATCGCCGGCATGCAGAGCATGAAGTCGGTCGGCAAGACCGGTGGCTACGCGCTGCTGTACTTTGAAATCGTCTCCACCATCGCCCTGATCATCGGCCTCGTCGTCGTCAACGTGGTCAAGCCGGGCGCTGGCATGCACATCGACGTCAGCACCCTGAACGCCAGCAGTGTGGCTTCCTACGCCGCCGCCGGCGCGCAGCAGACCACTGTCGGCTTCCTGCTCAACGTCATCCCCAACACCGTGGTCGGCGCCTTCGCCAACGGCGACATCCTGCAAGTGTTGATGTTCTCCGTGCTGTTCGGCTTCGCCCTGCACCGCCTGGGCAGCTACGGCAAGCCGGTGCTGGAAATGATCGACCGCTTCGCCCACGTCATGTTCAACATCATCAACATGATCATGAAGCTCGCCCCGGTCGGTGCCTTCGGTGCCATGGCCTTCACCATCGGCCAGTACGGCGTTGGCTCGCTGGTACAACTGGGCTACCTGATGGCCTGCTTCTACATCACCTGCCTGCTGTTCGTGCTGGTGGTGCTGGGTGGTATCTGCCGCGCCCACGGTTTCAGTGTCCTCAAGCTGATCCGCTACATCCGTGAAGAACTGCTGATCGTGCTGGGTACTTCCTCCTCGGAATCGGCCCTGCCACGCATGCTGGCCAAGATGGAGCGCCTGGGGGCGAAGAAGTCGGTGGTTGGCCTGGTCATCCCGACCGGTTACTCGTTCAACCTCGACGGTACCTCGATCTACCTGACCATGGCTGCGGTGTTCATCGCCCAGGCCACCGACACGACCATGGACATCACTCATCAGATCACCCTGCTGCTGGTGCTGCTGGTGGCTTCCAAAGGTGCTGCCGGCGTTACCGGCTCGGGCTTCATCGTCCTGGCTGCCACCCTGTCGGCCGTAGGCCACCTGCCGGTTGCCGGCCTGGCGCTGATCCTCGGCATCGACCGCTTCATGTCCGAAGCCCGCGCCCTGACCAACCTGGTGGGCAACGCAGTTGCCACCGTGGTGGTGGCCAAGTGGGTCAATGAAATGGACAACGACAAGCTGGCATCGGAGCTGGCCTCCGGTGGTGCGCCGCTGCTCGATACCCGCCCGACCGACGACCTTGGCGTGGCTGAAGGCCCGGCTCGCTGAGCCTGCTGCGGTAAAACGAAAAAGGCGACTCAAGGGTCGCCTTTTTTGTCGGTGATTTTTGTGTTTTCAGGCTTGCACCACCTCCAGCACCCGGATCACCTCCGGCTGCGGGTAATGCCAGCGCACCTGCACATCCCAGAACTTCACCCCATACACCCGCTCTGCCGGTGGCACCTGGTAGGCCGGCCGTGGGTCCTGCGCCAGGCATTGCTCGATCAGTTCCACCAACGGTTCAGCCAGGCGCAGTGCATGTTCGCGGGCCTGGGGCAGGGCGTTGTCGCCCCACTGCACGGCGATCGCAGCAGGCGCTTCGCTGGCCATCTGGTTGCTGGCGCCAGCGATGCTATCGGCGTATGGCACATACGGCTTGATGTCCAGCACTGGCGTGCCATCGAGCAGGTCGATCCCGGACAGCAGCAGGCGCCCTGGCTCCACGCCTTCCAGACGCACCACCGACTGGCCGATGCCATTGGGCCGGTGAGTGGCGCGGGTGGCGAACACGCCCATGCTCTTGTTGCCGCCCAGGCGCGGTGGCCGCACCTTCAGGCGCGGTTTGTCTTCCAGCGCCTGGTGGAACAGGAACAGCAGCCAGACATGGCTGACCTGCTCCAGGCCCTCGACCGCATCACCCTGGTCGAACGGTGGCAGCAGTTCGAGCACACCGCGCGCGGCGGGGGCCAGTTGCGGCTGGCGCGGGATGGCGAACTTCTCCTTGAAACAGGAGTGGATGATGCCGACCGGAGTAACCGTATGCTGCATGGCCGCTCAGCCGCGCACACGCAGGGTCAGGCCCTTGAGGAAGTTGCGCAGCAACTGGTCGCCGCACGGGCGGTAGTTGTCGTGGCCGGCCTTGCGGAACAGCGCGCTGAGCTCGGGCTTGCTGACCGGGAAGTCGACCGACTTGAGGATCACATGCAGGTCGTCTTCCTTGAGCTCGAAGGCCACCCGCAATTTCTTGAGGATGAGGTTGTTGGTCACCGGCAGCTCGATCGGCTGCGGCGGGCGGCTGTCATCCTTGCCGCGGCGGTGGATCACCAGGCCGTCGAGAAAGTGCGCCATGACCCGTTCCGGGCAACGCACGAAGCCTTCCTCGTCTTCCTTCTTCAGGTAGGTGGCCAGCACCAGGGGATGCACGTCGAGGCCGGATAGCCCGATGATCTCGGCCATCTTGGCGTCATTCACCTTGAGCATGTAGCGCAGGCTGCGCAGGACGTCGTTGTGGTTCATTGCTGCAGAATCCTGTTCAGGTGCCGTGCCTGTGGGCGCGGCGTATTGCTTAGAAACGTTCGGTAGTGGCCAGGTAACGCCATTGGCCCAGTGGCAGCTTGCCCATCGACACGCCACCCAGGCGAATGCGGCGCATGCCTAGCAGCTCCAGACGCAGGTAGGCGCACAGTTCGGCAATCTGCCCTGGCTGCGGGTTTTTCAGGACCATGCGCAGGTGGGTTTCGTTCTGCCAGCTGGCTTTGGTCCTGGGCAGCTCGCGGTCATTGCGGGTGGCACCGCGTGCCAGGCGCTCCAGCGCCTGTGGCGTGGTCTCGCCGCGCACTTCAACGATGAATTCCTGTTCCAGGCGGCGCAGGTCGGCGTGGATCTTGCGGGTTACCCGCCAGTCCTGGGTGAATACCTGCAGGCCGCTGGCACCGCGTTCCAGCGGCGCCACACAGGCCTGCCGGGTAAAATGCCCGTGCAGGGCGCGCGCACCTTCGCGGTGGGCCTCGCTGAGGGTGCCCATGTTAATGCTGGCGCGGGCGGTTTCGCTGTCCACGCTGGCCGGCTGGTTCAGCAGCAGGGTTACCGGTTCCAGCGTTTCGGCGCGGGCCCCCGGCAGCAGTTCGACGCGCTGCTGCTCGACCTTGAACTGCGGCTGCTCGACCACCACGCCATCGACCGTGACCCAGCCGCCTTCGATATAAAGCTCGGCCTCACGGCGGGAGCAACCAAGCTGCTCGATAAGGCGTTTGGACAGACGGACGGGTTCGGACATGACGGCAATTCGCAAAGGCAGGGAAAGACCTGCATTGTACCTGCCCGCGCGGCAGAGGGGCTGGGAATCTGTGTCATTTACGCCGTTTTGCGCAGGCGCATGTGCAGCAACGGGTAGGGCTGCCCCAGGCCGTCGGTTTCCGAACGGCCGATCACCTCGAAGCCTTCATGCAGGTAGAAGCCCAAGGCTTGCGGGTTCTGTTCATTGACATCCAGGCGCTCGGCATTCAGCTCGTCGATCGCATAGTGCAGCAGGCGCTTGCCAACCCCTTTGCCCCGGTAGGCAGGTGCGACGAACAGCATGTCCACCCGCCCGTTGGCTACTCCGGCGAAGCCGCAGATGCGTTGGCGGTCCTTGCAGCAGATCAGCATCACTGCGTCGAGGTAGCGACGCAGCACCTGTTCGCGCAGCAAGACGATGTAGCCATCCGGCAGAAAGTCGTGGGTGGCGCGTACCGAGTCCTCCCACACCTGTACCAGTTCGCCGTAGTCACTCAAGCGCGGGGTTTGCAGCGTCAGTACTGAAAGCATGCCGGTGTTCCTCCATGACGATACGGCAAACATAGCAGGCCAACCACCGGTCGGCTTTACCGCGCGGTACTTGAACCTTGGGGGGGAGAGGTCTATTACTTTTACGTGGGAAAAAATCCCACGCAATAAGAAGCAAAAACTGAACACAGAATTTCCGGCTTGATTTGGCGTTTCTCATGGCGACGACCTGGAGACGAAATATGCACATTCATATGCTGTTCAAAAAGGCGCTATTGGCGGCTGCCGTTGCTGGCGTGCTGTCGACTTCCATCGTTCTGATCCCTGATTCGATATCCAATGGCTCCAGCGCCTACGCCAAGGATGGCGGTGGCGGCGGTGGCGGTGGTGGTCACGGTGGTGGCGGCGGTGGTCACGGCGGTGGTCACGGTGGTGGTGGCGGTGGTCACGGCGGCGGCGGTGGTGGTCACGGTGGTGGCGGTGGCGGCCACGGCGGCGGTGGCCATGGTGGTGAAGGCGGCGGCCACGGCGGCCACGGTGATGGAGATGGCCATGCCGGCAACAGTGGTCGCGGCCATGACGGTCCCTCAAACTCTGGGCGCAGCGGTAACCACGCTGAAGCGGGTGATGATCATGGCAATCACGTTGGCGGTGAGCCTGGGGACGATCACGGTCATCACGTTGGCGGTGAGCCCGGTGACGATCATGGCAATCACGTTGGCGGTGAGCCCGGGGACGATCATGGCAATCATGTTGGCGGTGAGCCTGGCGATGACCACGGCAATCACGTTGGTGGTGAACCTGGTGATGATCGTGGCGACCATATGGGTGGCGAACCGGGTGATGACCGCGGTGAGCATGCCGCAGGCGAACCGGGTGATGACAACAGCCGGAGCTGACTGGCTCTGAACGGTCTCATGCAGCGTCCCCTGGGGGCGGGCCTGCATGAGGCCAGGTTCGCGGCAGCCCCACTCAAGGTGAATGCAATGAGCGCTGACGACTATCCCTCATCTCGTCCGGGATAGGGTCACGGTTGGTGTGGGATGTTTTCCCGCGTCGTATACTGGGTTCATCTGTCAAGGAATGCGCGCAATGCAACCGCCTACCATCCCCCCTTCGATGTTAAGCGCACTGCGGCGTGTCATGCGTCCTCTGGTGCGCCTGATGCTGCGTAAAGGGGTCACCTATACGATGTTCGCCGACTTGCTCAAGGAAGTGTTCGTCGATGTGGCCCATCGCGAGTTTCGCCTGGATGGCACGGTGCCGACCGACAGCCGCATCAGCCTGCTCACAGGCGTGCATCGCAAGGATGTCCGGCGGTTGCGTAGCGAGGGTGGCACGTCGCTCGCGGCGCTGCCGGAAAACATTACGTTAGGTGCACAGTTGGTCAATATGTGGACCACTGGCAAGCCGTTCTGCTCGGAGCCTGGCCAGGCGCTGCCGTTGCCGCGCCTGGCGAGTGTCGGCGGCGATTGCTCTTTCGATGCCCTGGTGGCGAAGATCAGCACCGACATTCGCGGGCGGGTAGTGCTGGATGAGTGGTTGCGCCTGGGCATCGTCCGGCTCGACGAGCAGGACTGTGTCCACCTGGAGGCCCAGGCATTCGTGCCGCAGAAGGGCTTCGATGAAAAGGCCGCGTACTTTGGCCACAACCTGCATGACCATGCCTGCGCAGCAGTGCACAACCTGAGTGGAGAAGGCCAGCCGTTCTTTGAACGCAGTGTGCACTACGATGCCTTGAGCCCGGCCAGCGTCAACCACCTGCGTGAAGCGGTGGACAAGGATGGCATGCAAACACTGCTTGCCTTCAGTCGGCTTGCATCAGACCTGGAAGATGCCGATGTGCCCAGCGCCGAGCAACGTCAGCGCATCACTGTCGGGCTTTATTTCTACACTGAAACCACTGACCCCGATTTATCGAAGACACCAGACCCATGACTTTCCTCGCGCGCTGCCTCAGTGTCGTCACGCTGGCCCTGGGTTTCGGGCTGAACCTGGTGGCGCCTGCCGAGGTGGCCGCAGCACCGGTGTGTGTCAGCCGTGACGAAGTGGGTATGGCGGGGGCAGCGGGCTTGCAGTTTCCAGGCGGTATTGGTGGTACCGGGGCCAGGACGGGCGGTGTCGGCGGTACCGGAGTACGCAGTGACAACGGTGGTGTGGGTGGTACCGGTGCGCCGCTGCCGCAGCGTCCCGGCGGCACAGGCGGGACCGGTGCGGTGGCCGACGGTGTGGACGGCACCTTTATCGATCACGGCGGGGCAGGCGGTACCGGCGCGCCGATCCTGCGCCCGGGCGGCACCGGTGGCACGGGCATCGTCGGCACCATTACCGGGTTTGCCTCGATCTGCGTCAATGGCCTGGAAGTGCACTTTGGCAAAGACGTTCCGGTGAGTGAGAACGGTGCGCCTGCCAGTAGCGCTCACCTGGCAATCGGGCAGGTTGTCGCGGTGGAGGCATTTGCCAGCAAACGCGGCCTGCAAGCTGGGCGCATCGCCATCCTCAACGTTTACGAAGGGCCGCTGACGGCACTGCCCAATGCTTCGGCACCCCTGCGGGTCATGGGCCAACCTGTGCGCCTTGCCGCAGGGGCGCGGGTGGCTGAAGGGCTGCGCCCGGGCGAACCGGTCAGGGTCAGTGGCCTGCGCGATGCCAGGGGCGAAGTGGTAGCCAGCCGTATCGAACGGGCGCCGGGGCTCAGGGAAGCCAGTGCCATCGGTGCGGTTGATCGTACCGGCAGCCTCCAGGGGCTGAAGCTGGGAACCCGTGTGGCCCCCGCGCGGGAGGTGCTGGTGCGTGGGCAGTGGACCGGGCGTCAGCTGGAAGTGGCGCAAACCCGCCCAGACCCGAGCCTGCCTTTTGCTGGCCGTGTGCAGACGGCGGTGATCGAGGGGCTGGTACAGCGCAGCCATGCTCAACAGCTGGTGGTCGCAGGCATCAAGGTGACGCTGGGGCAGGGCACCGTGATCGTCGGCAAGCAGCCCGCGGCATTGGCGCTCGATCAACGTGTGCGGGTGAGTGGGGTGTTCACTGGCAAGCACGAGCTGCGGGCAACCCGCGTGGAGTTCCATGACAACCGTGCCGACAACCCGGACAGAGAGCATTCGGGGCACGGTAGCGAGCACGGCACGAGTGACTCGGAAGGCTCCAGCTCCAGCAATAGCGGGCATGGCGGGCGCGGTGCGACCAGCGTTCGCATTGAAAGCAGTGATGATCACAGCGGGCACGGCGGCGTTGACGATTCCAGTGGTCGTGACAGTACTGAAAGCCTGGACAAGTCTGGGAAGTCAGAACATGTCGACACCGTGGAGCAGCCCGAGAGCAGCACTAGGGGGAGCTCTGGTCGGGTAGAGAAGATCGAACTTGAAAGGGGGGGAAAGGTTGAAAAAGTCGAGAAGGTGGAGAAGGTAGAAAAAGTCGAGAAGGCGGAGAAGCCCGAGAAAGTCGAGAAGATCGAAAAGCCCGAGAAAGTCGAGAAAGTCGAAAAGGTCGAAAAGGTCGAAAAGGTCGAAAAGGTCGAAAAGGTCGAAAGGCCCGAGACGCTAGAGAAAGCCGAAAAAGTGGAGCATCCAGAGCGATCCGGGCATTAGGCAACTAGGCTGGGTAAGTGCGATCACGCTTCCCGACGGAGTACCGAGGTGCAGATGAGACCCATGCTCCCTCTTTTCGCCTGCCTGCTGTCATGCACCAGCGCGTCGGTCCTGGGCGATACTTTCAGCGCCGCCATAGGCATGGACTATTCAAGTGGCGACTATGGCACGGGGACCACCTCGGAAATCTGGTACGTCCCCGTGGTCGGCAAGTATGAAACCGGCCCCATGACCTACAAGGTCACCGTGCCCTGGCTACGTATCACCAACCCTGAGGTGGGCCCGAATGGTGACCCCTTGCCCGGTGGCTGCCGGGATGTGGAAAGCGGGTTGGGAGACACGGTTGCCAGCGCCGGTTATGCCCTGCTCGATGGCAGTGACGGCGGCCTGATGGTAGACCTGATCGGCAAGGTCAAATTCCCCACTGCCGATGAGGACCAGTGCCTGGGCACTGGTGAATACGACTACACCGGCCAGGTCGACATTGCCAAGGCGTTTGGCCCAGTGACCGGCTTCGCGACCCTGGGCTGGAAGAAGTTCGGCGACCCGCCCGACAGCGATTTCGACGACCCGATATTTGCCAGTGTCGGCTTCGCCATGCCCGTGGCTGCTGGCACTTCGGCGGGCGCCTCCTACGACTGGCGGCAGAAAGTCGTCTCGACGGGCGCGCAGATCAAGGAACTTACCCTGTTCCTGACACACAAGCTCAACCAGCAGTGGAAGGTGCAACTCTACGCAGTCAAAGGCTTCTCGGATGCCAGCCCGGATGCAGAGGGTGGCCTGATGCTGTTTCATGCGTTCTGACGAAAAAACCCCTGCACCAGCAGTTCCTTGCGGGGAATACCGGGGCAGGGGTTTTTCAGGTTCCAGCTACGTCAGACGGGTTCAGCCCACATGTCGTATTCGTCGGCATCCACCACGCGGCAACGCACCTTGTCACCCGGCTTGAAGCCATGGTCGCCATCGATGAACACGCTGCCGTCGATCTCCGGGGCATCGAAGAAGCTGCGGCCTACCGAACCTTGCTCTTCCACTTCATCGATCAGCACGTCGATTTCCTTGCCGATGCGCAGTTGCAGGCGGGCGGCGCTGATGGCCTGCTGGTGGGCCATGAAGCGGTCCCAGCGGTCCTGCTTGACGTCGTCCGGCACTTCTTCCAGGCCCAGGTCGTTGGCCGGGGCGCCTTCCACCGGCGAGTACTGGAAGCAGCCAACGCGGTCCAGCTGGGCTTCTGTCAGCCAGTCCAGCAGGTACTGGAAGTCTTCCTCGGTCTCGCCCGGGAAGCCGACGATGAAGGTGGAACGAATCACCAGCTCCGGGCACTGCTCGCGCCAGTTCTTGATGCGCGCCAGGGTGCGGTCTTCGAAGGCCGGGCGCTTCATGGCCTTGAGCACTTTCGGGCTGGCGTGCTGGAACGGGATGTCCAGGTACGGCAGGATCTTGCCGGCGGCCATCAGCGGGATCACGTCGTCGACGTTCGGGTACGGGTACACGTAGTGCAGGCGGACCCAGGCGCCCAGGCTGCTGAGGGCTTCGCAAAGCTCGAGCATGCGGGTCTTGACCGGGCGACCGTTCCAGAAGTCGGTCTTGTACTTGACGTCGACGCCGTAGGCGCTGGTGTCCTGGGAAATCACCAGGATCTCCTTGACCCCGGCCTTGACCAGGCGCTCGGCCTCACTCAGCACTTCGCCGACCGGGCGGCTGACCAGCTTGCCGCGCATCGACGGGATGATGCAGAAGCTGCAACTGTGGTTGCAGCCTTCGGAAATCTTCAGGTAGGCATAGTGGCGCGGGGTCAGTTTGACGCCCTGCGGCGGCACCAGGTCGATCAGCGGGTTGTGGTCCTGGCGTGGCGGCACTACTTCGTGCACGGCGTTGACCACCTGCTCGTACTGCTGCGGGCCGGTGACCGACAGCACGCTCGGGTGCACGTCACGGATGCTGCCTTCCTCGACACCCATGCAGCCGGTGACGATGACCTTGCCGTTTTCCTTGATCGCTTCGCCGATCACTTCCAGCGATTCGGCCTTGGCACTGTCGATGAAGCCGCAGGTGTTGACCACCACCACGTCGGCGTCCTCGTAGGTGGGCACGACTTCATAGCCTTCCATGCGCAGCTGGGTCAGGATGCGCTCGGAATCGACCAGGGCTTTTGGGCAACCCAGGCTTACGAAACCAACCTTGGGGGTGGCGGGCGTGGTGGACATGACTAACCTCGGTATTGAATGCAGGTCGCCCGACCGGAATCGGGGGCGATCTTGACGGGCGCTTTTGGCGCCTCTGATCAAAAAGTGCGCAATTCTAGCGAGCGCGGGATCGCTTGACCAGCAGAAATACGACGAACGCTGCGCTATGCTTCGCGCCATTGCGTTGGGGGTATCAGTATCCCCTGGCGCATGGGTAATTCTACTGGCCTTGCAAGGCCGTCTGCGGGAGTGGTCGATGGTTCAGGCAAGCAGTCACGCCGAGGGCGGGCACGAGGGGAAGCAGGAGGCGACGCGGTCGCTGAGCCTGCTCGTGGCGGCGGTCGGGGTGGTTTATGGCGATATCGGTACCAGCCCGCTGTATACCCTCAAGGAAGTCTTTAGCGGCGGGTATGGCGTGCCGGTCAACCATGATGGCGTGCTGGGGATCCTGTCACTGATCCTGTGGTCGCTGCTGTGGGTGGTGTCGTTCAAGTACGTGGTGTTCATCCTGCGCGCCGACAACCAGGGCGAGGGCGGCACCATGGCGCTGACCGCACTGGCGCGGCGGGCCACGGCGGCCTACCCGCGGCTGCGTACGTTGATGGTGGTGTGCGGCTTGATTGGCGCTTCGCTGTTCTATGGCGACAGCATGATCACCCCGGCGGTGTCGGTGCTGTCGGCGGTGGAGGGCATGGGCCTGGCCTTTGCCGGCATCGACCACTGGGTGGTGCCGATTTCGCTGGTGATACTGGTGGCGCTGTTCCTGGTGCAGAAGCACGGCACCGAGAAGATCGGCAAGCTGTTCGGCCCGATCATGGTCAGCTGGTTCGTGGCGCTGGGCGCGCTGGGGGTGCATGGCATCTCGCAGAGCCCGGAAGTGCTCAAGGCATTCAACCCGGTCTGGGCGGTGAACTTCTTCGTGGTTCACCCCGGCATGGGCGTTGCCATTCTCGGTGCGGTGGTGCTGGCGCTGACCGGTGCCGAGGCGTTGTACGCCGACATGGGCCACTTTGGCCGCAAGCCGATCGCCCGGGCCTGGTTTGCCCTGGTGCTGCCAGCGCTGGTGCTCAACTACTTTGGCCAGGGCGCGTTACTGCTGCAAAACCCCGAGGCGGCACGTAACCCGTTTTACCTGCTGGCGCCGGGCTGGGCGCTGCTGCCGATGGTCGGCTTGGCTACCATGGCCACGGTGATCGCTTCGCAGGCGGTGATCTCGGGGGCGTTCTCCCTGACCCGCCAGGCCATCCAGCTGGGCTACATTCCACGCATGCAGATCCAGCACACCTCCAGCGACGAACAGGGGCAGATCTACATCGGCGCAATCAACTGGGCGCTGATGGTCGGCGTGGTACTGCTGGTGGTCGGTTTCGAGTCGTCCGGCGCCCTTGCGGCGGCCTACGGCGTGGCGGTGACCGGTACCATGCTGATGACCACCATTCTGGTTGCGGCGGTGATGCTGCTGCTGTGGAAATGGCCGCCCGTGCTGGCAGTACCGATTCTGCTGGGTTTCCTGTTGGTTGACGGGCTGTTCTTTGCCGCCAACGTGCCGAAGATCGCCCAGGGCGGTGCCTTCCCGGTGTTGGCGGGGGGCGTGCTGTACCTGTTGATGAGCACCTGGAAGCGCGGCAAGCAGATCCTGATGGAGCGAATCGACGAAGGCGCGCTGCCGCTGCAGCTGTTCATCAGCAGCATACGCATTCAGCCGCCGCACCGGGTCGAAGGCACGGCGGTGTTCCTCACGGCGCGCTCCGATGCGGTGCCCCATGCGCTGTTGCACAACATGCTGCACAACCAGGTGCTGCACCGCCAGGTGGTGCTGTTGACGGTAGTCAGCGAGGACCGGCCACGGGTGCCGGAGCAGGAGCGCTTTGAAGTGGAGGCCTATGGCGAGGGGTTCTTCCGCGTGTTGCTGCACTTCGGCTTCATGGACGAACCGGACGTGCCGGCGGCGTTGAAGCTGTGCCACCTGGACGACCTGGACTTCAGCCCGATGCGCACCACCTACTTCCTCAGTCGCGAGACCGTGATCGCGTCACGCCTGGAGGGGATGTCGCGCTGGCGGGGCAACCTGTTTGCGTTCCTGTTGAAGAATGCCAACGGTAACCTGCGCTTCTTCAACCTGCCGCTGAACCGGGTAATCGAGCTGGGGACCCAGGTCGAGATCTGAGGGGCGAAGCAGGTCTTCAGGCCGCACTCCTCCCTCTGTGGAAGCAGGTTCACCCTAATGCCGGTCAGTTAAGGTTGCTGCAGGCTTTACTGGGCCGCAAAGCGGCCCCAATCATTGTCAGTTCTGTTCAGCCACCCTGGACTTGCCCTGGCGCGTCTCGATCTCGCCAATCAAGCGCTTGGCCAGCGCCGGGTAGTTTTCGTCGAAGTGGTGCCCCCCCGGCAGCTTCAGGCGTTCACCCACCGCAGTCTTGTCGGTGCACCCGCTCTCGTCGGTCTCCTCCACACCGTACACGCACACCACCTTGGACGCCGGTAGCTTGGCCATTTCCGGCCCGGTTGGCGCTTCCTGACCTTCCTTGCCCAGCCAGCCCTCGACTTCGATCTCGAAGCTGCCGCTGCGGGCAAAGGCCAGCAGCATCACCGCGTCGATACGCTGCTGGTCCTCGGCCGGCAGGCGGTTGTAAATCGCCGGCAGCACGTCGGCACCGAACGAATAGCCGGTCAGCACGAAGCGCTTGGTGCCCCACTTCTGCCGGTAGTGCTGCATCAGCTCGGACAGGTCGGCGGCGCTTTGTTCCGGGGTTTTGTGCTGCCAGTAGTAGCGCAGTGTGTCGATACCCACCACCGGGTAGCCCAGCTTGGCCATTTCCCCGGCCACGTCACGGTCCAGGTCACGCCAGCCGCCATCACCGGAAAGGAACAGGGTGACCGTGTCGGTGGTCTGCCCGGCTGGCACCTCGACCACCGGGATGGCCAAGGCGTTACCGTCGTGGCCGACCAAGGCCTGGGTCAGCTGGGCCTTGAGCACTTGTGGCAGGTGGATGTCGTAGTCGCTGATGCTGGTTTCGGCATTGGCCTGATCGCGCACGAAGGCGGCGCTGGCGTCATCCGGGTTGTCGTTCCAGGCAACGTTCCAGTGGCCATGGGCGGCAGATTTTGGCAGCGGGACCTGGCAGCCGGGTTGTTCCAGGCTGAAGTCCACGGAAATCGCCCGCGCCTTGTCGTTGTTCTGGCTGGCCAGCCAGCGCCAGGCCTGGGCGGCGCCAGGGCCGATACCGGCGACCAGAGTCGGCTTCTCCGGCAACTGACCCAGAGCCTGGTCCAGAGCCTGTTGCTGCTTGCTGCAGTCGTTGGGCGGCAGGATCACCTGCACCAGTTGCGCTTCACCGGCCTGGGCCAGATCCAGCAGCTGCCTGTCGGTCAGCGCCTGGTCCTGGGGCACACCGATGACCACCCGGGCCTTGGGGTGCACGCCTGGGGTCACGCGGGTGATGCGGGTGTCATTGACGCTCAGTTGCTCCAGGCGCGCCTCCGGGGCCGGGCGCGTCCACAGCCAGAATGCCAGCGCACCTCCCAGGGCAGCCAACAGCAGGGGAACCAGCAGGTACAGCCAAAAGCGTCGGGTCATCAACGTTTCACCAATCCAGTCAGGCCGCCTGCGATCAGGGCGGCGGTGTCGGCCAGTGCCACCAGCGGGTCGAGCCCGGCCGGCACGGCCATGTAGCGGGGTTCCCAGTCCGGTTGGAATTTGTCCTTGAAGCGTCGAAGCCCCTGGAAGTTGTACAACTGCTCGCCACGGCGGAACACCATCGAGCCCAGGCGCTGGGTCAAGGGCGCGCCACGCCGCGGCTGCAGGCCGGAAAGCGGCACCATGCCCAGGCTGAAGCGGGCGTAGTCATGGCTTTTGTAATGCAGGATCAGGCCGATCATCATGAATTCCATGGTCAGCTTCGGGGCCTCGGGGTGCGCCCGCATCAGGTCGAGGCTGGCCAGTTCGTTGCCATGGGTTTCCAGCAGGTTGGCGAAAGCCACCGGGCGGCCCTGGAAGCGGATCAGGGCAATACGGAAGTGCTGCAGGTATTCAGGGCTGAAGCGCCCCAGCGAGAAGCCTTTCTCGCGCACGTTCTTGCCGCCGAGCCAGGCATCGGAAATTTCCTTCAGCTCTGCCAGCGGGGCATGGCCGGGTTCGTGGATTTCCAGGCTCAAACCATCACGGCCGCCACGGTTCCAAGTGTAGCGCAGGTCCTTCATCTCCTTGCCCTTGGCTTCGAGGTCGAAGCGGCGCAAGTCGACCCGGGCTTCTTCGCCCAGCTTCAGCGCGGTCAGGCCGATGTCCATGTAGAACGGCAGGTTCTCGGCGCGCACCTGGTAGAACACCGGGCGGGCATGGTGCAGGTCGCACAGGTCGCGGAACTGCCAGATCATCTCGGCACGCTCCTGGGCCGGGCCGATCGGGTCGTACAGGGCCACCAGGCTGCGGCCGCGACGGGCATACATGAGGAAGGCGTTGTCGCGAGGATGGAACAGCAGCGCCTTGTCGCCGGTCAGGGCCAGGCCGCCATCGGGCTGGTCGGACGCCAGCAGGATACGGTTGGCGCGCTGCAGCTCTTCTTCGTCGGGCAGGTGGATTACCGGCGGTGCTGTGCGCAATAGCCAGGTCAGGGCCACGGCCGCCAGCAGCAAGGCGCTGCCCATGGCGGCGCGCAGGCCACGTGGGGCGTCGGCATCGAGGGTGAACTGCCACCACAGCTGATGGCTGTAGGGCACATCCTGATAGGCGAACAGCAACAGCCATACCGATGCGCCGACCACGCAGGCGCTGGCCACCAGAAACACCGGCGAGAATGGCAGCTCGAGCAAGCGGCTGGGGCGGTAGAAGGAACGACGGAACAGAGCGAGCAGGGCGGCAGTGAGGGTCAGCAGGCAGGCCTCTTCCCAATCGAAGCCCTTGAGCAGCGACAGCAGGGCACCGACCAGCAACAGCACGGTGGTCAGCAGCCAGGCGGCGGATAGCCGCCGGCGCAGGCCCTGGGCCAGCAGCAGGCAAAGCACGCCGATCAGGCTGGCGCCGAAGTGCGAGGCATCGATCAGGCGGTGCGGCACCAGAAAGCCCAGGTGCTCCAGCCGCGTGTCGATCTCGGGCGTGGCCCCGGAGAACAGCAGCACCACCCCGGACAGGAACACCAGGATCGACAGAATCGGCGCGGCCAGCCCGGAAGCGGCCTTGATAGCCTGTTGCGCGAACAGCAGGCGCCGGGCTTCGTTGGCCAGCAGCAACACGCAGGCCACCAGCAGCGGCAGCACCACGTAGATCAGCCGATACAGCAGTAGGGCCGCGGCCAGCGGCGCCGTGCCGAGCTGGTCGGCAAAAGCCGCCAACAGGATCGCTTCAAACACCCCGACGCCGCCCGGTACATGGCTGAGCACACCTGCGGCCAAGGCCAGCAGGTACACCAGGACAAAGGCACCGAATGGCGGTGCTTCGGGCAGCAGCAGGTACAGCACGGTGGCGGCAGCGGCGACATCCAGTGCGCTAATCAGCAATTGCAGGGCGGCCAGGCGAGCGCCCGGCAGGCGCAGTGTGCGGCGCCCCAGTTGTACCAGCAGGTTATTGGCCAGCGGTTGGTCAGCCAGGCGCCGGCGGTACAAGCCGAACACCAGCACGCTGCTCACCAGCAGCACGGCTGTGGCGATGCCCGCCAGCAAGCCGGGCGCCAAACCCAGCGCGGCCGAGGCTGCCGACAAGTCGCTCAAGGTCGCCAAGGCGGCCAGGGGCGGCAGTGCGCAGCCCAGTGACAGGCTGGCAAAAACGGTCATCCGCGCAACTTCACCTGCCCCTGCCCCCTGGCGTGCATACAGGCGGTAGCGCACCGAACCGCCCGAAAGCATCGACAGGCCGATGGCGTTGCCGATGGCAAAGGCGCTGAAGCCGCCCAGCACCAGGCTGCGCGTCGGCAGTTTCACGCCGGCATAACGGCTGGCCGACCACTCGTAACCCAGCAGGATCACGAAACCGAGCACGGTTGCCAGCAAGGCGCCGAGTAACGACTGGGTCGGCACGCTGAGCATGGCATCGTGCAAGGCATAGATGTCCAACTCGCTCAGCAGGTGGCGGCAGGCGATCAAGGCCATGGTGAACAATACGAGGGTCACCACCAGGCCGATGGGCTGGCGGTAGCGGCTCAAGCGTTCGAGCAAGGGCAGGCGTTGCACGGCACCGGGCAGCGCCGAGGCGAGCGGCACCGGGGGTTCTGGGTTGTGCGAAGTCATGGATTGCCCCCGGCATGCAGCGCGAGGTGAGGGGAAGGTGCGGCCAAGTGAAAGTCCCTTAGGAAAACGTATCCAATGTTACTCCGGCCTCAGGCGCTTTCAGCGGCCTGGCAGGGTTAAAGATAGTTCATCCAGGGCACGACCTCTCAAGCCTGCGGGTTGGCTGGAGGGTGGGGTAATTGGGGGGCGACGAAAAGCAGGAGGGGAAAAGCAACAAACCCCGCGCTGCTGTTACACAGGCGGGGTTTGTTCTGACGAATATGGTTGCGGGAGCCGGATTTGAACCGACGACCTTCGGGTTATGAGCCCGACGAGCTACCAGGCTGCTCCATCCCGCGNTGGTTGCGGGAGCCGGATTTGAACCGACGACCTTCGGGTTATGAGCCCGACGAGCTACCAGGCTGCTCCATCCCGCGTCAGAGGTGCGCATTCTACAGCTTGGCGGTTCGTTGTCAAGCTTTTTGACTTCAGGGTAGCTGGCACATTCTCATGGGCAAAGAAAAAGGCCACTGTGTTTACAGTGGCCTTTTCTCGAATATGGTTGCGGGAGCCGGATTTGAACCGACGACCTTCGGGTTATGAGCCCGACGAGCTACCAGGCTGCTCCATCCCGCGTCAGTGGTGCGGATTCTACAGCTTGGCGGTTCGTTGTCAAGCTTTTTGACTTCAGGGTAGCTGGCACATTCTCATGGGCAAAGAAAAAGGCCACTGTGTTAACAGTGGCCTTTTCTCGAATCTGGTTGCGGGAGCCGGATTTGAACCGACGACCTTCGGGTTATGAGCCCGACGAGCTACCAGGCTGCTCCATCCCGCG
>NZ_OLKL01000014.1 GCF_900291015.1 Pseudomonas persica
GCTGCGAACAGTCAGAAGCGAGTTATGACCCTCCTCCTCCCTTCAAGTCCTACCATACAAGCGGGTTTACCCGCGAAGAGGCCGGGCCTGCCTAGATCAACGCTCGATCGCCAAGGCTACGCCTTGCCCGCCACCAATGCACAGGGTCGCCAGGCCTTTCCTGGCGTCCCGCTTGATCATCTCGTGCAGCAGGGTCACCAGCACCCGGCATCCGGACGCCCCAATCGGGTGGCCGAGGGCAATCGCCCCGCCATTCACGTTGACCCGCGCGGCATCCCATTCCAGCGCCTTGCCCACGGCCAGCGCCTGCGCGGCAAAGGCTTCGTTGGCTTCGATCAGGTCCAGCTCGGCCAGTTGCCAGCCGGCCTTGTCCAGGCAGCGCCGGGTGGCCGAAACCGGGCCAATGCCCATGATCGCCGGGTCTACACCGGCACTGGCATAGGCCGCGATCCTGGCCAGCACCGGCAGGCCCAGGGCCTTGGCCTTGGCGGCGCTCATCAGCAGCACGGCGGCGGCGCCGTCATTCAGGCTAGAGGCGTTGCCGGCGGTGACGCTGCCATCTTTCTTGAACGCCGGACGCAGTTTGCCCAGGGATTCGGCGGTGGTACCCGGACGCGGCTGTTCGTCCTGCACGAAGACCTTGGGTTCGCCCTTTTTCTGCGGTAGCACGATCGGGGTGATTTCATCATCGAAGCGGCCGGCCTCTATCGCCGCCACCGCCTTGCGCTGCGACTCGGCGGCAAAGGCGTCCTGCTGCTCACGGCTGAGGCCGTATTGGTCCACCAGGTTTTCGGCGGTGATACCCATGTGGTAGTCATTGAAGGCATCCCACAGACCGTCGGTGATCATGCTGTCGATCAGCTGGCCGTGGCCCATGCGCTGGCCGGTGCGGGCCGAGGGCATTACGTAGGGGGCAAGGCTCATGTTCTCCTGGCCGCCGGCGATTACCACCTCGGCGTCCCCGCAGCGGATGGCCTGAGCGGCCAGGTGCAGCGCCTTGAGGCCGGAGCCGCAGACCTTGTTCAGGGTCAGCGCCGGTACGCTGAAAGGCAGGCCGGCCTTGATCGCAGCCTGGCGTGCCGGGTTTTGCCCGGCGCCGGCGGTAAGCACCTGGCCGAGGATGACTTCGTCGACCTCTGCCGGGGCCAGCCCGGTCTGCTCCAGCAGGCGCTTGATCACGGCGGCACCGAGGTCGACCGCAGGCACAGTGGCCAGGGCGCCCTGGAAGCTACCGATGGCGGTACGGGTTGCGGCGACGATGACCACGTCGTTCATGTTGTTGTTCTCCGTGCGATGGGCGTAGTGCCTCAAGCATCGGTGGCTTTGGCTCATTTGTTAAGTTTGTTTTTTTTTATGATTGATATGCAAAGCAAATGAATGGGCATGAAGCAACCTCCAGATCTATGCTAAAGGATGCTCTACAACACTCAACTGAATGGAGATCATGCTCATGCGCATCTTCATGGCCCTTACCCTCCTTATCGGCAGCAGCATTGCATTCGCTGCCACCGAATGCACCACAGCCGATAAAAGCACCTGGCAAGACCAGGAAAAGTTCCAGGCCCAGCTCAAGGAACAGGGTTACAAGATCAACAAGTTCAAGGTCACCAAGGGCAACTGCTACGAGATCTATGGTCTCGACAAGGAAGGCCGCAAGGTCGAGATCTACCATGACCCTGTGACCGGCAAGGCAGTCAAGTCCGAGGTCGAGGAGTGAACAGCGATGGCACGGTGCAGCTGTGGGACCCTCTCCTGCGACTGTGCCACCTGTCGATCGCCGTGGTGTTCTTTGCCAACTACTTTTTCAACGAAGAAGGCGAAGACTGGCACCAGTGGCTGGGCTACTACGCACTGGGCTGTGTGGTAGTCCGTGTGGTCTGGGGTTTTGTCGGGCCACGCAGTGCGCGCTGGGCCGACTTCTGGCCAACCCCGGCGAGCCTGGTCGGGCATGCCCGGGCGCTGCTGCGTGGGGAGCTAGACCATCACATGGGGCATTCGCCGATTGGTGCCCTGGTGATGATGCTGATGCTGACCGGCATCGCCGGCCTGGGCCTGACCGGGTGGGCGTCGCAGGAGGTGGACGCGCTGTGGGGCGTCGACTGGCCGATGGACCTGCACAGCTGGCTGGCCAACGCGCTGCTGGTGCTGGTTTGCGTGCATGTGCTGGCGGCCATCTACGAGAGCGTGCGCATGCGGGAAAACCTGCCGTGGTCGATGATCACCGGGCGCCGTCGGCATCGCGATTGACTGTTCCGGCCCCTTCGCGGGTGAACCCGCTCCTGCAGGTATTGCGCAGCCTTCAGGATTTGCGCCGTCCCTGTGGGAGCGGGTTCACCCGCGAAGGGGCCGGAACAGGCTAACCACCGTTTTGCATCCCTTTGATCACCCCGTAATATGTGTCGGATAACCTGCGGGGGTAGTCTCACCCTCTGATCAATCGGAATCGCCCATGGCGGCGTTTCCCCCGGCATAAACCTGACGAGGTACAGACATTGGCCATCATTCATCCTAAGGTCCGCGGTTTCATCTGCACCACGACTCACCCGAAGGGCTGCGAGCTCAACGTCCGTGACCAGATCGAAGCCACCCGCAAGCTGGGCGTGCGCGAGGATGGCCCGAAGAAGGTCCTGGTCATCGGTGCTTCCAGCGGCTACGGCCTGGCAGCCCGCATCACCGCGGCGTTCGGCTTCAAGGCCGACACCCTGGGCGTGTTCTTCGAAAAGCCAGGCACCGAGACCAAGGCCGGCACCGCTGGCTGGTACAACGCTGCAGCCTTCGACAAGTTTGCCAAGGCCGAGGGCCTGTACAGCAAGTCGATCAATGGTGACGCTTTCTCCGACGAAGCCCGCGCCAAGGTCATCGAGCTGATCAAGCACGAAATGGGCGGCAAGGTCGACCTGGTCATCTACTCGCTGGCCTCGCCGGTGCGCAAGCTGCCGCAGACCGGTGAACTGGTGCGTTCGGCCCTGAAACCGATCGGCCAGCCGTACAAGTCGACCGCCATCGACACCAACAAGGACACCATCATCGAGGCCAGCATCGAGCCGGCTACCGAGCAGGAAATCGCCGACACCGTCACCGTCATGGGGGGCCAGGACTGGCAGCTGTGGATCGATGCCCTGGCGGGTGCCAACGTGCTGGCCGAAGGCGCCCGTACCGTGGCCTTCAGCTACATCGGCAGCGACATCACCTGGCCAATCTACTGGCACGGTGCGCTGGGCCAGGCCAAGCAGGACCTTGACGAAACTGCCCTGCGCCTGGACCAGAAGCTGGCCGACGAAGTGAAAGGCGGCGCCAACGTGGCCGTGCTGAAGTCGGTGGTCACCCAGGCCAGTTCGGCTATTCCGGTGATGCCGCTGTACCTGTCGATGGTGTTCAAGATCATGCAGGAGAAGGGTGTTCACGAAGGCACCCAGGACCAGCTGGACCGCATGTACCGTGACCGCATGTACCGTGCCGACGGCGCGCCGGCCGAGGTCGACGAGAAGGGCCGCCTGCGCCTGGACGACTGGGAACTGCGTGATGACGTACAGGACGCCTGTAAGGCGCTGTGGCCACAGGTGACCACCGAGAACCTGTTCGAGCTGACCGACTACGCCGGTTACAAGAAGCAGTTCCTCAACCTGTTCGGCTTCGAGCGCGCTGACGTCAACTACGACGAAGACGTGGCTACCGATGTGAAGTTCGACTGCATCGAGCTGTAATCGGCTTTAGCCTGCACCGGCCTCTTCGCGGGTAAACCCGCTCCCACAGTTTCTGCACCATCCTCAAACTCGGTGCTGTACCTGTGGGAGCGGGTTTACCCGCGAAAGGGCCGCTACAGGCTGCACAATCTTTGCTAGCGTTGGCGCACGACAACAGGGAATGTGCCATGAGCAGCCTCACCCAGCCCGCCACTGCCTTTCGCCACACCGCAGCCGACGGCTACAGCCTCGGCGGCTTCCGCTGGCGCCACGCCCGACCTGACCCCCTCCGCCCGCTGGTGATCATCAACGCTGCCACCTCGGTACGCTGCCGCTACTACTCGCGTTTCGCCGACTACCTGTTCGCCCAGGGTTGCGATGTGCTGACCTACGACTACCGTGGCATCGGCGAATCCCGCCCGGCCTCGCTGCGTGGCTTCCAGGCTTCCTGGAGCGACTGGGGGCAGCTGGATTTCGAAGCCATGCTGGTGTACGCCGCAGAACATTTCCCGGGCCAGCCGATGGACGTGGTGGGGCACAGTTTTGGCGGCTGCGCAGTGGGGCTGGCACCGTCGGCGAGCAAGGTACGCCGGGTGGTGATGGTTGGCGCGCAATTCGCCTACTGGCGCGACTACGCGGCTGACCAGCGCTGGCAACTGTTCGGCAAGTGGCATGTGGTAATGCCCCTGCTCACCCGGGTGTTCGGTTATTTTCCCGGCAAGCGCCTGGGGTGGATGGAGGACACGCCATCCGGCGTGGTGCATGACTGGACCACCCGTACCCCGCGCTATGAGCAGCGACCCAGCGGGCGTGCACTGGAGGCACTACCGTTCGCCCAGGTACGGGCGGCGACGCTGGCCATCAGCCTGACCGATGACCCCTTTGGTACCGTGGCGGCGACCGAGCGTTTGCTGGGTTATCTGCAGGGCGCCGAGCGCCAGCACCTGCGCATTGCGCCTGTGGATATCTCGGTCGGGGAAATTGGCCATTTCGCGTTCTTCCATGACCGGTTTCGCGAAAGTTTGTGGCCGGTGGCCTTGCAGTGGTTGCAGCAGGGTGGGTTGGCGGGTGGGGTGCCGGGAACCATCATGGATTGATGGTGGGTTGGAAAATCTGGGGCTGCCTTGCAGCCCATCGCGACGCAAGGCCGCTTCCACAAGGGATCGCATTTCTTCTGTGGGAGCGGCCTTGTGTCGCGAAAGGGCCGCAAAGCGGCCCCGGCTATCTCAAGCCTTGCGCGCAAGCGGCAGCTCGGCAAACTTCACGCCCGCCAACCCATGCTTGATCAGCGCGCGGATATTGCCATGGTCGCTGCCCTCGGGCGTGGCCAGCACGTCCCGGTAGTGCTCGCCAAAGGCCAGCAGTGCTTCCTGGTCGCTCAGCCCTTCCAGCAGCGCCAGGCCCAGGGTCTTGCACGAACCTTCGTTCTGCCCGGCCGCATTCGCCACGCCGCCATTGTCGAAGGCCTGTGGCTGGTAGCTGTAGTTGTCGGCAATGAACGCCAGGGTGTCGGCAAACACGTGTTGGCCGCTGGCCAGGCTGGCGCGCAGAGTATTCAGGTCAGTCACGGGGTTTTCCTTTTTCGAACGCCGCTTGTTGGTCGGCGCTGGCTTCTTTCTGGTATTGGGCTTTCCATTCGGCGTAGGGCATGCCGTACACCGCTTCGCGGGCGTCATCCAGGCTCAGGTCGAGCTGGCGCTCGTCAGCCGCGGCCTTGTACCACTTGGACAGGCAGTTGCGGCAGAAGCCGGACAGGTTCATCAGGTCGATGTTCTGCACGTCGGTGCGCTTTTGCAGGTGTTCGACCAGGCGCCGGAACGCGGCGGCCTCGAGTTCGAGCTGTTGCTGTGGGGTCATGGGCTTCTCTCAGGTCATGCGGTTCTTCAGGTGGCGGCCACCGTTGATGACCACCTGGCTGCCGGTGCTGTACTGGCTGGCGAGCAGGTACTTGACCGTGTCGATCAGCGGGCCGGCGCCGGGTTCGAACTCCAGCAGGGCCTTTTTCAGGGTTTGCTGGCGGTAGGCTTCGTCACCCCCTTCCTTGAGGATCAGCAGCCCAGGCAGGATACCGTTCACATGCACCTTGGGCGCATATTTTTCGGCGAACGACAGTACCATGTTCTGCAACGCGGCCTTGGTCGCGGCATAGCCGATGTGGCTTTTGCTGCCGCGCGAAGAGGTTTCGTCGCAAATGTGGATGATGTCGGCCTTTTCCACCTTGGCCAGCAGCTCGCCCAGGGCCAGGTTGAGGTGGTAGGGCGCTTCGACGTGCAGGCGGAACATGGTCTCGAGGTTGTCGAGGCCATCGTCGAGCCACAGCGAGGCGTTGTGGATGATCGCGCGCAGGCCGTCGTAATGGTTGTGCAGGTAGTCGATCAGGGCCTGGCGGTCGGCCAGCTGGCACAGGTCGGCCTGGAACTGCACGATGTTCGGGTGGGCCGCCTGTGGCTGGATGCTGCGGCTGGCACTGACCACCGTATGGCCGGCCTGCGCCAGTTCAAGGGCCAGGGCCAGCCCGACGCGCTGGCTGGCTCCGGTAACGAGAATGGGGCTGTTCATGTTCGGGGCGGTCAACTTGTCTGTCCTTTGGTTGCCGCCCAGCATACCCGAACTGTTTACCGCGTGTACGGCCTGGCCTCAGCGGCTGCGCAGGGCGCCAGCAGTGGCCGGGGAGGCATGCAGCCAGCCGGCCAGCAGGCGGGTGGACAAGGGGATGAACAGGTAGACCATCACGGGCGTCAGGCCCAAGGTGCTGAGCAGTACGCGGGGCAGCAGGTCCAGCGTTGCCAGCCAGTGGCCGAACACCAGGTTGAACACCAGAGAAACCGGGAAGAAGGCCAGCCAGATGGCCACGGCCTGCTTCCAACGTGGCGGTTTTTGCACCATGTTGGTGCCAAACCAGTCGTCGATGCCGCTCACGCGCGCCTCTTTGGGGCGTTCGAACAGGCCGTTGCCGCGTTGCAACCAGGCCCGGCGCGAGGCGGAATGCTCCCAGGCATGCAGGGTCGGTTCGTCGCTGAAGCGGAAGATGATCTGGAACTCGTCGCTATCGCGGGGTGGTGCGAGGATGCCCGAGCCAAGGTAGCCGGGGAAGTCGGTGGCCAGCTGTTCGCCTTCATGCAACCAGGCCAGCAGGTCCTGGTAGCGGCCGTGGGCGGCGCGGCGCGACACCATCAGGGTGACGGGTGGGGTAGACATCGTGTATCTCCTGGCAACGGGGCTGGCGGGTAGCCGGCCCCTTTGGCTGTGTGGCCCGGGGTGGTGGGCAACACAGGCGTGCATGCAAGAATCGGGCGCGGATTATCGCTCATTGGCGATCTTCGGCAACCGTCAGCTGGCAAACGGTTGCGGCCCAGCGTCTGGCATTGCCGTAGTAGACTAGGTGTTCAACTTGAGCACACAGGGTACCCCGTACAGATGAATGAACAGGGACGTAAACCGGTAATCGATGCGGGCCTCGCGCAGCAGGACCTGTTTCCGATCCGTGAAGTTTCCCGCCTGACCGGCGTCAACGCCGTGACCTTGCGTGCCTGGGAGCGCCGCCATGGGCTGATCCAGCCAACCCGTACCGACAGTGGCCACCGCCTGTACTCCCAGGCCGACATCGATGACATTCGCCGCATCCTTGGCTGGCTGGAGCGTGGTGTAGCGGTGAGCAAGGTGGCCAGCATCCTCGCGCGCGACCATGCCCTTGCCGGGCAGGCAGGTTGCGCTATGGGCGCCTGGGTGCGCTGGCAGCAGCAGATTCGCCAGGCGCTGCAGCGTTTTGACGTGGCCGGCCTAGACCGTCTGTTCGACGAGGTGTTTGCCGCCAGCACCCTGGACCAGGTATTCAGCGAAGTGTTCATGCCGGTATGGCATGACCTGGCGGTCGGGCAGGGCGGCTACGGGCAGGCCAGCGAGTGGCTGTTCCTCGATCAGTTTCTGCGTGGCCGGGTGTTCGCCCGCTTGCAACTTGCCCATGCACCGCGCAGCCGCAGGGTGCTGCTGGCGCCGTTGCCAGGGCAGTGCCACGAGCTGGAATTGCTGGTGACCAGCCTGATCCTGGGCAGCGATGAAGTCGGCGTGACGCCACTGGCAAGCGGGCAGCCGCTGGCGGAACTGGCACTGGTCTGCGAGCGCCTGAAGCCGGATGCCTTGGTGCTGTTTTCCCACCAGTCGCCCACGATGGAACTCACCCGGCGCCTGACGCGCCTGGTGGCAGGGCTGGAATGCCCGTTGTTACTGGCCGGTGAAGCGGCGGAACTGGCGCAGGACAGCCTGGCTGGCAGCCCGATCGTCTGCATGGGCGCGCAGGGTGGCGTGATGCGCCAGCGTTTGCGGCAGTTTCTGGCCGGTCAGCTCGATACCTGAGTGTGTAGCTCGGGGTGGGCCCGGCGATGGGCCTGGAGGATGTAGTCGCGCAGGCGTTCGATCTCTTCGGCCGGGCTTTGGCTGAGGTCGTAGGCGGCCAGGTCCGTGCCGATACGCCGGCCTAGCACGCCATGCAGTTCGATGGGGTTGATACCGCCAGGGGCGAAGCGCAGTTCGAAGCTGGCTGGCGCTGCTGGCAGGCCACGGACTTCCAGCAATGTACCCTTGAACGAAATATCGCGAACCCACAGGCCGCTTTCCTGCCCATGGGCATCGAGCAGTGCGCTCGGCTGGTCCATCGACAGGCGCCAGGGGCGCAGCATGGGGCCGTCTTCATAGATTTCCGGTGAGCCCAGTTGCAGGTGCAGGGCATGGAACTCGTCTTCCACCAGTTGCAGCGGGAAGCTGATCTGCTGGTTGTTGAACTGGGCCTGCAAGGTTACCTGCTCGTTGGCCACCAAGCGGGTGAGCAAGCTCTGGATGCGGCGGTCGCCATTGACCAGCAGGCTCGACATGGGGTCGGCCAGGTTCAACTGCGGCGAATGCTGCATGTTCTGTATGAAGTCCAGCTCGTCCTGGGTCAGGATCGCTTCTGCTTGCATGATCGAACTCGGTGGTGGCGATTTCTTCAACAGGATTGACCGCGCGTGGCGTACTTGGTTCAGGTGCGTTCGTCGGGTTTCGGACGAACGCGCAGTTGGGCCAATTCCCGCTCCAGTTCGACCTGCCGAGTAACGTCTTTCTGGATACCGATGAAGTAGGTGCGCTGTTCGGCGTCGTGCCTTACCGGGGTGATTGACAGCTCGTTCCAGAAAGCGCTGCCATCCTTGCGGTAGTTGCGCAGCACTTCGCGGCACGGGCGGCCTTCGGCCAGGGCCTTGCGGATGCGGGCGCGGCCAAGCTGGTCACGGTCGTCGGCCTGCAGGAAGCGGCAATCCTGGTAGAGGATTTCGTCACGGCTGTAGCCGGTCAGGCGTTCGAAGGCGGCGTTCACGTAGATGAGGATGGTGTCGTCGCCTTCCTGTTCGGCGACCACGATCCCGTCATTGGACGCATCGACCATGGATTGCAGTAGTTGCGCGTTGATCATGTTCGGGCCCTTGGGCAAAGAAGGGTGCGAAGAACGGCTGAAGATGGCTACTTTGGTAGAGGCGGCCTTTTGCCAGCGCTGGATGCTAGTATCCTACGTTTTCACTCAGTTTCGGAATCCTCTACCCGATGAAAGTCGCCATTATTTGCGGATCGGTCTACGGCACCGCCGAAGAAGTCGCCCGTCACGCTGAAACGCTGCTCAAGGCTGCGGGCCTGGAGGCCTGGCATGCGCCGCGCGCCACCTTGCAGGACCTTGAAGGTTTCGCCCCCGACGCCTTGCTGGCCGTGACCTCGACCACGGGCATGGGCGAACTGCCGGACAACCTCATGCCGTTGTACAGCAGCATTCGTGACACCCTGCCTGCGGCCTGGCGTGGCCTGCCGGGTGCCGTGATTGCGCTGGGTGACAGCAGTTACGGCGATACCTACTGCGGTGGTGGCGAGCAGATGCGCGAACTGTTTGCCGAACTTGGCGTGCGGGAAGTGCAACCGATGTTGCGCCTGGATGCCAGCGAGACGGTGACTCCGGAGGCGGATGCAGAGCCTTGGTTGGCTGAGTTGGTGAGTACACTTAAAGCCTGACGGGTATTTTTCGCCTGTACCGGCCTCTTCGCCGGCAAGCCAGCGCTCATAGAACTGCACATAACTCGTTGAATTAGCAGGGCCCCTGTGGGAGCGGCTTTAGCCGCGAACACCGGCGCAGCNCAGGATGCACGGACCGCTTGCGAATTCAGTTCTCTATGCGACAGCGCAGCCCAAAGGGCTGGGCCATCTCCCACAGGTACTGCACAGATTTCAGAGGCTGTGGTGTTCCTGTGGAAGCGGGTTTACCCGCGAAGAGGCCAGCAAGGGCAACTCATTCCTTGCTGTCGAGCACCGGCCACTCGTTCACCAACGCCAACCACGCCTGCGCCGCCCGTGACAGGTACGCCCCGCGCCGCCAGATGAACGCGATATCCCAACGCAAATCCCCCGGCGAGCGCAGCGGCAGGCGCACCACACCAGGGCGCTCCAGTGCTTTCGCCACCACACGGGGCAGCAGCACCACGCCCTGGCCCGCCGCAGCCAGCGCCGCGAGGAAGTCCGCCTGGCCACTGCGCCCGCCTTCCTGGGGAGTAAAGCCCTGCTGCTGACACGCCTTCAGCAGCCGGTCATTTAGCACGAAACTGCGCTGGTAAAGCAGGAACGGGGTATCGGCCAGTTGCTGCAGGTCCACCCCGTTTTTGCCCGCCAGCGCGTGGCCAACCGGCAGCAGGACGTCCATCGGTTCGTTGCAGAAGGGCTGGTAGTCGAACGCCTCGTCACTGGGCGTCAGGCTGCCACCCAGTTCCAGTTCGCCGCTCCTGACCGCCTGCTCGATGTTGCGGCTGCCGCCTTCGAGCAACTGGACCGCGATGTTCGGGTGACGCCGCCGATACTCGGCGAACAACCCGGCGAACAACGCGTCGCTGCCCAGCATCGGCAAGCCTAGGCGCAGTTCGCCGCGGCCCATCTGGCTGAGGTCGTCCAGTTCGCTGAGCAGTGCCTGACGTTGGCGCAGCAAGGCTTCGCCGCGCTCCAGCACAATGCGCCCGGCAGCAGTCAGGTGCAGCCGCGAGGCCTGGCGCTCCAGTAGCGGCTGGCCCATATCTTGCTCCAGCTGGGCCACCTGTTTGCTCACCGCCGACTGGCTGATGTGCAGGGTCTGCGCCGCTTGGGTAAAACCGCCGCGGTGGACCACTTCGATAAAGCTGCGCAGCTGTTTGAATTCCATGATCGCAATTCCATTCTGGAATGGTGTTCAGTCTAACAATTCGCTTCTGGCCTAGGCAGCCGAATCTTAAAATGAGGGCCTGTCGAGGACCACCCCATGAAACCCGCGTTACTGAAAAAAGCCCTGCGCCTGCTCGTCGAGGTGGCGATCCTCTGTGGCCTGTTCCTGCTCGGCGGCCAGCTTGCCACCTGGCTGGGCTGGCCGATTCCCGGCGGCGTGATGGGCCTGGCATTGCTGCTGTTGCTGTTCGCCTCGGGTGTGCTCAAGCCGGCCATGCTGCAACTGGGCGCCGGCTGGCTGATGGCGGAGATGCTGCTGTTCTTCATCCCGGCGCTGATGAGCCTGCTCGATTATGGCGCCCTGATCCGTGACGAGGGCTGGCGCATCCTGCTGGTGATCGCCGTGAGCACCCTGATGGTAATGGTGGTGACCGCGTTGACCGTGGAACTGGTGTGTCGCTGGAGGTTGCGCCATGAGCCTTGAACCCATGCCGCTGTTCTGGCTGGCCCTGACCTTGCTGGCCTACCTGGGCAGCCGCTGGTTGTACCGGCGCAGCGGGCGCTACCTGCTGTCGCCGCTGATCCTGGTGCCGGTCCTGTTGCTGGCGGTGGCCGTGCCGCTGCACACCGCCTATGCCGAGTACGCTCGCAACACCCACTGGCTGATGAGTGTGCTTGGCCCGGTGACCGTGGCATTCGCGGTGCCGATCTGGCAGCAACGGGCCATGCTGGCGCGCCACTGGCCGGCGCTGATGGTGGGCATGGTCGCCGGCAGCAGCGCTTCGATCGCCAGTTCCTGGGGGTTGGCTCATATGTTGGCGCTGGACAGCGCGACCAGCCTGTCGTTGGTGCCGCGTTCGATCACCACGCCCTTCGCCATGCCATTGGCCCATGACCTGGGTGGCGTACCGGAGCTGACGGCGGTGTTCGTGATATTCACCGGCGTGCTGGGCGCCATGTTCGGTGGCGTGCTGCTGCGCTGGTTGCCGTTGCGCACGCCGCTGGCGCGGGGCGCGCTGTTCGGTGTCGGCGCCCATGGCGCCGGGGTCAGCCGGGCACAGGAGGTGGGCCGCGAGGAAGGCTCGGTGGCCGGCCTGGTCATGGTCCTGACCGGGCTGCTGAACCTGTTCGCGGCACCGCTGCTGGCCATGCTGCTCTGACCGTTCGTGCCCCTGACTCGCCAAGTCATCAAGCTGGCTGGCAACGCAAGTTCCAGCCCATGGGCTGCTGGCTAGACTCAGCCTCGACATAGAGAGCACATGTAAGTGCCGAGGTGACATGCAATGACCGCAGCCTTGCTCTATTCCATCAACAATTCTTCACCGGGACCGTTCTGATGCCTATGGCTGAAATTCCATTGTGCGTCTGGCGTACCCGGGGACAGAGTTTCACCTTCCGGGCCCAGAGCATCCGCTACTGGACCGCAGGGCAAGGAGAGCCCCTGCTTCTGTTGCACGGTTTCCCCACCGCCAGCTGGGATTGGCACTACCTGTGGGGGCCCTTGACCCAGCGTTTCCGGGTGATCGCCTGCGACATGCTCGGCTTTGGCGATTCGGCCAAACCGGTCGATCACGTCTACAGCCTGATGGAGCAGACCGACCTGCAGCAGGCTTTGCTTGCCGAGCTGAAGGTTGACCAGCCGGTGCATCTGCTGGCCCACGATTACGGTGGCAGTGTGGCCCAGGAACTGCTGGCGCGACATCATGAACAGCGCGTCAACATTGCCAGCTGCGTATTCCTCAACAGCGGGCTGTTCCCCGAAAGCTGCCGCATGCTGCTGATCCAGAAGCTGCTGCTCAGCCGCTTGGGCTGGCTGGTAGGGCGCTCGTTCGGGCGCGATGACCTGGTGCGCAACTTGACCCAGGTCTACGGCCCTTGCACCCACCCCAGTGAAAGCGCGCTGGATGATTTCTGGAGCCTGATCGCCGCCAACCGTGGCACCCGCATCCTGCACAAGCTGGCAGGTTACATGCCGGAGCGCAGGTTGCACCGCGACCGCTGGGTTGGTGCGATGCAGCACGAAGGCGTGCCGCTGCGCTTGATCAATGGCGTGGTCGACCCGCTGTCCGGCGCGCACATGGTGGAGCGCTACCGGCAACTGGTGCCGAAACCGGACACCGTGCAGTTGCAGGGCATCGGCCATTACCCGCATACCGAAGCACCGGTGCAGGTGCTGCGCCATTACCTGGCCTTTCGTGAACAACCGCTGAGCTGTCTTCCGCAGAAAGTGGCGTGGTCCTGAGGTCGGTGCGGTTGGTGTAGGAGCTGGCTTGCCGGCGATGGGCCGCACAGCGGCCCCATAACCATCGTGCGGCGTTATTGCCAGGCATTCAGCCGGCGTGAGCTTGATTGTCCACCCGCCGCTGGCGGCGGACACTCGGCTGACCTGAAACTGCCTGGAGCCATGAGCATGAGCGAGCCTGTCCGTCTGCAAGATCGCGTGGTGATCGTCACCGGAGCCGGCGGCGGCCTGGGCCGTGCCCATGCGCTGCTGTTCGCTGCGCGTGGTGCCCGGGTGGTGGTCAATGACCTCGGCGGCTCCACCCACGGTGAAGGTGCCAGCGCCTCCGCCGCCGACCGGGTGGTAGAGGAGATCCGCGCCGCTGGTGGCAGTGCCATTGCCAACCATGACTCGGTCAGCCACGGCGCGCGTATTGTCGAGCAGGCCCTGGACAGCTTCGGCCGGGTCGATGTGCTGGTGAACAACGCCGGCATCCTGCGTGACAAGACCTTCCACAAGATGGACGACAGCGACTGGGAGCAGGTGTATCAGGTGCATGTCGAGGGGGCCTACAAGGTCACCCGCGCGGCCTGGCCGCACCTGCGTGAGCAGAACTGGGGGCGGGTGATCTTCACCGCGTCCACGTCCGGCATCTACGGCAACTTCGGCCAGGCCAACTACGGCATGGCCAAGCTGGGCCTGTATGGGCTGACTCGTACCTTGGCGATCGAAGGGCGCAGGCACGGCATCCTGGTCAACGCCATCGCCCCCACGGGGGGCACCCGCATGACCGAAGGGCTGATCCCGCCCCAGGTGTTCGAGCGACTCAAGCCTGAACTGGTCAGCCCGCTGGTGGTGTACCTGGGCAGCGAACAGTGTCAGGGCAGTGGTGAGTTGTTCGAAGTGGGCGGCGGCTGGGTGGGCAAGGTGCGTTGGGCGCGTAGCCTGGGGGTAGGCTTCGATCCGCGCGAAGGCTTTACTCCGGAGCAGGTGGCGGAGAACTGGGCACGGATTGGCGACTTCGACGGGGCAGTGCACCCGCAGGACAGTTTGCAGGCGTTGCAGCAGATGATGGCGAACCTGCAGAAGTATCCGCTGGGCTGAAACTTGTATGCCTGTGCCGGCCTCTTCGCGGGTAAACCCGCTCCCACAGGTACACCACAAGCCTCTGGGGTAGTGATATCCCTGTGGGAGCGGGTTTACCCGCGAAGAGGCCAGCACGGGCGAAGAATTTTTCAGGGCAAATAAAAAAGGCCGCTGCAAGTCGCAGCGGCCAATCGAGACGTCAGATCAAGGAGCTTCAAAATCTACGTCGGTGAACCTCGCAGGCCTGAAGGGCGGGGGGGAGAGCCCTTCAGGCCGGCCAGTGAGTCAAGCATAAGCGCCTGATCCAGTGGGAAAAATAGCCGCTTATGACATTCACCTTTACGCATCGGGCAATAGTGTCGCAGGCGCTTAGCCAGCGGGCGAATAGCCCATGCGCCAGCTGGTTTCCCGCGCTGCCGCCAGCAACCGTTGCGCCGCCGGGCCATGCTCGTCGGCATGGAAGATCGACGTAGGCCCGACCACGGTCATCACTGCGACGATCTGCCCCATGGCATTGAACACCGGGGCCGACAGCGCATCCACGCCCGGCATCAACAGCCCGTGCACATGGTGCAGGCCACGTTCACGAATGCCCGCCAGTACCGCCTGGTAGTCAGCGGCGCTATGCTGCAGGGCGGCCAGTTCCCGGTCACGCAACTCCACGGTCTCGCGCTCGGGCAGGTAGGCGGCGAACACCAGCCCGGTGGACGATGTGAGCAGCGGCAGTACCGAGCCGATCTGCGTTACCACGGTGACCGCACGCACTGCCGGCTCGATGCTGACCACTGTCGCGCCCTGGTTGCCCCATACGGCAACGAAGCAGCTCTCGTTCAGTTCATCGCGCAGTTGCGACAATGGCAGTGCGGCAATCTTCAGCACATCGATGCTGCCCAGCGCCGCCAGTCCTACCCGCAGTGCCTCGCGGCCCAGGCCGTAATGGTTGGTGGCCGCATCCTGCTCGGCAAAACCGCTGGCGATCAATGCCTGCAGGTAGCGGTGTACCTTGCTCGCCGGCATCTGCACATGTTCCGCCAGGCGTGACAGGGAGGTGGACGGGGAGAGCTCGGCAAGGGCTTTGAGGATGTCGGTGCCGACCTCCGCCGAGCGGACTTTCTGCTTGCCGTTGTCGGCGGGGGAGCTGGCTTTGGCCATGGACATCTTCTTCCGGATTCTTCGAGTCGCGCCTTTATAGCTTGACGCATTGTCCGTAGCAAATTACGTTATTCGTAATTTGATTACGATAAAAACAATGCAGAAGCGCTGCCACCCCGCTCCGGGCCAGCAGCCAGCTGCCAGCAACGGCTCGGCCAGAGCCCGGAGGCATCGATGAATCGCGATACGTCACCCGACCTTCACTACCTCAGCGGCTTCGGCAACGAGTTTGCCAGCGAAGCGCTGCCAGGGGCCTTGCCGGTCGGGCAGAACTCGCCGCAGAAGGCGCCCTATGGGCTGTATGCCGAATTGCTCTCGGGCACGGCGTTCACCATGACCCGCAGCGAGCTGCGCCGCACCTGGCTGTACCGTATTCGCCCGTCTGCCTTGCACCCGCGTTTCGAGCGCCTGGCGCGCCAGCCGCTGAGCGGCCCGTTGGGGGCCATCACCCCCAACCGCCTGCGCTGGAATCCCCAGCCGATCCCCGCCGAGCCGACCGATTTCATCGAAGGCTGGCTGCCTATGGTGGCCAACGCCGCTGGGGAAAAACCGGCCGGCGTGAGCATCTACATCTACCGCGCCAACCGTTCCATGGAGCGGGTGTTCTTCAACGCCGACGGTGAACTGCTGCTGGTGCCGGAACAAGGCCGCCTGCGTATCGCCACCGAGCTAGGAGTGATGGAAGTCGAGCCGCTGGAGATCGCGGTGATCCCGCGTGGCATGAAGTTCCGCGTCGAACTGCTCGACGGCCAGGCCCGCGGCTACATCGCCGAAAACCACGGTGCGCCGCTGCGCATCCCGGACCTTGGCCCGATCGGCAGCAACGGCCTGGCCAACCCGCGCGACTTCCTCACCCCGGTGGCGCACTACGAAGAGGCCGATGGCCCGGTGCAGCTGGTGCAGAAGTTCCTTGGCGAACACTGGGCCTGCGAACTGCAGCACTCGCCACTGGACGTGGTCGCCTGGCACGGCAGCAACGTGCCGTACAAGTATGACCTGCGCCGCTTCAACACCATCGGCACGGTCAGCTTCGACCACCCGGACCCATCGATCTTCACTGTGCTGACCTCGCCGACCAGTGTGCACGGCCTGGCCAACATGGACTTCGTGATCTTCCCGCCACGCTGGATGGTGGCCGAAAACACCTTCCGTCCGCCATGGTTCCACCGCAACCTGATGAACGAGTTCATGGGCCTGATCAACGGTGCCTACGACGCCAAGGCCGAGGGCTTCGTGCCGGGCGGTGCCTCGCTGCACGGCGTGATGAGCGCCCATGGCCCCGACGCCGAAACCTGCGAAAAGGCGATTGCCGCCGACCTGGCGCCGCACAAGATCGACAACACCATGGCCTTCATGTTCGAGACCAGCCAGGTGCTGCGCCCGAGCCTGCAAGCCCTTGAATGCCCGCAGTTGCAGGCCGACTACGATAGTTGCTGGGCCACCTTGCCGAGCACCTTCAACCCGAACCGGAGATAACCCATGAACCAGACCGCCATTGCCCGTAGCTGGGTCGAGCACGCCAACGGGCACAGCGACTTCCCGCTGCAGAACCTGCCGTTGGGCATCTTCAGCCGGCCGGGTGAAGCCAGGCGCTGTGGCGTGGCCATCGGCGACGCGATCCTTGACCTGGAGGCGGTGCTGGCCGCCGGCTTGTTCGACGGTGCCGCCAAGGCCGCCGTCGAAGCCACCCGTGGTGGGGCTTTGAACGCATTCTTCGCCCTCGGCCGCGGAGCCCGCGTTGCCCTGCGCGAGCGCCTGTTGGTGCTGCTGGGCGAGCACAGCGAACACCAGGCGGCGCTGCAGGCCGCACTGTATCCAGCCAGCGCTTGCCAGCTGCATGTTCCGGCGCGGATCGGTGACTACACCGACTTCTACGTGGGCATCGAGCACGCCAAGAACGTGGGCAAGCTGTTCCGCCCCGACAACCCGCTGCTGCCCAACTACAAGTATGTGCCGATCGGTTATCACGGCCGCGCCTCGACCATCCGCCCGTCCGGCACCGATGTGCGCCGGCCCAAGGGCCAGACCCTGCCGGCCGGGCACACCGAGCCAAGCTTCGGCCCTTGCGCACGCCTGGACTATGAACTGGAGCTGGGCATCTGGATCGGTCAGGGCAATGACATGGGCCAGGCGATCCCGGTTGGCGATGCCGCCGAGCACGTGGCCGGCCTGTGCCTGCTCAACGACTGGTCGGCGCGCGATATCCAGGCCTGGGAATACCAGCCGCTGGGCCCGTTCCTGTCCAAGAGCTTCATCACCACCGTCTCGCCCTGGGTGGTCACCGCCGAAGCGCTGGAGCCGTTCCGCTGTGCCCAGCCGGCACGCCCGGAAGGCGACCCGCAGCCACTATCGTACCTGCTGGACAAGCGCGATCAGGCCGCCGGTGCATTCGATATCGAGCTCGAGGTGCTGCTGCTGACCGAGCGCATGCGCGAGCAGGGCCTTGCCCCGCATCGCCTGACACTGAGCAACACCCGCAGCATGTACTGGACCGTGGCGCAGTTGGTCGCGCACCACAGCGTCAACGGCTGCCAGCTGCAACCGGGCGACCTGTTCGGCTCCGGCACGCTGTCGGGCGCCACGCCAGGGTCGTTCGGCAGCCTGCTGGAGATCACCGAAGGCGGCAAGCACCCGGTGGAACTGGCCAGCGGCGAGGTGCGCAAGTTCCTCGAAGACGGTGACGAGATTATCCTGCGTGCCCGCTGCGCGCGTGACGGTGTGGCCAGCATCGGCTTCGGCGAATGCCGTGGCACGGTCATCCCAGCCAACTGAGGAGGCACGGGCATGGAGCTGTACACCTATTACCGTTCCACCTCGTCCTACCGGGTGCGCATTGCCCTGGCACTGAAGGGGCTGGCCTACCAGTCCCTGCCGGTCAATCTGTTGCAGGGTGAGCAGCGCGGTGCGGGCTATGTCGCTGTCAACCCGCAGGGCCGGGTGCCGGCCTTGCGCACCGATGGCGGTGAACTGCTGGTGCAGTCGCCAGCGATCATTGAGTACCTGGAAGAGGTTTATCCACAGCCCGCGCTGCTGCCTGCCACGGCCGAGGCGCGCGCCAAGGTACGGGGCGTGGCGGCGATCATCGGTTGCGACATCCACCCACTGCACAACGTCAGCGTGCTCAACCGCCTGCGTCAGGCGGGCCAGGACGAAAGCCAGGTCAACCAGTGGATAGGGCACTGGATCAGCCAAGGGCTGGCGGCAGTGGAGCAACTGATCGGTGATCACGGCTTCTGCTTCGGTGATGAGCCCGGTCTGGCGGATGTCTACCTGATCCCGCAGTTGTACGCGGCCGAACGCTTCAACATCGACCTCGGCAGCTTCCCGCGCATCCTGCGGGTTGCCGCCCTGGCGGCCGGGCACCCGGCGTTCGCCCAGGCCCACCCGGCACAGCAGCCGGATAGCCCGGCTCAGTGAATGGAACGGTTCGCCGCCGGAAGCTTGCCGATACGTTCGGACAGTTTCAGGCGCTGGACTGGGTCTTCCGTCAGCAGTAACGCATGCTCCAGGTCGAAGCGCTCGGCCTGCGGGCAATCCAGGCGTTGGTAGAGCGAGGCGCGGGTCACGTAATCGCTGACCTGCACCGGGCCCAGTTGCATGACCCGCTCGGCATCGATCAGCGCCGCCAGGTGGTCGTCGTTGCTGATGTGCAGCTGGCGCAGGTTGCGTGACAGGCGTTGCAGCATTTGCTGCGGGCTGGCGCTGCGCATGTGCTCGGCCGTCAGCGCCACCTGCGGGCCGAACTGGCGAGCCAGCAGCTCACGGCAATCGTTAGGGTACAGGCGCCGGCCACCACAGGGGTCGAGCAGGTGATCGGCACCCGGCACGCGCAGCAGGAAATGGCCGGGGAAGCCTACGCCTTCAAGGGGGATGGACAAGCGCCGGGCCAGTTCCAGGGCGAGGATGGCCAAGGTAAGCGGTTGGCCACGGCGGCGCTGCAGCACCTTGTCCATCATCGCGGCATGCGGGCGCAGCGGGTGGTATTCATCCTGCTGGAAGCCCAAGGCATTGAGTTGGCGCAGCAGTGGCTGGGCCAGTTCGCACAACGGCAGCATCGGCAGGTTGGCGCTGATCTCGCGCTGCAGGTCATGCAGCTTGGCAAGGCTGGCTGCGGGCTCGACGCTGTGGTCGTGCTCGGCGGCAATCCATAATGCGGCTTCCAGCAGGGCGACGGGCTCGCGTTCCAGGCAGGCCAGGCAGGCTTGACGTGGCTTCATGGGACTTCTCCACACACGCTTGAGTATTAGCCGCGGCGCATGGTTTCGTCCAGTGGTCCGGCGGCGGCGCCAGCCTTGGGGCCACGCCTATACTGGAAGGAGCACCTCGTTGGGGAGCCCGTTGATGTTCGCACTGATGCAAAGCACCCGCACCCAGTCATTGCACCTGTTCACCGACCCGCCCACCGGCCTGAAAGCTGTGGTGGCGATTCACAGCGAGCAGTTGGGCCCGGCCATGGGCGGTTGTCGCTACCTGCCTTATGCCGATGATGAAAGCGCCATGACCGATGCCATTCGCCTGGCGCAGGGCATGAGCTACAAAGCGGCGCTGGCCGGCCTGCCACTGGGTGGTGGCAAGGCGGTGATCATGCGTAACCCGCATGTGGAAAACCGTGCCGCGCTGTTCGAGGCCTTTGGCCGCTTCATCGATACCTTGCAAGGGCGCTTCATCATCGCCGTGGACAGCGGCACTTCAACGCTGGACATGGACTGCATTGCCCAGAGCACTCCGCATGTGACCAGCACCACCGCCTCGGGTGACCCCTCACCCCATGCGGCGATGGGGGTTTTTGCCGGCATTCGTGCGACTACTTCGTTCCGCCTTGGCAGTGATGACCTGCAAGGGCTGCGGGTGGCAGTGCAAGGGCTGGGCAATGTCGGTTATGCGCTGGCGGAGCAACTGCATGCGGCGGGGGCGGACCTGCTGGTGAGCGATCTGGACCCCGGGCGGGTGCGACTGGCAGTGGAGCAGTTCAATGCCCATCCGGTGACCAACGACGCGTTGATCAGCACTCCTTGCGATATCTTTGCCCCTTGCGGCCTGGGACCGGTGCTGAACGGGCAGAGCGTGATGCAGTTGCGTTGCGCGGCAGTGGCGGGTGCGGCGAACAACCAGCTGACCACCTTGCAGGTAGCCGACCAGTTGGAGTCGCGCGGGATACTGTATGCGCCTGACTACGTGATCAATGCCGGTGGGTTGATCTACGTGGCGCTTACCCATCGTGGCGAAGACCTGGGCACCATCACTGCGCACCTGGCGCGAATACCTTCACGGCTGACCGAAGTGTTTGGACATGCGCAGGCCGAGAAGCGCTCGCCGGCGCGGGTGGCGCAGATGCTGGCGGAGCGGTTGCTCTATGGCTGAGGGTTGATACTGGCTTTGCTGGCCTCTTCGCGGGTAAACCCGCTCCCACAGGTAGGGCACAGCCCTCAATACCTGTGCGATACCCGCGAAGCAGGTGGCGCCGATATCACTCGGCAGCACCACCCTCGAGCAACTCGGCCAACGCATCCGGCTGGTTCTTGAATGCCCGGGCGAACACATCGCGGTTCTTGGCCATGTAGACACCGGCTTCCTCGACCTGCTGCTCGGTCAGCGAGGGCACTGCCTTGTGCAGTACTTCGGCCAGGCGCTCGGCCAGTTCGAGCATCTTGTCGTGACGGTCTGCTTCGGCCTTATCCATGAACAAGCGCTCCGGGTCGCGGCTGCTGCGGTACACCACTTCGACGGCCATTCATCACCTCTATGCCTTTTGCTGGGTTTTTACTGTATCCATATACAGTAATGGCAATGTTGATTGGTTCGCAAGCAGAAATTGTAGCGCGGCGCAAAGGGCTTACTGCTTCAGGCCGGTGATGGTCAGTTCGCGTACATAGCCCATCAGCTCTGAGGACTGCTCGCGGGCGTCCCGGCAAGGGATGCCTGGCTCGATGCGCAAGAGTGGGTGGGTGCCGTTTTCACCTTGGAAGAAGGTGGTTTTGCCGACGGTGGATTGGGTGTCTTCTGTGGTCATTTTTGAATCCCCTGAAAATTCTCGACTGCCTGGGCGGGCCCTTTCGCGGGTGAACCCGCTCCCACAGGTACTGCATCTACCTCAAGGCCCGTGGAGATCCGGTGGGAGCGGGTTTACCCGCGAAGAGGCCAGCCCAGGCAACGCAACACTCAAACCTCAGTGCAAAGTCCGAGGCTCAGCGGGCATCTGCACCTGAACCCGTGCCGACTCAAGCAAAGCCCGCAACGTCTCCAGCTCATGCATTGAAGTCATCATCAAAATCGATGCTGACGACTTGGGCTGAAGCAACAAGGCCTGATGCACCACGGTGGCTGCGCACAATGCATAGTCCATAGCCTGGATCAGGGTGTCTTCAAGGGTGGAAAGGCAAAGCCATGTGGTTAGTTCAGGGCGGCCTGTCAAAGCCGGTCGCTGTTTGGCAGCGACGATCCGAGACTAGTGCTCATCCCCGAACACCACAATGGCAGGGAGTATCTTTGGGAAATGCCCTACAAGGAAGGGGTTAAATCTGATTTTTCCCAGCACAGGGCCGTGTTTCTGGCAACTTGCCACGCCTCAAGGTGCCTTGCGGCAATCGGTCGCCTTCCAAGCCAGGGGCCTGGCCCTTTAACTGCATGGCACAAGCGTCACACCGGTGACGCATCATCCTTCAAGACGTATCGGGGAATGGAACATCGTGAACATCAAATGGGCAGAAAAGCTGCGCAAGGGCCTGCACGGCTCGGCCGACTCGCTGGGCAACCTGTGCGTCGAGGCATTCCATTACCTGGCGCTGTTCGGCATTGGCGCGATCACCGCCTATGCAGCGGTGATGACGTTCCTGGACATGCTCGGCAAGGGCGGGGTCAGTGTCGATGACATCCTGCTGCTGTTCATCTACCTGGAGCTGGGGGCGATGGTCGGTATCTACTTCAAGACCAACCACATGCCGATCCGCTTCCTGCTGTATGTGGCCATCACTGCGCTGACCCGCCTGCTGATCGGCGACGTCTCGCACCACAAGGCGCCGGACGTAGGGCTGTTGTACCTGTGCGGTGGCATCCTGTTACTGGCGTTCGCAATCCTGGTGGTGCGCTACGCCTCGTACCGCTACCCCTCGACCAAAGTGCTGGATGCCAACGGCAAGGAAGTGGAGGAGGGCAAGTAAGCCTCAGTTGGCGATGAAATGGCGTGGCTCGTGGCGGGCGTCGCGGGTCAGCGCGGCCAGCACCTGCAGCGGGTTCTGGCTGAGTTCGATGGCCAGGCCCAGGCGGATGCTGTCGATCACCCGCTGCAGGCGCACCGGGTCATTGCGCTGGGCCTGGGTGATCAGGCGCTTGGCGACCACGCCGGCGTCGTCGGACAGGGTCAGCATGATGCTGCCGTCGAGGTTTGCAATGCTCAGGTTGACCCGGTATTCGGGGGCGAATGCAGCACTGATTCGTTCGAATGGGTTGATCATGGTCGTGCTTCTGCGCTGAATGAATGCAGAAGTTGACCGGGTAAATCACCGGTTGGTTCAGCGCCATCGATCGATACAAACGAAAACGCCCGGCAGCAGGCCGGGCGTTTTGCATTGCCGATCAGGCGTCCGGGTCACTCAGTTCCAGGGCACCGCGCTTGCTGCGCAGCTTGCCGTAGAAGTGTTCCAGCGCATGGTTGAGCTTGGCGGCGGCACCATCGACCGCCAGGTCCAGCGAAGTGGCCGTGTGGGTCACGGAAATCGGTTGATGGCCTTTGGGGCGAGCCTCCATCTGGCAGCGTTTGTCATGCGGTCCGGGCTTGGCGCCGTTCTCGTCGCGCAGGTGAACCTCGATGCGGGTGAGGTCGTCCTCGTAACGTTCCAGCGAGTTCTGCAGTGTGCTGCGGACCCACTGGTCGAGCCGGGCATTGCCTTCGAAATGGTTGCTGCTGTTGACCTGGATTTGCATGATTCAATCCTTATTCAGCTTGCTCGCATGGAGACGCGCCTAGGCCTTTGAGACCCTTGGTATTTCTGCGTCTCTTGACTCTAAGGTCAGGCAATGGCGTGACGAATTCAAGCCCTTTTGGAAAATAAATTTCTTGTTGCATACAAGGCGACAGGCGGCGCATCGCTCGGCCTTTGCTTATGAGAATTGAAATCATTATTATTGCAGCCCCGTAAACGCCCGGACCTTCGCCATGACGCGCAAAACCGCCGGCCTCTCGCTCAGCTATCGCCTGGCCGTGACTTCACGCAGCCTGGCCGCGCTGCTGGGCGGCTACCTGCTGGCGTCCATGGCCAGCGTCTGTATTGCCCTGTTAGCGCCACTGGCGCAGGTCGATGCCACGCTCACCGGCCTGCTGTTGTCATTCGTCTTCTACCTGCTGGCGTTCATCTGGTGCTTCGCCTGCCGCAGCGCTTTGCGTGCCTGGCTGGGTGTGCTGGCGCCAAGCGTGTTGTTGGCGCTGATCAGCGGGTTGGCCTACTGGATGAGAACCCCATGAAAGAAGGCTTCCGCCAAGCCATGGCCTGGCTGCACACCTGGACTGGCCTGATCTTCGGCTGGCTGTTGTTCGCCATCTTCCTCACCGGCACGCTGTCGTACTTCAAGGAAGAAATCACCCACTGGTCGCAGCCTGAAGTGCGCAGCCATGCACTGGACCCAACCCATAGCCTGGAGGTGGCCCAGCGTTACCTGCAGGACAACGCCGGGCATTCCGGCACCTGGCTGATCCGTATGCCCAACGCACGCGAGGCCGCCTTGAGCGTGGGCTATCGCGACCCCGATGGCGGGCCACGCGGCATCGCCAGCAAGACCCTCGATACCCAGACCGGCCAGCCGGTGGAGGCGCGCGACAGTCGCGGTGGCGAATTCTTCTACCGCTTCCACTTCCAACTGCAGATGCCTCACCCCTTCGGCCGCTGGCTGTCGACGTTCTGTGCCTTCATCATGCTGCTGGGCCTGGTCACCGGCATCATCACCCACAAGAAGATCTTCAAGGAGTTCTTCACCTTCCGCCCTGGCAAGGGCCAGCGCTCCTGGCTGGACGGGCACAACGCCATCGGCGTGCTGGTGCTGCCGTTCCACCTGATGATCAGCTACAGCAGCCTGGTGCTGTTCATGTACCTGGTGATGCCGGCCGGCATCATGGCCAGCTACGGCAATGACACCGGCAAGTACTTCAACGACCTGTTCGGCCGTAACGCTGCGCCCAAGGCGGCCCATGTGGCCGCGCCGCTGGTACCGTTGCCGAGCCTGTACGCCAAGGTGCAGGACCTGCAACCGGGCGCGCGTATCGGCCGTATCCAGGTGGACAATGCCGGCGACAGCAATGCCCGCGTCACCTTCACCCAGTCCGCGGCCGACCATGTGGCCTATCGGCGCAGTGCCAACTGGACCTTCGATGGCGCCAGTGGTGCGCTGCTGAGCCAAGGCAAGCCGGAGAGCGCGGCGATGGTGACCGCCTTCAGCTTTGCCGGCCTGCACATGGGCAACTTCGCCGGGCCCTGGCTGCGCTGGCTGTACTTCTTCTTTGGCGTGGCCGGTACTGCGGTAATCGGTACCGGGTTGGTGATGTGGCTGGGCAAGCGCCAGCTCAAGCATGCCAACAGCGAACGCCTGCCGGGCGAACTGCGCCTGGTCGAAGTGCTCAATATCGCCAGCATGAGCGGCCTGCTGCTGGCCGTGGCGGGCTTCTTCTGGGCCAACCGCCTGATCCCCATGGGCGTCGAGGGCCGGGCCGACTGGGAGGTCAATGCCTTCTTCATCACCTGGGGCCTGTCGCTGGCGCATGCCGTGCTGCGCAGCGGGCGCCGGGCCTGGGGCGAGCAACTGGCGCTGGGTGCGCTGGCCTTCGCCTTGCTACCGCTGCTCAATGGCCTGACCACCAGCCAGGGCCTGAACCATTCGCTGCCGGTGGGTGACTGGGCCATGGCCGGCTTCGACCTGACCGCGCTGGGCAGCGGCCTGTTCCTGGCCTGGTTGGCCGGCAAAATGTTGCGCAGCCCGAAGCCGGTGGCCAAGCGCACCCCTCGTGCGGCAAAAAAAACGAGCACTGAAACGGTGGAGGCAAGTTGATGCTGGGTAGTGCACTGATCGCCTTCGCAGGCTCCGTTGCCTTGTGCCTGGCCAAGGAGAAACACTTCGTCGAGCTGCTCGGGCGCAAGCCGCGTCCGGGGCAGTTGCGCCTGTTGCGCAGTGCCGGCTGGCTGCTGCTGGTGCTGTCGCTGGTGCTCAGCGTGCACCTGCGCGGCGGGGCCCATGGCCTGGTGGAGTGGACCGCAGTGCTGATGGCCGGGGTGACCCTGTGGGTGTTCGGCCTGCCATATCAGCCCCGCCTGCTGCTGGGGCTTGCCACCGTCAGCGTGGTGCTGGGGCCGTTGCTGGCCGTGTTCGCCGAGTGACCCGGTGAGCGAGCCGGGCGACATGACCGAGGCGGATGCCGAAAGCGGCGGCGGGCGTGCGCGCTTCGTCCAGGTGTTCCAGGCCCAGCGGGCACGCATGGAGGCGCTGGTGAGCCGCCGGGTCGGCTGCCGGGCCACGGCATCGGACCTGGTCCAGGAGCTGTTCCTGCGCTTCTGGCGCCGCCCTGAGGTCAAGGTCGAGGCGCTGGACACCTACCTGCTGCGTTGCGCCGGCAACCTGGCCATCGACTACCTGCGCAGCGAAGGCAGCCGTGAACGCGTGGCCGAAGCTGTGCTGTCGGTGGATGAAGTGGCCATGGCCCAGGCCCCGGAGCAGGCCGTGGAGGTCGACCACGACTTGCGGCGCATCGAAGCTGCCTTGCGCGCCTTGCCTGAACGTACCCGGCAGATCTTCCTGCTCAACCGCATCCACGGCTGCAAGTACGGCGAGATCGCCAAGGCCATGCAACTTTCCCAGAGTGCTGTGGAAAAGCATATGATGCGCGCCCTCGAAGCGTGCAAGGCGAGTGTTGCCGAGCCCGCGTCCACCCCACGCCGGCCAGGGAGTGCCCGCCGATGAGCTGTTTATCGCCGATCACCGAGGCGCAGTCCCGGGCCGCGCTGCAATGGCTCAGCCGTATCAACGAGCAGCCCGCGCAGGCCGAGGGGGCTGCGTTCAAGCGCTGGCTGCTGAGCGACCCCGCGCACCGTGCGGCCTACGAACAGGCCCAGGCGTTGTGGCAGAACAGCGCCGCTCCGGCGGCGCGGCTGGCCAGCGAAGAACAGCAAACCCTGCAACGCTACCTTGATGCCATGGCCAGGCCACCGGCCCGTAGCGCGTGGTGGCGGGGAGCAGCACTGGCAATGGCGGCCTGCATGGTGCTGGCCGTCGGCGTTGCTGGTGGTTGGCATCCGGGTTACTGGTTGCAGGACTTGCGATCGGACTACAGCAGTGCCAGGCACGTTCGCCAGGTGACCTTGGCCGACCAGTCGCAGGTGACACTTGATGCGGCCAGTGCAATTGCGGTCGATTTCGCCCACGGCGAGCGTCGTGTGCGGCTACTCCATGGCGCGGCGTTCTTTCAGGTCTCGCATACCGGCGAGCCGTTCCTGGTCGAAGCAGGTGGTGGCGAGGTACGGGTGCTCGGTACCCAGTTCGAGGTGCGCGAGCAAGGCGACGGGGCCCAGGTCACGGTGCGCGGTGGGCGGGTGGCGGTGAGCCCGGCACAGGGCGCCTTGCCGCGTGAACTGACGGCCAACCAGCAGGCGGCCTACGCTGCCGGTCGAGTCGGCGACACCCTGGCGGTGGACAGCGACAACCGCTTGGCCTGGCGCCAAGGCTGGCTGAATTACTACCAGGTGCCGCTGGCGCAGGTGGTCGAGGACCTGGGGCGCTATTACCCGGGGCGCATCCTGTTGCTCGATGATGAGTTGGGGCAGCGCAAGGTCAGTGGCAGTTTCCCGGCGGCCGAGCCGTTGCTGGCGCTGGATTCGCTGGGCAAGGTGATGGGCTTTTCGCGGCAGACGGTGCTGGGGCGGTTTACCCTCATTCGGTAGGCGCCTGCACCGGCCCCTTCGCGGGTAAACCCGCTCCCACGTGCTCATTGCTTAAAGATCTGAAGGCACAGGTATCACACTGTGCTCAAGGCCTGTGGAAATCCCTGTGGGAGCGGGTTCACCCGCGAAGAGGCCGGCACAGGAAAATATTTTAGATAGCGGGTGAGGTAACAGGACGTGGCATCCGTGTAATGAGTGGAAGTGCGATTCATTCGCAGTCATATCTCTCTCTCAGGTCAGCGTCCATGAAGTTCACCCCGCGTTGCGTCCCCCTCTGGCTAGGCCTTTGCGCGCTGCCGGCCCTCGCTGTCGCCCCCTTGGCCTGCGCCGCCGAGCAACAGCAGGCGTACGTCTTCGCCCAGCCGGCGCAACCCCTGGCCCAGGCACTCAACGCCTTCAGCCGCACCACCGGCCAGAGCGTGGTCTACACCCTGGAACTGCCCGGTGTGCAGGCGCCGGCGCTGAATGGCAGGTTCAGCGCCGAGCAGGCCCTGCAACAGCTGCTGGGCACTACCGGGCTGGCCTGGCGCCGCGTCGATGCACGTACCCTTACCCTCGAGGCGGTGGACACCTCCGGCGCCCTCAACCTGCAGGCCACCACCGTGACCTCGCAACTGGACGACTACAGCTACCAGCCCCCGGCTACCGCCTCGATCATGCGCGGGCAGGGCCCGAGCCAGGACATCCCCCAGGCGATCAACGTGGTACCGGCCCAGGTCATCCGTGACCAGGCCCCGCGTAACCTCGACGACGCCCTGGCCAATGTCAGCGGCATCACCCAGGGCAACAACTTCGGCGGCACCTCCGACACGGTGATGAAGCGCGGCTTCGGCGACAACCGCGACGGCTCGATCATGCGCGATGGCATGCCGGTCGTGCAGGGCCGCAACCTCAACGCCAGCACCGAGCGGGTCGAAGTGCTCAAGGGCCCGGCCTCGCTGCTGTACGGCATCCAGGACCCGGGCGGGGTGATCAACGTGGTCAGCAAGCGGCCGCAGCTTGAGCAGTACAACGCCCTGACCGTGCGCGGGTCCACCTACGGCAGCGGCAAGAACGGCAGCGGCGGCGGCTTCGACAGCACTGGCGCGCTGGGCGACAGCAATTTCGCCTATCGCCTGATCGTCGACCACGAGGACGAGGACTACTGGCGCAACTACGGCGTGCACCGCGAATCGCTGGTGGCGCCGTCGCTGGCCTGGCTGGGCGACGACACCCAAGTGGTACTGGCCTACGAGCACCGCGAATTTCTCTATCCCTTCGACCGTGGCACGGCGTTCGGCAACAACGGCCACCCGCTGGACATCCCGGCCACGCGGCGCCTGGACGAGCCGTTCAACGACATGGAGGGGCGTTCCGACCTGTACCGTCTGGAAGTCGACCACCAGCTGGCCGATGCCTGGAAGCTGCACTTCGGCTACAGCTTCAACCGCGAAACCTATGATGCCAGCCAGGTGCGGGTGACTGGCGTAAATGAGAAAAGCGGCACGCTGGCGCGCAGCATCGACGGCACCCACAACGCCATGAGCCGTGACCAGTTCGCGACCCTGAGCCTGGCCGGCAATGTGCAGTTGGCAGGCATGCAGCACGACCTGCTGTTCGGCGTCGATCATGAGGACCGCAAGATCTTCCGTGGCGACCTGATCCGACAGGCGCCGCAATCCACCTTCAGCTATGTGAACCCGGTCTACGGCCAGGAAGTGGAGGGCACCACGGTAAAGGCCAGTGACAGTGACCAGACCGACAAGCTGCGTACCGACGCGCTGTTCGTGCAGGATGCGCTGCACCTGGACGATCACTGGATCCTGGTAGCCGGTGCGCGCTTCCAGCAATACGACCAGTACGCCGGCCGTGGCCGCCCGTTCAAGGCTAACACCGATACCAGTGGCCAAGCCTGGGTACCGCATGCCGGTATCGTCTACAAGGTCGATGACCAACTGTCGTTCTATGGCAGCTACAGTGAGTCGTTCAAGCCCAACTCCAGCATCGCACCGCTGAGTGGCGGTGTGGTACTGGATTCGTCGGTGGCCCCGGAGGAAGGCAAGTCGTGGGAGCTGGGTGCGAAGCTCGACATGCCAGGCCGCCTGACCGGCACCTTGGCGCTGTTCGACATCACCAAGCGCAACGTGCTGGTTTCCAACTATGACACCATCCTCCGCGAGACGGTCTACAGCAATGCCGGGGAGGTCAACTCGCGGGGTGTCGAACTGGACCTGACTGGCCAGATCAGCGACCGTTGGAGCCTGATTGGCAGCTATGCCTTCACCGATGCCAAGGTGACCAAGGACCCAGACCTGAAAGGCAACCGCCTGCAGAACGTGGCCCGGCACAGTGGCTCGCTGTCGGCGGTGTATGACTATGGCAGCCTGTTTGGCGGCGATCGCCTGCGTATTGGCGCAGGGGCGCGGTACGTGGGCGAGCGGGCTGGCAACCCGACCAACAGCTTTGAGCTGCCGTCCTATACCGTGGCCGATGCCTTTGCCAGCTACGAGACTCGGCTCGACGAGCACAAGGTACTGTTGCAACTGAACGTGAAGAACCTGTTCGACAAGGTGTATTACAGCTCGGCGGTGAACCAGTACTTCGTGGCGATTGGCGATGCGCGGCAGGTGAGCTTGTCCAGTACCTTCGAGTTCTAGGCCAGCCTGTACCGGCCTCTTCGCGGCTAAAGCCGCTCCCACAGATACTGCACTGCCCTTGAGGGTGGCGCTGCCCCTGTGGGAGCGGCTTTAGCCGCGAATGGCCGAACGGTACTCGCCAGGCGTTGCACCGACCGCCTGGCGGAACCGGTTGCTGAAATGGCTGGCACTGGCAAACCCGCACACCAGGGCGATCTCCCCCAACGGCATCACCCCCAACCGTAACAGCTGGCAGGCCCGGTGCAGCCGCCGGGCCAGTAGATACTGGTGCGGCGGCAGCCCGAAGCTGGCGCGGAACATGCGCGCAAAGTGGTATTCGGACAGGTTGCCGCGCAACGCCAGTTCGCCCAGGGTAATCGGCTGGTCCAGGTGCGCCTCGATGTAGTCGACCAGTTGCCGGCGCAGGTTCGGTGCCAGCCCGCCTTTCAGGCGCAGGCCCTGGCGCAGTCCGACCTGGCTGAGCAGCGCATGGTCGACGATCTCGTGCGCAAGGCTGCTGGCTAGCAAGCGTTCGCCAGGTTCGTCCCAGTTCAGGGTTATCAGCTGGCGAAAGCGCGTGGCCTGTTGCCGGTCATCAAGAAAGGTCGCTTCCTGCAGTTGCAGCTCACGTGGTTCCCGGTCGAGCAGGCGCACGCAGCCCAGGGCGAACTGCGCCTCGCTGACATACAGGTGTGCCAGGCGGATCGCGCCATTGACCACCCAGTTCGATTCCTGCCCGGCCGGCATCACGCACAGCTTGTCGGGCGCCCCTTTGTCGCCCGGGCGCTGGCGGCGGAAGGTACCGGTGCCGTCGGCGATGTAGCACGACAGGGTGTGATGACTCGGTGCCTGATAGTCGCGGGCATCGTCGCGGTTGCTCCACAACGCCGCCGCCAGCCCGTCGCCCAGGTGCGCGCTCAGCTCCAGCCGGGCGTGTGGCGAGGCATGCAGGGCGTTGAACACTTGCAGCTGAGTGAGTGGGGTCATGGGCGGTTCCTCTTGCCAGCCATCCTACTGCGCCTTGGGCGGGCTTACAGCTACCCGCAAGACAAATGCGCAAGTTTGTGCAAGCGCGTGGTGGCCCGGCAGGAGAACACTGACCTGCCTCGGCGAGGGCTGCGCCCTCGATTCGCGGGTGAACCCGCTCCCACAGGGACTGCGCCAGCCTTGAGAGCGGCGCACTCCCTGTGGGAGCGGCTTTAGCCGCGAAGCGCCGGGCACCGATCCTGAAAGGCCCAAGGAACCGCCGCCATGAACCTGTCACTCTACCTGCTCACCGTCCTGATCTGGGGCACCACTTGGATCGCCCTGAAACTCCAGTTGGGCGTGGTCGCCATTCCGGTCTCGATCGTCTACCGCTTTGCCCTGGCCGGGCTGATCCTGTTCGCCTTGCTGCTGCTCACCCGTCGCCTGCAGCCGATGAACAAACGCGGCCACCAGATCTGCCTGGCCCAGGGCCTGTGCCTGTTCTGTGTCAACTTCATCTGCTTCCTCAGCGCCAGCCAGTGGCTCGCCAGCGGCCTGATCGCCGTGGTGTTCTCCACCGCCACCCTGTGGAATGCGCTCAACGCGCGGATCTTCTTCGGCCAGAAGATCGCCAGCAATGTGCTTGGCGGCGGCGCCCTGGGGCTACTTGGCCTGGGCCTGCTGTTCTGGCCGGAGCTATCGCACCAGGCGGCCAGCCGCGAAACCCTGTACGGCCTCGGCCTGGCCCTGCTCGGTACGCTGTGCTTCTCGGCCGGCAACATGCTGTCGAGCATGCAGCAGAAGGCCGGGCTCAAGCCCATGACCACCAATGCCTGGGGCATGGTCTACGGGGCAGCGATGTTGGCGCTGTTCTGCGTGGTCAGCGGCGTGCCGTTCAGCATGGAGTGGAACGTGCGGTATATCGGCTCGTTGCTGTACTTGGTGGTGCCGGGCTCGGTGATCGCCTTTACCGCCTACCTGACCCTGGTCGGGCGCATGGGGCCGGAGCGGGCAGCTTACTGCACGGTGCTGTTCCCGTTGGTGGCGTTGAATGTTTCGGCGGTGGCCGAGGGCTATCAGTGGACCGCACCGGCCTTGTCGGGGTTGGTAGCGGTGATGGCGGGGAACGTGCTGGTGTTTCGCAAGCCCAAGGCCCGGGTGGCTGAGGGTGTTGTGGTGGCCAAATAGGTAATGGGTTGCCTGCACTGGCCCTATCGCCGGCAAGCCAGCTCCCACAAGTACTGCACAAGGCTCAGGCCGGTGGGTTACCTGTGGGAGCTGGCTTGCCGGCGATAGGGCCGGTGCAGGCAGTAGAGGGCTATCAGCCCTTCCACACCTGCGGATTGACCAGGTCCTGCGGTCGCTCACCCAGCAGCGCTGCGCGCAGGTTGTCGATTGCCCGGTTGGCCATGGCCTCGCGGGTTTCGGCAGTGGCCGAGCCAACGTGCGGCAAGGTCAGCGCATTGGGCAGCTTGAACAGCGGCGAATCGCTCAGCGGCTCTTTCTCGTACACGTCCAGGCCCGCACCACGAATGGTGCCGTTCTGCAGTGCTTCGATCAGCGCAGCTTCATCCACCACCGGCCCGCGGGCGATGTTGATCAGGAACGCGCTTGGCTTCATCAGTTGCAACTCACGCGCACCGATCAGCTTGCGGGTGGCATCGGACAACGGCACCACGATGCAGACGAAATCGGCTTCAGCCAGCAGTTGCTCCAGGCTGCGGAACTGCGCCCCCAGCTCTTGCTCCAGCGCGGTCTTGCGGCTATTGCCGGAATAGATGACCGGCATGTTGAAACCGAACCGGCCGCGACGGGCAATGGCGGCACCGATGTTGCCCATGCCGACGATGCCCAACGTCTTGCCATGCACATCGCTGCCGAAGTGGGCCGGGCCCACGGTGGCCTGCCAGTTGCCGGCCTTGGTCCACGCGTCCAGCTCGGCGGTGCGGCGGGCGCAGCCCATGATCAGCGAGAAGCCCAGGTCGGCGGTGCTTTCGGTCAGCACGTCGGGGGTGTTGGTCAAGGCGATGCTGCGTTCGTTGAAGTAGTCCAGGTCGTAGTTGTCGTAGCCAACCGACACGCTGGATACCACTTCGAGCCTGGCCGCCCCTTCGAGTTGCGCCCGGCCGAGCTTGCGGCCAACGCCGATCAGGCCATGGGCCTCGGGCAGGGCTTCGTTGAACTGGGCATTGATATCACCGAGCTTGGGGTTCGGCACGATCACGTTGAAGTCTTGCTGCAGGCGTTCGGCCATGGCCGGGGTGATACGGCTGAAGGCCAGGACGGTCTTTTTCATCGGGCTACTTCTCTGCAAGGCGTTGGGGCGGTGGGGGGTTCTTCGCGGGTGAACCCGCTCCCACAGGTATTGCACAGGCCTGGAGGGCGGTGGTGTACCTGTGGGAGCGGGTTTACCCGCGAAGAAGCCGGCAATGGTTAGCAACCTACCATTGTCCGCCCCCGCAATGCAGCAGCTTTTTAGTTGGCGATCATCACCTGATGGGTTTTCAGGTCCGCCTCATGGGCTGCAAGAATTTCCGGCAGCGAGTTGCGCAGGTACTCGACCCAGGTCTTGATCTTGGCATCCAGGTACTGCCGCGACGGGTAGATGGCGTACAGGTTCAGCTCCTGCAGCCGATACTCGGGCAGTACCCGCACCAGGCTGCCGTCGCGCAGGCCGTCGATGGCCGAATAGATCGGCAGCACGCCCACACCCATGCCGCTGCGGATCGCAGTCTTCATGGCATCGGCAGTATTCACCATGAACGGCGAGCTGGTGATGTTGACCATTTCCTGGCCTTCCGGCCCGTCGAACAGCCACTTTTCCAGCGGGATCACCGGGCTGACCATGCGCAGGCAGGCGTGCTTGAGCAGGTCGGCAGGCTTGTGCGCCACGCCGTGGCGGGCGATGTAGGCGGGCGAGGCGCAGACGATGCTGTAGGTGATGCCCAGGCGCTGGGACACGAACCCCGAGTCGGGCAGTTCGGTGGCCAGCACGATGGACACGTCATAGCCCTCGTCGAGCAGGTCGGGCACGCGGTTGGCCATGGTCAGGTCGAAGGTAACGTCCGGGTGCGATTCGCGGTAGCGGGCGATGGCGTCGACCACGAAGTGCTGGCCGACCCCGGTCATCGAGTGCACCTTCAACATCCCGGCCGGGCGGGCATGGGCGTCGCTGGCCTCGGCCTCGGCTTCTTCGACATAGGTAAGAATCTGTTCGCAACGCATCAGGTAGCGCTTGCCGGCTTCGGTCAGCGCAATGCGGCGGGTAGTACGGTTGAGCAGCCTTGTTTGCAGATGGGCTTCCAGGTTGGAGACCGCGCGCGACACGTTCGCGGTGGTCGTATCCAGTTGCCCGGCGGCGGCAGTAAAGCTGCCGAGTTGAGCTACGCAACTGAAAGCACGCATGTTTTGCAGGGTGTCCATGGGTCACTCTCGATTTAGAGGACAAAATTGTGTCACGAAGTAACGTAAAAGAGATGAAAAGTTGCCTTCGACCAAAGGCGGATTATCGCCGTTTTGGTAACAAAGATTCGCAGGAATCCACGCTTATCGCCAGTGCTGCCGCCCCCTAGAATTGCCCGGCCCCTTCACCTCTTCCTCGGGAAATCGCAGCTGTGCCGCGTCGCATCATCAGAACGCTCAATGCGTTCAGTGCCTGTGCCCTTGCCCTCACCTTGAGCGGTTGTATCGGAACCTGGGGCATTGCCCCGCAAAGCAAGACGCTGCAAGCCAACACCCTGACCACCGACGCCGCCATACGCGAAGCCGCGACCGACGCCCACTGGCCCGACCAGCAGTGGTGGCACGCCTATGGTGACCCACAGCTGGACCGCTGGGTTGCCTTGGCCGTGGCCGGTAGCCCGAGCCTGGCCTTGGCTGCGGCGCGGGTGCGCGAAGCCAAGGCCATGGCCGGTGTGGTCGAGTCGGCGGAAAAGCTGCAGGCCAACGGCCAGGCCACGCTCAAGCGCCACAACTGGCCTGAAGACCAGTTCTATGGCCCGGGCGCGCTGTCCGGCGCCAACACCTGGGACAACAACGCCGCGATTGGCTTCAGCTATGCGCTCGACCTGTGGGGCCGCGAACGCAATGCCAGCGAGCAGGCCGTGGACCAGGCGCACATGAGCGTGGCCGAAGTCCGCCAGGCGCAGCTGGAACTGCAGAACAATGTGGTACGCGCCTACATCCAGCTGAGCCTGCACTTCGCCCAGCGCGATATCGTCAAGGCCGAGCTTGTGCAGCAGGAGCAGATCCTGGCCCTGGCCAAGCGCCGCCTGGATGCCGGCATCGGCACCCACTTCGAAGTCAGCCAGGCCGAAGCGCCGCTGCCGGAAACCCACCGCCAGCTCGACAGCCTCGACGAAGAAATTGCCCTGACCCGCAACCAGCTGGCCGCCCTGGCGGGCAAGGGGCCGGGGGAGGGCGCACAGTTGCAGCGTCCGAGCCTGGCCCTGGCCGCACCGCTGAAACTGCCGTCCAACCTGCCGGCCGAACTGGTCGGCCAACGCCCCGACGTGGTCGCCAGTCGCTGGCAGGTAGCCGCCCAGGCGCGTGGCATCGATGTTGCCCACGCCGGCTTCTTCCCCAACGTCGACCTGGTCGGCAGCCTGGGCTTCATGGCTACCGGCGGTGGCCCGCTGGAGTTCCTCACCGGGCGCAAGTTCAACTACAACGTCGGCCCGGCCATCAGCCTGCCGATCTTCGACGGTGGCCGGCTGCGCTCGCAGCTGGGCGTGGCCTCGGCGGGCTATGACGTCGCCGTGGCGCGCTACAACCAGACCGTGGTCGGTGCGCTGAAGAACATCTCTGACCAGCTGATCCGCCGCGAGTCGATGACGGAGCAGTCGCACTTCGCCGCCGAGTCGGTCGCGGCCGCGCAGAAAACCTACGACATCGCCATGGTCGCTTTCCAGCGTGGCCTTACCGACTACCTCAACGTGCTCAACGCCCAGACCTTGCTGCTGCGCCAGCAGCAGGTGCAACAGCAGGTGCAGGCCGCCCGCCTGATTGCTCATGCCGAGCTGGTCACTGCCTTGGGCGGCGGCTTGCAGGCTGGTCAGGACGTGCCGAAAGAGGAGCGTCAGGCAGCGCCGAAAACCCCGGCCACCCTGGCCATTTTCGACAAGAAGCCGGATAACGCCGAATGAGCACTTCCAGTTTGCCCGTGCGCTGGCTGCAGAGCCTGGAATGGCGCCGGGGCTTCTTTGCCTGGGCGCGCACCGACGGCGTGACCTGGGTGTACATCTTCAAGGTGCTGGCCGCAGCGTTCATCACCCTGTGGCTGGCCATGCGCCTGGAGCTGCCGCAACCACGCACGGCGATGATCACCGTGTTCATCGTCATGCAGCCGCAAAGCGGACATGTGTTCGCCAAGAGCTTCTATCGGGTACTCGGCACCCTGGCTGGCTCGGCGATGATGGTGGCGCTGATCGCCATCTTCCCGCAGAACACCGAGCTGTTTCTGCCCAGCCTGGCCTTGTGGGTGGGCCTGTGCTCGGCCGGTGCCATGCGCTACCGCACTTTCCGCGCCTATGGCTTCGTGCTGGCCGGCTACACCGCAGCGATGATCGGCCTGCCGGTGCTGCAACACCCCGACCAGGCGTTCATGGCGGCGGTATGGCGGGTGCTGGAAATTGCCCTGGGCATCCTCGTTTCCACCTTCGTCAGTGCCGCGATCCTGCCGCAGTCGGCCAGCGCCGCCATGCGCAACGCCTTGTACCAGCGCTTTGGCGTGTTTGCCGGGGTGGTGGTCGAGGCCTTGCGCGGTGACAGCCAGCGCGACCGTTTCGAGAGCAGCAACGTGCGCTTTGTTGCCGAGGCGGTGGGCCTTGAAAGCCTGCGTAACGTCACCGCCTTCGAAGATCCGCACATGCGCCGCCGCAGCGGCCGGCTGGTGCGGATGAACAGCGAGTTCATGGCCATCACTACGCGCTTCAATGCCCTGCACCGTTTGCTGGAGCGCCTGCGCGCCCGTGGCCCGCTGCAGATCGTCGGCGCCATCGAGCCGGGCCTGAACACCCTGGTGGAACTGTTGCAACCCTACGTGGGCCGGGCGCTGACCGACGCCGATGCGCTGCGCCTGACCCTGGAGCTGGCCGCCTACAAGGAAGGCCTGCAGGCCCAGGTCCGCGGCCTGCGCGCCGAGTACCTGGCGACCGAACCGAGCGAGTCCGACCTGCTCGACTTCCACACCGCCTTCGAGCTGCTCTACCGCCTCGTCGACGAGATGTACAGCTACGCCGAAACCCACGCCTCGCTGGCCGCGCACCGGCACGAACGCGAGCAGTGGGATGAGCCCTACGTGGCGCAGACCAGCTGGCTGGTGTCGTTGGCCGCCGGTGTGCGTGCCTCGGCGGTGCTGTTGCTGCTGGGCAGCTACTGGCTGTTCAGCGACTGGCCCAGCGGCGCCATGATGACCCTGATCGCCACCGTCACCGTGGGCCTCTCGGCGGCCTCGCCGAACCCCAAGCGCATGTCGTTCCAGATGGCCTGCGGCACGGCCATGGGTGCCTTCGTCGGCTTCTTCGAAACCTTCTTCGTGTTCCCCTGGATCGACGGTTTCCCGCTGCTGTGCATGGTCCTGGCGCCAGTGTTCGTACTGGGCGCGTTCCTTTCGTCACGGCCGGCCTATGCCGGCTACGGCATCGGCCTGCTGGTGTTCTTCGCCATCGGTTCGGTGCCGAACAACCTCACCGTGTATGACCCGTACACCTTCATCAACGACTACATCGGCATGGTCATCGGCATGTTCGTCTGTGCCGCTGCCGGGGCGATCATCCTGCCGCCCAACAGCCGCTGGTTGTGGAGCCGCCTGGAGCAGGAGCTGCGCGAGCAGGTGCTGTTCGCCATCAGCGGCCGCCTGCGTGGCATCGGCACGGCCTTCGAAAGCCGCACCCGTGACCTGCTGCACCAGGCCTATGGTCTGGCCGCTGGCAAGCCGCAGGTGCAGAGCCAGCTGATGGGCTGGATGTTCACCGTGCTGGAGATCGGTCACGCTGTCATCGAGCTGCGCAAGGAGCAGGCCCGTGCGCCGGTGCACCCGGCCTACGCCGAGTCGCAGCCCTGGCGCCAGGCGATCCGCGTGATGGGTCGTGCTCTGGCCCGGCTGTTCCTGCAGCCCAGCGCCAGCAACCACGAGCGCGCGCTGGTGGCAGTGGACCATGCCATCGCCCGTGTGCAGGCCACCGACGAGCCCTTCGCCCGCCACTTCGACACTTCGGTGCTGCGCCGCGCGCAAAGCTACCTGCACTTCATCCGTTCTTCCCTGCTCGACCCACAGTCGCCGTTGGCAGCGGCGAAAGGACTGCCCGATGCTCCGTGAAACCATGCCCCGTGAAATCGCCTTCCATGGCGTGTACATGCCCACCATGACCTTGATGTTCCTGTTCGCCCTGGGCCTGGCCTGGGGCCTGGACCGCTTCATTGCCAGCCATGATGGCTACCGCTTCTTCTGGCACCCGGCGCTGCTGCGCCTGAGCCTGTTCGTCTGCCTGTTCGGCGCCCTGGCGCTGTCGCTCTACTGGTGAGAATCCTTCGATGAAAAAGTTCTTCAGCCTGATCGCCACCCTGTTGGTGCTGGCCGCTGCCGTGGTGATCGGTCGCCAGTTGTGGCTGCATTACATGACCACGCCATGGACCCGCGACGGCCGCGTGCGTGCCGACATCATCAACGTCGCCGCCGACGTGCCCGGCTATGTGGTGGATGTGCCGGTCAAGGACAACCAGCGGGTGAAGAAGGGCGACCTGCTGATCCAGATCGACCCCGAGCACTACCAGCTGGCCGTCGACCAGGCCAAGGCGCAGGTTGCATCGCGCAAGGCCACCTGGGAGATGCGCAAGGTCAACGCCAAGCGCCGTGCCGACATGGACAACCTGGTGATCTCCAAGGAAAACCGCGACGACGCCAGCAACATCGCCAACTCCGCCCAGGCGGACTACCAGCAGGCCCTTGCCGAACTGGCTGCGGCCGAGCTGAACCTCAAGCGCACGCATATCGTGGCCACGGTGGACGGCTACGTGACCAACCTGAATATCCACAAGGGTGACTATGCGCGTACCGGAGAAGCGGTGATGGCGGTGGTCGACGAGAACTCGTTCTGGGTGTACGGGTTCTTCGAGGAGACCAAGCTGCCGCATGTGAAGGTGGGCGATCAGGCCGAGCTGCAGATGATGAGCGGCGAGCGCATCAAGGGCCATGTGGAGAGCATCGCCCGCGGCATCTACGACCGCGACAACCCGCAGAGCCGCGAGCTGATCGCCGATGTGAACCCGACCTTCAACTGGGTGCGCCTGGCGCAGCGGGTGCCGGTGCGCATTCACATCGATGAAGTGCCGGAAGGGTTTTTGCTGGCGGCGGGGACGACTTGTACGGTGGTGGTGAAGCCGGGTTCGCCTTGAGTGGTGTGGCGTCTGTGGGATCGAGCGCCGCCCGCGCGGCGCATCGCGAGCTACGCTCGCTCCTACGTTTGTTTCGGGCCAGTCATGTCTGTGACAGACGCGCGCGACCGCCTGGTTTGCATGACGCAATATCGAGCCATGTGCCAAGGCGTTCGCGCGCAAATCCCACTGGAATAATTGGCCCGAAACAAACGTAGGAGCGAGCGTAGCTCGCGATGCGCCGCGCGGGCGGCGCTCGATCGCCCAGGCGATGAACCTCTCGAGTCATCCACCCGCAGCCCCCACCAACACCGGCACCTCAACCCGGTCAATCACCTTCGCGCTGATCGACGGGTCCAGCAGCCGCCCCAGCCGTGACAGGTGGCGGTGGCCCATGATGATCAGTTCGCAGTTCAGCTCCTGCGCCTTGGCTACGATCGCCTCGACCGGCTGCCCGGCCACCATGCAGCCCTGGCTGGCGAAGCCGGCTTGCTGCAGCGCGCGCACGGCCTCGGTCACGGCCTGGTCGGCCTGATGCTGCTCCTCGCAGGCGGCTGGGTATTCCTCCAGTTCTTCGGCGGTGTAGGGCGCGGGTCGCTCGTGCACGGCGAAGGTGGCGTCGATGGCCAGTAGCACGTGCAGTTCGTGCTCGCCGGGGCGGCAGTAGCGGCGGGCGAGGGTGAGCAGGGCGGTGGATGCAGGGGAGGCATCGATGGCGATCAGGACGGGGCTGGGCATGTGGGATCCTTGTTTCGGGCTGGCTAAGGGGTTGTCTGTTCTGGCCTCTTCGCGGGTGAACCCGCGAAGAGGCCGAACCTGCCATTCCTCATTCTTGGCTCAATCCACCCGCAGGATAAATGCCCCAGCACGCACGGGCGCATTGCGTCTGGTGCAATCCAGCAACCTGCTACCATCGCCATTCCTCACAGCTGTAACGGAAAACGGCCATGCAACTCCCGGACATGAACCTGCTCGTCGCCCTCGATGCCCTGCTCGACGAGGGCAGCGTGGTGGGCGCGGCGCAGCGCATGAATCTGAGCCCGGCGGCGATGAGCCGGACCCTGGGGCGTATCCGCGATGCATTGGGCGACCCGATCCTGGTGCGCGCCGGCCGTGGCCTGGTGCCGACGCCGCGGGCGCTGGCCCTGCGCGAGCAGGTGGCGGCACTGGTGGAGCAGGCTGGCGAGGTGTTCCGCAGTGCCGACGAGGTCGACCTGGCCAAGCTTGACCGGGCCTTCAACATTCGCACCAATGACCTGTTCATCGCCCTCTACGGCGCTCAGTTGCTGAGGCGCATGCACGAGCAGGCGCCGCGCACGGTGCTGCGCTTTGTGCCGGAAAGCCCCGGCGGCGATGACGACAGCGTGCTGCGTGACGGGCGTACCGACCTGATCATCAGCTCGACCGTCGACCTGGGGCCGGAGATCAAGGTGCAGAGCCTGTTCCAGACCTACTACGTGGGTCTGGCGCGGCGTGACCACCCAATCTTCGACCAACCGATCACGGCGCAGCGTTTTGCCAGTTATCCACAGATCAGCGTGTCCCGCCGTGGTCGGGCCAACGGACCGATCGATGTGGAGTTGGCCAACTTCAAGGTGCAGCGGCGGGTGGCGCTGATTACCCCGAGTTTTCACTCGGCGCTGTTCTCGCTGCCGGATTCCGACCTGATCCTGCCGATGCCGGCGAACATCCTCAACAGCGTGCACAAGCTAGGGCTGCCGCTGCGTTCGTTCGAGATACCGGTGCCGCTGGAGCGGGTGACGGTGCTGCAGGCGTGGCACCCACGGTTTCACAATGACCCGGCGCATCGGTGGTTGCGGCAGACCCTGAAGGCTTGCTGCAGCGTCGATCCTTGAGTGATGTTCTGCCTGGGCCGGCCTTTTCGCGGGTGACTCGGTTTCGAAGTGGATTGCGCCTGACGCAACATAAAACTGCCGAGAAGTCAGTTTTCGTCAGCATTCGACCTTCTTAGACTTGTTCCAGTCGCAAATTTGTTGCTGGAGATGTCTGCCCATGAATTCCCTGTCCGCCCCGTCTGCCGCGATTGCCGCCGCCCCAGCGCCGGCCGCGCCTGCGCAGACTGCGTTTGGCCTGCAGGTAGTGGTCGGGCTGTTCGGTGTGTTGCTGGCCGTGCTGTGCGCGGGCCTCAACGAGTCGGTGACCAAGATCTCCCTGGCCGATATCCGCGGGGCCATGGGCATCGGTGCCGACGAAGGCGCCTGGTTGCTGGCGGTTTACAGCGCCGCCTCGGTCTCGGCCATGGCCTTCGCGCCATGGCTGGCCACCACGTTCTCGCTGCGGCGCTTCACCATGAGCGCCATCGGCCTGTTCGCCGTGCTCGGCCTGCTGCAACCGTTCGCCCCCAACCTGCACAGCCTGATGCTGCTGCGTGTGCTCCAGGGCTTCGCCTCTGGCGCCTTGCCGCCGATGCTGATGAGCGTAGCCCTGCGCTTCCTGCCGCCGGGCATCAAGGTCTATGGCCTGGCCTGCTATGCCCTCACCGCCACCTTCGGCCCCAACCTCGGCACGCCGCTGGCAGGGCTGTGGACCGAATACGTCGGCTGGCAATGGGTGTTCTGGCAGATCCTCCTGCCCTCGGCGCTGGCCATTGCCTGCGTCGGCTGGGGCCTGCCGCAGGACCCACTGCGCCTGGAGCGCTTCAAGCAGTTCGACTGGCGCGGCGTGCTGCTCGGCCTGCCCGCCATCAGTTGCCTCGTGCTGGGCCTGTCGCTGGGCGACCGCTGGGGCTGGTTCGATTCGCCGCTGATCTGCTGGCTGCTCGGCGGTGGCCTGCTGTTGCTGGTGCTGTTCATGTACAACGAATGGTCCGAGCCACTCCCGTTCTTCCAGTTACGCATGCTGTCGCGGCGCAACCTGAGTTTCGCCCTGGTGACCCTGGCTGGCGTGCTGATCGTGCTTTCGGGCGTGGGCAGCATCCCGTCGGCCTACCTGGCGCAGATCCAGGGCTACCGCCCGGCGCAGACCAGCCCGCTGATGATGCTGGTGGCCATGCCGCAACTGATCGCCCTGCCGCTGACCGCGGCGCTGTGCAACATCCGTGCGGTGGACTGCCGCTGGGTGCTGGGCATCGGCCTGGCGATGCTGGCGGTGTCCTGTGTCGGCAGCAGCTTGCTGACCAGCGAGTGGATCCGTGGCGACTTCTACCCGTTCTACCTGCTGCAGGTGTTCGGCCAGCCGATGGCGGTGCTGCCATTGCTGATGCTGTCCACCAACGGCATGACCCCGCAGGAAGGCCCGTTCGCCTCCAGCTGGTTCAACACCGTCAAGGGCATGGCCGCAGTGATCGCCGGTGGCCTGCTGGACGCCATGGGTACCCTGCGCCGGCACTTCCATTCCAACCACCTGGTGGACAGCCTGGGCAACGCCCCGCTGGTCGACGGTAACGCTGCTGGCCTGGCCAGGCGTATCCACGACCAGGCGCTGGTGCTGACCTCGGCCGACCTCTACCTGGTCATGGCCTGCATTGCCGTGGCCCTGATCTGCCTGATTCCTTTCGTGCCTACCCGGGTCTATCCGCCGCGCGCGGTGGCCTGAACCCTGGATGAATTCGAGAACCACTGAAATGACCAACAACCGCAAGACCCTGTTCATCGGCTCGGTACTGGCCGTGGCCGTCCTGGCCGGCATCGTCGGCCCCTGGATGTTCGGCAGCGACCACCGCCAGAGCACCAATGACGCCTATGTGATCGCCGACTACACCGTGGTAGCGCCCAAGGTCGCCGGCTTTATCAAGGAGGTGCTGGTGGAAGACAACCAGCAGGTCAGGGCCGGTCAGTTGCTGGCGACCATCGATGCCCGCGACTACCAGGCCGCGCTGGATGCCGCACAGGCGCAGTTGCTGGTGGCCCAGGCGCAAAGCGCCGATGCCCGCGCCACCCTCGAACGCCAGGCGTCGCTGATTGCCCAGGCGGAGGCTGCCGTGAAAGCTGCCCAGGCCGAAGCTGCGTTCGCCGACCATGAAGTCAACCGCTACAGCCGCCTGGCCGAGCAGGGGGCCGGCACCGTGCAGAGCGCCCAACAGGCGCGCAGCGGGGTCGACCAGGCCCGCGCGCGCCTGGCCAATGCCCAGGCGGCACTGGTAGCGGCGCGCAAGCAGGTGGATATCCTTACCGCCCAGGTGGCCAGTGCCGACGGCCAGCTGAAACGGGCCGAAGCGGGGCTGGAAAAGGCCCAGCTCGACTTGTCCTACACCCGCATCACCGCGCCGGTGGACGGCATGGTCGGCGAGCGCGCCTTGCGTGTCGGTGCCTACGTCAACCCGGGCGCCCGCCTGCTGTCGGTGGTGCCATTGCAGCAGGCCTACGTGGTCGGCAACTTCCAGGAAACCCAGCTGACCCACGTGCAGCCCGGCCAGGCGGTGAGTATCAGCGTCGACACCTTTGCCGGTGAGACGCTGCAAGGCCATGTGCAAAGCATCGCCCCGGCCACCGGCGTGACCTTCGCCGCCGTAAAGCCGGATAACGCCACCGGCAATTTCACCAAGGTGGTGCAGCGCATCCCGGTGAAGATCGTTTTCGATGATGGCCAGCCGCTGCTTGCCCGCCTGCGCGTGGGCATGTCGGTGGAAGCGACCATCGACACCCGTGGCGACCAGCTGGACGGCAAAGAGGTAAGCGCACGATGAAACCGGCATTACGCTTGAGCCCGTTGCTGCTGGCCGTGTTGCTGGCCGGCTGCACTCTGGGCCCGGACTTCCAGCGCCCTGACAGCCAGGCACCGCACCAGTGGGCGCCGCTGCAAGGCGAGGCGGCGACCAGCCAGCCGCAGGCCGAACCGCTGGAGCTGCGCTGGTGGCAAAGCTTCCACGACGCCCGCCTGAGTGCCTTGATCCAGCGCGTTGCCGAGCGCAACCTCGACCTGCAGATGGCCAGCGCCCGCCTGCTGCAAAGCCGCGCCTTGCGCAGCACCGTGGCTGCCGACGAAGTACCGGCGGTGGATGTGAATGCCGGCTACAGCCGCGCGCGCAACAGTGCCGAAGGCCTGAGTGATCCGTCCGGCAAGGCGGGCAAGCAAGCCTTCAACCTCTGGCAGGGCGACCTGGTGGCCGGTTGGGAGTTGGACCTGTGGGGCCGCGTGCGGCGCCAGGTCGAGGCTGCCGATGCCACGGTCGAAGTGGCCGAGAACGACCGCCGCGGCGTATTGCTGGCATTGCTTTCGGAAACCGCCGGCAACTACATCCAGCTGCGCGCCGTGCAGCACACCATCGATGTGACCCGCGACAACCTCAAGGTCGCCCAGCACAGCCTGAAATTGTCTGAAAACCGCCAGGTCGAAGGTGTCGCCACGCGTCTGGACGTGGCCCAGGCCAGTGCCCAGGTCGCTTCGATCGAGTCGCGCCTGCCAAGCCTGGAAGCACGGCGCGATGACCTGATCAACGCCCTCAGCCTGCTCGCCGCCGAACCGCCGCGCAGCCTGCAGGCCGAGTTGCTGCAGGGCGGCGAGCTGCCTGCGCCGCAGCAGACGTTCGCCATTGGCTTGCCGTCCGAACTGGCCGAACGCCGCCCGGACATTCGCCAGGCCGAGGCCCGCCTGCATGCCGCCACCGCCAGCATTGGCGTGGCCAAGGCCGACTTCTACCCGAGCATCCGGCTGTCGGGCAGTGTCGGCTTCCAGGCCATGCAGCTGTCCGATTTCGGCGCTTGGGATTCGCGCCGTTTCGCCTTCGGGCCGCAGCTGTCGCTGCCGATCTTCGAGGGCGGCCGGCTCACGGGTACCCTGGAACTGCGCGAGGCGCAACAGCAGGAAGCGGCGTTGAACTACCGCAAGGTGGTGCTGGGCGCCTGGCATGAAATCGACGATGTGCTACGCCTGTACAACGCCAGCCAGTTGCGGCGCGACCACCTGGCCGAGGCGGTGCGGCAGAACCGCATCGCCCTGGAGACCGCCCAGCGCCAATATGTGGAAGGGGCGGTGGACTTTCTCAATGTGCTGACGGTGCAGGGAGCATTGCTGGCCAGCGAGGAGCAGTGGATCGACAGTTCGGCGGCGGTATCGCAGGCGCTGGTGGGCTTGTACAAGGCCTTGGGTGGTGGCTGGCAGGCATTCGACGAACAGCCGGTCAAGGAAGCATGAAAGCGGGGCCGCTGTGCGGCCCATCGCCGGCAAGCCAGCTCCCACAGGTACAGCGCAGATTCCAGAACCTGTGGAGACTTTGTGGGAGCTGGCTTGCCGGCGATAGAGCCGGGACAGGTAATAACAATGTTAAAGCGGGCGCAGCAGGCCAAAGCGCTTGCGCAACGCCCAATCCAGCACCCGCCGCGGCAGTAACCGGGCCATCAACGGCAACGCCGTGCTGCCATTCCCCAACCGCACCACCGCCGGCACCGGCGACTTGCCCACCGCTGCCAACACACCCTGGGCAAACACCGCCGCCGAAGTAGGTTTGTCCTGCGATGCCCGCGCCCGAGCCTGCACCTGCTCGCGCAACGGCCACCACGCTGAGTCCGCCGCCAGCACCTGCTCGGCCTGGCGCTGGGCATTGCTGGCGAACTGCGAGGCAATCGCCCCCGGCTGCACTTCCATCACTTGCACGCCGAACGGCGCCAGTTCCAGGCGCAAGGCATCGCTCAGGGCATGCACGGCAGCTTTCGAGGCGCAGTAGGCGCCAGCGAACGGGGTGACAAGCACACCGGAAACGCTGCCGATATTCACCACCAGGCCGCGTGAGCGGCGCAGCAGGGGGAACAGTGCGCGGGTAACGCCAACCACGGCAAAGACGTTGGTTTCGAACTGTTGGCGTAAGGCTTCCACGCCGCCATCGAGCAATGGGCCCATGGCGCCGTAGCCAGCGTTGTTGATCAGGATGTCGAGGTTTTCCAGGTCCTCGGCCAGGCGGGCCACGGCCTCGCTGTCGTTTACATCAAGTTGCCGGGCGGTGTAGCCGGCGGCGTTCAGTTGCTCGACATCTTCAGGTTTGCGGGCGGTGGCCCAGACATGGTGGCCGGCATCGCGGAAGGCGTCGGCCAGGGCGCGGCCGATGCCGCTGGAACAACCGGTGATCAAAACGGTGGGCATGGTTGGGGCCTGTTGTCAGGGAGGATTGGTTTTCCTGTACCGGCCTCTTCGCGGGTGAACCCGCTCCCACATGGACTCCACAATCTTCGAGTAGGTGGTGATCCTGTGGGAGCGGGTTTACCCGCGAAAGGGCCGGCACAGGCGATACATTAATTGGCAAACGCACCTTGCAGATGCTCTGCACGAAACTCCAGGGTCTGCGGCCGGTACCCGGAGCGCAGTGGCGGCAGTGGCAGGCAGTCTTGCCACTCGGCCCCAGGCTGCAGTTCACCCGGCCCACGGTAGCGCGGGGCGTTGTAGGTGTTTTCGGCCAGGTTCACGGTATCGCCCGGCGCATACGCCGCCACCCGCCAGCGCAGTTCGGTGAGCGGTACTTCGTTGCCGTTCTTCATGCGCACTTGCAGGGCACGGTCGGCGGGGCAGTGTTCGGGGGCGTAGCTCAGGCGCAGGTCCAGGCGGGCCAGTTGCGAGGTTTCGCGGGTGTCCTGCCAGACGACGAACAGAGCTACCAGGCCCAGGCCACACATGGCAGCCAGCGAGATCGGCAAGGCCTTGGCCGGGTAGCGCAACAGCAGCACCAGCCAGGTGAGGATGAGGACGGCACCGATGATCATGGGGCTTGCAGACCTTGATTGCGCGGGGTCTGATCATCGTAGCCCGAAATGGGGAGTGGCTCAAAAAGCGGGGCCGCAAAGCGGCCCCAAGGGTGGAGTTACTGCGCGATGGTCTTCACCGAAATGCCACGCTCGACCGGCGTGGAGGTACGCCCGTACACATCCTCGAAGCGTTCGATGTCATCCTCGCCCAGGTAGCTGCCGGACTGCACTTCGATGATCTCCAGCGGGATCTTGCCCGGGTTGCGCAGGCGGTGGACCGAGGCGATCGGGATGTAGGTCGACTGGTTCTCGGTCAGCAGGAACACGTTCTCGTCACAGGTTACCTCGGCAGTGCCGGACACCACGATCCAGTGCTCGGCACGATGATGGTGCATCTGCAGCGACAGGCTGGCGCCCGGTTTGACGGTGATGTGCTTGACCTGGAAGCGGCCGCCCATGTCCACCGAGTCGTACGAGCCCCACGGGCGATACACTTCCAGGTGGTTCTGGGTTTCGCTGCGGCCCTGCTCGTCGAGGGTCTTGACCATCTGCTTGACGCCCTGAACCTTGTCCTTGTGGGCAATCATCATGGCGTCCTTGGTCTCGACCACCACGATGTTCTCCAGGCCGATCACCGACACCAGCTTGCCGTTGCCGTGGATCATGCAGTTGCGGCTGTCCTGCACCACCACGTCGCCCTTGGTGACGTTGCCGTTGTCGTCCTTCTCGTGCACCTCCCACAGCGACGACCAGCAGCCCACGTCGCTCCAGCCGGCCGACATCGGCACCACGCAGGCGCGCTGGGTCTTTTCCATCACCGCGTAGTCGATGGAGTTGTCCGGGCAGCAGGCGAAGGTGGCTTCGTCGATGCTCAGCACATCACCGTCTTCCTGGCTGCGCTCCAGGGCCAGCACGCAGGTGTCGTAGATGTCGCCGTCGTGCTTCTTCAGCTCTTCGAGGAAGCGGCTGGCACGGAACAGGAACATGCCGCTGTTCCAGAAGTAGCCGCCGGCCTGGACGAACTCGGCGGCGCGTTTTTCGTCAGGCTTCTCGACGAACTGCGCCACGCGCGCCACGCCTTCAGGCAGCAGGGCGTCCTGGCTGGATCGGATGTAGCCGTAGCCGGTTTCCGGCTTGGTCGCCGGCACGCCGAACAGCACCATCTCGCCACGCTCGGCGGCCACGGTGGCCAGGGCCAGGGCGCGTTGCAGGGCCTTCTGGTCATCGATCACGTGGTCGGCGGGCAGCACCAGCATCAACTCGTCACGACCTTCGTTGAGCAGTTTCATGGCTGCCATCGCGACAGCTGGCGCGGTGTTGCGACCGAACGGCTCCATCAGGATGCCTTGGGTTTCCAGCTTCAGGGCCGCCAGCTGTTCCTGGACGATGAACTTGTGGTCCTTGTTGCAGACCACGATGGGCGTGTCCATGCCCTCGAACACCAGGCGCTCGATGGTCTGCTGGAAAAGGGTGTGTTCACCGGTCAGGGCCAGGAACTGCTTGGGGAACTGCTTGCGCGACAGAGGCCACAGACGGGAACCGCTACCACCAGAAAGAATTACCGGGATCATCATGTTTCTCCAATAGTCGTTGAGAGGCAGGGCAATCAGTTGCTAGCCACGGGGCGAGTTACCCACACCGGCGACAAGGCGTTGCCGGAACCCGTTACGTACAGCACTGCGGCTTCGCCGCGCTCCAGGGCGACGGGTTTCACGTCACCCACTTTCTTGTCTCCTTGGTACAGCGCCAGGTTGACCTTGACCGGGTTGATTTCGCGTTCGCCACGGCCGTTGGCGGCTACCGGCTTGACCACTTCGGTCTTGCCATCGGCGGTCTTCAGGGTCAGTTGCTGGTCGCTCAGGTTCTGCACGCGAACCAGGGCTTTCTGCTTGTTCTTGAACGGCGGCTCTTCGATCAGCTGCGGGTTGCCGCTGGCGCTGTTGACCAGGGTGTAGTACTTGTCCGAGGCCAGCTTGACCGGCACGCTCTTGCCGCCGACCTGGGCGGTGTAATCACCCCCTGGCAGGAAGCTGAAGTCGCTGCTGGCCTGGGCGCCAACCTGCTTGATCTGGGTATTGCCGACCGAGGCTGCAGCCGGTGCGCTGGAAGCGTTGTACAGGCGCACGAAGCTCGAGCCTTTCGGTGCGCTCGGGCCATACAGGGCGGCGTCGGCGCCGGCGAAAGCCTGCATGGAAGCCAGGGACAGGCCGGCCGCGAGGGTCAGGGCTTTGGCAATGGAAGTCTTGGTAGTCATGTGTGCGTTCCTCTGATTAGTGGTTCGTCCGGGTGGACGACAAGGCCAGGTTTTCTTCGGATTTACGGGTGTTTTTCAGCTGGGCGATCCACTGCGGATCGAAGCTGCTGAGGTCGTTCTTCATTGGCAGATAACGTTCGGGGAATTCCCACACCACCACTTGCGGTGCGGCGTTTTTAAAGGCGTCGCTTTGCAGGTACTTGAGCATCGGCAGTAGCGGGCCATGGCCGTCTTCGGCGTAGTTGGCCACGTCGCTGCGCAGGGCCTGCTGCAGCGCGCCGAGGAAGTTCCAGTGCGGGTTGGCGCTGTAGCTGGTGCCCACCAGCGCTACCGGGATCTGGGTGTCGGCGAACAGTGCGTCACCGGTTGCACCTTCGGTCTCGACCGGGCGAGTGGTGCGCTGCTGCAGGTTGTCCGGGGCCGGCAGCAGGTTGCTGAACAGCGGGTCCAGTGGCAGGAAGTTGGTCAGGTCGCCCTTGTACGGCGCGGTGCTGCCGGCTTCGGTGATGAACGCCTGCGGGTCGCCATTGAGCAGGCTCTGGCGGCTGACCGCTTCGGCCAGTGCCTGCGCTGCCACTTCAGCGCCCATCGGCGTCCAGTGGGTGTCGGTACGCAGGAACACCTGGCCGCGGGCCTTGGCCTGCTCCATAGGTGCCATCAGGTCCGGGGCGAACACGTTGGCCTGGCGCGCCTGGGCATGGAACTGGTTGTACAGGTCGGCATGCAGGCTGGTCGGCAGCTGCTTGCCCAGGTACTCGGCGTACACCCGCGCCTTGGCCGGCACGATCGTCAGCACCAGCTGGCTGCCGTGCTGCTGCAGGGTGTCGCGCACGCCACGGATCAGCGCCAGGTTTTCCTGCATCAGTTGCTCGGCACCGGCGCTGGGCTTGAACTCTTCGTCACTGAACAGCCACTGGTCGCGGCCCAGTACCACGCCGGGGCGGCCTTCGTTGAACAGCTTGAAGTCCATCGCCGCCCACAGGTTGGTGCCCAGGCGCTTGATCGGGAACTGCTCGTCGTAGTGGGTCTCGGCGGCCTTGGCCAGCTTGCCGTTGAGCAGGGTCATCTGCTCGGTGCGCTGGAAGCTTTGCAGGCCACCGGTGGACCACACGCCCATGCCCACCAGCAGGCCGAGGAACGACAGCGAATAGGTAATGCGTAATGTCCGGGTCATGTCATCAACCTCAGAACTGGAAGTAAAGGAACGGCGAGTAGCTCTGCGCCGAAAGCTTGAGGATCGAGGCCACGAACAGCAGCAGCACCAGAGCGCGGGTCATGACCCGGGTCCAGTCCAGGCCGATCGAGCCGTCGTTGTTGACCTGCACCGGGCTGGCCTTGGGCGTCGGCCTGGCGTTGCGGTAGAAGTCGCGCAGGCCGAAGAACGCCAGGGTGATGTAGGCGACCACCAGGGTGGCTACCTGCAGGCCGGTAAGCTGGGCGCGGTTGAGTTCCGACAGCTGCCAGTCGCCGAAGCTGAACATGGCACCGTACATGCGGCCGGCCACTTCCAGGTTCTCGGCGCGGAAGATCACCCAGCCGACCACCACCAGCAGGAAGGTGAACGCCCACTTCACCGGGTTGAAACGCTGCGGGTTGGTGTCGATGCCCAGTGCGCGCTCGATGGCCAGCCACATGCCGTGCCAGGCGCCCCAGATGATGTAGGTGAAGTTGGCACCGTGCCACAGGCCGCCCAACAGCATGGTCAGGAACAGGTTGCGGTAGGTGTTGAAGGTGCCTTTGCGGTTACCGCCCAGGGTGATGTACAGGTAGTCGCGCAGCCAGGTCGACAGGCTGATGTGCCAGCGCCGCCAGAACTCGGTGATCGACTGGCTGATGTACGGCTGCTTGAAGTTTTCCATGAAACGGAAGCCCATCATCAGGCCCAGGCCGATGGCCATGTCGCTGTAGCCGCTGAAGTCGAAGTACAGTTGCGCGGTGTACGCCAGGGCGCCGAGCCAGGCATCGCCGGTGGTCGGGTTCTGCAGGGCGAAGCAGTGGTCGGCCACTACCGCCAGGGTATCGGCGATGAACACTTTCTTGATGAAACCCTGCATGAAGCGGGTGCAGCCTTCGGAGAACTTGTCCAGGGTGTGGGTACGGTTGTTGAACTGATCGACCAAGTCCTTGAAGCGCAGTACAGGGCCGGCGATCAGGTGCGGGAAGATCGCCACGAACGCCGCGAAGTCGATCAGGTTGCGGGTAGCCGGGGTGTCGCCGCGGTACACGTCGATGATGTAGCTGATCGACTCGAAGATGTAGAACGAGATCCCGATCGGCAGCAGCACGTGAGTGAGGATGAATGGCTCCAGGCCGAACGAGGAGATGATCGCGTTAAGGCTGTCGACACCGAAGTTGGCGTACTTGAAGTAGCCGAGGATCGCCAGGTCGACACCGACGCCGAGCAGCAGCCAGCGCTGCGCGGGCTTGGTGCGCACACCGGCGGCGCCGACTTTCAGGCCGATCCAGTAGTTCCACAGGGTGACCCCGGCGAACAGGGCCAGGAAGTCCACCCGCCACCAGGCGTAGAAGATGTAGCTGGCGACCAGCAGCAGCAGGTTGCGATAACGTTGCCCGCTCAAGTAGTACAGGCCGAGAAAGATCGGCAAGAACAGGAACAGGAACACGTTGGACGAGAAGACCATCCCGGTTCTCCTTTTTGTTCACAGCATCCGGGGCAAAGCGCCCCCCAAACCCCCCACATGTTCGTGGCGGGCTACCTAGATTCCTGTGGGAGCGGGTTTACCCGCGAAGAGGCCGGCACAGGCACCGCACATGGCAGGTCTGGCCTTTTCGCGGGTAAACCCGCTCCTACAGGGGTTTTGCGTTACTTTTTCGATTCCGCGCTCGGGTCGTAGACCCGGGTCAGGTCGCCGCCCAGCCGGAAGCTGTTGAACGGCTGCATACCGCGCTTGCGTTGCAGGGTGTCGCCACTGCACGCATACAGGCTGCAGTACGGCTCCATCCACGCGTACTTGCTGTCGATCTTCAGGTCTTTCATGTCCTGTTTCTCGCCATTGCGGGCCTTGAACGCGCTGGGGTCCTTCGACCCGTTCAGCACCCGCTGCGCCAGGCGCTGCAGGGCGTTGTTGTTCTCGCCGCGCACATCCACGCCATTGACCTGGGCGAAGCTGGCAATCATCGCCAGTGGCGGCAGGGCGTAGTTGTGGTAGGCCAGGGCGCGTTGCTTGCGCTTCAGTTCGTTGGGCAGGAAGCCCTGCTCGTCGACCTGATTGGCGCCAACCCGGTATTCCTTCACGGCCCAGTCGAACAGGTCGCGACGGTCGGTGGCCACGGCGCTGGCCATTACCGCCCAGGCCGCCCAGTAGCTGTGGTTGTTGATCTTCTCCAGCGGCAGGTCGCTCCAGTCGCGTACGGTCTGCTCGGCCAGGCGGGCGAACCATTTTTCGATCAGTTCGGCCTCCGCCTGGTGCGCGGCCAGCGGCTGCGAATTGGAGAACTTCAGGCGCAGCCACGAACCGCTCATGCTGCCCAGCGCCCATTTGCGCATCGACTTGCCGGTGTGGTTGTAGTCGGTGGACATCAGCGCATCGGCGCGGGCCCAGCTGCCCAGCCAGGCCAGGGTGCAGTCGAGCTGCGCCGGGCGGCCGTCACGCATGTACTGGCCGATCATCTTGCTCACGCCTTTCTCAAGGGTGGTGATGGCTTCGGTGGACTTGCGAAAGGCTTTTTCCGAGTCGGCATTGAGCGTGGCCCGCGCCTTGTCCGAGCCTTCGTACTTGCTGCGGAACTGCAGGGCGCCGGTGTATGGCTTGGGGGCAGCCTCGCAGCGGAAGTTGCCGTCGCCGGTCTTGAGCTTTTCGATCCCCTCGTAGTAACCCTGGGGCGGTACCAGCGCGGCGTGCGCGGCACCGCCGCACAACGCCAGGGCAAGCAGGGCGGGACGGGAAATTCGCTTGAACGGGATCATGGTCGCCTCACTGGCCGGCCTGCGCGGTCTGCGCGGGCACGGCGAAGTTGTTGCGTTTGCAGAGCTTGGCCTCGACCTTCTGGGTGCCGCTTTCCGGCCCCTGCACCTCGAACGCCAGCAGGCTCTGGCTGGCCCAGTCCTCGTCTTCACGCATCTGGAAGACGAAGCGGCCATCGGTTTCGGAGGTTTCCGGCTTTTCCAGCTTGATGTCTTCGTGGCGGCCGTTGAGGTACCAGAGGGTGGCCTGCAGTACCTTCACCGACGGGTCTTCGAACTTCACGTCCATTTGTATGTTGCGGTTGACCAGGTCCTTGAGCACACCGCCCTTGCCGTTGACCATCAGCTCGTTCTTGCCGGGCTTGAGCGTGGTGCTGGCACTCATCAGGGCCGGGCGGTCATCGCAGCCGTCGTCGAGCAGGCCAAGGATTTGCCGCCAGATGGTTTCCTGGTCCAGGCGATACAGCGGGGAGAACTCCCAGATCAGGATCTTCGGCGGGTTGTTCTGGAATTCCTCGCTGCCCAGGTACTGGATCATCGAGCCTTCCAGACCACCGCCGGGGAAGGCGACGTTCAACACATCGGCACCAATGTACTGTTGCAGGAAGCCCGCGAAGTTGTAGTTCTTGCCGCTGTGGCTGGTACCCACCAAAGTGATCTGTGCGTTGCCGGCGTCACCGAACAGGTCGTCACCGCCACCGTCGGAGCCTTTCGGCTCGGTGGCGAACTGGTCCATGTACTGGACGGCGTAGCTGGTGCCACAGAGCTGGCCGGCGACGTTATGCAAGGTGCCGGTCTTGCCCATGCGCCCGGACTTCTTCGTTTCGAACTCCTTGCGCGGGATGCCTTCGAAGGCCGGCATGTTGTGCACGGTGTCGGCCACGATCTTCGCCGCACGCTCGGCGCCATACGGCGTCCAGTGCTGGTCGCCACGGAAGTAGAAGTCCTTGCCCTGATCGGCAGCGGCCAGTTGTTCATTGGTCAACGGCGACAGGTCGGGGACGTTGTAGCCCATGCTGGCGAAACGCTTGAGCATGGCCTGGTAGTTGCCCAGGGCCTTCTGGTAGTCGAAGGCGGCTTTTTCCGCCGGGTTGAGCATGTTGCGGTTCACCAGGCCACGGGTCGGCTGGTACACCACCACCAGTTCCACGCCGCGCTTCTTGAACGCGTCGTGCACTTGCTGCAGGCGCTTGTAACCGGCCGGGGTGGTATTGAACTCGGTGCGCAGGTCTTCGCGGGTACGGAACAGCCAGTCGCCCTGGGCCTGCACCAGCGTGGTGAAGTTCTGCTGGTAGCGGGTGGTGTAGCGGCTGGCATCATGCGCTTCAGGGCACAGCTGGCAGCAAGGCTCGGCGCTGAAGGTGGGGGCCTTGACGTCTTCGGCGCGCACGCCTTGGCTGATCGCCAGGAGGGCGGCGGACAGGCCCAGCAGTTTCATCAGATGTGGAGTCATGGTCTGGGCTTCCTTAATCGATCATTTCGGTCTGGCGTTCGACCGGGTCGATCAGCACAGCCTTTTGCTGGCGTACCAGCAGGTCGAGGATTTCGTCCTGGCGTTCGCCAAGAATGCCGTTGAGGCTGATGCCGCTGGCCTTGCGCGGGGCGAGCATGGACACCTTGTACAGTTCGACCGACAGCGGCGAGTCGATCGACAGTGGCCCGGAGCCGTTGGCCGCCAGTTCGCCACCGACCAGGATCAGCGACACCTTGGTGTCGAACGGGTCGAGGGCGATGTCGCGGTCGGTATCGGACAGGTCCTTGATGTGGCCGTACACGCCGACCAGGCCGTTGGCCATGGCGACGTTTTCGTACAGGCGGATGTTCACGCTGTTACGCACGCGGATGCCGTGGCGGCGGTTGTTGATCAGCTTGTTGCCCCACAGCAGGTTGTCACCGCTTTCGTACAAGGTGATGCCGTCGGTGTGGTTGCGGTAGATCTCGTTGTAGGCCACCAGGTTGTTGACGCTGTTACGGTCGATCACCACGCCCGAGAGCTTGTTGTCGAAGCTCTTGTTGTTGATGATCCAGCTGTCGTTGACCTCCCGCGAGACGATGATGCCGTGCTTCTTCTTGGTGCCGTACACCGTGTTGCCGGCGATGATCAGCCGGTGCGAGCGGTCGTGCGGGTCGATGCCGTAGACGATGTTGTCGCGGTAGGTGCTGTCCTTGACCACGAAGTCCTGGGTCTCGTAGCAGTAGAAGCCGTACCACATGTCGCTGAACTCCGAGCCGATGATCCAGCCGGTGGGTTCAGGGCGGCCCATGCGCTTGGCCATGTTCGGCGTGTACTGCGAGATGCTCACGCCGTACGACTTGGACTTGGCGTAGCCGAAGCTGGCCATCTTGGTGTTGACGATGTAGGTCTCGGTGCCGCCCCACGACAGCAGGAACGGGCGGAATTCCTTGGGTGAACGGAAGGTGGCCGGGCCGTTGTCCTTTTCCCGCCAGCCGGTCACCTGGGTGTCGGTGATGAACAGCTTGCCGTCGTTGACCAGGAACGAACCGCCTTCCTGGGACAGGCGCAGTTGCTTGACCTTGCCGTCGATCTCGAGGATGCCCTTCTGCCCGACCACGATCGGCAGGCGCGCCAGGTAAACGCCCGGCTCGACTTCGCTGAGGTACTGCTTGGGTACCTTCTTGCTCAGCTCGACCAGGTCGACATGGCCGTCATCGACGAATATCGCCTGCGGAATGCCATGCTGGCGCTGGACCCACTCGGCCGCCTTGTTGTCGCCGCCGACGAACTCCTTCAGGGAGTCCTCCTGGAACATGCGGCGCAGGCTGACCTTGCCTTTGTGGCGACGGTCGATTTTCTTCTGTACCGCATCAAAGGTGTAACCGGTCAGGTCGGGCAGCTTCGGCGGGTCCATGTGCAGCGGCTCGACCGGTGCGCTGGAGACCGTGTAGGTCTTGGCCTGCTGCAGTTCCTTGGCGATCACCTTGGGCTCTGCGGCAGCCACCAGGCCGCTGGCCAGCAGCAAGGCGCTGGCCAACAGGCTGTGACGTAAGTGCGGGTGAAGGTTCATAACGGTAAGTCCCCTACCGGCCTCAGAAGCGCCAGATCACATCGACGAAGGCACGGTGCATGTACGAGTCCGCTTCCTTGCCGTAGGCGTCACCCGGCTTGAACACACCGGCGCGCAGGCGCACCAGGGCAGATGGCTCGTCGATTGCCTGGCTCATCGAAGCCGGCAGCAGGCCTTGCTTGAAGTACTTGGTCACGACCACGTCCATTTCCTGGCCTAGGTCTTTTTCGCCATCGACCAGCGGGCGGTTTACCCCGTTGTCGTTGACCACCGCGTTGATACCGCTGGAACCGATGTTCTGGTTGCCATCGACACGCCAGAACTTGTGGTAGATGAAGCTGGCGTCGTAGTCGTCGCGCAGCTGCCAGGAGGCGAACAGGGTGGCGGCCTGCAGGTTGCCCAGCTCGCCGCGGAAGGCTTCACCGAAGCGGTGCACGCGCGAACGGGTACCGGTGTAGTTGGAGCGGTTGCTCTCGACGCCGGTCTGCTCGTAGTTGCTCGAACCGTCGTCGCCACCGCCACCGCTGCCACGGGCGTAGGCCGCACCGACCTGCCATTGCGGGTCGAGGCGCAGGCGGATGCCGAGGTCGGTGGCCCAGGCGTTGACGTCACCGCTCTGCTTGCCGGTGGCCACGGTTTCGTCGCCGACGACCTGGCTGCTGAGGGTGTCGCGGTCACCGGTCAGCCAGGTGACGCTGCCCCAGTAGTTGACGGTGTGGTCGTTGCGCCAGTTGTAGGCGTCGCTGTTGGCTTCCAGGCCCAGCCAGGTGAGGTCGCCGGTGCGAGTCTTGTCCAGCGCATCGACGGTTTCGCCCGGGCTCTTCAGGCTGCCGCCGTCGTGGCTGTGGTGGGCGCGTACGCCGACCCAGTGGCCAGGGGTCCACTGCGTGGCGACGTTGCCGTAGAGGTGCGTGCGGTCCTTGTCTTGCGGGGCCAGCTCGGTGAGGTCGGTGCGGTATTCGCTGAAGCGCTGGGCCACGCCCAGGTCGGCCTTGAGCAGGGTGGTGTCGAAGGTCCAGTTCAGCGCCTCGATGTTGGTGTCACGCCACATGCCATCGTCGCTGCGCAGGCGCTGGCGGCCGAAACGCAGCTGCTCGCCGGGGTAGGCGGTGAGACCGCTGTAGCCGACCCAGAATTCGCGCATGGCCAGGTAGCTCTTGTCCTGCTCACGGCCGTCGGCGGCAGTGTCGGTGCTGGTGCCGTCGTCGTTCTGGCGCAGGGTGTCGGTTTCGATGGTGTCGGTGGCGGTGACGGCCTGGCCCATGGCATAGGCGCTCCAGTTGCCACGCTCGCCATATACCCAGGGGCGCAGATCAAGACCGAGGCCGCTGACGTCGCCGCCGGAGCGGGTGCCCAGGTCACGGTCGTCTTCCGACTGGCCGGTGATTTTCACGTCCAGGCCGAAGTTCTTTTCAGCGGTCATTGCCGCCAGGGTCGGGCAGGACCATAGCAGGGCGAAGCTCAGGCCGATGCCAGCTTTCACGAGGGGATTGAGCGTCATAGCGAGTCCTCACCGGTTACTTCTTGTTCGTCGTCTTGCAGGGCTTCGATGGCCAGGGTGCTGTTGGCCCCTTGCGCCATGCTGCCGCGGGCCTGCTTCTCTTGCGCCAGCAGTTGCTGGGCCTGGCTGCGCTGGTCAGGCGTGAGTTGCTGGTCGAGCTGCTGCAGCAGTTCAGCGGACTGCGGTGTCGGATTGAGCTGAGCCAGTTGGGCGAATACCCAGGCATTACCCGGTTGCGGGCGGATGCCGTGGCCTTCGCTGAACAGCTGGGCCAGGGCATAGTCGGCGCTGTTCTGCCCGCCACGGGCGGCGGCCAGCAGGTGGTCGACGGCCTTCTGCGGCTCGACGTTGCCCAGGTAGCCACGGCGGTACAGCTGGCCCAGGTAGTAATGGGCGCTGACTTCGCCGGCGTCGGCGGCAGCCTGCAGGTGTTGCTCGGCTTTGGCCGCATCCGCAGGCAGGGTCTTGCCTTCGTAGTACAGTCGGCCCAGCAACAGTTCGGCGCGTGGCTGTTCGGCTTCGCGGCCCTTGTCGATGTAGGCCATCAGCTGGTCGGTATCGCCCAGTTCGGGGAAGTCGTACACCAGTTGTGCCAGGCTGACCCAGGACGCCGGGTTGGTCGGGGCCACCTGTTCGAGCAGGTCCTTGGCAGTTTTCTCGTCGGTCTGGCCGAGGCTGCGGTCAGCCAGGACCCGGGCCACGCTGTCGACCCGGGTGGCCGGTACTGCGCCGCGGGCGTAGGCAGCCTTGAGCTGGCCGAGCAAGGCGGCCTGCTGGTCGGCCTGGCCACGCTTCTGGTACACGGTGGCCAGTTCGACGTAGCAGATGTCGGTGCTGTTCAGTGCGGCCTTGCAGATTTTCTCCACTTCGCCCAGGTGCTGGTCGTAGCTGCCTTGGGTGCGGTACAGCAGCACCTGGGCCAGGCCCGCTTCCGGGTTGCCGGCGGCGCGCCACTGGTCGATCTGCTGCTGCGCGTTGACCTTGGGGAAGCTTTGCGGGTAGCTCAGGTAGAGCATCGCCAGCGGGATCAGGGTATTACCTTCGCCCTGTTTGGCCGCTTGCTTGAGCAGGGTTTCGGCTTCTTCGCGCTCGGCCTGGGTGCTGTCGGGCTTGGCCACCAGCAGGCGGCCAAGGCGGGCCTGGGCACGCGGCGAAATGGCGGCCGCGGCGCGGTAGGTGGCCTCGGCTTCCTTGATCTTCGCCGGGTCGCGGGTGGCGACCTTGATGTCGGCCAGGCCCACTTGCGCTTCGCTGTAGCCCAGGTCGGCCAAGGCCTTGTAGTTGCGCTCGGCCAGTGCCGTGTCACCGCGCTTCATGGCTTCGTTGGCCAGGCGCTGGTCGGGCAGGCCGGCACAGCCGGCCAGGGTGATGGCTGCAGCCAGGGCACACAGGCCCAGGCTGGCGCTTTTCTTGTAGGGAATCATGTTGTGATCCTCTTACAGCCCACGGGCCATGGCTTTGTCGATCAGCCAGTTCAGCGACGGGCCACGGTCGCTGTTGACCGAAGCCGGGCGGCCGGCGAGTTCGGCGGGCAGGGCGCTGTCGGGCTTGATCTGCACGCGGATGTCGGCGGCCAGGTCTTCGCTGTTGAGGCTGGCGCTGCTGACGATCTGGCCAGTGCGTACTTCGTCTTCGCCGGCTACCTGGAAGTTGACCCGGGTACCTGGCTTGACCTCGTCGAACTGGCGGTAGCTGAAGCGCGCCTCGATCATCGGGTTGCTGGTGCGCGGGATCAGCTGGAAGATCGGCTGGCCCTTGGCGGCGTACTGGCCGTTGTCCACCAGCTGGCGGGCAACCACGCAATCACAGGGGCTGGTGAGGGTGCCGGAGAGCTGCTTGCCGAACAGTTCCTCGATTTTCGCCGGCTCCAGCTGTGCGTCTTCCAGGTTGCCCTTGAGCATGTCCAGCATGCTGGTGGTGAAGCTGGCCAGTGGCGCGCCCTTGGCGATCTGCCCACCGCTGTCGACCAGGCTGTTCACGGTGCCGTCGCGCGGCATGGTGATATTGGTAGTGGGCACTGCGACCACGCCGGCTTCGGCGTGGCTGACGAAGTACATGCCGTACAGCGACTTGGCGATGAAGCCGAAGGCGGCGACACCGACCACGAACACGCCGAGGGTGACCGTGACCGCCTTGAGGCGGCCGAAGGCGCTCAGGCCGGCACCGCCGTCCTTCTGCTTGCGCGCCTTGGTGAAGTTGTCGCGCTGCAGGGTGCTGAGCACGTCGCCGGCGCTGATCAGCTCGCCTGACAGGTGTGAGGTGATGATGTGGCGCAGCGTGGCGATGTCGCGTGGCTCGAGGTTCTGGAACTGCGCGCCGGTACGGCCGCTGCCCGGGATGTAGGAGCGTACCTGGAACTCGATGTCCATCGACAGGCCGAGGTTGTCGACCGTGAACTGCAGCCGTCCGCGTAGCACGTCGCCAACCGACAGTTGTTGCTTGGTGTGGAAGCTCAGGCCACCGGCGGAGAGGTCGTCGACCTTCACATCGTGGGCCTGGCGCTGAGAGTCGAGGAACCGCAGCTTGGCGGGGATGCGTACCCGGGCATGCTGGCGCTGGGCTTCGGACTCATGCACGACGTTGACGTTCACGGCGGTATTCATGTGGTTTGTTCCTGTTAGTTCCGATCCGGGTTGGGCTCACACGACCATGAACAGCACAGCAACGAAGATGCTGGCAGCCGAGAAGGTCATGGTCCGCGAGGACCAGGTGTTGAACCATTGTTGAAAGCTGGCGAGGTCACGCTTGAGGGCAGTGGGCTGACGCGTCCAGGACTGCTTGTCGAGGCGGAAGAACACGTAGATCTTCATCAGCGCGCCGATGATCTGGTTGTAATAGAGAATCAGCGGGTAGGCCGGGCCTACGTTGTGGCCGGAGCACAGCAGCATGATGGTGAGGATCAGGCGGGTGATGCCGATCCACAGCAGGTACACCAGCAGGAAGCCCAGGCCGAACTTGAGGCTGGCGATCACCGCCACGGTCAGGCCGAGCAGGCTGGTCCACATCGACACGCGCTGGTCGAACAGCACGATGCTGGTGAACAGCCCCAGGCGGCGCAGGCCCAGACCGAGCGCGCGGGAGTTCTGCCGCAGGTTGTTGCCGTACCAGCGGTACATCAGCTTGCGGCTGGCCTTGAGGAAGCTCTTTTCCGGCGGGTGCTCGACCGTGTTGATGGTGGCGTCCGGCACGTAGAAGGTGTCGTAGCCCAGGCGCATCAGGCTGAACCAGCTGGACTTGTCGTCACCGGTGAGGAACTTGAAGCGGCCCAGGCGCCAGTGCATCAGCGAGTCGCTTTCGACGTCGGCGATGAACTCGGGGTTGGTCACCACGCTGGCGCGGAACATCGACATACGCCCGGTCATGGTCAGCACGCGCTTGGACAGGGCCATCGAGCACATGTTGATGTGGCGCTGGGCGAAGCGCAGCTTGTGCCACTCGCTCATGATGTAGCCGCCACGCACTTCGCAGAATTCGTTGGTGGTCAGGCCGCCAACGTTGGGGAACAGCTTGAACCACGGCACGGTCTTGCGTACCACGCCATCGCCCAGCACGGTGTCGCCGTCGATCACCGCCACCACGGCGTTCTCGTCCGGCAGCATGCGCGAGATCGCACGGAAGCCGTAGGCCAGGCCGTCACGCTTGCCGGTACCGGCGATGCGCACGATGTCCAGCTTCACATGGGCTGGCGGGTTGTATTTGGCCCACAGGCTTTTCACCAGCAGTTCGTCCGACATCTCCACCAGCGAGCAGACCACGGTGGTGGGGAAGCCACAGTTGATCGCCTCGCGGATCACCGAGCTGTACACCTGGGCGGTGGTGAGTGCTTCGATGCGGAAGCTGGTCACCATCAGGTAGACGTGGGACGGGTCGGTGGCCTTGCCCATTTTCTGCACCTTGCGGCGCAGGTACGGGTACACGCCGTAGAGGAAGATCATGCCGCGGATGAAATGGGTGGCGCCCATGGAATAGCGCCAGATGCCGACTGCGCCGACCAGGAAGATGAAGTGCTTCGACTGCGAGTCGAAGATATCGGCTGGCAGGGCCAGGGCGATCAACATGAGCAGGCTCATGTAGAGCAGCCAACCGGCGCACTGCAACAGCACTGTCTGGAGCCTTTGCATGTTCAGCATCCGTCGAGAATTCGGGAAAGGGTGGGCAGCGGTGGTGCCGCTCTTGTCGAGAGGCACGCCGCTGCCCGGCCAGCACTTACCAGCAGATGCCTTCGGTACGGCTGGTGGCGCAGGTCGGTTTGCTCATGAAGCCGACCAGGTCGATCACGTGCTTGCCGGCCGGTGCTTGCTCGGCCAGTGCACGGAACTGCTCGTCACGGTTGCCCAGGACGATGATGTCGGCGTTGTCGATCACCTTCTGGAAGTCGGCGTTGAGCAGTGACGACACGTGTGGGATCTTCGACTCGATGTAGTCCTTGTTGGCGCCGTGGACGCGGGCGTACTGGACGTTCTCGTCGTAGATGTCCAGCTGGTAGCCCTTGCCGATCAGGCGCTCGGCCAGTTCCACCAGCGGGCTTTCCCGCAGGTCGTCGGTGCCGGCCTTGAAGCTCAGGCCGAGCAGGGCGACCTTGCGCTTGTCGTGGGCTTCGATCAGCTCGAAAGCGTTTTGCACCTGCGATTCGTTGCTGCGCATCAACGAGTCGAGCAGCGGTGCGCGGACATCGAGGCTGGCGGCACGATAGGTGAGGGCGCGCACGTCCTTGGGCAGGCACGAGCCGCCGAAGGCGAAGCCAGGGCGCATGTAGTACTGGGACAGGTTCAGCACCTTGTCCTGGCAGACCACGTCCATCACGTCACGGCCATCCACGCCTACGGCCTTGGCGATGTTGCCGATCTCGTTGGCGAAGGTGACCTTGGTGGCGTGCCACACGTTGCAGGTGTACTTGATCATCTCGGCCACTTCGATCGGCTTGCGGATGATCGGCGCGTCGAGCTCTTCGTACAGGGCCTGCAGGATGTCGCCGCTGGCGCTGTCCAGTTCGCCGATGACGGTCATCGGTGGCTGGTCGTAGTCCTTGATTGCAGTGCTTTCACGCAGGAATTCCGGGTTGACCGCGACGCCGAAGTCGACGCCGGCTTTCTTGCCCGAGCAGTCTTCGAGAATCGGAATCACCACGTTCTTCACGGTGCCCGGCAGCACGGTGCTGCGCACCACGATGGTGTGGCGGCGCTCGCTATCGCGCAGCACGTAGCCGATTTCGCGGCATACCGACTCGATGTACTCGAGGCCCAGGTCGCCGTTCTTCTTGCTTGGGGTACCCACGCAGATCATCGATACGTCGCTGGCACGAATGGCTTCGGCGAAATCGGTAGTGCCGCGCAGGCGGCCGTTGGCGATGCCCTGTTGCAGCAGTGCTTCCAGGCCAGGTTCGACGATGGGCGACTTGCCCTGATTGATCAGGTCGATCTTGGTGCTGGACACGTCCACACCGATCACTTCATGGCCTCGCGCCGTCAGGCAGCCTGCACAGACTGCACCCACATAACCCAAACCAAAGATGCTGATACGCATCGCTATCACCTCATGTGTTTATCACGCCGGCCTCTCCGGAAAGAGCCGGGCTGGGTTGATTAACAACAGTTTTCGGGCGCACGGATCCCATGACGAATGCACACTTCGCCGAGCGCAGGCAAAATAAATCCGGAGCGCAAAAAGTTATGCACTCAAAGGTGGCAGTAAAAAGCCATTAATTAAAAAACGTGCCCTGGAATGCAGCCGTCTTTATTGCAATGCGCTACCTGGCGCGTTGCTGTGCTTGTTTTTTCAAGTGGAAAAATCCTTTGAAATCAACCACTAGGACGAATTGTAAGGGACGCGTCTCTCCTGCGTGGACAGGGTTCTCAGGGGGTGCCCGTCATACCTGTCGAAGTTGTTGGGGCCGGTAGTGGATACCTGCCATTGTCATCTGTAAGTCATCTCTCACAGCCCGAGGGCAGGAAAATCGTTACGGCACTATGAGCGATTCGTCGTAGCAGAAGTTCCGGGGCGGGTTCGGCGCGGATGAAAGATTTCTAAATATTTTTTCAATGGCGGACAATTTCAATTTGATAGCACGCGGCTGTTTCGCCCCTATATATAAAGGGTGAAACTGTTGCGAGATATTTTTATGCCAGCATCGAAAAATTTTTTGAAAAATTCGTCAAAAAAGGTATGAACGGTCTTATGGCGTTTGGCTATAAGTGAGGGAATGTCGTTTTATTGACGTCGAATTTATGGCATGATGGCGATATGAAATGTGCCCTGTTGCGGGGCAGGAGAATGCGTAGTGGCTGCTGGCCTCTTTGCGGCTAAAGCCGCTCCCACAAGTATTGCACTGGTCTTGCGTTCAGTGCGGTACCTGTGGGAGCGGCTTTAGCCGCGAAGAGGGCGTGACAGGCTCACTCGCCAGGATGATCGCGCAGGAACACCAGGTGGTCCGGTTTCGACTGCTCGGCACTGTAGTAGTAGCCCTGTACATCGAACTGCTTGAGTTGCTGCGGGTCGTTGATGCGCTGCTGGATGACGAAGCGGCTCATCATGCCGCGGGCTTTCTTGGCGTAGAAGCTGATGATCTTGTACTGGCCGTTCTTCAGGTCCTTGAAGTCGACGTTGATTACCCGGGCCTTGAGCGCACTGCGTTTCACCGCGCTGAAGTACTCGTTGCTGGCAAGGTTCAACAGCACGTCGTCGCCCTGTTCGGCCAGGGCCTGGTTCAGCCATTCGCTGATGCGCGTGCCCCAGAAGGCGTACAGGTCCTTGCCGCGGGCGTTGGCCAGTTTGGTGCCCATTTCCAGGCGGTAGGGCTGCATCAGGTCAAGCGGACGCAGCAGGCCGTACAGGCCCGAGAGCATGCGCAGGTGGTCCTGGGCGTAGCCGAAGTCGTCTTCGTCCAGGCTCTCGGCGTCGAGGCCGGTGTACACGTCACCCTTGAACGCCAGCAGCGCCTGCTTGGCATTGGCCGGGGTGAAGTCCGGGGTCCAGCTGCCGAAGCGCGCGGCATTCAGGCCGGCAAGCTTGTCGGACAGGTGCATGAGTTCGCTGATCTGCGCCGGCGACAGGTCGCGCAGCTGCTGGATCAGTGCCTGGGAGTCGTCCAGGTACTGGGGCAGGGTGAAGCGCTCGGTCACCGGCGGGGTGTCGTAGTCGAGGGTCTTGGCGGGGGAAATCACCGTCAGCATCGGGTCGGCTCCTGGCATCGTTGGCCGGGGATTCTACGGGTTGGGCGGGGCAAGTCCAAACTATGGCGACGATAGTCACAGACCATGGCCGGTGCAGGCGTTATAGTGCGCGTTTCGCCGTTGCGGAGCCTTCAACCGTGCGCATTGCCTCTGCCTTGCTGGCCGCTCTGCTGAGCCTGGCCGTGCAAGCCGCCCCGTCACCCCAGGTGAGCCTGGATCGCAGCCTGTGGCCCGAGCAGCTGGACAGCCCGGCGCTGTTCGATGTGGCCTCGCGGGCCGAAATCCTCTCGTTCGCCCAGGTGCTGCACGAAAGCGAGTTGCTGGACGACGCAGCGCTGGCGGCACGCCTGGGGCTGCGACAGATCAACCTGCAGAAGGTGCGCCTGGTGCGGGCGCGCATGTGGCAGCGCTTGTGGGAGGGTTATCAACAGGCTCAGCGCAGTTGCGAGCAGGATGCGTCGTTCTGTTATCCGGTAACGTCGATGGCGGAGCTGCGTACACAAGCGGCCACGTTCGCTGCCGATGTTGGCACTTTCTACACCGCCTGGATCGAGCCCAGCCACCAGTTCCATGTGCGTTACCTGGACGAGCAGCTGCGCAAGGCGGCGTTGCTGCCACAGACCAGCAGCGAGGTGCAGCGGCTGTCCTCGCGCGAGCGCAATGGGGATGAACTGAACGACCGCATGTTCCTGCTGACCTTCGTCGGTGGGCCGGGGGCGGAGAGCGGCAGTACCGACCTGCTGGCCGATTACCTGCGCCGGCAAAAGCTTGAAGGCACCTTCTTCGTGCTCGGCAACCGCCTGCAGCAACGCCGCGACGCCGGGGCGGCGAATGCTTTGCGCCAGCTCTACGGCGGGCAGTGCGTGGGAATACAGGGGTGGGAGTACCGCTCCCATGCGCAGTGGACCGATTGGCAGGACTCGCTGCGGCGTAGCCAGGCGCGGGTGCAGGCCGACCTGTCGGAGCAGTACGTGCCATTGTTCCGGCCGCCTTATGGGCAACGTCGTACCGATGGCGAGGCATTCATGGCCAGCCAGCAGTTGCAGGTGTCATTGTGGGACATCGATGCTCAGGATGATGGCGCACTGAACGCCGAGGCCTCGGCGCAGCGGGTACTGACCTTGATGCTGCTGTGGCGCAAGGGGGTGATCCAGTTCCATGACAGCCTGCCCAAGGCGCAGCCGGCGGTGGAGTGGTTGTTGCGCAATACGGCGCAGAGCGGGATTGGTTGGGAAGATTGCCAGGGATATGCCAACCGGGGGTGAGAGGGGGCTGCTGTGCAGCCCATCGCGGGTAAGCCAGCTCCCACAGGTACCGTGCATGGCTTGCTGGCGATGGCTCCTGCAATGCCAGCCTGATTTTTGACTTTAGTCCTCACGCGCCCCCGCGCCAACCCCTGTTCGTCATTTGGAAAAATAAACTTCACCCACACGTAAAAAGACTTTTTTTAGTCATCATTTTTGCGGTATGAAGAAACCAGACAGCCGATTCCTGCAGCACAGGTGGCGTCATCCAGGCCCACCTAGCCAGGTTCGCTTCCCGCCCGTAACAACGCGGATACGGGGACAGCGGCAGTCACTCTGCGGCGTAACAGACCACGCCGTGTGGCTTCGACATAAGGTGACCGAGTATGGATGACCAAGGACGCAACCCTTCCTCCAGCAAGCCTATCCTGTATGTGCTCGATACCAACGTCCTGATTCACGACCCTAACGCGTTACTGAACTTCGAGGAGCACCATGTCGCCATCCCGATGACGGTGCTGGAGGAACTCGACAAGCTCAAGACCGGCAAACAGTCCATCGCCGCCGAATGCCGCCAGGCCATTCGCCTGATCGACCAGACCCTTGGTGACGCTTCACCCAGCGATGTCGAGCAGGGCGTGCCGATCCAGCGTGGCAAGAGCGGGCCCAAGGGCTTCCTGTCCATCCTGATGACTCCGCGCAACGAGCCGAACAAGCTGCTGCCGGAAAACCTCAACGACAACATCATCATCAACCAGTTGCTCGAAGTACGGGCCCGGCGCACCGACCTGGACGTTGTGCTGGTCACCAAAGACATCAACATGCGCCTGAAGGCGCGTGCCTGTGGCATCGCGGCCGAGGACTACAGCACCGACCAGCTGGTCGACGACGTGTCCTTGCTGTCCAAGGGCTACCATTCGGTCACTGGCTCGTTCTGGGACCGGGTGAGCAAGGTCGATACCCGCCAGGAGCGTGGCCGCACCTGGCACCGCGTGCAATTGATCGACAACCTGCCGGCGGTTCACGTCAACGAGTTCATCATCGATGAACAGGGCTTTGTCGGCTGGATCAAGGGTATCCGCAACGATGAGCTGCTGTTGCTCGACCTGCACCAGGAACCGCTGCTGCACCAGGAAGCCTGGGGGCTGAAGCCGCGGGACATCCACCAGAGCCTGGCGCTGTTCGCCCTGCTCGACCCGGATATCCACCTGGTCAACCTGACCGGTGCCGCCGGCTCCGGCAAGACCATCCTGGCCCTGGCCGCGGCCATCGAGCAGACCATGGTCAGCAAGCGCTACCGGCGCATCATCGCCACCCGCAGTGTGCAGGGGCTGGACCAGGAGATCGGCTTCCTGCCGGGCACCGAGGCCGAGAAGATGGAGCCTTGGCTGGGCGCTATCACCGACAACCTCGAAGCCTTGCACATGGATGATGAAAGCACCCATGGCAGCGTCGAGTACATCCTCGAGCGTGTGCCGTTGCAGTTCAAGTCGCTGAACTACATTCGCGGTCGTAGTTTCCAGCAGAGCCTGATCCTGATTGACGAGTGCCAGAACCTCACGCCGCACCAGATGAAAACCATCATCACCCGTGCCGGCTCGGGTTCCAAAGTGGTCTGCCTGGGCAACCTTGCGCAGATTGACACCCCCTACCTGTCCGCGACCAGCTCGGGCCTGACCTACCTGACCGAGCGTTTCAAGGACTTCCCCCACGGCGTGCACATCACCCTGCAGGGTGTGCCACGTTCGGTGCTGGCCGAGTACGCCGAGTCGCATCTGTAACCTTTGTCGCCGGGCGGTTCGCCGCCCGGCCCCTTCGCGGGTAAACCCGCTCCCACAGGTACAGCGCCTAACCTGTTGACGCAGCCCCCTGCTCAAACCTGACCCACAGGTTTACACTGCCAGTTCCCTTCACAGGAGCAGAGCAGTGCTGACACATCTTGATTCCCAGGGGCGGGCCAACATGGTCGACGTCACTGAAAAGGCCGTGACCGAGCGTGAGGCCACCGCCGAGGCGCGGGTGCGCATGTTGCCGCAGACCTTGCAGATGATCGTCGACGGTGAACACCCCAAAGGCGACGTGTTCGCCGTGGCGCGCATTGCCGGGATCCAGGCGGCGAAAAAGACCAGCGACCTGATCCCGCTGTGCCACCCGCTGATGCTCACCAGCGTCAAGGTCGAGCTCAGTGCCGAGGGGCAGGACGCCGTGCGCATCGTCGCCCGCTGCAAGCTGGCCGGGCAGACCGGCGTGGAGATGGAGGCGCTGACCGCGGCCAGCGTGGCCGCGCTGACGATCTATGACATGTGCAAGGCTGTGGATAAAGGTATGGTCATCGAGCAGGTGCGCCTGCTGGAAAAACTCGGCGGCAAGAGCGGCCACTACAAGGTGGAGGCGTGATGAAGGTCAAGGTGATGTACTTCGCCCGTTACCGCGAACTGTTGGGCGTGGATGCCGAGCGGGTGGAGGGTGCGTTCAAGGTGCTCGATGATGTGCGCCAGGCCTTGGTGAACAAGGGCGGGCAGTACGAAGTGCTGGCCGAGCAGAACCTCATGTGCGCGCGCAACGAAGAGCTGTGCAAGCTCGATGAACCGCTGGAAGAGGGCGATGAAGTGGCGTTCTTCCCACCGGTGACCGGAGGCTGAACATGGCTGTGCGAGTACACGAAGGCGCCTTCGACCCGGGGGCCGAGACCAATGCCATGCATGCGGCCAATGTCGGCGTGGGTGCGGTGGTCGGTTTTGTCGGCTATGTGCGGGACTTCAACGATGGCCGCGAAGTGGCGGGGATGTTCCTCGAGCACTATCCGGGCATGACCGAAAAAGCCCTGGCCAAGATCGTGGTCGAGGCCGAGCAGCGCTGGCCGTTGCTCAAGGTCGAAGTGCTGCACCGCATCGGTGCGCTGGAGCCGGGCGAGCCGATCGTGTTCGTTGGTGTGGCCAGTGCCCATCGGCAGGCAGCGTTCGAGGCCTGCAACTTCATCATGGACTACCTGAAGACCCGGGCGCCGTTCTGGAAGAAGGAGAATACCCAGGAAGGGGCAAGGTGGGTGGAAGGGAAGCAGAGTGACCAGGATGCGGCGGGGCGCTGGTAGATCCTTGTTTGATGGCCGGGGCGGAGCCCCGGATCGCCGGCAAGCCAGCTCCCACAGGTACTGCACAGGTTTCGGCAACTGTGCAGTACCTGTGGGAGCCGGCTTGCCGGCGATTGGGCTGCAAAGCAGCCCCAGCATCAGTGGTGTTTACGAGGCACCGGCTTCAGTAGCTCATCCGGCGGCATTTCACACTTGATCTTGCGCCCCAGCAGCTCTTCGATCGACGGCAGCTGGTACGAGTCGTCCTCGCCGGCAAAGCTGATCGACACACCACTGGTGCCCGCTCGGCCGGTCCGGCCAATGCGGTGCACGTAGTCGTCCGCGTCTTCCGGCAGGGTGAAGTTGATCACGTGGCTGATGCCATCGATGTGAATACCACGCCCCGCCACGTCGGTGGCCACCAGCACGGTGATACGCCCTTCGCGGAAGTTCTCCAGGGTACGGATACGCTTGTGCTGTGGCACATCGCCCGACAACTGCGCGGCATTGATGCCGTCGCGCACCAGCTTTTCCTCGATGCGCCGCACTTCGTCCTTGCGGTTGGCGAACACCATCACCCGTTCCCACTTGTTCTGGGTCACCAGGTTGTACAGCAGCTTGTACTTGTCGCTGCCGGCCACCGCATACACGTGCTGTTCCACCGTTTCGCTGGCCACGTTCTCCGGCTCGATCTCGACGATGGCCGGGTTGGTGGTCCACTGCTTGGCCAGGTTCATCACGTCGTCGGTGAAGGTGGCGGAGAACAGCAGGGTCTGGCGCTCGCTTTTCGGCGGCGTCTGGCGAATGATCTGGCGCACCTGGGGGATGAAGCCCATGTCGAGCATGCGGTCGGCTTCGTCCAGCACCATGACCTCGACCATGTCCAGGTGCACCTCGCCGCGCTGGTTGAAGTCCAGCAGACGGCCTGGAGTGGCCACCAAAATGTCGCAGTGGCGCGCTTCCAGGGCCTTGAGCTGCTTGTCGAAGTCCATGCCACCAACGAAGCTCATCACGTTCAGGCCGGTGTACTTGGTCAGGGCGATGGCGTCCTTGGCGATCTGCACCACCAGCTCGCGGGTGGGCGCGATGATCAGCGCGCGTGGCTCGCCCATGTAGCGTTCCTTCGGCGGCGGCGTCTGCTGCAGCTGGGAAATGATCGAGATCAGGAACGCCGCAGTCTTGCCGGTACCGGTCTGGGCCCGGCCGATGGCGTCCTGGCCACGCAGGGTGTAACCCAGCACCTGTGCCTGGATCGGCGTGCAGTATGGGAAGCCCAGGTCGTGGATGGCGTGCATCAGCTCGTTGGACAGCTTGAAGTCGTGGAAGCGGGTCTTGCCTTCGTGCGGCTCGACCACGAAGTCTTCCGGTTTCCACAGGCTGGCCTGCGGCTTGGGCTTGCGCTCCTGACGCGGTTTGTCCTTGGCCGGCTTGTCGGCGGCTGGCGTAACGGCGGCGGGCTGTTCAGCCTTGGGGGTGGCGCATGGGGTGGCCGGTTTTGCTGCGGGCCGGGCTTCGCTGGCGGGCGCGGGTGCAGGCGGCGTTACGCTGGCAGCAGGAGCGCCGGCCTGTGGCGTGGCGTCTCCCTTGCCGAATATTTTCTTGAGTGCCTTGAGCACGATCGTCTCATCAACTGGTTAAGGAATGTACGCCGGGCAGTGTAATGCAAGATTCAGGCGCGGCGTAGTGGAATAGCCTCACAACTACAGGCTGCCCTGGCTTATTGCAATTGCTTGCCCAGCCAGTCGTGGATGTCGTTCAACTCTTCCACCACCACTTCATGTTCCATCGGGTATTCGTGCCAGCGGGCGGCGACGCCCCAGCTATTCAGGTACTCGAAGGCGGTGCGGCCCATGGACGGGATCACCACCGAGTCGTGCGCGCCGTGCAGGCACAGGGCCGGGGTGCGCTGCTGGCAGGCGCTCAACTGATGCTGGTCGTTGAAGGTGGGGGCGTAGGTGGACAGGGCGATCACGCCACCCAGCGCTTCTTGCCACCTTATATAGGCAGTGTGCAACACCACCGCACCGCCCTGGGAGAAACCGGCCAGGAAGATCCGCGACAGGCTGATGCCCTTGGCCTGCTCGGCCTTGATCAGGGCAATGAGCTGCTCGGCCGATTCTTCCAGCTGCACTTCGTCGATGGCGCGGGCCGGGGTCATGGCCTTGATGTCATACCAGCTGGGCATGGCATAGCCGCCGTTGATGGTTACCGGGCGGGTGGGTGCCTGGGGCATGACGAAACGGGTGCTGAACAGGCGTTCCTGCATGAATTCGGCCACTGGTAGGAAGTCGTAACGATCGGCACCCAGACCGTGCAACCAGATCACACAGGCATCTGCGGTTTTCTGTGGTTCGAGAATCAGTGGGTTGGTCATGACTGCTCCGAAAGTGTGCGGGTCTTGTTATGGCGTGCGTGAAAAGAAGGCGCTGGCAATGATTGTCTGAAAAAGAATGTCGCAACGATACAACTTTCCCTACTTGACGAGCGCTTAAACGCTACAGCCAGAAATTTTGGTACGCGCTTTGCAACTCAACCTGTGATGCAAAGGGCAGGCCGTGACGGTAACACCCTTAGCACGCGAAGGCTGTCACAGAACAGTCCATTGCGCCATTTGACCCAATAACAAGCCAATACGGGTCGGACACGCCTCAAAAGGGTGCGGTGCAATTCCGGCTCGATACAACAAGAGCGATTTGGAGGTTGTGAATGAAGATGTTGAAAACCACCCTGGCAGTCCTGACCGCTGCCGCCGCACTGGGCGCCGTGAGCAACGCCCAGGCCGGCGCCACCCTCGATGCGGTAAAGAAGAAGGGCTTCGTCCAGTGTGGCGTGAGCGACGGTCTCCCAGGCTTCTCGGTACCTGATGCGCAGGGCAAGATCGTTGGCATCGACGCTGACGTGTGCCGCGCCGTGGCCGCCGCCGTGTTCGGTGACGCCACCAAGGTCAAGTTCAGCCAGCTCAACGCCAAGGAACGCTTCACCGCGCTGCAGTCGGGCGAAGTCGACGTGCTGTCGCGCAACACCACCTGGACCAGTTCGCGTGATGCCGGCATGGGCCTGGTATTCGCCGGTGTTACCTACTACGACGGCGTTGGCTTCCTGGCCAACAAAAAGCTGGGGGTATCCAGCGCCAAGGAACTCGATGGCGCGACCATCTGCATCCAGGCCGGTACCACCACCGAGCTGAACGTGTCGGACTACTTCCGCGCCAATGGCCTGAAGTACACCCCGATCACCTTCGACACCTCGGACGAGAGTGCCAAATCGCTGGAATCGGGCCGTTGCGACGTGCTGACCTCGGACAAGTCACAGTTGTTCGCCCAGCGCTCCAAGCTGGCCGCGCCGACCGAGTACGTGGTACTGCCGGAAACCATTTCCAAGGAACCGTTGGGCCCGGTGGTGCGTAAAGGCGACGAAGAATGGTTCAGCATCGTCAAGTGGACCCTGTTCGCCATGCTCAACTCCGAAGAGGCGGGCGTCACCTCGAAGAATGTCGAGGCCGAAGCCAAAAGCACCAAGAACCCGGACGTCGCCCGCCTGCTGGGCGCGGATGGCGAGTACGGCAAGGACCTCAAGCTGCCCAAGGACTGGGTAGTGCAAATCGTGAAGCAAGTCGGTAACTACGGCGAAGTGTTCGAGAAGAACCTGGGCCAGGGCACCGACCTGAAGATCGACCGTGGCATGAACGCCCTGTGGAACAACGGCGGCATCCAGTACGCGCCACCTGTGCGCTGATGGCTGCACCCTGCGGCGGCATCCCGCCGCCGCAGGCTGTTCGGAACCCTACTGTCCGGGGCACTTCATGCAAAATCGAATCGGCGCACAAAAGGGGTTATCCCTGAGCGATCCACGTGTGCGCGCGTGGCTGTTCCAGATTCTCACGATAGTCTTCGTGGTCGGTCTGGGCTGGTATCTGTTCCACAACACGCAAACCAACCTGCAACACCGGGGCATCACCTCGGGCTTCGACTTCCTCGACCGCAGTGCCGGCTTCGGCATCGCTCAGCATCTGATCCCCTACGTGGAATCCGACAGCTATGCGCGAGTGTTCGTCATCGGCCTGCTCAACACCCTGCTGGTGACCTTCATCGGCGTGGTGCTGGCGACCATCCTCGGTTTCATCATCGGTGTGGCGCGGTTGTCGCCGAACTGGATGATCAGCAAACTGGCGACCGTGTATGTGGAAACTTTCCGCAACATCCCGCCGTTGTTGCAGATCCTGTTCTGGTACTTCGCCGTGTTCCTGACCCTGCCGGGACCGCGGGGCAGTATCAATATCGACGACACCTTCTTCATCAGCAACCGTGGCCTGAACATGCCCGGCGCGGCCATGGCCGAAGGCTTCTGGCCGTTCGTCGTAGCCCTGATCCTGGCGCTGCTGGCCATCGTGGTCATGGTGCGCTATGCCAACAAGCGTTTCGACGAGACTGGCGTGCCGTTCCACAAGTTCTGGGTGGGGCTGGCGCTGTTCATCGCCATTCCGGGCGTTTGCGTACTGCTGTTCGGCAGCCCGGTGCACTGGGAAGTGCCGCAATTGAAAGGATTCAACTTCGTCGGCGGCTGGGTGCTGATCCCCGAGCTGCTGGCGTTGACCCTGGCGTTGACCATTTATACCGCAGCGTTCATCGCCGAGATCGTGCGTTCCGGTATCCGTTCGGTCAGCCATGGCCAGACCGAGGCCGCGCGCTCGCTAGGCCTGCGCGAGGGCCCGACCCTGCGCAAGGTGATCATCCCTCAGGCTCTACGGGTGATCATTCCGCCGCTGACCAGCCAGTACCTGAACCTGGCGAAGAACTCGTCGCTGGCGGCCGGTATCGGCTACCCGGAGATGGTCTCGCTGTTCGCCGGTACCGTGCTCAACCAGACCGGTCAGGCCATCGAGGTGATTGCCATCACCATGAGTGTCTATCTCGCCATCAGCATCAGCATTTCGCTGCTGATGAACTGGTACAACAAGCGCATTGCGCTGATCGAGCGATGAGGATACGCCCGTGAATGCCCATGTTTTCAAACCCGACATGCCGCCACCGGTGAAAACCGTCGGCGTGCTCGCATGGATGCGTGCCAATCTGTTCTCCAGCTGGCTCAACACGCTGCTGACCCTGTTTGCCATCTACCTGGTGTGGCTGATCGTGCCACCGTTGCTGCAGTGGGCGTTGCTTGACGCCAACTGGGTCGGCACCACCCGTGCCGACTGCACCAAGGAGGGCGCCTGCTGGGTGTTCGTGCAGCAGCGCTTCGGCCAGTTCATGTACGGCTACTACCCGGCCGAGTTGCGCTGGCGCGTGGACCTGACCGTGTGGCTTGCCGTGCTCGGCGCCGCGCCACTGTTCATCAAGCGTTTCCCGCGCAAGGCCTTCTACGGCCTGGGCTTCCTGGTGCTGTACCCGGTGCTGGCCTACACCCTGCTGCACGGGGGCGTCCTGGGCCTGGAAAACGTAGCGACCAGCCAGTGGGGCGGGCTGATGCTGACCCTGGTGATCGCCACCGTGGGCATCGTCGGCGCCTTGCCGCTGGGCATCCTGCTGGCCCTGGGGCGGCGTTCGAGGATGCCGGCAGTGAAGGTGGTGTGCGTGACCTTCATCGAGTTCTGGCGCGGCGTGCCGTTGATCACGGTGCTGTTCATGTCTTCGGTGATGCTGCCGTTGTTCCTGCCCGAGGGCATGAGCTTCGACAAGCTGCTGCGGGCGATGATCGGCGTGATCCTGTTCCAGTCGGCGTACATCGCCGAGGTGGTGCGTGGCGGCCTGCAGGCCATCCCCAAGGGCCAGTACGAAGCCGCTGCGGCCATGGGCCTGGGCTACTGGCGGGCGATGGGCCTGGTGATTCTGCCGCAGGCGCTCAAGCTGGTGATCCCCGGCATCGTCAACACCTTCATTGCCCTGTTCAAGGACACCAGCCTGGTGATCATCATCGGCCTGTTCGACCTGCTGAACAGTGTCAAGCAAGCCGCCGCCGACCCGGCCTGGCTGGGTATGGCCACCGAGGGCTACGTGTTCGCCGCCCTGGTGTTCTGGATTTTCTGTTTCGGTATGTCCCGCTACTCCATGCATCTGGAGCGCAAGCTGGACACTGGCCACAAGCGTTAGGAGTTTCGAAATGAGTGAAGCGATCAAGCAGCCTGCCGGCCCCGAAGGCATCATCCAGATGCAGGGCGTGAACAAGTGGTACGGCCAGTTCCATGTGCTCAAGGACATCAACCTGAATGTGCGCCAGGGCGAGCGCATCGTGCTGTGCGGGCCGTCCGGGTCGGGCAAGTCCACCACCATCCGTTGCCTCAACCGCCTGGAAGAGCATCAGCAGGGGCGCATCGTGGTCGATGGTGTGGAGCTGACCAATGACCTGAAGCAGATCGAGGCCATCCGCCGCGAGGTGGGCATGGTGTTCCAGCACTTCAACCTGTTTCCGCACCTGAGCATCCTGGAGAACTGCACCCTGGCGCCGATGTGGGTGCGCAAGATGCCACGGCGCAAGGCCGAGGAAATCGCCATGCACTACCTGGAGCGGGTGCGTATTCCGGAGCAGGCGCACAAGTACCCGGGGCAGTTGTCCGGTGGCCAGCAGCAGCGTGTGGCGATTGCCCGTGCGTTGTGCATGAAGCCGAAGATCATGCTGTTCGACGAACCGACCTCGGCGCTGGACCCGGAAATGGTCAAGGAAGTGCTCGATACCATGGTGGGCCTGGCCGAGGATGGCATGACCATGCTCTGCGTGACCCACGAGATGGGCTTTGCCCGGACTGTGGCGAACCGGGTGATCTTCATGGACAAGGGCGAGATCGTCGAGCAGGCGGCGCCGGATGACTTCTTCGACCGGCCGCGCAGTGACCGGACCAAGTTATTCCTGAGCCAGATCCTGCATTGATGCTGTTGGGGCCGCTTTGCGGCCCATCGCCGGCAAGCCAGCTCCCACAGAGGCCGCGTCGCGCTTGCGAATAGAGTTCTCTACGCGACAGCGCAGCCCAAAGGGCTGGGTGATCTCCCACAGGGATAGCACCGGCCTCAAGCCCTGTGCAGTACCTGTGGGAGCTGGCTTGCCGGCGATGGGCTGCGAAGCAGCCCCAGACACCAGATCGGAGCCTTACTTCTCTTCTTTCGCCACTGCCGGCGCCGGCGGTGGCCGCAGCCCCACCTCGGCGATCAGCTTCAACTGCTGCCCATTGCGCATCACCTCGATGGTGATCTTCTCGTTGGGCTTGATCCGCGCCACCTGGTTCATCGACTTGCGCCCGTCACCGGCTGGCTCGCCGTTGATGCTCAGGATCACGTCACCCAGCTGCAACCCGGCCTTCGCCGCCGGCCCTTCGCGGAAGATACCTGCCACCACGATGCCCGGGCGGTCCTTCATGCCGAACGACTCGGCCAGCTCCTGGCTCAGCGGCTGTACCTCGATGCCCAGCCAGCCACGGATGACCTGGCCGTGCTCGACGATCGATTTCATCACCTCCAGTGCCAGTTTTACCGGGATGGCAAAACCGATGCCCTGCGAGCCGCCCGACTTGGAGAAGATCGCGGTGTTGATGCCGATCAGGTTGCCGTTGGCATCCACCAGCGCACCACCGGAGTTGCCCGGGTTGATCGCCGCATCGGTCTGGATGAAGTCTTCGTAGTTGTTCAGGCCCAGCTGGTTACGACCGGTGGCGCTGATAATGCCCATGGTCACGGTCTGGCCGACGCCGAACGGGTTGCCGATGGCCAGCGACACGTCGCCGATGTGAATGTTGTCGGAACGGCCGATGGTGATCGCCGGTAAGCTCTTCAGGTCGATCTTCAGCACCGCCAGATCGGTTTCCGGGTCGCTACCAATCACCCGGGCCAAGGTTTCGCGGCCATCCTTCAGGGCCACGACGATCTGGTCGGCGCCACTGGTGACGTGGTTGTTGGTCAGCAGGTAGCCCTCGGGGCTCATGATCACCGCCGAGCCCAGGCTCGATTCCCAGCGGCGCTGCTTGGGCAGGTTGTCACCGAAGAAGCGGCGGAACTGCGGGTCTTCGAACAGCGGGTGGGCGCTTTTGTTCACCACCTTGGTGGTGTACAGGTTGACCACCGCCGGGGCGGCCAGGGTCACGGCATCGGCGTAGGACACCGGGCCCTGCATGATCCGCGAGGTCTGTGGGGCCTGCTGCAGGTTGACGTCCTGGCTGGGCAGGCCGACCCATTCCGGGAAGCGCTGGATGATCAGCATGGCGATCAGTAGGCCGGTAAGCAGGGGCCAGCCAAAGTAACGCAAAGCCTTGAACATGAGTGAATCCTGGAAAGAGCGAGGGACGGTGGCCGCGCGGTGGGGCATGAGCGCGCGCGATCATACACCGGTTCCCCCAGTGCCGGCGACGGCTCATAATGGCCGGCATTATACGGGCGTTGCATGGGCGTTGTGCCCGAGAAAAACGCAGATTTCGAGGAGATTTTCATGGCCGTCGCTCTGAACACCCTGGTCGAGGAAGCCGAGCGTTACCTGGGCAGCGCGAGGATCCAGGATTATTGCCCCAACGGCCTGCAGGTAGAAGGCCGGCCGCAGGTCAGCCGCATCGTCAGCGGTGTCACCGCCAGCCAGGCGTTGCTGGATGCGGCGGTCGAGGCCGAGGCCGACCTGGTGCTGGTGCACCATGGCTATTTCTGGAAAGGTGAGAACCCGTGCGTCACCGGCATCCGCCAGCGCCGGCTGAAGACCCTGTTGAACAACGACATCAGTCTGCTGGCGTTCCACCTGCCGCTGGACCTGCACCCGGACGTGGGCAACAACGTGCAACTGGCGCGGCAGCTGGACATCACCGTCGAAGGGCCGCTGGACCCGGAGAACCCCAAGGTGGTCGGGCTGGTCGGCTCGCTGGCCGAGCCCGTGACCGCGCGCGACTTCGCCCGGCGGGTGCGGGAGGTGCTGGGGCGTGAGCCGTTGCTGGTCGAAGGCGAGCAGATGATCCGTCGGGTCGGCTGGTGCACCGGGGGCGGGCAGGGCTACATCGACACGGCGATCGCGGCCGGGGTAGACCTGTACCTGACCGGCGAGGCGTCGGAGCAGACCTATCATAGTGCCCGCGAGAATGGTGTCAGCTTCATTGCCGCCGGGCACCATGCCACCGAGCGCTATGGGGTGCAGGCGCTGGGCGACTACCTGGCGCGGCGATTTGCCGTGGAACACCTGTTCATCGATTGTCCGAATCCGATCTGAGACCGGCGTCGCTTGCTTCGCGGGTAAACCCGCTCCCACAGGGATCGCATCAAGCCTGAGGCAATGCAGTACCTGTGGGCGCGGGTTTACCCGCGAAAAGGCCGGGCTCGCCAGCCCCAAACCCCCAGTCATATCGTTAGACTTTTTCGATCTAGCCAGCCTTCTAAATAGAAGAAGCCGCTGTGATAAAGTGGCTCGCTCGAACACGGCCCGCAGGCCGTCCATAAGATCGTTTTTCGTGAGTAGCCATGGTCGACAAACTGACGCACTTGAAACAGCTGGAGGCGGAGAGCATCCATATCATCCGCGAGGTGGCCGCCGAGTTCGACAACCCGGTGATGCTGTACTCGATCGGCAAGGATTCCGCCGTGATGCTGCACCTGGCGCGCAAGGCCTTCTTCCCGGGCAAGCTGCCGTTCCCGGTGATGCACGTCGACACCCAGTGGAAATTCCAGGAGATGTACAGCTTCCGCGACAAGATGGTCGAGGAAATGGGCCTGGAGCTGATCACCCACGTCAACCCCGAGGGTGTGGCACAGGGTATCAACCCGTTCACCCATGGCAGCTCCAAGCACACCGACATCATGAAGACCCAGGGCCTGAAGCAGGCGCTGGACAAGCATGGTTTCGACGCCGCCTTCGGTGGCGCGCGCCGCGACGAAGAGAAGTCGCGGGCCAAGGAGCGCGTCTACTCGTTCCGTGACAGCAAGCACCGCTGGGACCCGAAGAACCAGCGCCCGGAACTGTGGAACGTGTACAACGGCAAGGTCAACAAGGGCGAGTCGATCCGCGTCTTCCCGCTGTCGAACTGGACCGAGCTGGACATCTGGCAGTACATCTACCTCGAAGGCATCCCGATCGTGCCTCTGTACTTCGCCGCCGAGCGTGAGGTCATCGAGAAGAATGGCACCCTGATCATGATCGACGACGAGCGCATCCTCGAACATCTCACCGATGAAGAGAAAGCGCGCATCGTCAAGAAGAAGGTGCGTTTCCGTACCCTCGGCTGCTACCCGTTGACGGGTGCTGTCGAGTCGGAAGCCGAGACCCTGACGGACATCATCCAGGAAATGCTCCTGACCCGTACGTCCGAACGCCAGGGCCGTGTCATCGACCACGATGGCGCCGGTTCCATGGAAGACAAGAAACGCCAAGGCTACTTCTAATTTCAGGGTTACTCCATGTCGCACCAATCTGATCTGATCAGCGAGGACATCCTCGCCTACCTGGCCCAGCACGAGCGCAAGGAACTGCTGCGCTTCCTAACCTGCGGCAACGTCGACGACGGCAAGAGCACCCTGATCGGGCGCCTGCTGCACGACTCGAAGATGATCTACGAGGACCACCTCGAGGCCATCACCCGTGATTCGAAGAAAGTCGGCACCACCGGTGAGGAAGTCGACCTGGCGCTGCTGGTCGACGGCCTGCAGGCCGAGCGCGAGCAGGGCATCACCATCGATGTCGCCTACCGCTACTTCTCCACCGCCAAGCGCAAGTTCATCATCGCCGATACCCCGGGCCACGAGCAGTACACCCGCAACATGGCCACCGGCGCGTCCACCTGCGACCTGGCCATCATCCTGGTCGACGCCCGCTACGGCGTGCAGACCCAGACCCGCCGTCACAGCTACATTGCCTCGTTGCTGGGCATCAAGCACATCGTGGTCGCGGTCAACAAGATGGACCTCAAGGGCTTCGACCAGGGCGTGTTCGAGTCGATCAAGGCCGACTACCTGAAGTTCGCCGAAGCCATCAACCTGAGCCCGAGCAGCCTGCACTTCGTGCCGATGTCTGCGCTCAAGGGTGACAACGTGGTCAACCACAGCGAGCAATCGCCGTGGTACGCCGGCCCGACGCTGATGGAAATCCTCGAAACCGTCGAAGTGTCGGCCGACCGCAACTTCACCGACCTGCGGTTCCCGGTGCAGTACGTCAACCGTCCGAACCTGAACTTCCGTGGCTTCGCCGGCACCATCGCCAGCGGCGTAGTGCACAAAGGTGACGAAATCGTCGTGCTGCCGTCGGGCAAGAGCAGCCGGGTCAAGTCCATCGTCACCTACGAAGGTGAGCTGGAAAACGCCGGCCCTGGCCAGGCTGTGACCCTGACCATGGAAGACGAGATCGACATCTCCCGTGGCGACCTGCTGGTACACGCCGATAACGTCCCACCGGTAACCGACCAGTTCGATGCGATGCTGGTGTGGATGGCCGAGGAGCCGATGCTTCCGGGCAAGAAGTACGACATCAAGCGCGCCACCAGCTACGTGCCGGGCTCGATTGCCAGCATCACCCACAAGGTCGATGTGAATACCCTGGAACAGGGCGCTGCCAGCGCGCTGCAACTGAACGAGATCGGCCGCGTCAAGGTCGCGCTGGATGCCTCGATCGCCCTGGACGGTTACGACAGCAACCGCACCACCGGTGCGTTCATCGTCATCGACCGTCTGACCAACGGTACCGTCGGCGCCGGCATGATCATCGCCCCGCCAGTGCTGCCGCACGGCAGCACCGGCCATCATGGCAAGCTGTGCCATGTGGCCACCGAAGAGCGCGCCTTGCGCTTCGGCCAGCAGCCTGCCACCGTGCTGTTCAGCGGCCTGTCCGGCGCTGGCAAGAGCACCCTGGCCTACGCCGTGGAGCGCAAGCTGTTCGACATGGGCCGTGCGGTGTACGTGCTCGACGGCCAGAACCTGCGCCACGACCTGAACAAGGGCCTGCCACAGGACCGCGCCGGCCGCACCGAGAACTGGCGCCGCGCCGCCCATGTGGCGCGCCAGTTCAACGAAGCCGGCCTGCTGACCCTGGCCGCGTTCGTGGCCCCGGATGCCGAAGGCCGCGAACAGGCCAAGGCGTTGATCGGCAAGGAGCGCCTGCTGACCGTTTACGTCCAGGCCTCGCCGCTGGCCTGCCGCGAGCGTGACCCACAAGGCCTGTACGCGGCTGGTGGCGACAACATCCCGGGCGAAAGCTTCCCGTACGATGTGCCGCTGGACGCAGACCTTGTGATCGACACCCAGGCCACCAGTGTGGACGAGGGCGTGAAACAGGTGCTGGACGTGCTGCGTCAGCGTGGTGCGATCTAAGCGCTAGCCTGCAAGAAAAACCCCGCTTCGGCGGGGTTTTTTGTTTCTTTGCCCGGCATACATGCGCGGGTCTCTTGTGTGGCCTTGTGTCGCGAAAGGGCGCTCCCACAAAGGATTGCGCGAGCTTTGGATTTTGAGCAAGGCAGTTGTTCCCGCATGGACTGTGCATGTCGTTCAGATGTGTTTTTCCGACACCGGTATCACCCGCCGTTCCTTCACTGCCTTGTAGGAAAAACTCGAGTAGATCTCCTTCACCCCCGGCAACCGCTGCAGCACTTCCCGGGTGAACTCGCCAAACGACTCCAGATCCCGCGCCAGAATCTCCAGCAAGAAGTCGTAGCGCCCGGAGATATTGTGGCAGGCGACAATCTCGGGAATTTCCATCAGCCGCTGCTCGAACGCCAGCGCCATGTCCTTGGTGTGCGAGTCCATCATGATGCTGACGAACGCGGTCACGCCAAACCCCAGCGACTTGGGCGAGAGGATGGCCTGGTAGCCGGTGATGTAGCCGTTGTCCTCCAGCAACTTGACCCGCCGCCAGCACGGCGAGGTGGTTAGCGCTACCTGGTCGGCAAGTTCGGCAACGGTGAGGCGGGCGTTGTCCTGCAGGGCCGCCAGCAGGGCGCGGTCGGTGCGGTCGAGGCTTGAAGGCATGTTTTGCCCTCCTGGTCAGGTAATTATTGTTTTTGTTCCAACAAGCACGCGGATGCGTGGGCCATTTTGGAAAAAATCGGGCAGCGCGGTGGCATAAGCTTATAGCAAACCACAAGAGGCTGTTGCCATGCGCGACTCCCATAACAACACCGGTTTTTCCACGCGGGCCATTCATCATGGCTACGACCCGCTTTCCCACGGTGGCGCCCTGGTGCCGCCGGTGTACCAGACCGCTACCTATGCCTTCCCCTCGGTGGAATACGGCGCTGCGTGCTTCGCCGGGGAGGAACCGGGGCATTTCTACAGCCGCATCTCCAACCCGACCTTGGCCCTGCTGGAACAGCGCATGGCCTCGCTGGAGGGCGGCGAGGCGGGGTTGGCATTGGCGTCGGGCATGGGGGCCATTACCTCGACGATCTGGACCCTGCTGCGGCCCGGTGACGAGCTGATCGTCGGGCGCACGCTGTACGGCTGCACCTTTGCCTTCCTGCACCATGGCATTGGCGAATTCGGCGTGAAAATCCGCCATGTCGACCTGAACGATGCCAAGGCCCTGAAGTCGGCGATCAACAGCAAAACACGAATGATCTACTTCGAAACGCCGGCCAACCCCAACATGCAACTGGTGGATATCGCCGCAGTGGCCGAGGCGGTGCGCGGGCATGATGTGCATGTGGTGGTCGACAACACCTATTGCACGCCCTACCTGCAGCGGCCGCTGGAACTGGGGGCGGACCTGGTGGTGCATTCGGCGACCAAGTACCTCAGTGGCCACGGTGATATCACTGCCGGCCTGGTGGTGGGGCGTAAGGCGCTGGTCGACCGCATCCGTCTGGAAGGGCTGAAGGACATGACCGGGGCGGTGCTGTCGCCCCACGATGCGGCGCTGCTGATGCGCGGGATCAAGACCTTGGCCCTGCGCATGGACCGCCATTGCGCCAATGCCCGGCAGGTGGCTGAGTTTCTGGCCCGGCAGCCGCAGGTGGAGCTGATTCACTACCCGGGGTTGCCGTCGTTTGCCCAATACGAGCTGGCGCAGCGGCAGATGCGTTTGCCGGGCGGGATGATTGCCTTCGAGCTCAAGGGCGGTATCGAGGCTGGCCGGCGCTTCATGAACGCGCTACAGCTGTTCGCCCGCGCAGTGAGCCTGGGCGATGCCGAGTCGCTGGCGCAGCACCCGGCGAGCATGACCCATTCCAGCTATACACCGCAGGAGCGGGCGCATCACGGGATTTCGGAGGGGCTGGTGAGGTTGTCGGTGGGGCTGGAGGATGTGGAAGACCTGCTGGCGGATGTCGAGCAGGCGCTTGAGGCTTGTCGTTAGGTGGCCTGTGCTGGCCTCTTCGCGGGTGAACCCGCTCCCACAGGTCAAGCGCAGTATTTGAAACCTGCGCCAACCCTGTGGGAGCGGGTTTACCCGCGAAGAGGCCAGTGAATCCAGCCCACAAAAAAGGCCTCTTGCGAGGCCTTTGTCATGTTCGGCAGATCAACGCTTGAGCCCGTAGCTCTCGTCGAGCATGCCCGGCGAGTTCGGCGCTTTCGGCGCGTAGTCGCGAGGCACTTCGGCGGTGTCCTTCGGCGGTGTCAGGCGGTCGCGTGGGCCTTGCGCGCCCTCGGAGTGCAGGGCCGCCAGCAGGCGTTGGCGAGTAACGTCATCAAGGGCCAGGCTGTTGGCCCCTTCGGCCAGGTGATCCTGTACGTCCTGATAGCTCTGGGTCAGTTTCTTGACCAGCACGGCCGTGCTGTTGAAGTGGGTGACCACTTCGTTCTGGTAGCTGTCGAAGCGCTTCTGAATATCGTCCAGCTGACGTTGGGTGCTGCTCGGCGCGGCATTGGGCAGCAGGCGAGCGACGACGAAACCAACCACCACACCGATGACCAGGGCCAGGGTCGGCAACAACCAAACAAGGAGCGAGAGTTCCACGAGTCCTTCCTCTATAAACGGCTTTGCTTTACGTTAACGGCTCAGACCTGCGCTGTATACCGCGAGCGATCGCAAATCAGAACAGAATTCCTCACCTAGACGAATCGACCCCTCCCGAGGTCACGGAGTAGTGCCTTGCTTGTCCGCGAAACCCCCTTGTTCATCGATGGCCCCAGTGGCCAGCTGGAAGCCTTGTACCTGGACGTGGCCAATGCCCGTGGCGTGGTGCTGATCTGCCACCCCAACCCGGTCCAGGGCGGCACCATGCTCAACAAGGTGGTCTCGACCCTGCAACGTACCGCCCGTGACGCCGGTTACGTGACCTTGCGTTTCAACTACCGTGGCGTAGGGCAGAGCGCCGGCACCCACGACATGGGCGCTGGCGAGGTGGCCGATGCCGAGGCCGCTGCGGCCTGGCTGCGTGAAAAACACCTGGGCCTGCCGCTGGTGCTGATGGGCTTCTCGTTCGGCGGCTTCGTTGCCACCAGCCTGGCCGGCCGTCTGGAAGCTGCCGGGGTAGAGCTGCAGCAACTGTTCATGATCGCCCCGGCGGTCATGCGCCTGACGGCGGAGTTTCCGCTGCCGCAGCACTGCCCGATCACCGTGGTGCAGCCGGACGCCGACGAAGTCGTCGCGCCGCAGCTGGTTTACGATTGGTCCGACAGCCTGTCGCGCCCCCATGAGCTGCTGAAAGTGGCAGAATGCGGACACTTCTTCCATGGCAAGCTGACCGATCTGAAGGATCTGCTGCTGCCGCGCCTTTCGAATTGAGCCAAGCCTGAATAAGCGAACACCCATGACCACGCGCATTCTCACCGGTATCACCACCACCGGCACTCCGCACCTGGGCAACTACGCCGGCGCCATCCGCCCGGCGATCCGTGCCAGCCAGGAGCCCGGTGTCGACTCGTTCTACTTCCTGGCCGATTACCATGCCCTGATCAAGTGCGACGACCCGCTGCGCATCCAGCGTTCGCGCCTGGAAATCGCCGCCACCTGGCTGGCCGGTGGTCTCGATCCGGACAAGGTGACCTTCTATCGCCAGTCCGACATCCCGGAAATCCCCGAGCTGACCTGGTTGCTGACCTGCGTCAGCGCCAAGGGCCTGCTCAACCGTGCGCATGCCTACAAGGCCTCGGTGGACAAGAACCTGGAAAACGGCGAAGACCCGGATGCCGGGGTGACCATGGGCCTGTACAGCTATCCAGTGCTGATGGCCGCCGACATCCTGATGTTCAACGCGAACAAGGTGCCGGTCGGCCGAGACCAGATCCAGCACGTGGAAATGGCCCGTGACATCGGTCAGCGCTTCAACCACCTGTTCGGCCAGGGCAAGGACTTCTTCGCCCTGCCGGAGGCGGTGATCGAGGAGAGCGTGGCGACCCTGCCGGGCCTGGACGGGCGCAAGATGTCCAAGAGCTACGACAACACCATCCCGCTGTTCACCAGCGCCAAGGACATGAAAGACGCCATCTCGCGCATCGTCACCGACTCGCGTGCGCCTGGCGAAGCGAAAGACCCGGACAACGCGCACCTGTTCACTCTGTTCCAGGCCTTCTCGACGCCGGCGCAGTGCGCCGAGTTCCGTGAAGAGCTGCTGCAGGGGCTGGGCTGGGGCGAGGCCAAGCAGCGCCTGTTCCAGCTGCTGGACGGCCAGCTGGCCGAGAAACGCGAGTACTACCACCAACTGATCGCCCGCCCAGCGGACCTCGAAGACATTCTGCTGGCTGGCGCCGCCAAGGCCCGCAAGATCGCCACGCCGTTCCTCGAGCAGCTGCGCGAGGCCGTTGGCCTGCGTTCGTTCCGCAGCAGCGTACAGGCCAGCACCGAAGTGAAGAAGAAGGCCGCCAAGAGCGCGCGTTTGGTCAGCTTCCGTGATGAAGACGGCAGCTTCCGCTTCCGCCTGCTGGCCGCCGATGGCGAGCAACTGCTGCTGTCGCGCAGCTTCGCCGACGGCAAGAGCGCCGGCGCCGTGAGCAAGCAGCTGCAGCAAGGTGGCGAGGCGGATGTGCGCGTCGAAGGCTTGGGCTTTAGCCTGTGGCTGAACGGCGAGCAGGTTGCCGACGGGCCGCAGTTCGACAACGCCGAAGCCCGTGATGCAGCCATCGAAAGCCTGCGTGTAGCGCTTCAGCCACAACAAGACTGAGGCATTTCGCCTGTAGGAGCGGGTTTACCCGCGAACACCGGCAAAGCCGGTGCCATCCAGCACTTAGTTGGTCTGGATGAGGCATATTGACGCAAGTCGCATTGCCATTAAGCGGGCCTGTCGCTACAGTGACGGCCCGTTTTTTGTTGCCTCGCTAACGAATCATGACGCCCCTACAACGATATCAAGCAGATCTGAAACGTCCCGACTTCTTCCATGACGCGGCGCAGGAAACTGCGGTGCGTCACCTGCAGCGTCTGTACGACGACCTGGTACACGCGCAGAACAACAAGCCGGGTGTGTTCGGCAAGCTGTTCGGCAAGAAGGAGCAGACCCCGGTCAAGGGCCTGTACTTCTGGGGTGGGGTAGGGCGCGGCAAGACCTACCTGGTCGATACCTTCTTCGAGGCGCTGCCGTTCAAGCAGAAGATGCGCACGCACTTCCACCGCTTCATGAAGCGTGTGCACGAGGAAATGAAAACCCTCAAGGGCGAGAAGAACCCGCTGACCATCATTGCCAAGCGCTTCAGCGACGAAGCCAAGGTGATCTGCTTCGACGAATTCTTCGTGTCGGACATTACCGACGCGATGATCCTCGGCACCCTGATGGAAGAGTTGTTCAAGAACGGTGTATCGCTGGTGGCTACCTCCAACATCGTGCCGGACGGCTTGTACAAGGACGGCCTGCAGCGCGCGCGCTTCCTGCCGGCCATCGCCATGATCAAGCAGTACACCGAGGTGGTGAACGTCGACAGCGGGGTCGACTACCGCCTGCGTCACCTGGAGCAGGCCGAGCTGTACCACTACCCGCTCGATGATGCGGCGCACCAGAGCCTGCGCGCCAGCTTCAAGGCGCTGACCCCTGAGTGCACCCAGGCGGTCGAGAACGATGTGCTGATGATCGAGAATCGCCCGATCAATGCCCTGCGTACCTGTGACGACGTGGCCTGGTTCGACTTCCGTGCCCTGTGCGACGGCCCCCGCAGCCAGAACGACTACATCGAGCTGGGCAAGATCTTCCATGCCGTGCTGTTGAGCAACGTGGAGCAGATGGGCGTCACCACCGACGACATTGCCCGCCGCTTCATCAACATGGTGGACGAATTCTACGACCGCAACGTCAAGCTGATCATCTCGGCCGAGGTGGAGCTGAAGGACCTGTATACCGGTGGGCGGTTGGCCTTCGAGTTCCAGCGCACCCTGAGCCGCTTGCTGGAAATGCAGTCGCACGAGTTCCTGGCGCGGGCGCACAAGCCTTAAGGTTTTCGGGGCCGCTTTGCGCCCCATCGCCGGCAAGCCAGCTCCCACAGGTATTGTGAAGCTTCAAGGCCTGTTCCAACCTGTGGGAGCTGGCTTGCCGGCGATGGGCTGCAAAGCAGCCCGAGAAGGCCTCAAGCCTCCTGCATGAACTGCTGCCGATACTGGTTTGGCGACAACTCGGTGTGCTGGCGGAACAGTCGCGCAAAGAAACTGGCATCGTCATAGCCGACCTCGTAACTGATGGTCTTGATGCTCTTGCGCGTGCTCGACAACAAGCCCTTGGCCGTCTCGATCCTCAACCGTTGCAGGTAGTGCAGCGGTTTGTCCCCCGTCGCGCCCTGGAAGCGGCGCATGAAGTTGCGAATGCTCATGCCGTGGTTGCGAGCCACGTCCTCGAAGCGGAACTTGTCGGCGAAGTGTTCCTCCAGCCAGTGCTGGATCTGCAGGATGATCAGGTCCTGGTGCAGCTTCTGCCCACCGAAGCCCATGCGCCCCGGGGTGTAGTTGCGCTGCACTTCGTAGAGGATGTCGCGGGACACGGCGCGGGCCACGTTGGCGCCGCAGAAACGTTCGATCAGGTAGATGTACAGGTCGCAGGCTGAAGTGGCGCCGCCAGCACAATAGATATTGTCGGCGTCGGTCAGGTGCTTGTCCTGGTTCAGCCGGATCTTCGGGAAGCGTTCGGCAAAGCTGTTGAAGAAGCGCCAGTAGGTAGTCGCTTCCTTGCCGTCGAGCAGGCCGGACTCGGCCAGCCAGAACACACCACTGGCCTCGGCGCACAGCACCGCGCCACGGGCATGCTGTTCACGCAGCCACGGCAGCACCTGTGGATAACGCTGCAGCAGGTTGTCGAAGTCGTCCCAGAAGGCCGGGAGAATGATCACATCGGCGTCTTCCAGACCGCCGTCGACCGGGAGTTGCACATTGCTGAAGCTGTCCACGGGCTGTCCGTCGGGGCTCACCAGGCGGATCTCGAACATGGGCTGCAGGCCCAGGCCCAGCTGTTTGCTGTAGCGCAAGCTGGCGAGGTGGAAGAAATCCTTGGCCTGCATCAAGGTCGAAGCGAATACCTTGTCAATGGCCAGGATGCAGACGCGCCGCAGCGACGCGGAGGGTTGGGTAAACATCATTGTCATTGTTCTTATAGGGTAGAGTGGTCAATCACCGGCTGGATCGTCTTATTTTTTGGCGATTGTGTCTAGCCCGCGAAGCAGCCCCCTTTCGGCTCAAGGCGCCGGGTTCGGCTGCTCCTGGTGAATCGCCTCGATCGCCGCCAGCAGTTCATCACTCAGGTTCAGCTCGAGGCTGGCCAGGTTGCTTTCCAACTGCTCGAGGCTGGTCGCACCAATGATGTTGCTGGTCACGAACGGCTGCCGGGTGACGAACGCCAGGGCCATCTGTGCCGGGGCCAGGCCGTGCTCGCGGGCCAGTTGTACATAGCGGCTGCAGGCCGCAACGGTCTGCGGGTTGGAGTAGCGTGCAAAGCGGCTGAACAGGGTCAAGCGTGCGTTTTCCGGGCGTGCGCCGTTCTCGTATTTGCCGGAAAGCATGCCGAACGCCAGTGGCGAATAGGCCAGCAGGCCGCACTGCTCGCGGATGGCCACTTCCGCCAGGCCCACTTCGAAGCTGCGATTGAGCAGGTTGTACGGGTTCTGGATCGACACTGCCCGCGGCCAGCCGCGGCTTTCGGCCAGTTGCAGGAACTTCATGGTGCCCCACGGCGTTTCGTTGGACAGGCCGACGTGGCGGACTTTGCCCGCGCGCACCTGCTCGTCGAGCACTTCGAGGGTTTCTTCCAGCGGGGTGAAGTGGTCCTGTGGCAGGTGCTGGTAGCCCAGCTTGCCGAAGAAGTTGGTGCTGCGCTCGGGCCAGTGCAGCTGGTACAGGTCGATGCGGTCGGTCTGCAGGCGCTTGAGGCTCTCGTCCAGCGCCGCAACGATGTGCTGGCGGTTGTGCTTGAGCTGGCCGTCGCGGATGTGGCTGATGCCGTTGCCGGGGCCGGCGACCTTGCTGGCCAGCAGCCAGTCGTCGCGATCGCCATTGTCACGGAACCAGTTGCCGATGATGCGCTCGGTGGCGGCGTAGGTTTCGGGGCGGGGCGGCACCGGGTACATCTCGGCGGTGTCGATGAAGTTGACCCCTGCGGCCTTGGCCCGGGCAATCTGCGCGAAGGCCTCGGCCTGAAGGTTCTGCTCACCCCAGGTCATGGTGCCCAGGCACAGGGCGCTGACAGTGAGGTCGGTACGGCCGAGCTGGCGGTATTCCATCGGGTAGACACTCCTTGGCAAATGAAACCCATCAAAGCAGGTTGAAATTTTTCGCGCAATCTGGATAATTCGGCACCTCTCCGTGTGGCGGAAGTGATGCACCACCACGCAGGAAGAACCCCGTCGAACATTGGCGTGCCTGACCCGAGCCCCCAAAGCGTCAGCGTTCGGCTGCGCGCTTGCCCTTGGCAAGCTGTGCACTATCCAGTAAGATTCGCCGTCTATTTTTCGCTGGGCGGCCTCTGAGGCTTTAGAGAATGAAAACTTTTACTGCTAAACCGGAAACAGTAAAGCGCGAGTGGTTCGTAGTCGACGCCGCTGGCCAGACCCTGGGTCGTCTGGCTACCGAAATCGCTAGCCGTCTGCGTGGCAAACACAAACCAGAATACACCCCTCATGTTGACACCGGCGACTACATCGTCGTTATCAATGCTGAACAGGTTCGTGTGACTGGTGCCAAGTCTTCCGACAAGATGTACTACTCCCACTCCGGTTTCCCGGGCGGTATCAAGGAAATCAACTTCGAGAAGTTGATCGCCAAGGCCCCTGAGCGTGTTATCGAAACTGCGGTCAAAGGCATGCTGCCGAAGAACCCGCTGGGTCGCGACATGTACCGCAAGCTGAAAGTGTACGCGGGTGCTGCTCACCCACACACTGCTCAGCAGCCTCAAGAACTGAAGATCTAACGGGATAGTTCATTATGTCGGCGACTCAAAACTACGGCACTGGCCGTCGCAAGACCGCAACCGCTCGCGTATTCCTGCGTCCGGGTACTGGTAACATTTCCATCAACAACCGTTCTCTGGACGTGTTCTTCGGTCGCGAAACCGCTCGCATGGTTGTTCGTCAGCCGCTCGAGCTGACCGAAACCGTCGAGAAGTTCGACATCTACGTCACCGTTTCCGGTGGTGGTGTCAGCGGTCAGGCCGGTGCGATCCGTCACGGTATCACCCGCGCTCTGATGGAATACGACGAAACCCTGCGTGGCGCTCTGCGTCGTGCTGGTTACGTCACCCGCGACGCTCGTGAAGTCGAGCGTAAGAAAGTGGGTCTGCGTAAAGCGCGTAAGCGTCCTCAGTACTCCAAGCGTTAATACCGCTTCGGCAGTCGAAAAAAGCCCGGTTCCTTGGAACCGGGCTTTTTTTATGTCTTGAACTAACCTGTCAGCATGTCCGTGACGACTTGCCGCATAGACGCAGATCAAGCAAAGCGAGGGTTGTAGCCCGTTCCACGGGTAATCACCTTGTCAGTGTGTGGATTTGTTTCTTACCATGGCGGCCAATTTTAGTGGCACAGACATTACCTAAGTACAGGCCAGGTCCAACTGGTCAAGCAAGCTGATGGGAGAGGACTGAATGAGCAATGACGGCGTCAACGCAGGCCGGCGCCGCTTCCTCGTAGCCGCGACATCCGTGGTCGGGGCGGCGGGGGCAGTGGGGGCTGCGGTACCGTTCGTGGGGTCATGGTTTCCCAGTGCCAAGGCGAAAGCCGCGGGTGCACCGGTGAAGGTCAATATCGCCAAGGTCGAGGCCGGGCAGCAGATGGTGGCCGAGTGGCGTGGCCAGCCTGTGTTCATCGTGCGGCGCACGGAGGAGATCCTCGGCAACCTGAAAAAAGTCGTCGATGATCTGGCTGACCCCGAGTCCAAGGCCTCGGTGCAGCCGACCTACGTCGATCCGCAGGTTCGTTCGATCAAGCCGGAAATCCTCATCCTCGTCGGCTTGTGCACGCATCTGGGCTGCTCGCCCACCTTCCGCCCGGAAGTCGCACCCGCCGACCTCGGCCCGAAATGGGTCGGTGGCTATTTCTGCCCGTGCCACGGCTCCCACTACGACCTGGCTGGCCGTGTCTACAAGTCGCAGCCGGCGCCTCTCAACCTGCCCGTGCCACCGCACTCTTACGAGTCGGACGAGATCGTCGTCATCGGCGTTGACCAGGAGAACGCATGATGAGCAAGTTCATGGACTGGATTGATGCTCGCTTCCCCGCCACCAAGATGTGGGAAGACCATCTGAGCAAGTATTACGCGCCCAAGAACTTCAACTTCCTGTACTTCTTCGGCTCCCTGGCGCTGCTGGTGCTGGTCAACCAGATCGTCACCGGTGTGTGGCTGACCATGAGCTTCACGCCCTCGGCGGAAGAGGCGTTTGCCTCGGTCGAGTACATCATGCGTGACGTGGAATACGGCTGGATCCTTCGCTACCTGCACTCCACCGGTGCATCGGCGTTCTTCATCGTGGTCTATCTGCACATGTTCCGCGGTCTGCTCTACGGCTCCTACCAGAAGCCGCGTGAACTGGTGTGGCTGTTCGGCATGCTGATCTACCTGGCGCTGATGGCGGAAGCCTTCATGGGCTACCTGCTGCCGTGGGGGCAGATGTCTTACTGGGGGGCCCAGGTGATCATCTCGCTGTTCGGTGCCATCCCGGTGATCGGTGGCGACCTTACCCAGTGGATCCGTGGTGACTACCTGATCTCGGGCATCACCCTGAATCGCTTCTTCGCCCTGCACGTGGTCGCCCTGCCGATCGTGATTCTCGGCCTGGTGGTGCTGCACATCCTCGCCCTTCACGAAGTGGGTTCGAACAACCCCGATGGCGTCGACATCAAGAAGAAAAAGGACGAAAACGGTATCCCGCTGGACGGTATCCCGTTCCACCCGTACTACACCGTCAAGGACATTGTCGGTGTGGTGGTGTTCCTGTTCGTGTTCTGCGCCGTGGTGTTCTTCTTCCCGGAAATGGGCGGTTACTTCCTGGAGAAACCGAACTTCGAGCAGGCCAACGCCTTCAAGACCCCCGAGCACATTGCGCCTGTGTGGTACTTCACACCGTTCTACGCGATCCTGCGTGCGGTGCCTGACAAGCTGATGGGCGTCATCGCCATGGGGGCGGCCATTGCCGTGCTGTTCGTGCTGCCCTGGCTTGACCGCAGCCCGGTGCGCTCCATGCGCTACAAGGGCTGGATCAGCAAGCTCTTCCTGCTGGTGTTCTGCGTGGCCTTCGTCATCCTCGGCGTGTTGGGCGTACTGGCGCCGACACCTGGGCGTACCTTGCTGTCGCAGGTGTGCACGGTGTTGTACTTCGCCTACTTCCTGCTGATGCCGTTCTACACAAGGCTCGAGAAGACCAAACCGGTTCCGGAAAGGGTGACTGGCTGATGAAAAAGTTGATTGCAGTATTTTTGCTGGCAGTGATGCCTGCCTTTTCCTTCGCGGCCGAGACAGGCCTGGTACTGGACAAGGTCGACATCGACCTGAGTGACAAGGCCGCCATGCAGGACGGTGCGCGTACCTTTGCCAACTATTGCATGGGTTGCCACAGTGCCAAGTTCCAGCGTTACGAGCGGGTGGCCGATGACCTGGGTATTCCCCACGAGCTGATGCTCGAGAAGCTGGTGTTCACCGGTGCCAAGATCGGTGACCACATGCAGGTCGGCATGAAGCCCAGTGACGCCAAGACCTGGTTCGGTGCCGCGCCGCCCGACCTGACCCTGGTGGCCCGGGTGCGTGGCACCGACTGGTTGTACACCTACCTGCGCAGCTTCTATGAGGACCCGTCGCGGCCTTATGGGGTGAACAACAAGGTGTTCCCGAACGTCGGAATGCCTAACGTGCTGGTCGGCCTGCAAGGCAGCCAGGTGGTGGGCTGCAAACAGGTACAGACGGTGACCGATGGCAAGAAGCAATTCGACCCGTTGACCGGCACCCCGATAACCCATGAAGCCTGCGACCAGCTGACCATTACGCCGAATTCCGGTACCCTGACGACTGAGCAGTTCGACGAGAAGGTCAAGAATCTGGTGACCTTCCTGGCCTATTCGGCCAACCCGGTCAAACTGGAAAGCCAGCGCATCGGTACCTACGTGTTGCTGTACCTGGCTTTCTTCTTCGTATTCGCCTACTTGCTCAAGCGTGAATACTGGAAGGACGTGCACTGATCACGCAGTAGTTTCTGGTTGTTGAACGCGCCCGGGGCGCCCTGGCAGAAATGTCGGGGCGCCCCGGGCGCGTTTTCATTTACAGTTGTACAAGCATTCCGTGCGAGGAGCCGCTACATGGGCGCGACCAACAGGTTAGCCTGCTATTCCGACCCCGCTGATCACTATTCTCATCGGGTACGCCTTGTGCTGGCCGAGAAGGGCATCAACGTGCAGGTCATCGATGTCGACCCTGGCCGCCTGCCGCCCAAGCTGGTCGAGGTGAACCCTTACGGCAGCGTGCCGACCCTGGTCGATCGTGACCTGGCGTTGTATGAATCGACCGTGGTGATGGAATACCTCGAGGAGCGTTACCCGCATCCGTCGTTGATGCCGGTATACCCCGTTGCGCGCGGCAACAGCCGTTTGCTGATGCATCGCATCCAGCGCGACTGGTGTGCCTTGGCCGATACCGTGCTCGACCCGCGCAGCAGCGAGGCTGCCCGTGTCGAGGCGCGCAAGGCCTTGCGCGAAAGCCTGACCGGGGTCTCGCCATTGTTCGGCGAGTTCGCCTGTTTCATGAGCGAGGAGCAAAGCCTGGTCGATTGTTGTCTACTGCCCATACTCTGGCGTTTGCCGGTGTTGGGAATCGAGTTGCCGCGGCAAGCCAAGCCGCTGCTGGATTACATGGAGCGGCAGTTCGCCCGCGAGCCTTTCCTGGCGAGCCTGTCCTCTGTAGAACGTGAAATGCGCAAGCTTTAAGGAGCCGTTGATGAACTCCAGTCGCCCCTATCTGGTTCGAGCACTGTACGAGTGGATCGTCGACAACGATTGCACACCCCATATGCTGGTCAATGCCGAATTCCCGAAGGTCCAGGTGCCGGACGGTTTCGCCAGTGATGGCCAGATCGTGTTGAACATTTCGCCAAGCGCCGTGCGCAGCCTGCACATGGACAACGACGCGGTCAGCTTCGAGGGCCGCTTCAGTGGCGTGGCTCACTCGCTGTTCGTACCGGTTGGCGCCATCCTGGGTATCTACGCTCGGGAGAATGGCCAGGGTATGGTCTTCGAGCTGGAGCCGCCGCTGATGGATGACGATGAGCAGCAAGACGATTATGTGCAGCCGGATGACGATGGCCCGCCAGAGGGTGGCGGCCAGCCGCCACGTCCGACTGGCCGACCAAGCCTGAAAGTGGTCAAGTAACAAAAAAGGCGATCCAACCGGATCGCCTTTTTTTTGCCGCCAGCGCGGGGTTACAGGTCGCTGATGGTGCGTACCTGGTCCTTGTTGATGCGGGTGCGCTTGCCGTCCAGTTGCTGGAACTCGTAGAAGCCGGAGTCGGCGTCGAACTTTGGCACATCGACGGTCTGGATTTCGCGGCCGTCGTTGAGGATGATCTGGCTAGGAGTGGAGCAGCCGGCCAGGGTGGCGAAGGTGCCGAACAGCAGGGCGGGCAGCAGAAGCTTTTTCATGCGGTGTTTCCTGGGTATCTGGAAGGATGGAGCATTGTTGTTGCCTGTGTCGGCCTCTTCGCGGGTAAGCCCGCTCCCACAGGGGATACGCTAAACCCTGTGGGGGCGGGTTTACCCGCGAAGAGGCCGGCACAGGCAATCAGTGAATCAGTCGATGTACTCGAACAGCTTGACGATCTTCTGCACGCCCGACACGCCTTGCACCACGGCAGTGGCCGAGTTGGCCTCCTGCTGGGTCACCAGGCCGAGCAGGTAGACGATACCGTTCTCGGTAATCACCTTGATGCGCGAGCTGGGTACGGCATTGTCGGTCAGCATCTGGGCCTTGATCTTGGTGGTCAGCCAGGCGTCGTTGTTGCGCGCCAGGATCGAGGAGGGCTGCATCACCTGCAGCTCGTTGTGCACTTTCTTCACCCGCTGCACCTGGCTGGCAGTCTGCTCGGCGAGGCTCTTGAGGTCGGCGCGCGGGGTCTGGCCGGCCAGCAGGACGATGCCGTTGTAGCTGCTGACAACGATGTGCGAACCTTTGTCCAGGTCAGGGCTGGCCTTGGCGATATTGACCGAGGCCTTGGTTTCGATCAGCGAATCGTCGATCTTGCTGCCGATGGTGCGGGTGCCGCGATCATCTTCGATCGGCGAATTGCGGGTAGAGGTCAGTACCGAGCTGCAACCAGTGACGCTCAGGCACAGGGTCAGGGCCATCAGGCCGAGGCGCATAGGGGTCATTCTTCACTCCCGAACAGTTGGCTGTCGATCAGATCACACAGGCAGTGGATCGCCAGCAGGTGGACTTCCTGGATGCGTGCGGTAACCGTCGAAGGTACGCGGATTTCCACGTCTTCGGGCAGCAGCAGCGAAGCCATGCCGCCGCCGTCGCGGCCAGTCAATGCTACGACAATCATTTCGCGGTCATGTGCGGCCTGGATCGCCTGGATCACGTTGGCCGAGTTGCCGCTGGTGGAAATCGCCAGCAGAACGTCGCCGGGCTGGCCCAGGGCGCGGATCTGCTTGGAAAAGACTTCGTTGTAGCTATAGTCGTTGGCGATCGAGGTCAGGGTCGAGCTGTCGGTGGTCAGCGCGATGGCCGGCAGGCTTGGGCGTTCGCGCTCGAAGCGGTTGAGCAGCTCCGAGGAAAAATGCTGAGCATCGCCGGCCGAGCCGCCGTTGCCGCAGGCGAGCATCTTGCCCTCGTTGAGCAGCGCGTTGACCATGACCAGGCTGGCCTGCTCGATGTGCGGTGCCAGGATGTCCATTGCCTGTTGCTTGGTATCGATGCTGGCCTGGAACAGCCGGCGAATTCGGGATTGCATGTCCATCTGGTGACCTTAAGTGGGGCGGTGGCCTTTGCTACGCGCAACAACGACCAGCCCGCGAAACATAGAGCAAAAAAATCGGAGTGGGTTCAGCATTCGAAGGCGTTTTTCAGCCATTGAAGCGGTTTGCCTGCATGGTGGCTGCCCTGCAGGGCGACTACGTCGAAGCGGCAGGGGTGGTTGCTCCAGTGGGGCTCCTTCTGCAGGAACAGGCTGGCAGCGAGCACCAACCGTTTCTGCTTGCGCCCGTCGATACTGCCGAGGGCGCCACCGAAGCCCGCGTGCCACCGGTAGCGGACTTCGACGAATACTACTGTATCGGCGTCGAGCATGACCAGATCAAGCTCACCGCCTTTGCATCGCCAGTTGCGCGCCAGCAGCTGCAGGCCCTGCCCTTGAAGGTACTCAAGGGCGTGGTTTTCTGCTGCCTGCCCGGCGCTGGTGGGCGACGCTGCTGCCATCAGCGTGCGGTGTCAGGCAGGCGCCGGACCTGGCCGCCGGCGAACTCGGCCCAAGGCAGCTGGCGCTCTACACGCTGGTTGGCGTTCATGCTCAGGCTGCCCGAAAGGCCCAGCACGCGGTTGTCCGGCAGCGCTTTCAACTGGCCCAGGCGCGGCGCCAGGCTGTAGGCATCGACGCCCATGGCATACAGGCGGCCCAGGCTACCGGCGGCTTGCGGCCACTGCTGCACTACCTGCTGGCGCAGGCTGTTGCTGGTGTCAAGCAGCCACGGCGTTTCGCAGAAGCGGATGCCGTTCATGTCGTTGTACTGGTTGACGTCACCGCTGGCGCTATACAGGTTCGAGGTGGCGTAGACCGGTACGTCACCGGCGTACTGGAAGTTCAGGGTCGGCTTGATCTGCTGGGCCTGTTGCGGGGTCGAGGCGAGGAAGATGAAGTCGATGTCCTGGCGGCGCGATGGCTGTGCGGCGATGCTGCCGCCTACCGTGCTCTGCAGGCTCTTGGCGCGGCCTTCGCTCTGGCGCAGCTGGAACAGGTCGGCAATCTGCTGGGCCAGGGCGACCGGCTGGGCGATGCGCTCGGCGGCGAGCAGGGTGCCACCGTTGCCTTCCCAGTCCTGGCGGAAGGCGGCAAGCACGCGGTCGCCCCATTCGCCGCTCGGCACCAGGGCTACGGCGCGGACCATGCCATCGGCGCGGGCGCGGCGGGCTACTTCGCGGGCTTCGTCTTCGGCAGCCAGGCCAAACTGGAACAGCTGCGGCGGAGCCTTCTGGCCGGCGTCGGCGTAGTTCAGGGCCAGGGTGGTGATCGGCAGTTGCGGCTTGGCGGCCAGTTGCTTGACCAGCGGTTTTTCCAGCGGCCCGATGACCAGCTGTACGCCAGCGGCCTGGGCCTGGCGATAGAAGTCGTCGAGCGAGCCGATACGCGAACTGTCGAATACCTGCACGGCTGGCGCCTGCTGGCCGGCTTGCTGGGCCTGGAAGTGTGCAGCCATGAAGCCGTCACGCAGGGCGCGGGCAACACCGGCCAGCGGGCCTTCCTGAGGTAGCAGCAGGGCAATTTTGGTCAGTGGCTGGCTGGCCAGCTCCTTGAGCTTGGTCAGTGCCAGCGGCAGTTGCTGGGCGGCCGGGTGGTCCGGGTGCTGCTTGACCCAGGCTTCGATAGCCGCTTGCTGCTGCTCCAGGGTGCCGGCGCTTTTTACCGCGAAGGCCAGGCTGGTCCAGCCGGCCAGGGTCTGGTCGTTGCCTGGCTGCTGCAGTTGCTCTGCCGGCAGCGAGGCGACCAGGGCCCAGATAGCGTCATTGTTGGTGCTGGCGGCCTGGCCGCTGAGCAGCGGGGCCAGCAGCACGCGCTGGTGTGCAGCGGCCAGGGCCTGGCCATCGGCTTCGAGGGCAGCTGCGTGCACGCTGTAGGTACGCGCTTGCTGTTCTTCCGGCAGTTCGGCGACGCGTTGCAGGCTGGGGTGCGCCAGGGCGGTCAGGGCCGCCTTGGGCTGGTTGCGGCTCATCGCCAGCTCGGCGCCGAGGGTGCTGGCGAACACTTGCTGGGCCGGCTTGAGCGTGTCCAGCGGCACCTGCTCGAGGATGCGTGCGGCGCGTGGGAAGTCCTTCTGCTTGTAGGCCAGGTCGGCTGCGCTCAGGCGCAGCAGGGCGGCGTCTTCCGCAGACTTGCTGGAAGCAGCCTTTTCGAGCAGTTGCTCGATGCTGGCGTCCGGGGTGCGTGGCAGTTCGCCCAGGCTGGATGAGGGCGAGCTGGCGCAGGCTGCCAGCAGGGCGGCAAGGCAGAGGGCTGTGAACAGCCGCAGGCAAGCGATCATGTAAAGGTCCTGTTACTCGATCAAGGTGGCCGGCAATTGTACCCAAGCGCTGGCCGGGGCGCGATGTTGCCGTGTCGATCCTTCACTATAGGTGGCCTGCCATCGGTCGTCGGCGAAGTTCTTTGCGCCCTGTTGCAGGCGCTCGGGCTACAATGGCGCCTTTGATCCGAACGACAGGTGTGCGCAGTGACTGATGTGGCAGGGGCTTCGAAATCCACCGTGGGGACGCTGTATGTGGTCGCAACCCCCATCGGCAACCTCGACGACATGAGCGCCCGGGCGCTGAAGGTGCTGGCGGACGTGGCCCTGATTGCGGCGGAAGATACCCGTCATTCGATCCGCCTGCTGCAGCACTTCGGTATCGACACGCCGCTGGCGGCCTGCCATGAGCACAACGAGCGTGACGAGGGCGGGCGTTTTCTCACCAAACTGCTGGCGGGTGAGAGTGTGGCGTTGGTCTCCGATGCCGGCACGCCGCTGATTTCCGATCCGGGCTACCACCTGGTGCGCCAGGCGCGGGCTGCGGGGGTGAACGTGGTGCCGGTGCCGGGCGCCTGCGCATTGATCGCTGCACTGTCGGCGGCCGGCCTGCCGTCGGACCGCTTCATCTTCGAGGGCTTCCTGCCGGCCAAGGCGGCGGGGCGCCGGGCGCGCCTGGAGCAGGTAAAGGAAGAACCGCGCACGCTGATCTTCTATGAGGCCCCGCACCGTATCCTGGAATGCCTTGAAGACATGGAGGCGGTATTCGGTGGCGAGCGCCCGGCGCTGTTGGCGCGCGAGCTGACCAAGACCTTCGAGACCCTCAAGGGCCTGCCCCTGGCCGAGCTGCGCGCGTTCGTTGCCGGTGACAGTAACCAGCAGCGCGGTGAGTGCGTGGTGCTGGTCGGTGGCTGGAGTGCGCCGGAGGGCGAGCAGGCGATCAGTGCCGAGGCGCAGCGGGTACTCGACCTGTTGCTGGCCGAGCTGCCGCTCAAGCGGGCGGCGGCGCTGGCCGCGGAAATTACCGGGGTGCGCAAGAACCTGCTGTATCAACTTGCCCTGGAAAAGCAGAAAACCGAGTAGTGGCAAATTGATATAAATACCGGTATTGCTTGTTCTCGGGCGCGCGTGCCGTTAATCTTGGCGGCGGAGAGTCGATCGGACAGTCGCTGCCTGCTTTTGTTCCGCAATAGCAGGGGGAGGAAAGTCCGGGCTCCATAGGGCAGAGTGCCAGGTAACGCCTGGGAGGCGCGAGCCTACGGAAAGTGCCACAGAAAATAACCGCCTAAGCACTTCGGTGCCGGTAAGGGTGAAAAGGTGCGGTAAGAGCGCACCGCACGGCTGGCAACAGTTCGTGGCTAGGTAAACCCCACTCGGAGCAAGACCAAATAGGGTTCCATCAGGCGTGGCCCGCGTCGGAACCGGGTAGGTTGCTAGAGGCGTCCAGTGATGGCCGTCGTAGAGGAATGACTGTCCTCGACAAAACCCGGCTTACAGATCGACTCTCCACCTTTCCTTCCCTGCTTGATTCGATAGCAGATGCCCGTTGGTAATACCGAAAAAATCTTACTCTTGATAAATCACTTTAAGTTCGAACTCCATTCGCTTGGGTGGGTTTGATTTTTCTCGTGTTTTTCTCTCCTTGGTAGTCCTTCCACATTCCCTTATTGCGCTAAATCTCGGTCCTGTAAGGCTTTTCCTTCCGAACGTGCCTTGACGGTGCTGCGGGCGGATTCCTATAGTGTGCGCAAGTGGCAGAAAGTGGGATGAAGTGGGTTTTCTGGCACAAAAAAGCTAACATTGTGGGGAATCGCAGCCGTGTTCCGCGGAGCCAACGCCGTCAGCCTCGATGCCAAGGGTCGTCTCGCCATGCCGAGCCGGTACCGTGACGAGCTCGATTCGCGTTGCAATGGTCAACTGATCGTGACCATCGACGCCGTTGACCCCTGCTTGTGTGTTTATCCCCTCGATGAGTGGGAACAGATAGAAGCCAAGTTGCGTGCCTTGCCATCGTTGCGTGAGGAAAACCGCCGCCTGCAGCGTTTGCTGATCGGTAATGCGGTTGACCTGGAGCTCGATGGCAGTGGGCGTTTCCTGGTGCCGCCCCGTCTGCGTGAGTACGCCAAGCTCGACAAGAAGGCGATGCTGGTGGGGCAGCTGAACAAATTCCAGCTGTGGGATGAGGATGCCTGGAACGCGGTTTCGGCAGCCGACCTTGCAGCTATTCAACAACCGGGCGCCATGCCCGACGAATTGCGTGACCTGATCCTGTGACCATAGATAGCGGCTTCAACCACATTACCGTCCTGCTCGACGAAGCTGTCGAGGCATTGGCCCTGCGCGCCGACGGTTGCTATCTGGACGGCACTTTCGGCCGTGGCGGGCACAGCCGGCTGATTCTCAGCAAGCTCGGGCCGCAAGGGCGGCTGCTGGGCTTCGACAAAGATCCACAGGCGATTGCCACGGGGCAAGCGCTGGCGGCCGAAGACGGCCGCTTTGTCATTGTGCAGCGCAGCTTTGCCGAGCTGGGTGCGGAAGTGGCCGAGCGCGGGCTGCACGGCAAGGTCAGTGGTGTGCTGCTGGACCTGGGCGTGTCTTCGCCACAGCTGGATGACCCCGAGCGCGGGTTCAGCTTCCTCAATGATGGCCCGCTGGACATGCGCATGAACCCGGACCAAGGCATCAGCGCGGCAGAGTTCATCGCCACTGCGCCAGTGGAAGAAATCGCTCGTGTCTTCAAGGAGTACGGCGAGGAACGCTTCGCCGGGCGCATGGCGCGAGCCGTGGTCGAGCGTCGCGAAAAACAGCCGTTCACCCGTACCGCCGACCTAGCAGAAGTGCTCAAGGTGGCCAATCCTGCGTGGGAGAAGGGCAAAAACCCGGCAACCCGTGCCTTCCAGGGGCTTCGCATTCACGTCAACAACGAACTGGGCGACCTTGAGGCCGGCCTTGAGGCCGCACTCGATGCGCTCGAAGTCGGTGGCCGCCTGGCGGTCATCAGCTTCCACTCGCTGGAAGACCGTATCGTCAAACTGTTCATGCGCAAGCTGGTGAAAGGTGAGGCCGACAACCTGCCGCGCAACCTGCCGGTTCAGCACAAGGTCTTCGAGCCGAAAATCAAGCTCATCGGCAAGGCCCAGTTCGCCTCCGAAGCCGAACTCAAGGCCAACCCACGGTCGCGTAGCGCCGTGATGCGCGTGGCGGAGAAACTGCGGTGAGCAGGCTGTTTGCCAAACCCTTGCCAGGCGGAAGCTTCCTGATGCTTCTGCTGTTCGTTGCCGTGCTGATTTCGGCCATCGCCGTGTCCTACAGCGCGCACTGGAACCGTCAGTTGCTCAATACCCTGTACGGGGAATTGAACGAGCGCGACAAGGCCCAGGCCGAGTGGGGCCGGCTGATCCTCGAGCAAAGCACCTGGACCGCCGCCAGTCGCATTGAAAGCCTGGCTTCCGAGCAACTGAAGATGCGCGTACCTTCGGCTGACGAAGTACGGATGGTGGCGCCATGATGAAGCTCGAAGGCGCACTCTACCCGTGGCGCTTCCGCGTTGTGATCGGCTTGCTGGCGCTGATGGTCGGTGCCATTTGCTGGCGCATCATCGACCTGCAGGTGGTCGACCGTGACTTCCTCAAGGGCCAGGGCGATGCGCGCAGCCTGCGTCACATCCCTATCCCGGCGCACCGTGGGCTGATCACCGACCGTAACGGTGAGCCGCTGGCAGTCAGTACCCCGGTCACCACCCTGTGGGCCAACCCCAAGGAAATGCAGGCCTCCAAAGACCGCTGGCCACAGCTGGCCGCAGCGCTGGGGCAGAACCCGCAGCAGTTGGCCGAGCGCCTGACCCAGCAGGCCAGCAAAGAGTTCATCTACCTGGTCCGCGGCCTGACCCCGGAGCAGGGCCAGCATGTGCTCGACCTGAAAGTGCCAGGGGTGTATGGCCTGGAAGAATTCCGCCGCTTCTACCCGGCCGGTGATGTCACCGCGCACATGGTCGGCTTCACTGACCTCGATGACCACGGTCGCGAAGGGGTGGAACTGGCCTATGACGAGTGGCTGGCCGGCGTACCCGGAAAGCGGCAGGTGATCAAGGACCGGCGCGGCAGGCTGATCAAGGACATCCAGGTAACCAAGAACGCCAAGGCAGGGAAGACCTTGGCGTTGTCGATTGACCTGCGCCTGCAGTACCTGGCGACCCGCGAGCTGCGCAACGCCATTGCTGAACAGGACGCCAAGGCCGGCAGCCTGGTGATCATGGACGTCAAGACCGGTGAGGTCCTGGCCATGGTCAACCAGCCGACCTACAACCCCAACAACCGCCGCAGCATGTTCCCGGCCGCCATGCGTAACCGCGCGATCATCGACGTCTTCGAGCCAGGCTCCACGGTCAAGCCGATCTCCATGAGTGCGGCGCTGCAGAGTGGCCGCTGGAAGCCGACTGACAAGGTCGAGGTGTACCCGGGCAGCCTGCAGATCGGCCGCTATACCATCAAGGACGTGTCCAAGAGCGAGGGCCCGATCCTCGACCTGACCGGCATTCTGATCAACTCCAGTAACGTCGGCATGAGCAAGATCGCCTTCGACATCGGCGGCGAGGCCATCTACCGGGTCATGTCTCAGGTCGGCCTGGGCCAGTACACTGGCCTTGGCTTCCCCGGCGAGCGGGTCGGCAACTTGCCCAACCACCGCGAGTGGCGCAAGGCCGAGACTGCGACCCTGTCCTATGGCTATGGCGTTTCGGTGACCGCCCTGCAGTTGGTGCATGCCTACGCGGCGCTGGCCAACGACGGCAAGATGGTGCCGCTGTCGATCCTTAAGGTCGACAAGGCCCCGGAAGCCGTGCAGGCCATTCCGAAGGAAACCGCCGAAACCGTCCAGGGCATGCTGCAGCAGGTGATCGAAGCACCGCGCGGCGTGTTCCGCGCCCAGGTGCCGTTCTACCACGTGGCCGGCAAGTCCGGTACCGCGCGTAAAGCCACCGTGGGCTCCAAGGGCTACACCGAAAACGCCTACCGCTCGCTGTTCGCCGGTTTCGGGCCGATGAGCGACCCGCGTTACGCCATCGTCGTGGTCATCGACGAACCGGGCAAGGGCGGCTACTTCGGTGGCCTGGTTTCGGCGCCGGTGTTCAGCAAGGTCATGTCCGGCACCCTGCGCCTGATGAACGTGCCGCCAGACAACCTGCCGCCACCGGCACCCGCCGAACAATCGCAAGTCAATGCAGCTGCAACCGCCAAGGGAGGGCGTGGATGATGACAATGCCATTGAGCAAGCTTTTCGCTCACGCCAGCCGTGACCCGCTGATCCGTGAGCTGACCCTGGACAGCCGCAATGTGCGCCCGGGCGACCTGTTCCTGGCCGTGCCGGGCGCCAAGGTCGATGGCCGTGAGCATATCGCCGATGCCCTGGCCCGTGGCGCTGCCGCTGTGGCCTATGAGGAACAGGGCGCGAGCGTCCTGCCAATCACCGATGTGCCGCTCATCCCGGTCAAGGGCCTGATCGCCCAGCTTTCGGATATTGCCGGTCGCTTCTATGGCGAACCGAGCCGCCAGCTGAACCTGGTGGGCGTGACCGGTACCAACGGCAAGACCAGCGTCACTCAGCTGGTGGCCCAGGCGCTGGATGTGCTTGGCCAGCGTTGTGGCCTGATCGGCACCCTGGGTACCGGCTTCCATGGTGAGCTGCAGAGCGGCCGCCTGACCACGCCCGACCCGATCGCCGTGCAGTCGACCCTCAACGACCTCAGGAAAGGCGGCGCCAAGGCCGTGGCCATGGAGGTTTCCTCCCATGCCCTGGAGCAGGGGCGTGTCGCTGCGCTGGAGTTCGACATCGCGGTCATGACCAACCTGTCCCGCGACCATCTGGATTACCACGGCAGCATGGAGGCCTACGAGGCCGCCAAGGCCAGGCTGTTCGCCTGGCCGAGCCTGCGTTGCCAGGTGGTCAACCTGGATGATGACTTCGGCCGTCGCCTGGCTGCCGACTTTGCCCGCCGCCCGAGTGCCGACCATATCGAGACCCGGTTGCTCAGCTATAGCCTGGAGAACCCGGAGGCCTCGCTGTTCTGCCGTGAGGCCGTGTTCAGTGACGAAGGCGTGCGCGCCACCCTGGTCACCGCCCAGGGTGAACGTACCCTGCGCAGCCAGTTGCTGGGCCGCTTCAACCTGAGCAACATGCTCGCCGCCGTGGCGACTCTGCTGGCGCTGGACTATGCGCTGGACGAAATCCTCAAGGTCACCCCGCAGCTGCAAGGGCCGGTCGGCCGCATGCAGCGCCTGGGGGGCGGCGACAAGCCGCTGGTGGTGGTCGACTACGCGCACACGCCGGACGCCCTGGAAAAAGTACTCGAAGCCCTGCGCCCGCACGCCCACGGCAAGCTGCTGTGCCTGTTCGGCTGCGGCGGCGACCGTGACCGCGGCAAGCGCCCGCTGATGGCCGAAGTGGCCGAGCGCCTGGCCGACCGCGTACTGGTCACCGACGACAACCCGCGTACTGAGGACCCGCTGCGCATCTTTGACGACATCCGCCCGGGTTTCGCCAAGCCTGCCGAGGTCGAGTTCGTTGCCGGTCGTGGCGAAGCCATCGCGCATCTGATCGCCACCGCTGCTGCCAACGATGTGATCGTACTGGCCGGCAAGGGGCACGAGGATTACCAGGAGATCAATGGCGAGCGCCATGCCTTCTCCGATTTGACCGAGGCCGAAAAGGCACTTGCAGCCTGGGAGGCTCCACATGCTTAAGCCGATGGTACTCAGCCAGCTGGCCACAGCACTCGCTTCACAACTGCGTGGTCAACCAGTCGGTGCCGACGCCACCTTCACCGGCGTCAGCATCGACAGCCGCAGCGTTGGTGCCGGGCAACTGTTCGTCGCCCTGACCGGCCCGCGCTTCGATGGCCACGACTACCTGGCCGATGTAAAGGCCAAGGGCGCTGTTGCGGCGCTGGTCGAGCGTGAAGTGGCCGATGTCGACCTGCCGCAGCTGCTGGTCGCCGATTGCCGCCTGGCCCTCGGCCAGCTTGGCGCGCTGAACCGTGCTGCCTTCGACAAGCCGGTGGTGGCCATCACCGGTTCCAGCGGCAAGACCACGGTCAAGGAGATGCTCGCCAGCATCCTGCGTACCCGTGGCCTGGTGCACGCCACCCGCGGCAACCTGAACAACGACCTCGGCGCGCCGCTGACCCTGCTGGAAATCGCCCCCGAGCACAGTGCCGCGGTGATCGAGCTGGGCGCCTCGCGCATTGGCGAGATCCGCTACACCGTCGGCCTGACCCGGCCTCAGGTGGTCATCATCAACAACGCCGGTACTGCCCACGTTGGCGAGTTCGGCGGCCCGGAAAAGATCGTCGAAGCCAAGGGCGAGATCCTCGAAGGCCTGGGCGAGGGCGGTATCGCCATCCTCAACCTGGACGATAAAGCCTTTGGCATCTGGAAGGCGCGCGCCGGTACGCACAAGGTCTTCAGCTTCGCCCGCAGCAACGCGAATGCTGATTTCCATGCCACGGACATCGGTCGCGATGCCCGTGGTTGCCCGTCGTTCAAGCTGCATGGCGCTGGCGAGGTGGTAGACGTGCAACTCAATGTGCTCGGTGAGCACAACGTCAGCAACGCCCTGGCCGCCGCCGCCGCTGCCCATGCCGTTGGTCTGAGCCTGAGCGGCATCGCCGCCGGGTTGGCTGCCGTGCAACCGGTCAAGGGCCGTACCGTGGCGCAGGTGGCGGCGAACGGTGTGCGGGTGATCGACGACAGTTACAACGCAAATCCCACCTCCATGTGCGCGGCCATTGATATACTCGCCGGCTTTTCCGGACGCACCGTCTTGGTGCTTGGGGATATCGGCGAACTGGGGCAATGGGCGGAAGAAGGCCACCGTCAGGTAGGTGACTACGCGCGTGGCAAGGTCGACGCCCTATACGCAGTGGGTTGCAACATGACGCACGCGGTCAAGGCGTTCGGCGCCAATGGCCACCATTTCGCTACTCAAGCTGAGCTGATCGCCGCGGTTGGCGCCGAGAATGCCAGCGACACCACTATCTTGATCAAGGGCTCGCGCAGCGCTGCGATGGAAAACGTCGTGGCGGCATTGTGCGGTGCCAGCGGGGAGAAACATTAATGCTGCTGCTGTTGGCCGAGTATCTGCAACAGTTCCACAAAGGCTTCGCGGTCTTCCAGTACCTGTCCCTGCGCGGGATTCTGGGTGTGCTGACCGCGTTGTCGCTGGCGCTGTGGCTGGGGCCGTGGATGATCCGTACCCTGCAAATCCGCCAGATCGGCCAGGCCGTGCGTAACGACGGCCCGCAATCGCACCTGTCCAAGTCCGGCACCCCGACCATGGGCGGGGCGCTGATCCTGTCCGCCATCGCCGTCAGCACCCTGCTGTGGGCCGACCTGACCAACCGTTACGTGTGGGTGGTGCTGATCGTTACCCTGGCGTTCGGTGCCATCGGCTGGGTCGACGATTACCGCAAAGTGATCGAAAAGAACTCGCGTGGCCTGCCAAGCCGCTGGAAGTACTTCTGGCAGTCGGTGTTCGGCCTGGCTGCTGCCATCTTCCTGTACAAGACCGCGCCGACCAGCGTCGAAACCACGCTGATCCTGCCCTTCATCAAGGATGTCACCATTCCGCTGGGCATCGGCTTCGTCGTGCTGACCTACTTCGTCATCGTCGGATCGAGCAACGCGGTCAACCTCACCGACGGCCTCGACGGCCTGGCGATCATGCCGACGGTGATGGTTGGCGGCGCCCTGGGCATCTTCTGCTATCTGTCGGGCAACGTGAAGTTCGCCGAATACCTGCTGATCCCTTACGTGCCGGGCTCGGGCGAGCTGATCGTGTTCTGCGGTGCGCTGATCGGTGCCGGCCTGGGCTTCCTGTGGTTCAACACCTACCCGGCGCAGGTGTTCATGGGTGACGTCGGCGCGCTGGCGCTGGGCGCCGCGCTGGGCACCATCGCCGTGATCGTCCGCCAGGAAATCGTGCTGTTCATCATGGGCGGCGTGTTCGTCATGGAAACCCTGTCGGTGGTGATCCAGGTTGCCTCCTTCAAGCTGACCGGCAAGCGCGTGTTCCGTATGGCACCGATCCACCACCACTTTGAACTCAAGGGCTGGCCAGAGCCACGGGTGATCGTCCGCTTCTGGATCATCACCGTGATCCTGGTGCTGATCGGCCTTGCAACCCTGAAACTGAGGTAGATGAGCGTGTCTTTGATCGCTTCCGACCAATTCCGCATCGTTGTCGGCCTCGGCAAGAGCGGCATGTCCCTGGTTCGCTTCCTGGCGAGCCGGGGCATTGCCTTTGCGGTCGCCGACACCCGCGAGCAACCGCCGGAACTGGACGCCCTGCGCCGTGATTACCCGCAGGTGGAAGTGCGCTGTGGTGAACTGGACGTGGACTTCCTGTGCCGCGCCAACGAGTTGTACGTAAGCCCTGGCCTGGCCCTCGCCACCCCGGCCCTGCAACAGGCGGCCGCGCGTGGCGTGAAGCTGTCCGGCGACATCGAACTGTTCGCCCGCTACGCCAAGGCCCCGATCATTGCCATCAGCGGCTCCAACGCCAAGAGCACCGTCACCACCCTGGTTGGCGAAATGGCCGCCAAGGCGGGCAAGCGCGTGGCGGTGGGCGGCAACCTCGGTACCCCGGCGCTGGACCTGCTGGCCGATGATGTCGAGCTGTACGTGCTGGAACTGTCCAGCTTCCAGCTGGAAACCACTGACCAGCTCAACGCCGAAGTGGCCACCGTGCTGAACATCAGCGAAGACCACATGGACCGCTACAGCGGCCTGCCGGCCTACCATCTGGCCAAGCACCGGATCTTCCGTGGCGCCCGCCAGGTTGTGGTCAACCGTCAGGACGCTCTGAGCCGGCCGCTGCCGGTGGAAGGCCGCCCGTACTGGACCTTCGGCCTCAACCAGCCGGACTTCAAGGCCTTCGGCCTGCGCGAAGTGGACGGCGAGAAATACCTGGCGTTCGAGTTCCAGGCGCTGATGCCGGCGCGTGAGCTGAAGATTCGCGGCGCCCACAACCAGAGCAATGCTTTGGCGGCGCTGGCCCTGGGGTACGCTGCCGGCCTGCCGTTCGAACCGATGCTCGAGGCGCTGCGCGAGTTCGCTGGCCTGGCCCACCGTTGCCAGTGGGTGCGCGAGCGCAACGGCGTGAACTGGTACGACGATTCCAAGGCCACCAACGTCGGTGCTGCCCTGGCTGCCATCGAGGGCCTGGGTGCCGATATCGAAGGCAAGCTGGTGCTGATCGCCGGTGGCGATGGCAAGGGCGCCGACTTCGCTGCGCTGCGCGAGCCGGTCCAGCGCTTCTGCCGCGCCGTGGTACTGCTTGGCCGTGATGCCGAGCGTCTGGCCGAAGCCCTTGGCGATGGCGTGCAACTGGTCCGCGTGAAGACCCTCGACGACGCCGTGCAGCAATGCGCCGAACTGGCCCAGGCGGGTGATGCCGTGCTGCTGTCGCCGGCGTGCGCAAGCCTCGACATGTTCAAGAACTTCGAAGAACGTGGGCGCCTGTTCGCCCAGGCAGCGGGAGGCCTTGCATGATCTTCGGCATCCTCAAGCCCTACCCGTCGCCGCTGATCAGCGGCCGTGGCATCGACCTGGACTTTGCGATGCTCGCCGGCTGCCTGGCATTGCTGGGCCTGGGCCTGGTGATGATCACTTCGGCGTCCTCGGAAGTGGCTGCGGTACAGTCGGGCAACCCGCTTTACCACATGTTCCGCCACCTGGTGTACGTGTTCATCGGTCTGGTCGCCTGCGGCGCCACCATGCTGGTGCCGATCGCCACCTGGCAGCGCATGGGCTTCATGATGCTGCTGGGGGCCTTCGGCCTGCTGGTGCTGGTGCTGGTGCCGGGTATCGGCCGCGAAGTGAACGGTTCCATGCGCTGGATCGGCTTCAGCTTCTTCAACGTGCAGCCCTCGGAAATCGCCAAGGTGTTCGTGGTCATCTACCTGGCCGGTTACCTGGTACGCAGGCAGACCGAGGTACGCGAAACCTGGATGGGCTTCTTCAAACCGTTCATCGTGCTGCTGCCCATGGCTGCCCTGCTGCTGATGGAGCCGGACTTCGGTGCCACCGTGGTGATGATGGGCGCGGCGGCGGCCATGCTGTTCCTGGGCGGTGTGGGGCTGTTCCGCTTCAGCCTGATGGTGGTGTTGGCAGTGGTCGCGGTGTTCGTTCTGGTACAGGCACAGCCTTACCGCATGGCGCGGCTGATTACCTTCACCGACCCGTGGTCCGACCAGTTCGGCTCCGGCTACCAGCTGACCCAGGCGCTGATCGCCTTTGGCCGTGGCGAGTGGCTGGGCGTTGGCTTGGGCAACAGTGTGCAGAAGCAGTTCTACCTGCCTGAAGCGCATACCGACTTCGTCTTCTCGGTACTGGCCGAAGAACTCGGCGTGGTTGGCTCGCTGCTGACTATCGCGCTGTTCGTCTTCGTGACTGTGCGTGCCCTGTATATCGGCCTGTGGGCCGAAAAAGCCAAGCAGTTCTTTGCCGCTTATGTCGCCTTCGGGCTGGCGTTCCTGTGGATCGGCCAGTTCCTGATCAACATTGGTGTGAACGTCGGCCTGCTGCCGACCAAGGGCTTGACCCTGCCGTTCCTCAGCTATGGGGGCAGTTCGCTGGTGATCTGCTGTGCCTGTGTGGGCCTGTTGCTGCGTATCGAATGGGAAAGCCGCACGCACCTGGGCAGTGAGGAACACGAATTCAGCGAAAGCGATTTTGCCGAGGAGACCAATCATGGCCGCTGACGGCAAGAATGTATTGATCATGGCGGGCGGCACCGGGGGCCACGTGTTCCCGGCCCTGGCCTGCGCCCGTGAGTTCCAGGCCCGCGGTTACAGCGTGCACTGGCTGGGCACCCCGCGTGGCATCGAGAACGAACTGGTGCCCCAGGCTGGCCTGCCGTTGCACCTGATCAAGGTCAGCGGCCTGCGCGGCAAGAGCAAACTGTCGTTGCTCAAGGCGCCGTTCACCCTGGTCAAGGCCGTGCTGCAGGCGCGGCGCATCATGCGCCAGCTCAAGCCGGTTTGTGTGCTCGGCTTTGGTGGCTACGTGACCGGCCCCGGTGGTGTGGCTGCGCGGCTGTGCGGCGTGCCACTGGTAATCCACGAGCAGAACGCCCGCGCCGGTACCGCCAATCGGTTGCTGGTGCCACTTTCGGCACGGGTTTGCGAAGCTTTCCCGAACACCTTCGAGGCCAGCGACAAACGTCGCACCACTGGCAACCCGGTGCGCCCGGAGCTGTTCATGGACGCGCAACGTGCGCCCCTGGCCGAGCGCCGTGCACACCTGTTGGTGCTCGGTGGCAGCCTGGGTGCGGAACCATTGAACAAATTGTTGCCTAAGGCCCTGTCCGAGGTGCCTGCCGCGCTGCGGCCAGAGGTGTTCCACCAGGCTGGCAAGCAACACGCGCCGATCACCGCCGAGCGCTATCACGAGGCGGGTGTCGAGGCTCAGGTAGAGCCCTTCATCAAGGACATGGCCCAAGCCTATGGCTGGGCCGACATGGTGGTGTGCCGGGCTGGTGCGCTGACCGTCAGTGAGCTGGCGGCAGCGGGCCTGCCTTCGATGCTGGTGCCATTGCCCCACGCGATCGACGACCACCAGACCCACAACGCCCAATATCTGGCCCGGGAAGGCGCTGCCTTCCTGATGCCACAAGCGACAACTGGCGCAGCGCAGCTCGCTGAACGCCTGAACGAGGTGCTGATGCAACCCGAGAAACTCAACGTCATGGCAGGCACCGCACGGCGCCTGGCCAAACCTGCCGCAACCAGCACCGTGGTCGATATCTGCCTGGAGGTGGCCCATGGTTGAGAGCCAGAAAGCCATGCCCCAGCCGAAGATGGGCCGTATCCGCCGTATTCACTTCGTCGGTATCGGCGGCGTAGGCATGTGTGGCATTGCCGAAGTGTTGCTGAACCTGGGCTATGAAGTGTCCGGTTCCGACCTGAAAGCCTCGCCGGTCACCGAGCGCCTGGAATCGTTCGGCGCCCAGATCTTCGTCGGCCACCGCGCCGAGAACGCCGCCACCGCCGATGTGCTTGTGGTGTCGAGTGCCATCAACCCGGCCAACCCGGAAGTCGCCACCGCCCTCGAACGGCGCATTCCGGTGGTGCCGCGTGCCGAGATGCTCGCCGAGCTGATGCGCTACCGCCACGGTGTGGCCGTTGCCGGTACCCACGGCAAGACCACCACCACCAGCCTGCTGGCTTCGGTGTTCGCCGCCGGTGGCCTGGATCCGACTTTCGTCATCGGTGGCCGCCTGACCGCTGCCGGCACCAATGCCCAACTGGGCACCAGCCGCTATCTGATTGCCGAAGCGGACGAGAGCGATGCCAGCTTCCTGCACCTGCAGCCGATGGTGGCCGTGGTTACCAACATCGACGCCGACCACATGGCGACCTACGAAGGTGACTTCAACAAGCTGAAGAAGACCTTCGTCGAGTTCCTGCACAACCTGCCGTTCTACGGCCTGGCCGTGATGTGCCTGGACGACCCGGTAGTGCGCGAGATCCTGCCACAGGTCAAGCGCCCGACCGTGACCTACGGCTTCAGCGACGAGGCCGACATCCGTGCCATCAACGTGCGCCAGATGGGCATGCAGACCCACTTCACCGTGCTGCGCCGTGACCGCGAGCCGCTTGAGGTGTCGGTGAACATGCCCGGCAACCACAACGTGCTCAACGCCTTGGCCACCATCGCCATCGCCACCGACGAAGGCATCACTGACGAGGCCATCGTCCAGGGCCTGTCCGGCTTCCAGGGCGTCGGCCGCCGCTTCCAGGTGTACGGCGAACTGCCGGTCGATGGCGGTAGCGTGATGCTGGTCGACGACTACGGCCACCACCCGACCGAAGTCGCCGCAGTGATCAAGGCTGTGCGCGGTGGCTGGCCAAGCCGTCGCCTGGTGATCGTCTACCAGCCGCACCGCTACAGCCGTACCCGCGACCTGTACGACGATTTTGTCCAGGTGCTGGGCGATGCCAACGTGTTGCTGCTGATGGAGGTCTACCCGGCCGGCGAAGAGCCGATCCCCGGTGCCGACAGCCGCCAGCTGTGCCACAGCATCCGCCAGCGCGGCAAGCTGGACCCGATCTACATCGAACGTGGCGTCGACCTGGCGCCGCTGGTCAAGCCACTGCTGCGCGCTGGCGACATCCTGATCTGCCAGGGTGCCGGTGATGTCGGCGGCCTGGCCCCGCAATTGATGAAAAGCCCGCTGTTCGCTGGCGCCAAGCAGGAGAAGTCGAAATGACCAGCGCCTACGAAAAGCTGCACTCGACCCTGGACGTCAAGGCGTTCGGCCGTGTTGCCGTGCTGTACGGCGGCAAGAGTGCCGAGCGTGAAGTGTCGCTCAAATCCGGCGCCGCAGTGATCGACGCGCTGACCACCGCCGGTGTCGACGTGGTCGCCATCGACGTGGGTGACGACCTGCTCGACCGCCTGCAAAGCGAGAAGATCGACCGCGCCTTCATCATCCTCCACGGTCGTGGCGGTGAAGACGGCAGCATGCAAGGCCTGCTCGAGTGCCTGGGCATCCCCTACACCGGCAGTGGCATCCTTGCCTCGGCACTGGCCATGGACAAGCTGCGCACCAAGCAGGTATGGCAGAGCCTGGGCATTCCGACCCCGCGCCACGCCGTGCTGGCGAGCGAAAGCGATTGTTTGGTGGCCGCTACGGAACTGGGCTTCCCGCTTATCGTCAAACCCGCCCATGAAGGGTCCAGCATCGGCATGGCCAAGGTGAACAGCGCCCAGGAACTGGTCGCCGCCTGGCAGGATGCCGCCAGATACGATTCCCAGGTACTGGTGGAGCAGTGGATCCACGGCCCGGAGTTCACCGTCGCGGTATTGCGCGGCCAGGTGCTACCTCCGATCGCCCTGGGGACGCCGCACGTGTTCTACGACTACGACGCCAAGTACATCGCCAACGATACCCAGTACCGCATTCCGTGCGGCCTGGACAGCGTCAAGGAACAGGAACTGATCGACCTGACCGCGCGCGCCTGCGATGCCATCGGCATCGAAGGCTGGGGGCGGCTGGACGTGATGCAGGACGAGCAGGGCCGGTTCTGGCTGCTCGAAGTCAACACCGCACCCGGCATGACCGACCATAGCCTGGTGCCCATGGCGGCCCGCGCGGCCGGCCTGGACTTCCAGCAACTGGTGCTGGCGATCCTGGCCGAAAGCGTGGCGACGCGAGGTTAACAACCATGCAAGGCGCGATGATACGTCAGCAGCAACCCGTTACCGGCCGTAGCAAGCCGGTGCCGCGTGGTGCCAGCCGGCTGGTGGCCGACGAGCCCGTATCGGCGCGCCTGCCGCGGCCAAGCCTGGGTGGCCTCAAGCGCCTGCTGTGGCCGGTGCTGCTGGTAGCGGCCGGGTTTGGTGCCTACGAGGGCGCCATCCGCCTGATGCCGTACGCCGACCGGCCGATCACCAAGATCGACGTGCAGGGCGACCTCAGCTACATCAGCCAGCAGTCGGTGCAGCAGCGTATCGCGCCCTACGTGGCGGCGAGCTTCTTCAGTGTCGATCTGCCGGCGATGCGCGCAGAGCTCGAACAGATGCCGTGGATCGCGCATGCCGAAGTGCGCCGGGTGTGGCCCGACGAGGTGGTGATCCGCCTGGAAGAACAGTTGCCGGTGGCACGCTGGGGTGACGAAGCCTTGCTCAACAACCAGGGCCAGGCCTTCACCCCGCGCGAACTGGCCAACTACGAGCACCTGCCGCAGCTGGCCGGGCCGCAGCGTGCTCAGCAACAAGTGATGCAGCAGTATCAGGTATTGAGCCAGATGCTGCGCCCCCTGGGCTTTTCCATCGCTCGCCTGGAGCTGCGCGAGCGAGGCAGCTGGTTCCTGACCACGGGCGCGAGCAGCGCCGGGCCGGGCATCGAGCTGCTGCTGGGGCGCGATCATCTGGTGGAGAAGATGCGCCGTTTCATTGCCATTTACGACAAAACACTCAAAGACCAGATCACCACTATCGCCCGCATTGATCTGCGTTACTCCAACGGACTTGCCGTTGGTTGGCGGGAACCGATTGCACCGACGACGGCCCAACCCGCCGTTGCGAAGAATTAGAGAGAGGCAGGACCATGGCAAACGCGCATAGCGGCAAAATGATCGTCGGGCTGGACATCGGCACCTCCAAGGTGGTGGCGCTGGTGGGCGAAGTGGGCGAGGACGGCACCCTGGAAATCGTCGGGATCGGTACCCATCCGTCCCGCGGCCTGAAAAAAGGCGTGGTGGTGAACATCGAGTCCACCGTGCAGTCGATCCAGCGCGCCGTGGAAGAAGCGCAGTTGATGGCCGGCTGCCGCATCCACTCGGCCTTCGTCGGCGTGGCCGGCAACCACATCCGCAGCCTGAACTCCCACGGGATCGTCGCCATCCGCGACCGCGAGGTCAGCCTGGCCGACCTGGAGCGCGTACTCGACGCCGCCCAGGCCGTGGCCATCCCGGCCGACCAGCGCGTGCTGCACACCCTGCCGCAGGACTACGTGATCGACAACCAGGAAGGCGTGCGCGAGCCGCTGGGCATGTCTGGCGTACGTCTGGAAGCCAAGGTCCATGTGGTCACCTGCGCGGTCAACGCGGCGCAGAACATCGAGAAATGCGTACGCCGCTGCGGCCTGGAAATCGACGACATCATCCTTGAGCAGCTGGCTTCGGCCTACTCGGTGCTGACCGACGATGAAAAAGAGCTGGGCGTGTGCCTGGTGGACATCGGTGGCGGCACCACCGACATCGCCATCTTCACCGAGGGCGCGATCCGTCACACTGCGGTGATCCCGATTGCTGGCGACCAGGTGACCAATGACATCGCCATGGCCCTGCGTACCCCTACCCAGTACGCCGAAGAAATCAAGATCCGCTACGCCTGCGCCCTGGCCAAACTGGCTGGTGCGGGCGAGACCATCAAGGTGCCGAGCGTGGGTGATCGCCCACCGCGCGAGCTGTCGCGCCAGGCCCTGGCCGAGGTGGTGGAGCCACGTTACGACGAGCTCTTCACCCTGATCCAGGCCGAACTGCGCCGCAGCGGCTACGAGGACCTGGTGCCGGCCGGCATCGTCCTCACCGGCGGCACCGCGAAGATGGAAGGCGCCGTGGAACTGGCCGAGGAAATTTTCCACATGCCGGTACGCCTGGGCGTGCCGCACAGCGTTCGGGGGCTTAGCGACGTGGTTCGCAACCCGATCTATTCCACCGGCGTGGGCTTGCTCACCTACGGCCTGCAGAAGCAGACCGAAGACCTGCCCCTGACCGGTAACAGCAGCAACAACAGCTATGGCGATGAACCGAAGGCTCCAGTGCTTGAACGCTTCAAGCGCTGGGTCCAGGGCAACTTCTAAGTTTCAAAGCAGTAGTGGTAGGCGCGACAACTAGAGAACTGTAAGGAGAGGGAAAATGTTCGAGCTCGTAGACAACGTCCCGCAAAGCCCGGTCATCAAAGTGATCGGTGTTGGCGGTGGTGGCGGCAATGCCGTCAACCACATGGTCAAGAGCAGCATCGAAGGCGTGGAATTCATCTGCGCCAACACTGATGCTCAGGCGCTGAAGAACATCGGCGCGCGCACCATCCTGCAATTGGGCACTGGCGTGACCAAGGGCCTGGGTGCCGGTGCCAATCCGGAAGTCGGCCGCCAGGCCGCGCTGGAAGACCGTGAGCGCATCGCTGAAGTGCTGCAGGGCACCAACATGGTGTTCATCACCACTGGCATGGGCGGCGGTACCGGTACCGGTGCAGCGCCGATCATCGCCGAAGTGGCCAAGGAAATGGGCATTCTCACCGTTGCCGTGGTGACCCGTCCGTTCCCGTTCGAAGGCCGCAAGCGCATGCAGATCGCCGATGAAGGCATCCGCATGCTGGCTGAAAGCGTCGACTCGTTGATCACCATCCCCAACGAGAAGCTGCTGACCATCCTGGGCAAGGATGCCAGTCTGCTGTCCGCCTTCGCCAAGGCTGACGACGTACTGGCCGGTGCCGTGCGCGGTATCTCCGATATCATCAAGCGCCCGGGCATGATCAACGTCGACTTCGCCGACGTGCGTACCGTGATGGGTGAAATGGGCATGGCCATGATGGGTACTGGCTGCGCCAGCGGCCCGAACCGTGCGCGTGAAGCCACCGAGGCAGCGATCCGCAACCCGCTGCTGGAAGACGTCAACCTGCAGGGCGCCCGCGGCATCCTGGTGAACATCACCGCAGGCCCGGACCTGTCGCTGGGTGAGTACTCCGACGTGGGTAGCATCATCGAAGCCTTCGCCTCCGACCACGCCATGGTCAAGGTCGGCACCGTGATCGACCCGGACATGCGTGACGAACTGCACGTGACCGTAGTGGCCACCGGCCTGGGCGCGCGCATCGAGAAGCCTGTGAAGGTGGTCGACAACACCCTGCAGACTGCCCAGCAGGTGTACGAAGCGTCCAACCCGGCGCCGGTTCGCCAGGAGCAGCCTGCGGTCAACTACCGTGACCTGGAGCGCCCGACCGTAATGCGCAACCAGGCCCATGCAGGTGCTGCAGCAGCCGCTAAACTGAACCCTCAGGATGACCTGGACTACCTCGATATCCCGGCATTCCTGCGTCGTCAGGCTGATTAATGGAATTTATCAGGGGTATAAAGGTGATTGGTATTCATCAAAGGTTGGGTCTGTTATCATCCCCAGCCTTTGTTGATACCTGTTCGCAATTTGCGCTGAAGCGGCCAATGCCATGATTAAACAACGCACCCTGAAGAATACCATCCGTGCCACAGGTGTCGGTCTGCACTCCGGGGAGAAGGTTTACCTGACCCTCAAGCCTGCACCTGTTGACACCGGCATCGTCTTCCGCCGCGCCGACCTCGACCCTGTGGTCGAAATCCCGGCGCGCGCGGCCAACGTCGGCGAGACAACCATGTCGACGACGCTGGTCAACGGTGACGTCAAGGTCGATACGGTCGAGCACCTGCTCTCCGCCATGGCGGGCCTGGGCATCGATAACGCCTACGTCGAGCTCTCCGCCTCGGAAGTGCCGATCATGGATGGCAGCGCCGGACCCTTTGTATTCCTGATTCAGTCTGCCGGCCTGGAAGAACAGGACGCAGCCAAGAAGTTCATCCGCATCCTGCGTGAGGTGACTGTGGAAGAGGGCGACAAGCGCGCCACTTTCCTGCCTTTCGACGGCTTCAAGGTGAGCTTCGAGATCGACTTCGATCATCCGGTGCTTCGCAACCGGACCCAGAGCGCCAGCGTCGACTTTTCCAGCACCTCGTTCGTGAAGGAAGTCAGCCGCGCGCGTACCTTCGGTTTCATGCGTGACATCGAGTACCTGCGCAAGCACAACCTTGCGCTGGGTGGCAGTGTCGAGAACGCCATCGTGGTCGATGAGGACGGCGTGCTCAACGAAGACGGCCTTCGTTACGAAGACGAATTCGTCAAGCACAAGATCCTCGACGCCATCGGCGACCTCTACCTGCTGGGCAACAGCCTGATCGGCGAGTTCAAGGGCTACAAGTCCGGACACGCGCTGAACAACCAGCTGCTGCGCAAGCTGATCGCCGAGAAAGACGCCTGGGAAGTGGTCACTTTCGAAGATGCCAGCACGGCACCGATCTCGTACATGCGCCCTGTTGCGGCCGTGTAAGTTCGAACACTCTCTAGTTCATTAAGGCCACCTTCGGGTGGCCTTTTTTATGGCTTGTCCTGGGCGTGGGCGGCCAATCGTTCCAGTGCTGCGCGCAGTTTGGGGTCGGTGATGCCCTCGGCAGTATCGCGCAGGCTCTCGGCTGCGTTGTTCGACAGCTCTGCAGCATGGCCAGCACGCTTGGCTGGCACCAGCGGCGGCTGCACCTTGTACAGGATGCGCCTGAGGTTGCCGAAGGCTTCCATGCCCTGCAATGCCGCCAGCAAGCGCTTCTGCTGGTAGCGCAGGCGGGTTGCCCAGTGGCCGTCGGTTACCACCAGCAGCAAGGTGCCGTCACGCCACGACGCCACGTGGCAGTGCTCGCGGGCAGCCGGTTGCAGCTGGCTTTCCAGCAGGCGCTGCAGGTGTTCCAGGCGTTCGGCCTGGTTCAGCAGCAGGCGCAGCGGGCGCACCTGGCGGAGCAGGGCCGAGGGTGGCTGGGCGGGGGAGGGTTTGTAGGCCATGGGGGTACGCATGAGGTTACATGGTCCGCAGTCTAACATCTCTATAGCCTGCACTGGCCTCTTCGCGGGTGAACCCGCTCCCACAGGATCACCTATACATCAAGGGCGGTGCTTTACCCGCGAAGAGGCCAGGACAGGCCAGAAAGATGCAACTCATTCTCGATACGTTTCATCTTCCCGAACCTTGAACTCAGGGAAAATACCCCTATCTAAAACAAGCCCCCGCCAAAACGCTGTACAAGCATCGTGGCAATCCACCACTTTCCTCACCATCGTTTCCGGGTAGAATGCTCGTTCGCATGCGGCCTCAGGGCTGCACGGGCGACTCATGGGGCCGCCCTCCATCCCTACGTGTGGAAGATCCTGCCGATATGTTTGCGCCTTTGTTAAAAAAACTTTTTGGAAGCAAGAACGAGCGTGAAGTCAAACGCATGCTCAAGACGGTGAACATCGTCAATGCTCTCGAAGAGAAGATGGTGGCCCTCTCCGACGAGCAACTGCGGGGCAAGACCGCAGAGTTCAAGGAGCGCCTGGCCAAAGGCGAGACACTGGACCAGTTGCTGCCTGAAGCCTTCGCCGTGGCCCGTGAGGCCGGCAAGCGCGTGATGGGCATGCGCCACTTCGACGTGCAGTTGATCGGTGGCATGACCCTGCACGAGGGCATGATCGCAGAAATGCGTACCGGTGAAGGCAAGACCTTGGTCGGTACCCTGGCCGTGTACCTCAACGCACTGTCCGGCAAGGGCGTGCACGTGGTCACCGTCAACGACTACCTGGCCCGCCGCGACGCCAACTGGATGCGCCCGCTGTACGAGTTCCTCGGCCTGTCGGTCGGCATCGTCTCGGCCTTCCAGCCGCCGGAAGAAAAGCGCGCCGCCTACGCGTCCGACATCACCTACGGCACCAACAACGAATTCGGTTTCGACTACCTGCGCGACAACATGGCGTTCAGCCAGGAGGAGAAGTTCCAGCGTGAACTGAACTTCGCCGTGATCGACGAAGTCGACTCCATCCTGATCGACGAAGCGCGTACCCCGCTGATCATTTCCGGCCAGGCCGAAGACAGCTCCAAGCTGTACATCGAGATCAACCGCCTGATCCCGCGCCTGACCCAGCACATCGAAGAAGTGGAAGGCCAGGTCACCCAGGAAGGCCACTTCACCATCGACGAGAAGAGCCGCCAGGTCGAGCTGAACGAAGCCGGTCACCAGTACATCGAGGAAATGCTCACCCAGTCCGGCCTGCTGGCCGAGGGCGAGAGCCTGTACTCGGCGCACAACCTGAGCCTGCTGACCCACGTCTACGCCGGCCTGCGCGCGCACAAGCTGTTCCACCGCAACATCGAGTACATTGTCCAGGACGGCCAGGTCCTGCTGATCGACGAACACACCGGCCGTACCATGCCCGGTCGTCGCCTGTCCGAAGGCTTGCACCAGGCCATCGAAGCGAAAGAAAACCTGAACATCCAGGCCGAGAGCCAGACCCTGGCTTCGACCACCTTCCAGAACTACTTCCGCTTGTACACCAAGCTGTCCGGCATGACCGGTACCGCGGACACCGAAGCGTTCGAGTTCCAGTCGATCTACGCCCTCAACGTGATGGTCATCCCGCCGAACAAGCCACTGGCGCGTAAAGACTTCAACGACCTGGTGTACCTGACCGCCGACGAGAAATACGCTGCGATCATCACCGACATCAAGGAAAGCATGAAGCAGGGCCGTCCGATCCTGGTGGGTACCGCGACCATCGAAACTTCCGAGCACATGTCGAACCTGCTCAAGAAGGAAGGCATCGAGCACAAGGTACTGAACGCCAAGTATCACGAAAAGGAAGCCGAGATCATCGCGCAAGCCGGTGCCCCGGGTGCACTGACCATCGCCACCAACATGGCCGGCCGCGGTACCGATATCCTGCTGGGCGGTAACTGGGAAGCCGAAGTGGCTGCCCTGGAAAACCCGACCGCCGAGCAGATCGCCCAGATCAAGGCCGACTGGCAGAAGCGTCACCAGCAGGTGATCGAAGCCGGTGGCCTGCATGTGATCGCTTCCGAGCGCCACGAATCGCGCCGTATCGACAACCAGCTGCGTGGCCGTTCCGGCCGTCAGGGCGACCCGGGTTCCAGCCGCTTCTACCTGTCGCTGGAAGACAGCCTGATGCGGATCTTCGCCTCTGACCGGGTGAAGAACTTCATGAAAGCGCTGGGCATGCAGTCGGGCGAGGCCATCGAGCACCGCATGGTCACCAACGCCATCGAGAAGGCCCAGCGCAAGGTCGAAGGCCGCAACTTCGATATCCGCAAGCAGTTGCTGGAATACGACGACGTGGCCAACGAGCAGCGCAAGGTGATCTACCACATGCGCAACAGCCTGCTGGCCGCCGAGAACATCGGCGACACCATCGTCGAATTCCGCAAAGAAGTCCTGGACGCTACCATCAGCCAGCACATTCCGCCGCAGTCGCTGCCCGAACAGTGGGACGTGGCCGGCCTGGAAGCTTCGCTGGCCAGCGATTTCGCCATGAAGCTGCCGATCCAGCAGTGGCTCGACGAGGACGATCACCTCTACGAAGAGACCCTGCGCGAGAAGCTGCTGAACGAAATCACCACTGCGTACACCGAGAAGGAAGACCAGGCCGGTATCGAAGCCCTGCGTACCTTCGAGAAGCAGATCCTGCTGCGCGTGCTGGACGACCTGTGGAAAGACCACCTGTCGACCATGGATCACCTGCGTCACGGTATCCACCTGCGTGGTTATGCGCAGAAGAACCCGAAGCAGGAGTACAAGCGCGAATCCTTCAGCCTGTTCCAGGAGCTGCTCGAGTCGATCAAGCGCGACACCATCCGTGTGCTGTCGCACGTTCAGGTACGCCGCGAAGACCCGGCCGAAGAGGAAGCCCGCCTGCGCCGCGAGGCCGAGGAACTGGCCAGCCGCATGCAGTTCCAGCACGCCGCTGCTCCGGGTCTGGAAAGCGAGCAACTGAGCGAGGAGGGCGCCGAAGTGGCCGTCGCCTCGGCACCGGTGCGCAACGAACAGAAACTGGGCCGCAACGAGCCGTGCTGGTGTGGTTCGGGCAAGAAGTTCAAGCATTGCCACGGGCAGATCGAGTGATCTGACCTGAATGGGGCCGCTTCGCGGCCCTATCGCGACACAAGGCCGCTCCCACAGGGATGGTGCACAGCCGCAAGGCTGCGCCGTCCCATGTGGGAGCGGCCTTGTGTCGCGATGGGGCGCGAAGCGGCCCCGCTTTTCGATATCAACCGTAATTTCTAGGAGCGCTCTAATGGCTGTTGGTCTTGGTCCTTTGCCCACCCTGCACCCGGTTCCGGGTTTTGAACTCGGCATCGCTTCTGCCGGCATCAAGCGCCCCGGGCGCAAGGATGTGGTGGTCATGCGCTGTGCCGAAGGCTCCAGCGTGGCTGGCGTGTTCACCCTCAACGCCTTCTGCGCAGCGCCGGTGATCCTGTCCAAGCAGCGTGTGCAGGGCACCGTGCGCTACCTGCTGACCAACACCGGTAATGCCAACGCCGGCACCGGCGCGCCAGGCCTGGCCGCCGCCGAGCGCACCTGCGCCAAGCTGGCCGAACTGGCCGGCGTACCGGCCGAGTCGGTACTGCCGTTCTCCACTGGCGTAATCGGCGAGCCGCTGCCGGTCGAGAAGATCGAAGGTGCGCTGCAGGCCGCCCTCGACAACCTGTCGGAAAACCACTGGGCCGAAGCCGCCACCGGCATCATGACCACCGACACCCTGCCCAAAGGTGCCAGCCGTCAGTTCCAGCACGATGGCGTGACCGTTACCGTCACCGGCATCAGCAAGGGTGCAGGCATGATCCGCCCGAACATGGCCACCATGCTCGGCTACATCGCTACCGACGCCAAGGTGGCACCAAAGGTGCTCAAGGACTTGATGCTGGACGGCGCCAACAAGTCGTTCAACCGCATCACCATCGACGGCGACACTTCGACCAACGACTGCTGCATGCTGATCGCCACCGGCAAGGCCAACCTGCCGGAAGTCACCGAAGCCAGCGGCGCACTGTTCGAAGCGCTGAAGAAGGCGGTGTTCGAGGTGTGCATGGAAGTGGCCCAGGCCATCGTCCGTGACGGCGAAGGCGCTACCAAGTTCGTTACCGTGCAGGTCAACGGCGGCGGCAACCACCAGGAGTGCCTGGACGTCGGCTACGCCGTGGCCCACTCGCCGTTGATCAAGACCGCGCTGTTCGCCTCCGACCCGAACTGGGGTCGTATCCTCGCTGCCGTTGGCCGTGCCGGCGTACCGGAGCTGGATGTGAGCCTGATCGATGTGTACCTGGACAGCGTGTGCATTGCCAGCAAAGGCGGCCGCAGCCCAAGCTACACCGAAGACCAGGGTGCCAAGGTAATGGCTCAGGAAGAGATCACCATCCGTATCGAACTGGGCCGTGGCCAGTGCAGCGAAACCATCTGGACCACCGACCTGTCCCACGAGTACGTGAAGATCAACGCCGAGTACCGTACCTGATCTAATACTGGGGCCGCTTCGCGGGCAAGCCCGCGAAGGGCTGCAAAGCAGCCCCAAAATCCCAGATACATGGAGCCGAACCATGAGCTATCACCTGATCATCGGCGACAAGCTGTATTCCTCCTGGTCGCTGCGTGGCGCCCTGGCCCTCGAGCTGGCTGGTGTGCCTTACGAAGAAACCCTGATCAAACTCAACCAGCCTGACACCCGTCAGCGCATCCTCGCCTTCTCCGCCACCGGCAAGGTACCGCTGCTCAAGACCGAGCACGGTGTGATCGCCGACTCGCTGGCCATTGCCGAATACCTCAACGAACAGCACCCCGATGCCCAGCTATGGCCTGCCGATGTGGCGGCCCGGGCCCAGGCCCGTTCGGCTTGCGCGCAGATGCACAGCGGCTTCTTCGCCTTGCGCGGCGCCATGCCGTTCGACCTGTCGCGCGACCAGGCGCTGGACAGCGTACCGCTGGAGGTACAAATCGATATCGACCGTATCGTCGCACTGTGGTCCGAATGCCGGCTGGTGGCCAAGGACAGTGGCCCGTTCCTGTTCGGCAAGCCGAGCCTGGCCGATGCCTTCTTCGCCCCGGTGGCGGTGCGCCTGCGTACCTACCGCGTGGAAGTGCCTGCGGATGCTGCGGCCTATATCGAAACCATTTACCAGTGGCCGGCCTTCCAGGCCTGGCAGCAGGCTGGCCTGGCGGAGCGTGAAGGGTGAAACGGATTCATGTTGTAGCGGCTGTCATTCGCGGTACTGATGGCCGCATTCTGATCGCACGCCGGGCCGATACCCAGCACCAGGGTGGCCTGTGGGAGTTCCCGGGCGGCAAGGTTGAACAGGGTGAAGGCGTCGAGGCGGCGCTGGCCCGTGAGCTGCGCGAAGAGCTGGGCATCGAGGTAAGCCGTTCGCGCGCGCTGATCAAGGTCAGCCACGACTACCCGGACAAGCAGGTGCTGCTGGACGTGCGCGAAGTCGAGGCGTTCAGTGGCGAGCCGCATGGCGCCGAGGGCCAGCCGCTGGAATGGGTTGCCCCGCGCGATTTGCCCCAGTACGAGTTCCCCGAGGCCAATAAACCGATCGTTGCCGCCGCGCGCTTGCCGGAGCAGTACCTGATCACCCCCGATGGCCTGGAAGTACCGCAGATGCTCAAGGGCATCCAGAAGGCGGTGGCCAGCGGCATTCGCCTGATCCAGCTGCGTGCCCCGGACATGTACGACCCCAAGTACCGCGATGTGGCGGTGGATGCGGTCGGCCTGTGCGCGGGCAAGGCGCAGTTGATGCTCAAGGGGCCGCTGGAGTGGCTGGGTGACTTCCCTGCGGCAGGTTGGCACCTGACGGCTGCACAACTGCGCAAGTATGCCGCCAACGGCCGGCCGTTCCCCAAGGAACGCTGGCTGGCGGCATCCTGCCACAGTGCCGAAGAGCTGGCGCTGGCGGAGCAGATGGGTGTGGACTTCGTCACCTTGTCGCCGGTGCAGGCGACTCGGACTCACCCCGAGGCGCTACCACTGGGGTGGGACGAGGCGCAGCGGTTGATCACTGGGTTCAACAAGCCGGTCTACCTGCTGGGTGGGGTAGGGCCGGGTGAGCGTGAGCAGGCCTGGGAAGCGGGAGCACAGGGTGTTGCCGGGATCCGGGCGTTCTGGCCCGAGATCTGAGTCGCCTGTAATTGGGGCCGCTTTGCGGCCCATCGCCGGCAAGCCAGCTCCCACAGTGACGGCACAGACCTCAAACCCTGTGCGCTCTCTGTGGGAGCTGGCTTGCCGGCGATGGGCTGCAAAGCAGCCCCAGCACTTTCAGCCTTTAGGCTTTTCAGCAGGCTGCCACAAAACCTCAGCCACCCCCTGCCGCCGTCCAATGATCCGCGCCGCCACAAACAATAGGTCCGAAAGCCGGTTGATGTACGCCAACCCAACCCCCGGCAACGGCTCCAGCGCATTCAACTGCTGACACCGCCGCTCGGCACTGCGCGCCAGGCTTCTGCACACATGCGCCTGGGCCACCAGCGCCGAGCCACTGGGCAAAATGAAGTTCTTCAGCGGTCCCAGCTCTTCGTTCCAAACATCGATCGCCGCTTCCAGCCGTTCCACCTCCGCCAGGTTCAACGCCTGATAACTGGGCATCGCCAGCTCACCGCCCAGGTCGAACAAGCGGTGCTGACATGGCGCCAAAACCGCGCTCACTTCATCCAGCTCTTGTTCGGCCAGCCCCGCCAGCAGCAAACCCAGCTGGCTGTTCAGGCTGTCCACCTCGCCAATCGCCTCGATCCGTGGATGGTCCTTGGGCACCCGGCGTCCGTCGCCCAGGCCGGTTTCGCCTTTGTCGCCGGTGCGGGTGTAGATTTTTGACAGGCGATAGCCCATATCACTTCTCCGTTCTGGCCGGCGCCGCCGTTGCCGGCTGGCCGAGGGGCAGGCGCAGGGTGAAGCAGGTGCCCTGGCCGGGCGTGGACTGCACTTCCATCTGCCCCTTGTGGTTGTTGGTGATGATGAAGTACGAGACCGACAGGCCCAGGCCAGTGCCCTGGCCGATTTCCTTGGTGGTGAAGAACGGCTCGAAGGTGCGCTTGCGCACCCCCTCGGGCATGCCGACGCCGTTGTCCTCGACCTGGATTTCCGCCCATGGCGGGTTCAAGCGGGTGCGCAGGGTGATGCGTCCGGGCTCGCTCGGCTGCGGCCGCTGGTGGATGGCCTGGGCGGCGTTTTTCAGCAGGTTGAGCAGCACCTGCTCCAGTTCGTTGGCGGTGCACGGCACCTGCCCGAGTTCGGGGTCGAACTGGCGCACGATGGCCTGGCCCTTGAAGTCGAAGCCGATGGCCAGGTCGAAGTCGTTGCCGGCAATCTCCACCGCCTGGTCGATCAGTGCCGGCAGGTCGCACGGCGCCAACTGGCGGTTGCTGCGGCGGCTGAAACTGAGCATATGGGTGACGATCTTCGCCGCCCGGGCACCGGCCTGCTGGATGCCGTCGAGCAATAGCGGCACTTCGCGGCTCTCCAGGTAGCGGTTGACCGTGGGCAGGTCGATGCCCAGTTCTTCGGCTTGCTCCTGGTTGCGCGGCAGCTCTGGTGACAGGCGCCGGCGAATGTTCTGCACGTTATGCAGGATCGCGCCCAGCGGGTTGTTGATCTCGTGAGCCATGCCGGCGGCCAGGCCACCGACCGAAAGCATCTTCTCCGATTGCACCATCATTTCTTCCAGCGACAGGCGCTGGGTGATGTCGTCGATGCGGATGACCACGCCACGGCCGCCGCCACCAGTCAGCGGGTAGAAGGTCAGGGCGTAGTGGCGCAGGTCGTCGCCCTTGGGCCAGGTGACCCGCTCGATCTTCGCCACCCGGTGTTTTTCCACGGTTTCCTTCAGCTGCGGCAAGAACGGCTTGAGCGGCTCGAAGGCGATGAAGATCGGCTGGTTAAGTGCTTCGTCCAGGGGCGTGCCGGAAAGCACCGTGGCTTCGTGGTTCCACTGGGTCACGTAGAGCTGTTCGTCGAGGGCGATCAGTGCCGAGGGCATCGAGTCGATGATGCTGTTGAGGTAGTTCTGGAAGCCGGTGAGTTTTTTCTCGATCTTGCTGCGCACCTGGACTTCCAGCTCCAGCTTGCGGTTGGTGTGGCGGGTTTCCTCGGCCAGCCCCTGGGCCTGATCATAGGCCTCCTGGAACTCGTCGCGGGTGCGCTTGAGCTGCTGTTCGCGGGCTTCGATGCGCGAGAGCATGGTGTTGAACGCTTCGGCCAGGCTGCCGATTTCGTCGTCGTTGCCGCGCTGGGCACGCAGGGCATAGCTCTCTTCGCGGGTGACCTGGCGGCTGAGCTCTTCGAGCTGGTTGATCGGCTGGGTGATCAGGCGTTTGATCTGCCGGGCGATGATGATCCACAGCAGGATGCTGAACACCAGGATGCCCAGGCTGGCACTAAGGGTGCCGGTGTAGAAAGCCGTGGGCAATTCGCTGCTGGCGACCAGCAGCAGGTGCGCCGGCGGGTTGGCGTCACGCGGCATGCGGATCAGCTGGGTGCTGCGAAACTCCATCAGGCGCCAGCTGTCGATGTCGCGAAAACGCTTGGGCAGAGCCAGCGGTTCGCCGTGCTGCAACTGCGCCAGGATGCGGCCATCGCCACCATAGACGGCGGCGGCGCGCAGCGGCGTGTAGCTGTCCAGTTCCTTGAGCAGGGCGCTGGCGGTGTCCGGGGAGTCGCCGGCGCGGGCCGCCAGTTGCGGGGTGGCCACCAGCCGGCCGATGGTGTGCAGCGCCTGCGGTGCCATGCTTTCCTGGGTGATCCAGTAGGCGGCGCTGATGAAGGTAAGGTTGGCCACCAGCAGGATGGTCACCAGCAACACCAGCAGGGCCGCCAGCAGCTTCTGCCCGACCGGGAGGTTTTCCAGGCGTTGGCGCAAGGTCATGGGCTAGGCAATGTCCGTATCCGGTTGAAAGGGCTGCGTCAGTCGCAGGGCAAGCCACGCACGCGCAGGTTATCGACCAGGCGCTGCAGCAGGCGTTCCAGCTCTGGCAACTGCAAGCCATGACGGCCAGCGGCGCGGCAGGCGTGGCCAAGCAGGTAGTGCACCTCGGTGCGCCGGCCCGCACGTACATCCTGGTACATGGAAGAGTAGTTGGCTGCGGTGGCGAGGATCACCCGCTGTACTTCTTCGTCCAACCCGTCTGCCGCTTCTGGCTGGCCACAGCGGTGTAGCAGTTGGGCCAGTTCGGCGCACAGGGCATCCACTTCACCCAGGTGCCCCAGCAGCCCACCGTTCTGGCACTCGTGCAGTACGGTCAGCGGGTTGATTGCGCAGTTGAGCGCCAGCTTGCGCCACAGGCGGGTGAGAATATCCACCGTCCACTCGGCGGGGATGCCGGCCTGGTGCAGGTCATCGAACCAGGCGGGGATCGCCGGGTTGCCTGGGTCACCCAGCCAGTTGAAGCCGTGGCCGGCAAAGCGTACCTGCCAGTCACCCTCGCGGAACGCCCCTTCGGTACTGGAGACGAAGATGCAGCGCGCGTGCGGTACCAGGTCGGCGACTTCGTCCTGGCTGCCCAGACCGTTCTGCAGCAGCAGCACTTCGGCGCCCTCGGCCAGGCGCGGTGCCACGCCGGCAATGGCCGGGGCGGCGTCGTAGGCCTTGCAGGCCACCAGCAGACGGTGGATCGGGCCGCGTGCCTGCGCGGTTTCGGCAGGGATGGCGTAGTGGCGGGGCTGGTCCTGTTCGACCAGGGTCAGGCCGCCGGCCTGCTGGTAGGCCAGCAGCCGTTGCCCGTCACGCAGGATCAGGCGCACTGCCTTGCCCGCGCGCGCCAGGCGGCAAGCCCACAGGCTGCCCAGGCTACCGGCGCCGAGAATATGCCAGGTGCTGCTCATATGCGTTTCGCAACCCGTTATAATGAGCCCGCATTTTAACCGTCAAACCCAGCGCGCTCCATCTTCAACCTGAGCGCGCTTTTATTTTGGGAGAACAACCATGCCTTCGTTCGACGTGGTATCGGAACTGGACAAGCACGAAGTGCAGAACGCGGTCGATAACGCCATCAAGGATCTGGACCGCCGCTACGACCTCAAGGGCAAGGGTACCTTCGAGTTCAAGGACAAAGAGCAGACCGTGATGCTCACCGCCGAGGAAGAGTTCCAGCTCGAAGCGATGCTGGAAATCCTGCGCCTGGCGCTGGTCAAGCGCAAGATCGACGTGAAGTGCCTGGAAACCAAGGACCCGTACGCCTCGGGCAAGGAAAAGAAACAGGAAGCCAAGTTCCGCGAAGGCATCGACAAGGACCTGGCGAAGAAGATCGTCGCCACCATCAAGGATGCCAAGCTGAAAGTGCAGGCCGCCATCCAGGGCGAGCAGGTACGCGTGACCGGTAAAAAGCGTGACGACCTGCAGGAAGCCATCGCCCTGCTGCGGACCAAGGAATTCGACATGCCGCTGCAGTTCAACAACTTCCGCGACTGATGCAAGTGCTACCCGGAACCTCGATGGCGAAATGATGTCCATGGGGGCCGGGGCTGCGCAATCGCGCGCGGCCTGTTTTACCGTGTACTTGCCGTTCGGCATCAGGAGATGAATATGGATTTGAATGCTGAAGTCGATCAGCTGGTCCGCCAATCGCAGACTTGGGTTCCCTTGATCATGGAATACGGCAGCCGTGTGCTGCTGGCGCTGCTGACCCTGGCGGTCGGCTGGTGGATCATCAACAAGGTCAGCGCCCGCCTGGGCAAGCTGGTTGGCCTGCGCAACGCCGACCTGGCGCTGCAGGGCTTCATCAGCACCCTGTCGAACATCGTGCTGAAGGTGCTGCTGTTGGTCAGCGTGGCGTCGATGATCGGTATCGAGACCACCTCGTTCGTTGCCGCGATCGGTGCCGCTGGCCTGGCCATCGGCCTGGCCTTGCAGGGCAGCCTGGCGAACTTCGCCGGCGGTGTGCTGATCCTGATGTTCCGCCCATTCCGCATCGGTGACTGGATCGAGGCGCAAGGCGTGGCCGGCACCGTCGACAGCATCCAGATCTTCCACACCGTGCTGCGCACCGGAGACAACAAGACCGTGATCATGCCCAACGGCAGCCTGTCCAATGGCATCATCACCAACACCAACCGCCAGCCGACACGCAAGGTGGTGTTCGACGTGGGCGTGGACTACGAGGCCGACCTGCAGAACGCCCGCAACGTGCTGCTGGAGCTGGCGCAGGACCCGCGTGTGCTGCCCGACCCGGCGCCGCAGGCGGTGGTCGCGACCTTGGGCGACAGCTCGATCACCGTTTCGCTGCGCCTGTGGACCAAGACCGAGGACTATTGGGACGTGATGTTCATGCTCAACGAGCATGCGCGTGACCGGTTGAAGGCCGAAGGGATCGACATTCCGTTCCCGCAGCGGGTGATTCGCGTGGTGCAGGAGACTGCAGCGCAGTAATACCGCGCTGAAGCCGGGGCCGCTTCGCGCCCCATCGCCGGCAAGGCGGCTCCTACAGGGTTATCGCAGCCTTCGGGCCTGTGTTGTACCTGTGGGAGCTGGCTTGCCGGCGATGGGGCGCAAAGCGGCCCCGGCTTTTTACACTTGTTCACAGCAATACCTCGGCATTTCTGGCATATAGCCTGACCCCACCTGCCACACCCGATACGCCATCATGAAACCACTGCTGTACATCACTCCCCTGCGCGCCTTGCTGTTCGGCCTGACCCTGGCCCTGTTCGAGCTGCTCACCTACCTGGCCAGCGACGCGGTCATGCCGGCCATGCCGGTGGTGGTCGGCGACCTGAACGCCAGCCCCGAATACATTCCCCACGCCCTCAACCTGTACCTGCTGGGTGGCGTGGTGCTGCAATGGCTGATCGGCCCGCTGGCCGACCGCTATGGCCGGCGCCCGTTGCTGCTGACCGGCTGCGCGTTCTTCGGCCTGGCCTGCCTGGCGACCTTCTGGGTCCACGACATCGGCCTGTTCAACTTGCTGCGCCTGCTGCAGGGCATCGGCCTAGGCTTTGTGGTCACGGTCAGCTACCCGGCCCTGAACGAAGCCTTCAGCGAAGCGGATGCGGTGCGCATGATGGCCCTGCTGGCCAATATCGCCTTGCTTTCGCCACTGCTCGGGCCGCTGGTGGGCACCTTGCTGCTGCAGTGGCTGGACTGGCGCTGGCTGTTTGTGGCCTTTGCCATCGGCGCGGTTCTGGCCTGGCTGCTGCTGTACCGGCTGATGCCGGAAACCCTGGGTGTGGAGCGGCGTGACGGCTCGCGCCTGGCGCTCACGCCGATCCACCTGCTGCCGCTGCTGGCCGGTTACGGCCAGTTGCTGGCCAACCGCCGTTTTGTCGCTGGTAGCGCGGCTTTGGGTCTGGTCGGTTTGCCGCTGATTGGCTGGATTGGCCTGTCGCCGGTGCTGCTGATTCACGACGAGGGGTTGAGCACCATGGACTACGCCTTGTGGCAGTTGCCGGTGTTTGGCGGGCTGATCCTTGGCAACCTGATCATCAACCGCATCGCCGACCGCTATCCGCTGCCGGCGCTGGTGCGTGGTGCGTTGTGGCCATACCTGGCCGGTCTGTGCCTGATGGTACTGGCGACCTGGTGCTGGCCGAGCGTGACCAGCGTAGTGGCGGGCATGTCGCTGTACGCGCTGGGGCTGGGGGTGGCCAACGCGGTGCTGTATCGCATGACGCTGTTCGCCAGCGAGCAGAGCAAGGGGCTGGTCTCGGCCATGCTGGGGATGATCACCATTGCCTTGCTGGGGCTGGGTGGGGCGGTGCTGGCGATGATTGGCGCCGGGGCCAGCCTGCTGCACTTTGCCCTGGCGGCGGGTGTGGCGGGGGCCTTGGCGCTGTGGCCGTTGTGGTTTGTGGTGGGTGGACGGCCTGGTGAGGGGGCTGTTGCTCAATAATCTCTATTACCTGTACCGGCCTCTTCGCGGTAAACCCGCTCCCACAGGGACTGCACAGCTCTCGAGGCCAGTGCTGTAGCTGTGGGAGCGGGTTTACCCGCGAAGAGGCCGGTACAGGTACAAACCTGTCAGGGCCGCTCGACCGCCGAACCTTCCTCTGCCACCGGTTTGCCCGGCCCGGCCTCCTGGCGCCACTGCAGGGCAATCAGGATCAGGGTCGGCACGCCCAGCAGGGCAGTGATCAGGAAGAAGTCGTGGTAACCGAACTTCTCCACCATCACCCCCGAATAACCGCCGATCAACCTTGGCAACAGCAGCATGATCGAGCTGAGCAATGCGTACTGGGTCGCCGAGAACTTCAGGTTGGTCAGGCTCGACAGGTAGGCGACGAAGGCCGAGGTGGCCATGCCGGAGCTGAAGTTGTCCAGCGAGATGGTCACCACCAGCATTTGCAGGTTCGGGCCCATGTCGGCCAGCATCAGGAACAGGATGTTGGTGCCCGCCGAGGCCGCACCGCCGATGAACAGGATCGGCATGATGCCGAAGCGCACGATCAGCAGGCCGCCAATCCCGGCGCCGACCAGGGTCATGATCAGGCCGAAGATCTTGCTGACGCTGGCGATCTGGTCCTTGGTGAAGCCCATGTCGATGTAGAACACGTTGGCCATCACGCCCATTACCGTGTCCGACATGCGATAGGTGGCGATCAGACCGAGCAACAGCAAGGCCTGCCAGCGGTAGCGGGCGATGAAGTCGTTGACTGGGGTCAGCACCGGGGCCAGGCCGCGACGGCCCAGGCTCGACAGGCATGCCCAGGTCAGTAGCACGTAGAGGATCAGGCGCAGGAAGGCGCGGTCTTCCAGCAGCAGGTCCAGTGGCGTGGCATCACCGGAGATGACGCTGGACCAGCCGGTATTGAACATCTGGGTGAAGCTGGCCGGTACCGACACCAGCAGGATGATCAGCACGAACACCGAGGCCAGCTGATGCACCAGCCCATAGCGCGCTGCCGACAGCTGGGTACGCATGGGTACGGGCGGCTCGCGCATGATCAGGGTGGTGAACACGGCGGGCAGCATCATCACCGCGAACATGACGTAGGTGCCGGCCCAGGCCTTGTGCAGGTAGCTGAAACCGGTGGAGCCGAACCACTCGGCGAAGAACAGCGCGCCAGCGGTGGCCAGCAGGGCCGCCACCCGGTAGCCGGCCATGTAGCTGGCGGCGAGCGCGGCCTGGCGCTGGTCGTCGGCGATTTCCAGGCGGTAGGCATCGACGGCGATGTCCTGGGTGGCCGATGCGAAGGCCACCAGCACCGCCAGGGCGATCAGCCATGACAGGTGTTGCTGCGGATCGCACAGGCTCATGCCGACCAGCCCGATCACCACTAGCGCTTGCGACAGCAGCAGCCACGAACGCCGGCGCCCCAGGCTACCGAGCAGCGGCAGGCGCCATTGGTCGAGCAGCGGCGACCACACCCACTTGAAGGCGTAGGCCAGGCCGATCAGGCTGGCGTAACCAATGGTCTCGCGGGCCACGCCCGCTTCGCGCAACCACACCGAAAGGGTGGAGAACACCAGCATATAGGGCAGACCGGCGGCGAAGCCGAGCAGCAAAAGTACCAAGGTTGACGGGCTGGCATAGGCAGCAAGCGCAGCGCGCCAGGTTTTACGGGGCATGGGCCAACATCTGCCTCAAGTTTGCGAAAACAAAGCGCGCACTCTAACCGCTGTGCTCCATCGGGCGCCAGCCATGGCGCGTCATATCCACACGATTGTTGGTTACATTCACACCCTCCGCGCGCAGCCGCGCCCGTTGTTCATCCCCCGACGGGGTTCCCGGTGCCAGGCTCAACCGGCCGCCTGCGCCAAGCACCCGGTGCCAGGGCAGACGGGTGTTCGCGGGCAGTTGCCCAAGGGTGCGCCCGACCCAGCGTGCCGCCCGCCCAAGCCCCGCCAGCTCGGCCAGCTGGCCATAGCTGACCACCTTGCCGGCCGGCACTTGGCCGAGAACCGAATACAGCGCCGTTCGTCGGCCCTCGGCGGAGTCGAGGGCGTGCTCATATCCATCAGACATCAGGCCCCCCCTGGGCTGCAGATGAAACCGGACCGGCGGTCTGGCAAATGAGAGTTGAACTCAACGGCATGCTCCCGGTCTGTCCTTGCTCTGGTCGTCGTTATCTGGATAATGCCCGGCTTTTTTCGTCAAATCGAACCCGTAGTCCGCAAACAATAGCCCGCTTATGTATTCTAGATCCTTGTTGTGCCTGCTTGCTGTTTCCCTGTGCGCCTCGCCGGTGTTCGCCGACACCGTGTGGATGAAGAACGGTGACCGGCTCAGCGGCAAGATCAAAGTCTTCGACGGCGGCAAGCTGCTGCTGGAAACCCCCTACGGCGGTTCCATCGCCCTGGACTGGAAAGAGGTCCAGACCCTGGAGAGCGACCAGGAGATGCTGGTCAAGCAGGACGCCTACAGCGGTGAGCGGGCCAAGTCGCTGAAGGCCGCCGAGCCCGGCAAGGTGACCCTGGCCAATGGCGATGCACCGAAGACCGTGGAGCTGGCCAGCATCGAGCAGATCATGAAGCCCAAGCCGCTGGTCGAGGACTTCGTGTGGAAGGGCAACGTCGACGTGGCGCTGGACTACAAGCGCGCCGAGAACGACACCGACGACTACGATGTCGGTTTCAAGACCAGCGCCCGCCACGGCCGCTGGCGGCACAACGCCGAGGGCGAATACAACCGCGAGACCAAGGACGACGTCACCACCACCGACAACTGGAGTGCCGAGTACGCCCTGGACCGCTTCCTCACCGAGAAGTGGTTCTGGCAGGGGCGTATGGAGTACAAGCGCGACCGCATCGAAGACCTGGCCCGCCAACGCACCGTGGGTACCGGCCCGGGTTACCAGTTCTGGGACGACGAGCTGGGCGCGTTCTCGCTGGGTTCGCTGATCAACCGCACCGACTTCGAATACCAGGATGGCGCCAAGGACAACTTCTATTCCGCGGCGGTGAAGTGGGACTACACCCGCTACCTGATTGGCAAGAACGTGCAGCTGTTCACCAACGGCGAGTTCGCCAAGCCATTGGGTGGCGTGGCCGATTACGCGCTGGATGCCGAGGTTGGCCTGCGCTACAAGGTCACCGAGTGGGCCTCGCTCAACCTCAAGGCGGAGAAGGACATCATCACCGGTACCCGTGAGAGTGATCTGGACAAGACCCGCTATACCGCAGGCTTCGGCGTTACCTGGTAAACCGCCGGGGGCGCGTTGTTGCCCCTATCGCCGGCAAGCCAGCTCCCACAGATACTGCACAGGCCTTGGTATTGCGCGGTCAGTGTGGGAGCTGGCTTGCCGGCGATAGGGCTGCGCAGCAGCCCCATTGGCACTGGACCTGATAATGCTTATCTTGTCCCCCATCCAGTCCGCCAGGAGCCGCCCTCAAGTGAGTACCAATGCCATCCGTCCTGCCCGGGAGCTGCTGCTCAAGGAATACCGCGGCGTGCTCTCGACCCACTCCAAGTCGATGCCCGGCTACCCCTTCGGCTCGGTCGTGCCGTACTGCCTGGATGCCCAGGGCAACCCGCTGATCCTCATCAGCCGCATCGCCCAGCACACCCACAACCTGCAGAAAGACCCCAAGTGTTCGCTGCTGGTAGGTGAACGCGAAGCCGAGGACGTACAGGCCGTGGGGCGCCTGACGGTGATGGCCGAGGCACACAAGCTGGTGGAGGAAGCCGCCATCGAGGCCGCCGCCGAGCGCTACTACCGCTATTTCCCGGACGCGGCCAACTACCACAAGGCCCACGACTTCGACTTCTGGGTGCTGCAGCCGGTGCGCCACCGCTACATCGGCGGCTTCGGCGCGATCCACTGGCTCGATCAGGTGACCCTGGCCAACCCGTTCGCCGGTAAAGCCGAGGCAAGCATGCTCGAGCATATGAACCGCGACCACGCCAACGCCATCGCCCACTATGTGCAACTGACCGAGCTGCCACGCCATGCGCCAGCGCAGATGGTCGGCGTGGACAGCGAAGGCATGCACCTGCGTATCGGCCAGGCGGTGCACTGGTTGCCTTTCCCAAGTACTTGCAATACGCCGACACAAGTCCGCGAAGCCCTGGTTTTACTGGCCCGCGCCGACCAGTGGCCGGTTGCGACGGAAGTCGAGGGTTGAAAAGCCGAGCACACGCATCCATCTGTTGGTCTTACAGGAAGGTTCTCTTCCGACGAGGATTGCTTTGATGCGTGCTTTTCTGCTGCTGTTTCTCCTGTTTCCCGTGCTGGAGCTGTTCGTCTTCGTGAAGGTCAGCGCCGCCATCGGTTTCTTCCCGGCGCTGCTGCTGATCATCGCCGGCTCCGCCCTGGGTGTGCTGGTGATGCGCGTGGCCGGGCTGGCCACCGCACTGCGCGCCCGTGAAAGCCTGCAGCGTGGCGAACTGCCCGCCGAGGACATGTTCCAGGGCTTGATGCTGGCCGTGGGTGGTGGCCTGCTGTTGCTGCCAGGCTTCATCAGCGATGTGCTGGGCCTGCTGTGCTTGCTGCCATTCACCCGTCATTTGGCCGCGCGCAAGATGCGTGAGCGTGCCGAGGCCCAGGCCATGCGCCAGCGGGCGTTCCAGGATGACCCGTTCCAGGCGCAGCCGCGTGATGGCGGCCAGCGCCCGAACGTGATCGAAGGCGAGTACGAGCGCCGCGACAAATAACCTCTGGTTTGCGGGCAAGCCCGCTTCAACATCGATCCCTCGGTCTTGAACACTGTGGGGACCATGTGCGAGCGGGCTTGCCTGCGAATGGGGCCGGCAAAAAATCGTGATCAACCGGCTAATGAAAATTTTTCTGAACCAAGCCTTGTAATTGAATATGGCGACCTCATGTATGTGGTCACCGCAAGGTTTCTGGTGGCAACACCAGTCATTACTCAGGCGGTTCGCCTAAGGCGAGCGGCCTTCCGGCAACGCCGGGATAGCATCAACCCGCCGGTGTCGACACCGGCCGATGAAAACCACACTTTGGGAGAGATCGACAATGAAGCTTCGTCCTCTGCATGACCGCGTAGTCATCCGTCGCAGCGAAGAAGAATCGAAAACCGCTGGCGGTATCGTCCTGCCAGGTTCGGCCGCTGAAAAACCAAACCGCGGCGAAGTTGTCGCCGTCGGCGCCGGTCGCATCCTGGACAACGGCGAAGTTCGCGCGCTGGCCGTGAAAGTGGGTGACAAAGTGGTTTTCGGCCCTTACTCGGGCAGCAACACCGTGAAAGTCGATGGCGAAGACCTGCTGGTCATGGCCGAGAACGAAATCCTCGCCGTTATCGAAGGCTGATTTCCCGACTTCCCGTTACTCCAAAGAATTTCAAGGATTAAACGATCATGGCTGCTAAAGACGTAAAATTCGGCGATTCCGCTCGTAAGAAAATGCTGGTTGGTGTCAACGTTCTGGCTGACGCGGTAAAAGCTACCCTGGGCCCGAAAGGCCGCAATGTGGTGCTGGCCAAGAGCTTCGGCGCGCCGACCATCACCAAGGACGGCGTTTCCGTCGCCAAAGAAATCGAGCTGAAAGACGCTTTCGAAAACATGGGCGCCCAGCTGGTCAAGGAAGTTGCTTCCAAGGCCAACGACGCTGCCGGTGACGGCACCACCACCGCTACCGTTCTGGCTCAGGCCATCGTCAACGAAGGCCTGAAAGCCGTCGCTGCCGGCATGAACCCGATGGACCTCAAGCGCGGCATCGACAAGGCCACTGCTGCCGTTGTCGCCGAGCTGAAGAACCTGTCCAAGCCATGCGCCGACTCCAAGGCCATCGCCCAGGTAGGTACCATCTCCGCCAACTCCGACAACTCCATCGGTGAAATCATCGCCGAAGCCATGGAAAAAGTCGGTAAAGAAGGCGTGATCACCGTTGAAGAAGGCTCGGGCCTGGAAAACGAACTGTCGGTCGTGGAAGGCATGCAGTTCGACCGTGGCTACCTGTCGCCGTACTTCGTCAACAAGCCGGACACCATGGTTGCCGAGCTGGAAAGCCCGCTGCTGCTGCTGGTCGACAAGAAAATCTCCAACATCCGTGAGCTGCTGCCAGTTCTGGAAGCCGTTGCCAAGGCCGGCCGCCCACTGCTGATCGTTGCCGAAGACGTTGAAGGCGAAGCCCTGGCTACCCTGGTAGTCAACAACATGCGCGGCATCGTCAAGGTTGCAGCGGTCAAGGCTCCGGGCTTCGGCGACCGCCGCAAGGCCATGCTGCAGGACATCGCCGTCCTGACTGGCGGCCAGGTCATCTCCGAAGAAATCGGCCTGTCCCTGGAAACCGCTACCCTGGAGCACCTGGGTAACGCCAAGCGTGTCATCCTGTCCAAGGAAAACACCACCATCATCGACGGCGCTGGCGCCGACACCGAGATCGAAGCACGCGTCAAGCAGATCCGTGCCCAGATCGAAGAAACTTCCTCGGACTACGACCGTGAGAAGCTGCAAGAGCGTCTGGCCAAGCTGGCTGGCGGTGTTGCCGTGATCAAGGTCGGTGCCGGCACCGAAGTTGAAATGAAAGAGAAGAAAGCCCGCGTTGAAGACGCCCTGCACGCTACCCGTGCAGCCGTTGAAGAAGGCGTGGTGCCTGGCGGTGGTGTGGCCCTGGTTCGCTCCCTGGCTGCCATTGTCGACCTCAAAGGCGACAACGAAGACCAGAACGTCGGTATCGCCCTGCTGCGTCGCGCCGTTGAAGCGCCGCTGCGCCAGATCACTGCCAACGCCGGCGACGAGCCAAGCGTTGTCGCTGACAAGGTCAAGCAAGGTTCGGGTAACTTCGGTTACAACGCTGCTACCGGCGAATACGGCGACATGATCGAGATGGGTATCCTGGACCCAGCCAAGGTCACCCGTTCGGCGCTGCAAGCTGCTGCTTCGATCGGCGGTCTGATGATCACCACCGAAGCCATGGTTGCCGACCTGCCGGAAGACAAGCCAGCTGCTGGCATGCCTGACATGGGCGGCATGGGTGGCATGGGCGGCATGATGTAAGCCAGCCTTACCCCCTGCACCATCAAAAAGCCCCGGTTCGCGAGAACCGGGGCTTTTTGTTTTTCTGTTGGGGGCATTGGGGCTGCTGCGCAGCCCATCGCCGGCAAAGCGGCCCGCCGCTTCAGGCGGCGCTGCGCTCAGCGGCTGGCACCGCAGCCATTCCCCGTCGATACAGAACCAGGTAATACGACCCCAACCCGATTAACCAGCAGAACACCGCTGTCCACACGTTGTGCGACAGGAAGTGCGCCCCCTGCATCATCCGCCCCAGCGACAGCACCGACCCGGCCACGAAGGCCACCGCCAACGCTACCCGCGCCAGCCGCGGCTTGCGATCACGCAGCATGAAGAACAAGCCGAACAGGCAGAACCCGGTCGCCGCATGCCCACCCGGCCAGCACAGCCCGGGCTTGTCGGTTGTCGGCCGTGGTTCCAGCAGCTTGCTGTAGGTTTCGGTACCGCCAAACTGGGTCAGGCTCCACGGACACTGGACCTGGGTGACCTTTTTCAGCGGCGTGACAAACGCCGTGGACAGGCCCAGCGCCAGCACCAGGCAGCCCAGCTCACGGCGCCAGCCGAACAGGCGCTTGCAGAAGAAGCTGGCAGCAAAGGTCACCAGCGACAACACCCCCAGCAGGATCACCCCTTGCTTGACCCGGTCATGCAGGATGTTCTCCAGCAAATAGCTGTGGCGTCCGATGAACTGCCCGGCAGCAGGGTCGAAGAACAGATTGGCAATGTCCATGTCGACCGCGGTCAGTTCCAGCAGGATCAGGCCCAGCGCGGTCGCCAGGGGTAGCCCCAGGTACAGCCGGAAATTGATCGGGCGAGGGCGGGTTGGTTGCTGCATGACGGCTCCAGGGCGTGAAAAAGATCGGGCATTGTCGGCCGCCCGCTATCCTGTGTCCGTGAAGGATCAGTGAAAAAACCGTCAAGTGCGGTGAATTTCTCCGGGGGCTGGCACCCTGCAGGCATAGGCCTTAAGCTGCGCCTGCCGCGCACCACAGCGAGAAGCGCCGCACAGGAGAAACCGATGCGCATTCTTTTGGTTGAAGACAACCGCGATATCCTGGCCAACCTGGCCGATTACCTGGGCATGAAAGGCTACACCGTCGACTGCGCCCAGGACGGCCTGTCCGGCCTGCACCTGGCTGCCACCGAGCACTACGACCTGATCGTGCTCGACATCATGCTGCCCGGTATCGACGGCTACACCCTGTGCAAGCGCTTGCGCGAAGACGCCCGCCGCGACACACCGGTGATCATGCTCACCGCCCGTGACCAACTGGACGATCGCCTGCAAGGCTTCCGCTCCGGTGCCGACGATTACCTGCTCAAGCCCTTCGCCCTGTCGGAGCTGGCCGCCCGTATCGAAGCGGTGCTGCGCCGGGCCCAGGGCGGCGGGCGCCGCACCCTGCAGGTGGCCGACCTCAGCTATGACCTCGACACCCTCGAAGTCACCCGTCAGGGCCGCCTGCTCAAGCTCAACCCGGTCGGCCTCAAGCTGCTGGCGGTGCTGATGCAGAAAAGTCCGCACGTATTGCGCCGCGAAGTGCTGGAAGAAGCCCTGTGGGGCGATGACTGCCCCGACAGCGACAGCCTGCGCAGTCACGTGCACCAGCTGCGGCAGGTGATCGACAAACCGTTCGAAAAACCGCTGCTGCATACCGTCCATGGCGTCGGCTATCGCCTCGCCGAGGGCCGTGATGGAGTTTAAGCAAAGCCTTGCCCAGCGCATCATCATCGCTTTTGCCCTGATGAGCGCGCTGGTGGCCGGGGCCTTCGCCTTCGGCATCGTCGGCACCGTGCACCTGGTCGAAGAGCGGCTGATTTCCTCGGTGCTGGGCGGTGACCTGCAGCGCTTGCTGCGCATGGACAGCGTCAGCGACTGGAGCCACCGGCCACGCCCCGACCAGTTGTTCTATTTCAGCGGCGGGCGTGACGACTTCGAACTGCCCAAGGACCTGCGCCACCTTGACCGTGGCTTCCACGAGGTATTCCGCGACCAGCTGTCGTACCACGCCATGGTCGAGATCGTCGATGGCCGCCGCTATGTGCTGCTGCAGGACCAGAGCGACTTCGAAGAGCGCGAGCGCGTACTGTTCGCGGTGGTGGTGGTGGGCTTCGTGCTTAGCCTGGTGCTGGCGGTCATCCTCGGCTGGCTGGTGGCGCGCCGGGTGATGGCGCCGGTGATCCGCCTGGCACGCCAGGTACGTCACCGTGACCAGTTGCTGGGGCTGGCCCCGCCGCTGGCGCCGGACTATGCCGCGGACGAAGTCGGCCAGCTGGCGGTAGCCTTCGACGATACCCTGGGCCGCCTGCGCGATGCGCTGACCCGCGAACGGTTGTTCACCAGCGACGTCAGCCACGAACTGCGCACACCCTTGATGGTGCTGGCCACCTCGTGCGAACTGCTGATGGAGAACCCGACGCTGGACGCTCGTTCGCGCAGCCAGGTGGAGCGTGTGGCGCGTGCCACGGAAGAAATGCGCGAACTGGTCAAGACTTTCCTGATGCTGGCCCGGGCACAGCGCGACGAGGGTGCGGTGGCTTCACGGGCCACCCTGCGGGAAGTGGCTGACGAACTGGTCGGGGTCTGGCGCGACACCATCGAGCAGAAGGGCCTGGCCTTGTATTTCGATGGCCGTGTCAGTGCCAGCCCGGTGCTGTACAACGCCACCTTCCTACAGTCGGTGATGGGCAACCTGCTGCGCAATGCCGCGCACTACACCGACAGCGGCTACATCCGCCTGAGCCTGGAAGCCAACGGCTTCAGCGTGGAGGACAGTGGCGTGGGTATCCCGGAAGAACAGCGCGAGGCAATGTTTCGGCCGTTCGTGCGCGGCGATGAGCGGCGCGGCGAGGGCCTGGGCCTGGGCTTGTCGCTGGTACAGCGGATCTGCGACGACCAGGGCTGGCATGTCACCCTGACCTCAACCTTGCCGCACGGCTGCCGTTTCAGGGTCGACCTGAGCAATACCGCGGCCAAGGGCGACCCGGAGGCTTTGGTCGAGTAACCTGTTGTAACAGGTCATTCGGCGCTCAACATATTTTTCACATCAGCATGACCTGATTCCTACGCTTGCTTACCTAATGTGGGCGCAATGGAGTCAGGAGATGCCCAATGCGTAGCCCCATCAAGCTTGAATTTTCCGAGAAGTACGACAAAGAACATGCGCGTGAGTACTTTCTCAAACACCAGGATGGCCTGGCGCGACGCCTTTCCCACAAGCGAGATGAGCAACTGGCGCGTCGCGCCTTGGCATTGGCTGGTGAGCCAGGCCTGGTCCTCGACCTGCCATGCGGTGCCGGCCGCTTCTGGCCGTTGCTGGCAGAAAAGCCCAACCGGGTGATCATCGGCGCCGACAACTCCGAGGCGATGATCGAGACAGCCTGTACCGCGCAAGCGCCAGAGGTGGTGGCTCGGGTACGGCCATTGCAGACTTCGGCGTTTGCCATCGACTTGCCAGACAACTCGGTGGACAGCATCTTCTGCATGCGCCTGTTCCACCACATTGGCGAAGCGGCGCATAGAAAGACCATTCTTTCGGAATTTCAACGTGTTAGCCGTGATAGTGTGATCCTGTCATTGTGGGTGGATGGTAACTTCAAGGCCTGGCGCCGGAAAAAGCTGGAACAGCGTCGCAGTGCCAGGAAGGGCGACCAGGACAATTACCAGAACCGTTTTGTGTTACCGGCCGACACGGTCGAAGAAGAATTCCGAGCCGCCGGCTTCAGAATCCAGGAGCGCCTCGATTTCCTGCCGTTCTATGCCATGTGGCGGGTCTATGTATTGCGTAAGGGGTAGTGTTTGATGGCTGTAGCCCAGAGAGGGGAGTCGCAGTTCGATTTTTACTGGCGCCAGCAGGGCGAGTGGGTCGAGGAGCCTAACCAGCGGCGCGGTGGCGAGAGTGGTGTGCAACGCCTCAACGATGACAATGGCAAGCTGCTGTATGCCAAGCGCCAGGTCGGGCATATCTACCGTAGCCTGCTGCACCCTTTCGGCCGGCCAACCGTATTGCGTGAACTCGATGCATTGAACAGCTTCGAGCAACTGGGTGTGCGTGTGCCGCGCATCGTCTTCTGCGGCGCCGAGCGTGATGCCGACCAGCAGTGGCGTGCGTTGCTGGTGAGCGAAGCACTCGACGGCTTTGTCGAGCTCGATACCTGGCATGCCGAAGGCGCCCGTGAGCGTTACCCGCAGGTTGTGCATGAGCGCATGCTCAAGGACCTGGCGGACAATCTGGCGCGCATGCACCTTGGGCACTGGCAGCACGGCTGCCTGTATGGCAAGCATGTGTTCATTAAGGTGATTGGCGAGGGCGAGCAGGCCCGAGTCGAAGTCGCGCTACTGGACCTGGAAAAGTGCCGGCGGCGCATCAGTTGCCAGCGCGCGGCGGGCAATGACCTGCGCCAGCTGCGCCGCCATTCGTCGATCAATGACGCAGAATGGCAAACCCTGCTCTATTTTTACCAGATGGCGTTTGGCAGCGCTGTCAAAGGGTTAGAGCAATGAAACTAGAAATAGCTCGAGCTTTGTTCCTGGTAGCTGGCCTGGCGGTGACCACCGTGGCGGTGGCTGCCTGGGAAGAGCCGAGGCCGACAGTATTCAGCAAGGCCGAGATGGCCGACCAGTGCGTGTTGCCGCGGGACGTGAAACCGCAGCAACAGGCCAAGGCCGCGCCTGATCAGGACCTGTTGCTGTTCCTGTTCGGCATGCGCCAGGGGTTGCGGCCGTTCGGTTGAGCCCGATGCTAGATGGAAATGCCAGAGGCCTTGCGATCGCGGGGCCTCTGGCATTTTTGCATCTGCCTTGCCGGCCTCTTCGCGGGTGAACCCGCTCCCACAGGAACTGCACAGGATCCGAACCTGACGCTGTACCTGTGGGAGCGGGTTTACCCGCGAAGAGGCCGGATCAGGCTACAGCGGGTTCTTTGGCCTCCGCCTTGTGCGCCAGCAAGGTGTAGATGCAAGGCAACACAAACAGGGTAAACAGCGTGCCAATCGACATCCCGGTGGCAATCACCGTGCCGATGTCAAAGCGGCTGACCGCCCCCGCCCCGGTCGCCAGAATCAGCGGCACCATGCCGAACACCATCGCCGCCGTGGTCATCAGCACCGGCCGCAGGCGAATCGCCGCCGCCTCCTCGATCGCCTCACGCACGCTCAGGCCGCGTTCCTCACGCAACTGGTTGGCGAACTCGACGATGAGGATGCCGTGCTTGCTGATCAGCCCGATCAGCGTCACCAGTCCGACCTGGGTATAGATGTTCATGCTCGAGACGCCAAGGAACAGCGGCACCAACGCGCCACAGATCGACAACGGCACCGTCACCAGAATCACCAGTGGGTCGCGGAAGCTTTCGAACTGCGCCGCCAGCACCAGGAAGATGATCGCCAACGCCAGGCCGAAGGTCACCCACAGTGCGCTACCTTCCTGCACGTACTGGCGGGCCACGCCGGCATAGTCGAAGGCGAAACCTTCCGGAGCCTCCTCACGGGCGATGCCTTGCACGGTCTGCAGCGCCTCGCCCAGGCTGACCTTGGGCACGCCCTGGATGATCGCCGAGTTCAGTTGCTGGAACTGGTTGAGCTGGCGTGGGCGGGCGCGGTCGGTGAGGGTGATCAGGGTGGATAGCGGCAGCAACTGGCCCTGGTCGTTCTTCAGGTAGTAGTTGTTCAGCCAGCCGGGGGAGTCGCGGTACGGCCGCTCGACCTGGGCAATCACCTTGTAGCTGCGGCCTTCGAGGGTGAAACGGTTGATTTCCGCCTCGCCCAGCAAGGTCGCCAGGGTGCTGCCCAAGGTGTCCATCGACACGCCCATCTGCGCCGCCTTGGCCCGGTCGATATCCACCACCACCTCGGGCTTGTCGAAGGCCAGGTCGATATCGAGGAAGGCGAACTTGCCGGATTCCTGGGCGCGGGCCTTGATGTGCTGGGCCACATCCAGCAGTGCCGGGTAGTCGCCAGCGCTGTTGATCACGAACTGGAACGGCAGGCCCTCGCCGGTGCCGGGCAGCGACGGCAGGTTGAAACCGAAGATTTGCAGGCCGCCGATTTCCGCGAGCTTGGCCTGCACCAGCGGCAATAGCTCCATCTGCGTGCGCTCGCGCTCGTTCCAGGGCTTGAGCAGGAAGCCGCCGATGCCGGTCTGCACGCCATTGAAACCGTTGATCTGGAACGACGAGTAATACTCAGGGAAAGCCTTGAACAGCGGGGTGAATTCGTCGGTGTAGGCGTTGAGGTAATCAAGGTTGGCCGGCTGCGGCGAGCTGCTCATCATGAAGATCACCCCCTGGTCCTCGTTGGGCGCCAGTTCGTTCTGGGTGAACTTCAGCAGCACCGGGATCAGGCACAGGATGATCACGGCGAACACCAGCACCACCGGCCGGCTGTCGAGGGTGGCGTGCAGCAGGTGCTGGTAACGCACCTTCAGGCGCTCAAACAGCATGTCCAGGCGGTGGGCCAGGCCGCTGGGGTTCTGCTCCTGGCGCAGCAGCAGGGCGCACATCATCGGTGACAGGGTGAGGGCAACGATGCCGGAGATGATCACTGCACCGGCCAGGGTCAGGGCAAACTCCTTGAACAGTGCACCGGTGAGCCCGGTAAGGAAGCCGATCGGTGCATACACCGCCGCCAGGGTTATGGTCATCGACACCACCGGCATGGCAATCTCGCGGGCGCCCTCGAGGGCGGCCTCGAACGGCGACTTGCCTTCGTCCATGTGCCGGTGGATGTTCTCCACCACGACAATCGCATCGTCCACCACCAGGCCGATGGCCAGCACCATGGCCAGCAGGGTCAGCAGGTTGAGCGAGTAGCCCATCATCTGCATGAAGAACAGTACGCCGATCATCGACAGCGGGATGGTCACCACCGGGATCAGCACCGAGCGCAGGGCACCGAGGAACAGGAACACCACGACGATGACGATCAGTATCGCTTCGCCGAGGGTCTTGATCACTTCGTCGATGGAGGCCTGGATGAACAGCGTGGCGTCGTAGGCGATCGATACCTTCAGCGCCGAGGGCAGCTGGCTTGCCAGCTCGGGCATGATGCGCCGCACTTCCTTGATGACGTCCAGCGGGTTGGCGGCCGGTGTGGCCTTGATGCCGATGTACACCGATGGGGTACCGTCGAACGAGCTGACCGTGTCATAGTTTTCCGCTCCCATCTCGACCCGCGCCACATCGCCCAGCAGCACGCGGCTGTCGCCACTGGTCTTGACCGGTAGGGCGGCGAACGCCTCGGCCGACTTCAGTTCGGTGTTGGCGTTGATGCTGGTGACCACGTATTCGCCCTTCACCTCGCCGGCGGCGGAAAGGAAGTTGTAGCGGCGTACGGCATTGGTCACGTCGGTGGCCGACAGGCCATAACCGGCCAGTTTCACCGGGTCGATCCAGATGCGCATGGCGAACACCTGGTTGCCGAGGATTTCCGCTTCGGCCATGCCCGGCAGGGTTGCCAGCTTGGGCTGGATCACCCGCGACAGGTAGTCGGTGATTTGCGGGTTGCTCATCTGCTTGCTGTAGAAACTGATGTACATCAGCGCCGAGGCATCGGCAGCTTCCTTGCTCAGTACCGGGTCTTCCGAGTCCTGGGGCAGCTTGTTGCGCACCTCGTTGGCCTTGGCCAGCAGCTCGGTGAACAACCGATCGCTGTCAGCGCCGATGCGTGCGTAGATGGAAATGATCGAGAAGTTCTGCCGGCTCACCGAGGTCATGTAGTCGATGCCTTCGGCGCTGGCCAGGCTTTGCTGCAGCGGCTGGGTGATATAGCCCTGGATGGTCTCGGCGTTGGCACCAGGATAGGCGGTGGTCACCGTGATCAGGGCGTTTTCCATTTGCGGGTACTGGCGGATCTGCAGCTTGTTCCAGGCCTGGAAGCCCAGCAGCAGGATCAGCAGGCTGACCACGCTGGCCAGCACCGGGCGACGGATGAACGGGTCGGTGAACGCCATGCCAGCCTCCTGTCAGTCCTTGCCCGGCGCGGCCTGTACGGGCTTGAGGGTTTTGTCCTGGCCGATGCGGATCGCGGCGCCCGGGGTGAGCTTCAACTGGCCGGCGGTGACCACCTGTTCCCCGGCCTGCAAGCCCTTGCTGATTACCACCACACCGTCACGGCGCTCGCCGGTCTGCACCGTGCGCTGCTCGGCGGTGAGTCGCGGCTGGCCCTTTTCGTCGTTTTCCGGCTTGCCGTCCTTGTCCTTTTTCGGCGTGGCGACGTACACCGAGTTGCCATACAAGGTGTAGGTGATGGCGCTTTCCGGTACTACCACTTGTGGCTGCGGGTTGGGCAGCAGGATCAGCAGGCTGGCGAACATGCCCGGCAGCAGCTTGCCGTCCGGGTTGGCCATGGTTGCGCGCACCAGCAGGTTACGCGTGGTTTCCTCGACCTTGGGGTTGATGGCACTGAGGCTGGCGGAGAAGGTCTGGCCCGGGTAGGCGGCCACCTGCACCAGCACCTGCTGCCCCAGGCTCAGGTGTGGCAGGGCCTGTTCCGGTACGTTGAAGTCGACGTAGAGGCTGGATGTGTCCTGCAGGGTGGCGATCACCGTGCCGGCGGCCAGGTAGTCGCCGATGTCCACCTGGCGAATGCCGATGGTGCCGCTGAACGGGGCGCTGATGCTTTTCTTGGTCTTCGATGCCTTGAGCTGGTCGACCACCGCCTGGTTGCGCCGGTACTGGGCGGTGAGGCGGTCGAACTCGCCGCGGGAGATGGCCGAGTCGCCGACCAGCTGGCTGCCGCGGCCGAAATCGACCTTGGCCAGGCCCAGATCGGCCTGGGCGGTGCCGAGCAGGGCGGTTTCCTGGTCGTCGTTGAGTTGCAGCAGCAGTTGCCCGGCCTTGACCTGCTGGCCTGAGTCGAAGTGCAGGGCCTTGACGATGCCTTCCACCTCCAGGCTCAGCTCCACGCCTTGTAGCGCCTTGAGGCTGCCGACGGCGGGCAGGCGCTCTTGCCACGGGCGCTGTTCGGCCAAGGTGGCCGCCACGGTGATGGGCGGCTTGGGGGCAGTGAAGATCTGTATCTGCTGGTAGATCGAAAAGGCTTTGTAGCCCCCCAGGGCCAGCAAGATCAGCAGAACCACGGCCAACATGATGAGCATGCGGCGGCGCAGCATAGGTCCGGTTCCTTGGATGCGGTTGTTATTCGCTTGGACACGACAACGGGCGATCCTGCCCACGTGTGGATGGGGGAAGTATTGACTTTTTTTTGGGGGAAGGGGAGTGGAATGCCTGGGCCGGCCCCTTCGCGGCTAGAGCCGCTCCCTCAGGGACCGCGCAGTCAGTGGGTTGCGCTGTTCCTGTGGGCGCGGCTTTAGCCGCGATGGGGCCAGTACAGCCAGCCCGAAAATCAGACGAGATGCAGGTGGTTGTCCCAGAAGCCGGACGGCAGGTTCATCGGTTGCCCGGCCAGCTCGGCCTTGCGGCAATCATAGAACCGGCAGCGGCCCTGCCCGGAGGTGACGACAAAACCGTCCTGCACCGCGCCCACCCCCGCGCAATCGGGCATTGGCGCATCCAGCCGCACCGCGCCGCTGTCCAGGTCCCAGATGAACAGGCGGTTGGCCCGTGGCGCGGTCAGCGCTACCAGTCGCAGCTCGCTGTGGATAGCCACGCTGGCGGTGTACTGGGCCATGGCCTGCAACTGCCGCTCCGGCACCGGGAAGGCCTTGAACGGCTCGCCCGGGCGTTTGATTGCCAGCAGTTCGGCGGTTTCATCGGCGTCGCCCATGAACTGTTGGCAGGCGGCGATGGTGCCATCGCTGCCCACCGCCAGGTGGCGCACGCTGTTCATCTGCTGGGCCAGGGTTTCCTTGCTCAGCAGGGTACCGTCGCGCTGCATCAGCACCAGGCTCGGTTCCATGGCGTCGAGGTTCATCTCCACCCGGCTTTCAGCTTCGGTGCGGATACCACCATTGGCGACGATCAGCGTCTCGCCGTCCGGTAGCCAGGCCACTTCGTGCGGGCCGATGCCATGGGTCGGAATTTCGCCGCTGTGCACCAGGCGCTCGCCTTCGAAGCGGTACACACCGAGTACGCCACGCCCCGGGTCGGTGGTGTCGTTCTCGGTGGCATACAGCCATTCGCCACCTTTGTGGATGACCGCGTGGCCGTAGAAGTGCCGGTTCGGCTGCGAGCTGACGGTCTGCAGCAGGCGCCCGTTGCGCAGGTCGACCAGGTAGCTTTCGGTGCCGGGGCGGCGGGCGACGAACAGGGCGATCGGCAGTTGCGGGTGATGGATGATGGCATGGCAACGTTGGGCGACCTGGGTGCTGAACACCTGGGTGCCGTCCAGGCGGAACCCGACCGCATAGTGCTTGCCGTCGCCGTCGTCACGCGCCGACAGCAGCAGGGGCTCGCTGCCTTTGTTGCGGAACAGGCTCCAGCCGCCCAGGGTGAGGGCGCTGAGCAATACGCTACCGAGTTTGAGGGCCTGACGTCGCAGCATGATCAGTCACCGTCGTTGGCATTGAAGCCCAGCTGGATGTTCAAGGCCTTGGCCAGCTCGCCTTCATGCAGGCGGTGGACGGCGTTGAGGCTGTCGTAGATCTGGTTCAGGGTTTGCTGGCCGGCGTCGTCGGCCAGCAGCTCGCCCAGGGGCTTCTGGTTGTCGGCCAGTAGTTTGAGCGAGGCAGCGTAGGCGGCGTCGATCTTGTCCGCCAGGGCTTTCTGATCGCTGGACAGCAAGCCGCGCAGGCCCTGGTTGTCGACCCCGACCCAGACCGCTTCGGCGGCCTTGAGGCTGGCCTCCAGGCTCTTCAGCGAGCTGTGGCTGCGCCAGGCTTCGGCCTGCAGTGGCTGCGGAATACCCTTGCTCTGGCGGCCCATCGGCGCACCGAGCTTCTTCTTCAGGCTGTCCAGGGCGGTGACCTGGGCGCGCAGCAGGTCGGCGATGGCCTCGTGGGAATCGGCGTAGCGCTGGTTGGGGAACTTGGTCATCTGCGAGAGCATGCCGTCGGTGCTGTTCCAGCCCTTGAGGATCTCTTCGGCGAGGGCCTGCTGGTGTTCCCCGATGGCCACCAGCAACGGGCAGTAGCGGGCTTTCTGCTCGGCAGTGGCGATGTCCGGCTTGCTGTCGAAGAGGATGTACTCGTAGGCCGACAGGCCTCGTACCACCACGCTGGCCTTGCCCAGGGCTGCGGCATTGACCGGCTGCTCGGCGTTGACCAGCTGCTCGACCTGGCGGCCGACCAGGTTCTTCTTGTCGGGCCAGAACTGTACCTGCCAGGCGCGGTTGCCTTCGGCCAGCGGGCCGACCAGCAGCGGTTGCAGCTCGGCCCAGGCCTTTTGCGCGTTGAGGAAGTCGGCACGGGCCTTGTCCAGGCTTTCCTTGCCTTCGCAGTAGGCCAGGGCGCTGGCGGCCAGCGTGCGGTCGGCTTCGACCCAGCGGCTGTAGGTGGGCAGGATCACCTGCTTGGCGATGGCAGCGGAGGTCACGGCCTGCGGGTCCTGCGGCGAGCAGGCGCCGAGGGCGAGTGCGGCGAGGCTGGTGAACAACAGTTTGGGTCGGAACATGCCCGGCTCCTTTGCGCTTTTTAAAGTGAGTTCAGGAAAGCCAGCAACGCAGCACGTTGCTCGGCATTGAAAGTGAGTACGAAATTGCGTGCCGCCTCGGCTTCGCCACCGTGCCAGAGCACGGCTTCGAGCAGGTTGCGGGCGCGGCCGTCGTGCAGGAACTGGCTGTGGCCACTGACCGTTTCGCTCAGGCCGACGCCCCACAGTGGCGGGGTGCGCCAGTCCTGGCCGTTGGCGGTGAACTCGGTGCGCTCATCGGCCAGGCCCGGGCCCATGTCATGCAACAGCAGGTCGCTGTAGGGGCGGATCAGCTGGTTGGCCAGCTCCGGCTCGGCGGCATTGGCTGCGGTGGTGAATTGCGGCGTATGGCAGCCCTGGCAGCCGGCCTGGTAGAACAGGTTCTTGCCCGCCAGTACCTGCGGCGAGCCCACATCGCGGCGGGCGGGCACGGCCAGATTGCGGGTGTAGAAGGTGACCAGCCGCAGGATGTTGTCGCTGACTTCCTTCTCGCCAGCGGCACCGTCGCCGTTGGCCGCGGCCAGGCAGTCGGCCTGCGCCGGGGTGCAGTCGTCGTTCGCCTGCAGAGTGGTGGTCAGGCCCATGTCGCCGGCAAACGCGTGCACGTTCTGCTGGTTGACGTTGGGCTGCCCGGCCTTCCAGCCGAAGCGGCCGAGCACGGTCTTGCCCTGGGCGTCGTCCCACACCCGGTTGGCCCGGCCGCGGATGCCGTCGCGGTTGCGGTCGTCGGGGTCTTCGTTGGCCAGCAGGTCGGCTTCGGGGATGGCTTCGAGCAGGCCCAGGCCGATCATCGGCGGCGCCACCCGCGCCGAAAAGCGCGTGTCGGGGTGCATCACGCCATAGCCAAGCTGGGTGATCTGCAGGGCCGGCTTGCGCAGTTCGACCTGGTGGCCGTCCTCGAACGACAGCGTTTCGCTGGTGTAGCTCACCCGCACCTTGCCTTCCGGCGTCACGCCGGGGATGGCCATGTCCTGCAACTGGGTGCCATAGACCGGCTCCGGCACCACGCCGAGGCGTTCGACCACCTTGGCCAGGTAGGGCTGGTCGGGGATCGACAGGCGTACCAGCATCGATACGGCATTGCTGTCGCCCGGCTCTGGCGGATGGCCGCGGCCGTCACGCACATGGCAGTTCTGGCAGGCATTGGTGTTGAACAGCGGGCCCAGGCCATCACGTGCGGTGGTGGTGGACGGGGCGATCACCCAGGGGTTGCGGAAGAAACTGTTGCCGACGGCGAAGTCCAGGCGCCGCTCGGGCGAGAGGTTGGCCGAGGGCAGGGAATAGGCATTGCGGTCAGCGCGCTGCACGGTGGCTTTGCCGCCCGACAACGCTTCGCCGGGCTCGGCCTGGGTGAAACGCGGGGCGTCGTCACAGGCGGCGAGGGCAAAGGCCAGCAGCAGGGGGGAGAGTCGGGACAGCGACAAGGACATCGAGAATCCTGGGCGTGAGCGAAAAACCGGCGTGCAAGCTTAGCAGGGTGGGGGGGTTTGAATAAGAGCAATTTGCAATTGCTGGATGAAATCGGTGTCAGTTGGCCATGGTTTGTGCTTGCCTGGTCGGGCCCTATCGCCGGCAATAGGGCCGGAAGCAAAAAAGGCGACCCGAAGGCCGCCTTTCCAGAACCGCTACAGCAGGATCAGAACTCGTGATCCGCGGTATCCGGGTTCAGGTTGGCAATCCCCAGCTTGCCCGCGGCCTGCTCGATCGCACTGGTCTGCTTGACCAGGGCGGCGATGGCGTCACGCACGATCTGGTTGCCGGCGGTGTTGTCGGCAGCGATCAGTTGGTCGTAGTGCTCGCCTTTGAGGGCGTGGTCGACGATTACCTGGATCTTGGCTTCGGTGGCTTCCAGGTCGGCCTTGAGGGTGGCGTCGGCGGCCGGGTCGACCTTGGCTACCAGCGACGACAGGCTCGGGCCGGTCACCTTGCTGCCGTCCGGGCGGGTGTACTCGCCCAGGTAGACGTTGCGGATGCCCTTGGCGTCGTAGAAGTGCGAGTAGTGGGTGTTGTCGCTGAAGCAGTCGTGCTCGTCTTCCGGCGAGTTGGCTTCCAGCGAAACCTTCATGCGCTCGCCAGCCAGTTCGCCCAGCGACAGGCTGCCCATGCCGAACAGCATCTTGCGCAGGCCGTCGTTGACCGACTCGGCTTCCAGCTTGGCGCGGTAGTTGTCAGCAACGTTCGGTGCCCAGTTGCCGACCATCTCTTCGAGGTCCTTGACCAGCAGGTCGGTGACCGCTTTGAGGTAGGCGCGGCGGCGGTCGTTGTGGCCGCCGGTGGCGTCCTTGCCTTCCAGGTAGTCCGACGCCGGGCGGTTGCCCGCGCCCGGGCCAGTGCCGTTCAGGTCCTGGCCCCAGAGCAGGAACTCGATGGCGTGGTAGCCGGTGGCGACGTTGGCTTCGGAACCGCCCAGCTCGTTCAGGCTGGCCAGCTTCTCGGGGGTGATGTCCTTGACGTCGATTTTCTCTTCGCCCACCTGGATCTCGGTGTTGGCGATGATGTTGGCGCTGGCTGCCGGGTTGCCCAGGGCGTGCTCATAGCTTTTGTCGACGTAGTCGATCAGGCCTTCGTCCAGCGGCCAGGCATTCACCTGGCCTTCCCAGTCGTCGATGATGGTGTTGCCGAAGCGGAAGGCTTCGCTCTGCAGGTACGGTACGCGCGAGGCGACCCAGGCTTCCTTGGCTGCCTTCAGGGTTTCATCGTTGGGCTTGGCCAGGAACGTGTCGACCGCGGTCTGCAGGGTCTTGGCGGTGCTCAGCGAGTCGCTGTAAACGGCGTAGACCAGCTCGGCGTAATGCTTGACCACGGCTTTGCCGGCAGCTTCGTCGACAGCCCCGGGCGCTGCAGCGGTGGTGCTGGCGGCAGCAGGTGCCTGGGCTTGCGGCGCGGCGGCCTTGTCGTCCTTGCCTTCACCGCAACCGGCGAGAGCGATGGCAATGGCCAGCAGACTGGCGGAGGCCAGAGGCATTCGAATCATTATTGGTTTTCCTGCGTCGTGTGGTTGGACCAAGGGTGGACCGTGCGCCGTGGCACGCGAAACTACAACATCATGCGAAAGATTTGCATTTGCTGTAAAGGGGGAGGGCGTGCAATTCGTGTAAATGCCAGTCACGGCTGGTAACCGGGCGGGCGGTTCAGAACATCGAAACCTGGTTGCGCTGTGCCTGCTTGAGGAAGTTGGTCAATTCACGGGCCGACAGCGGCTTGCTGTAGTGGTAGCCCTGGCCCTCGTGGCAGCCCTGGGCGACGATGTAGGTTTCCTGTTCGACGGTTTCCACACCTTCAGCGATCACCTGCATCCCCAGGCTCTTGCCCAGCTGGATGATGGCGCGCACGATGGTGGCGTCGTCATCGTCGTCCAGCAGGTCCTGGACGAAGCTCTTGTCGATCTTGATCTTGTCCAGCGGTAGCGATTTCAGGTAGCTGAGCGACGAGTAGCCGGTGCCGAAGTCGTCGATGGCAATCAGTGCTCCGGAGCGGCGCAGGCTCAGCAGGTGCTGGGCAGCGGTGCTGATGTCTTCCATCAGGCCGGTCTCGGTGACTTCCAGCTCCAGGCTGCGTGGCGGCAGGCGGTAGGCCTGCAGCAGGTTGTTGACCACCCGCGGCAGTTCGTTGTGGTGCAGCTGCACGGTGGACAGGTTGACCGCCATGCGCAGTTCGCTGAAGCCCACGTCGTGCCATTCGCGCAGTTGCCGGCAGGCCTGGTCGAGCACCCATTCGCCGATGCCGATGATGCTGCCGTTCTGTTCGGCGAGGGGGATGAACTGGTCGGGCGGCACCATACCCAGCTCCGGGTGCTGCCAGCGCAGCAGTGCCTCGACCCCGACCACGCTGTGGTCGCGGTAGCTGATCTGCGGCTGGTACACCAGGTACAGCTGGTTGCGCGGCAGGGCTTCGCGCAGGTCCTTTTCCAGCTCGCGACGGCGGCGCATCTCGCTGTCGACGCTGGCGATGTAGAACTGGTAGCGGTTGCGCGAACGGGCCTTGGCCAGGGTCATGGTCTGTTCGGCTTTCTGCAGCAGCTTCTCGGTGCTGTTGCCGTCTTCGGGGAACAAGGTGATGCCGATGGTGGCGCGCAGGCGGATCTGCCGGTGGTGGTCGAGGTCGAACGGCACTTCCAGGTCGTCGAGGATGCTCTGCGCCAGTTCGGCGGCTTCGTAGGGCTGCTCGATATTGGCCTGCACCAGGGCGAACTGGTCACCGCCCAGCCGTGCCAGGGCGCCCAGGCGGCCGCTGTGGGCGCGCAGGCGATCGGCCAGGGCCAGCAGCAGCTGGTCGCCGACCTGGTAGCTGAACTGCTCGTTGATGCCCTTGAAGTCGTCCAGGCCCACGCACAGCACCGCCACGCGGTGTTGCAGGCGGCCGCCGTCGACGAGGATCTTGTCCAGTTGCTGCTGTAGCTGCTGGCGGTTGGGCAGGCCGGTGAGAAAGTCGTACTGGGCCATGCGTTGCAGACTGTTTTCCGCCTCGTGGCGCAGGTGGGTGTTGCGTTCGATCGAGGCCAGCAGCTGGTTGGCGGTGTTCACCCACAGACCCAGCTCGTTCTTCTCGTGGCCCTTGAGCAGCGGCAGCTGGTGCTGGCTGGGGCGGTCGGGGTTGATCTGGGTGAGGTGCTCGATGATCTTCGATAGCGGTTTGGTCAGCAGCCAGTGATAGACCAGGTACAGCACCAGGCCCATGGCCAGGGCCCGCAGCACGCCGGAAATGAAGATGATCACGGCGTTGATCAGAAAGTCTTCGCCGTAGGACGAGGTGTCGAGGGTGATGCTCAGGTCGCCGTAGTACTCGCTGTAGGGGCCGCGGCCGACCAGTTGCGTGGTGTAGGTGCGTTCCTGGCCGAGGATCAGGTCGGTCAGCCAGCGCATGGACATTTCCTGCAGCGGGCGGGATTTTTCTGCCAGCATGGTTTCGTTGGGGTGGCCGATGGAGGCCATGCGTACCGATTCGTCCTGGAACAGGCCTTCCATTACCTGCATGCCCATTTCGCGGTCGAGGCTGTACACCGCCTGGGTCGAGGGGTCGCGGAACATGTCGAGGATGCGCTGGGCATCGTTGTTCACGGCCTGGCGGGTCTTGTAGGTGTCATAGATGATTTGCGCACAGCTGAGCACGACACCGACCGCCAGCGCCGACAGCAGCACGACCCTGAGCAACTTGACCGACAAGCTGTTCCGCAATTCCAGCTTCAATGGGGTTTCCTTAATCCATGCGCATGGCATCATTTTGCCATCAACGATGACGATACACTATCGGCCGACCATTAGTAGTGTATCGGTTGCCTGACCCCGCAACTTGAATGCGCTGTATCAATCTTCCAGAGGTTTGATGTTAGCGTGGTATGCGGGTTGAGCAAGCATTTTGCGGGTGGGGCGCAGGTGAAAACTGTGCAGGCCACTTCGCGGGCAAGCCCGCCCCCCACAGGCATTGCACATTCTTCGAACAGTGTAAAGCCTGTGGGAGCGGACCGGGATTTGCTCGCCGCTGGAGAAGCGGACGGATCCCAGCGATGAAAGGCAACCACCTGTGTACGCATGCAGACGAGCACAGCATCCGCCATCAGGCAGGCACTGTGAAGGCACGCGTTATCGGGCAGTTACAGTAGTGCGGGGAAAGGGTTATTGGCGATTGGCACTGCTGGCCGGCCATTGTTCAAGTTCGGCACAGGGCGGGGTCAGGAACATGTCCGACTGAAACCGAATCCCGCAACTGTAATCGATGAAGGCAGGCGCGTTCTCGGCGGCGGCAATATTGTATTTCTGGAACGGCAACATGGCCCTGCGCACCGGCGACTGGTTGAGAATATTCTTGAATACCATGCTGGTGTCATCGGCAATCCACAGCCGACGGACTTTTCTTTTCATGTTGCCGTCAGTGAACTGGTGGCGTGCGTGCAATACTCGCAAGTTGTCCATGACCAGGATTTCGCCGGGTTCCAGGCTAATGTTGGTGATGTAGTCCGGGTTGGTTGAATATTTATCCTGGATATACTGGAAGGCGGAACTGGCCCATTCCGGACTGAACGCAGTGCTGTCATAGCGGTAGCGAATACGCAGTTTGTTCTCGTTGACCTTTTCGAAGACAGAACAATCGATCGACAGCAGGTCATCACGGCAGTACGTGACACTGCCACTGGTCATCAGGATCTTCAGGATGTCGGGATGATTCACCAGCAGGTCATTATAAATGCGTTGCCCATCCACCAGGAAGTTGTCACCGCCAAACTGCGGTTTGGAAACGCACTGCAGAATGACGTATTTGGGCGGGGTAATCTTCCTGGCAACCCCATCGATATACGCCATGCCATTGAGGAACGAGCCATCCGTATGGGGATAGAAGTCGCTCGACAGTTCGCCGTGGTAGTCGTCCCTGAACGCTTGCCAGTCCTTGTTGATCGGATCGCCGCCGCCGACCACGCCAGTCTTGTCGGATTTGGTATGGAACTGGATCAGGCCGAACCGGCCTGCCACCGCGCGAAAGGCCTCGAGCGAATCGTCCTCGGGGTTGATTACGCAATATCCATGTTCATGAAGAAAAGTCGAGATCCCCTGGGTGTCCTTGGAATCAAACTTTTTACGCGCGATCATTTCAAACTCCTTGTTTGAATGGATGAAGCTCAGACGTTTTGAATAAAGTGGTCCAAAATCATTTTCAAACCGAAGAACGTCACCCCGGCTTTAAGCAGGATGGCGCCAACACGTTGCGATATTCGATTTCGAAGAAAGCCGCCCAGGTAGGAACCGGCGATGGAGGCGGTGATCATGATGATGATCAACTGGGCATAGTCCATGAAGGCGAAGCCGGCAAAGACAAAGGCAGCTACTTTCAGGCCGTGCAATACACTCATCTGCATGGCGTGGGTGACGATGACCTGATCCTTGTTGATGTTCATCCTCATCAGGATCGGTTGGGAAATAAGCCCGGTGACGGCAACGAACAGTGATAGAAACGTTTGCAGGAAGCCAACGATGGCAAAGTTTTTCAGGACAAAGCCGAGCGAGGCGACCAGCTTGGTCCAGGTAATCGCCAGGATGAAGATGCCGAGAATCAACGACAGGTACTTTTCCGGGAAATGCCCAATGAAGAAGTAACCGATGGCTGCCCCTGAAAGGCAGCCGATGACATAACGCGGGAGAATCTCGATTTTTGCGTGCTTGTAATCGAAGGCGAAGCGGCTGCCGTTGCTGACCATCTGAATCAGGCCATGCACCGGCACAACGGCAGAAATGGGCAGGAACTGCGGCATGACTGCCAATAGGCCAATCCCGCCGCCTACGCCGATAGCGGCAGTCATCAAAGAAGTTAGAAAGCTGACGCCCACCAAAACATATAGGCCAGCGGATAGTTCAAACATTGTCACTCCTGTCTGATTGACATGAATTCAAGCGGGCACTTCTGTACCGCAGTTGCTCGTTGCTGTTTGTGGCGCGCACGCAGCCACCCGACGGCGCACGGCGCGCCATCGGCTGTCGATGATTGGTTGATAGCGGGTATGTCAGCGCCTGGCTTTCAGTGCCGAGCAGCGCCTTTACGCAGCGGGTGCGCTATTTTTCCGGCAGCGCCCAGGCAATGATGCTGTCACCCAGCTTGGTCGGAATCCGGTCATGCCCGCCGACCACGGCAACAACGTACTGCCGCCCTTCGCTCATGTAGGTCAGGGGCGAAGCCTGGTTGCCGGCCGGTAGGCGCTCCTCCCACAGCAATTCACCACTTTCGCTGTTGTAGGCGCGCATGAAACGGTCGATGGCAGCGCCAATGAAGGTCACGCCTCCTGCTGTAGCCACGCCAGTGGCGTCGCTCGGTGTGCCGATTTCGAAGCGCAGTTTCGAGGCGATGCCCAAGGGCCCACTGTCATAGCCGGTGCCGAACGGGCGGCTCCAGCGCACTTCACGTGTGCGCAGGTCGATAGCGGAGATGAACCCCCAGGGTGGTGCGATGCACGGCTGTTCCAGCGCTGACATCCATGGGTCCTTGATTGCCCCGAACGGCAGACCGGCCTGGACGCGGAACCCCTGGTTATTGCCCGGCGACTCCTGGAACGACTTGGCATTGATCGCATCGAGCTGCTCCCGTGGAACCAGCCCCTGCATGTACGGCAGCCGCTGGTTGTTGATGATCAGCAGGCCTCGTTGCAGGTCCACCATCACCCCGCCCCAGTTCAGGCCGCCGTGATGGCCGGGGAAGATCAGGCTTTGCTGGCCGACCACCGGTGGCGTAAAGATCCCTTCGTAACGCGCCTGGCGAAACTCGATGCGGCATTGCAACTGATCGAACGGCGTCAGGCCCCAGGCATTGGTTTCGTTCAGCACTTCCGGGGTTTTCGATGGGCGGCCCATGGTGCTCGGCATGCCCGGTGACAGCGGCTGCGTGGCCGCGGTGTAGTCCCCAGGGGCCGTGCCTTGCGGGACGGCAGCCTGCACGACATCGACCAGCGGTTCGCCGGTGGCGCGGTCGAGGACGAACAACTGGCCTGATTTGGTGGCTTGAATGACTGCCGGGCGTGGGCCGCTGCTCGTGGGGAAATCGATCAGCGCCGGTTGTGGGCTCAGGTCGTAGTCCCAGAGGTCGTGATGGACGGTCTGGAAATGCCATTTGACCTTGCCGGTGAGCGCATCCAGGGCCACCAGTGAAGAGCTGAACTTGTCTTCCTGTTCGGTACGTGTACCGCCATAGAAGTCGCCTGCAGCATTGCCGGTGGTGATGTAGACCAGCCCCAGTTCGTCGTCGGCGGAAATCGGCGCCCATGAGTTGGGCGTGCTGAGCGTATAGGTTTCATCGGCGTCGGCAGGCGCAGTGCTGTCGGGGCGACCGAGGTCCCAGGCCCACTTCTGTTTGCCGCTGACTGCGTCGTAGGCGCGAACCACACCTGACGGCGCCGGGCGCACATCCGAGTCAAGCACCCGGCCACCGGTAATGACCACACCGCGGATTACCAATGGTGCAGAAGTGATGCCGGTGGAGCCTTTGCGGAACGTGCCCAGGCCGTCCTTGAGGTCGGCAAAGCCTGCCGTGCCGAAATCTGGGCAGGCCTGCCCGGTGAGCGCATCAACTGCACCCAGGCGGATGTCGTTGGTGCCCCAGATGATGCGTTTGGCGCACAGGCCACTGGCATTGGGTACTTCGTAGTACGAGACACCACGGCAATAGGCACCACCGTTGGCGAAATAGTCCGGGTCGACTTTCGAGTCGTAGCGCCAGTTCTCTTTGCCGGTAGTGGCGCTCAACGAAATGATGATTTGCTTGGGCGTGCAGGTATACAGCGAGTCGCCAACCTTGATTGGCGTGGCCTCGTTCAGATACTTGGTTTTTTCGCCAGGCTGTTTCACATCGCCATGATGATACTCCCAGGCCTTGACCAGGCCGGAAACGTTGCTTGGGGTAATCTGCGCCGCAGCGGAATAGTGGTTGCCGAGGTTGGAGCCGGCATAGGCGGTCCAGTTGGTCTTGTCGTGCGACGCGGCGACATTGGCGTCCGGTGAGGTCACCGTACTGCGGCTGAAGGGTTGCTGTGTATGCGCGGTGATAGCGGGCGAGTCGGCCAGGTGAACGGTGTTGGGGAAGAACAGCGGTGTCAGGATGGTGGCCGCCATCAGCAGCGGCAGCCCCCCCATGATGCTGAAATACAGTGCCTTGTTGACTTTGGCAAAGTCGCGCCGGACAAGAGGCCAGAAGGCCAGAAAGATCACACTGAGAAGTACCAGCCATGCCAGACGTGGGATATAGGCCCAGCCGTTGTAGCCGGATTCCCAGATTGCCCAGCCGTAGGTGGCCAGGGATGCTGCACCGTAGAGATAGATGCCGAGCGACTTCTTCAGGCCCATGAGTGCGGCTGACAGCAGCAATGCGGTACCCATCATTGCGTAGTAAGGCGAGCCGCCGGCACTGACCAGCGTGCTTCCCTGACAGGCCAGCGTCAGGCCAAGCAGGGCCAGCAGAATCGTGTACACCCCGAACAGCAGGCTGGAGACCCCCGTCCCGTTAGCCAACGTTCCTTGTTTCATTGCAATCATCCCTGTGTGATTCGGTGCCACAGTGCGTCCGAGCGGCGCGCATAATTGCTTATTCTTTCAATGAAATACAATAAGTGGCGCGAAATTTACTCCTGGCGCTGAATCTCAGGGTTGTTTTGTATCTTGCGTGAAAAGAAGGCAATGTCTAAGCTGCCTTCCCTGATCTGAACGCGCGGGTAATGAAAGGTAGGCGGGGGAAGGGGTTACGCCTGCTGGCTTTCCAGCAAGGCATCCTGACGGGTCTTGAGCCGGCCGACTTCGTCCAGATGTTTCCAGAGAAACTGAGCGGCTTCTTCACGCCGACCGGACTCGATCAAGTCGAGCAGGTGCAGGTGCTCCAGGCATTGCGTCATCAGGCGACTGCGGTCGACGTTGGCTTTGTAGCTCATGAAGCGTCTGAGCTGGTTTTGCCGGCGTATGGCATCTATGAAGAAGAGATTGCCCGAGCACTGCACGATCATTTCGTGAAACTGGGCGCCAATTTCGAACAGTTGGGCACGTGACAGCTGGTGAATTTCGCCGTCGAGCATGGCCTGCTGTTGCTCTCGGGCTTTGGCAAATGCGGCCTGGTTGACCTTGTAGCCTGGCTCGCGCAGTGCGGCCGGCTCGATGGCCATGCGGAAGCGGTAGCTCTGGATGTGGGTCTGGGCGTTGTGTACGAATTCGTTAAGGCTCCAGCCTTGCCCGGGCTTGCGCTCGACCATGGCTTCGCTGGCCAGCCGGTTGAGGACCTTGAGCAGTTGCCCGCGGGGCACGGAGTAGCGTCGCAGTAATTGGGCCTCAAAGAATTCGGCAGGGACTTCCCCGCTGAGGATGTCGTCCACCACGCGCAGGTAGAAGTCTTCGAATGGGTCGCAGGTGGGCGGTACAGTGGTTTCCTGGATCTGCCCGGCGTCCTGTTTCAGAAAGTAGCCGCGATTGGGCTCCTGCACCGCGATGTTCCACTCGGCGAGCAGGGCAAATACCCTGCGAATGGGGGAGCGGGAGACATCGAAGGCTTGGGCGAAGGTCTGCTCGCGCAATGGCTCGCCGGCCTTCATCGACCGGGCGCGGATCATCTCGATGACGCGAGGGGCCAACTGCAGGGCGAGATCTTTCTTTATCACAGGCTGTATTCCGAATGGTTATCTTCAGTCGATCCAGCAGATTCGGGTCGGACTGGGGGCAGGAAAATACCACACACGGATGGATCTATACGCATGCTCAAATTCAATGCTCATCTCGGCTTCCAGTTCAATGAACTGCCTTTTCTGCAGCGTATCGAAGCCGCTGCCGCCGCCGGATTTCGTGCGGTGGAATTCCCGTCGCCCTATGAATTCGATGCGAGTTTGTTGGCTGATCAACTGGCGCAATATGGGTTGCCATTGGTCCAGTTCGCTGCGCCGGCTGGCGTTTCCAAGGGTATTGCCGCGGTGGCAGGCAAGGAGCCCGAGTTCCGTGACGGGTTACGCCAGGCCGTCAGCTATGCCCGCGCACTGGCGTGTGCGGATGTGCACCTGATGTCCGGGGTAACCCACGAGGATGGCGCCGACAAGGTGTATGCGAGCAACCTGGACTATGCCGTGAAGTATTTTGAAGACCAGGGGCTGCGGCCATTGATCGAGGTGATCTGCACGCAGGCAATGCCGGGGTATTACATGTCCGACTTCGGCAAGGCGCAGCGGGTGCTGGAGGCGCATCCCGGTATGGGGCTGATCCTTGATCTTTATCATGCACAGTTGCTGACCGGAAATGCTGCCGATGTGCTGGCGCAGTTCTTTGAGCGGACAGTGCATGTGCAGGTGGCCGACTGCCCGGGGCGGCATCAGCCGGGGACGGGGCAGATGGATGTTGCAGGGTTGCTGGCGGCGCTGGAGCAGCGCGGGTATGCAGGGTGGGTTGGATGTGAGTATCGGCCTACGGGTGCCACTGTAGATAGCCTTGGCTGGCTTGATCGGTACGTTTCCTGAAAATACGGCGTCCTGGCCCCTCGCATGCCCCGAAAAAAAATCCGATACCAGAGGACTGGCATCGGATTTTCGAAGAGCCCCGGCGTGGCGCCGGGGTTCTGTCTCAAGGCTGGATGACTCAGGCCTTGAAGATCTTGCCTTCGAACTGTTCGGCAACGAAGGCCCAGTTGACCAGGTTCCAGAACGCCTCGACGTACTTCGGACGCAGGTTGCGGTAGTCGATGTAGTAAGCGTGTTCCCAGACGTCGCAGGTCAGCAGCGGGGTGTCGCCGCTGGTCAGCGGGCAGCCGGCGCCGATGGTGCTGGCCAGGGCCAGGGAACCGTCAGCCTTCTTCACCAGCCAGCCCCAGCCGGAGCCGAAGGTGCCAACCGAAGTCTTGGTGAACTCTTCCTTGAACTTGTCGAAGGAACCAAAGGCGGCATTGATGGCGTCAGCCAGGGCACCGGTCGGTTGGCCACCGGCGTTTGGTGCCAGGCAGTTCCAGTAGAAGGTGTGGTTCCAGACTTGAGCGGCGTTGTTGAAGATGCCGCCCGAAGAGCTCTTGACGATCTCTTCCAGGGTCTTGCCTTCGAATTCGGTGCCTGGGACCAGGTTGTTCAGGTTCACGACATAGGTGTTGTGGTGCTTGTCGTGGTGATACTCCAGGGTTTCCTTGGAGATGTGCGGCTGCAGGGCATCGTGGGCGTACGGCAGCGGCGGCAATTCAAAAGCCATGGTGGATCTCCTGATTCAGGTCTGTTTGCGGTTTGCGCAAGGCCGATCACGGGCGGCCCGATGAGCGTCGGCGAGGTTGTACTCTTTGCGACGCAAGGGCTGGATCATAGCACCGGGCCCGGCGCATAACCACGCAACAAAGATAGGGAATAGAGGTTCCGGAGCGGTTGGGCAGTGCCGACCGGTGGTCTCTGGTTTTGCCTGCCAGGGCCTCATCGCCGGCAAGCCCCACAGGGATACACCAGGCCTGGGGTCGGTGATATCCCTGTGGGGGCTGGCTTGCCGGCGATAGGGCCGTTCAGGTCAGTTGAAGATCAACTGCGCCGCCACCGCGAACATCATCACCGCCACCATCAGGTCGAGCATGCGCCAGGTCGCCGGCCGGGCCAGCCACGGTGCCAGCCAGGCCGCGCCGAGCGCCAGGGTCGAGAACCACAGCAGCGAGGCACTGGCGGCGCCGGCCACGTAGGCACCAGGCGCAGTCTGCTGGGCGCCCAGCGAGCCGATCAGCAACACTGTGTCGAGGTACACGTGCGGGTTCAGCAGGGTCACTGCCAGGGCACTGAGCAGCACGGCACGGCGCGAGCGCATGCCTTGGCCTTGCTGGTGCTGCAGGCTCTGCCTGGCGCAGGCGCTGCGCAAAGCCTTGGCGCCGTACCAGAGCAGGAACACCGCGCCGCCCCAGCGAGCCACCGCCAGCAAGGTCGGGTTGTGCGCCAGCACTGTTGCCAGGCCGAACACCCCGGCTGCCACCAGGATGGCGTCACAAATGATGCACAGTGCCGCCACTGGCAGGTGATGCTCGCGGCGCAAGCTCTGGGCGAGGACGAAGGCGTTCTGTGCACCGATGGCCATGATCAGGCCGAAGGCCACGAGCATGCCGTTGAGATAGCTTTGCCACATGGCGTGCTCTCCAGAAATGAATTGCCGTAAAAGATGCTGGCCATTGTGATGAATCACGCTGTATAAGAAAAACAAATAGAGCTGATCCGTCATTAGGAAAATCGATGTTCGACTACAAACTGCTGGCCGCCCTCGCCGCGGTGATCGAACAGGGTGGTTTCGAACGTGCGGCGCAGGTGCTGGGCTTGTCGCAGTCGGCCATCTCCCAGCGCATCAAGCTGCTCGAGGCGCGGGTCGGCCAGCCGGTGCTGGTGCGTGCCACACCGCCCAGCCCGACCGAAGTCGGCCGCCAGTTGCTCAATCATGTGCAGCAGGTGCGCCTGCTCGAACGCGACCTGCAGCGCCAGGTGCCGGCGCTGGACGAGGAGGGCATGCCGGAGCGCCTGCGCATCGCCCTCAACGCCGACAGCCTGGCCACTTGGTGGGCCAGAGCGGTGGGCAACTTCTGCGCACAGCAGAACGTGCTGACCGACCTGGTGGTGGAAGACCAGGAAGTGGGCCTGAAACGCATGCGTGCGGGCGAAGTGGCGGCCTGCCTGTGTGGCAGCGAGCGGCCGGTGGCCGGGGCGCGCAGCCTGCCACTGGGCGCCATGCGCTACCGGGCGCTGGCCAGCCCCGGGTTCATGGCGCGGCATTTTCCCCAGGGCTTCGCCGCCAGCCGCCTGGCCCGTACCCCGGCGATCGTGTACGGTCCGGACGACTTCCTGCAGCACCGCTACCTGGCATCGCTGGGCATCGAGGACGGCTTCCTGCACCACTTGTGCCCGTCGTCCGAAGGCTTCCTGCGCATGACCGAAGCCGGTCTGGGCTGGGGCCTGGTGCCCGAACTGCAGGCTCGCGAGCAACTGGCCAGCGGCCAGTTGGTGGAAATCTGCAGCGATACCCCCATCGATGTGCCGCTGTACTGGCATCATTGGCGCAATGGCGGGCAGCTGCTCGCGCAACTGACCGACCACCTGCGGCACACCGCACAGCAATGGCTGGTGCCCTTGTAGCCACGGCTGGCGTCAGTTGCATCTGAAATCTGGCAAGACGGAGTCTTACATGCGAATTCTGGTCACCGGCGCGAGTGGCTTCATTGGCGGGCGCTTTGCGCGCTTTGCCCTGGAGCAGGGCCTGGACGTGCGGGTCAGCGGCCGTCGAGCCGAAGGGGTCGAGCACCTGGTCAAGCGCGGCGCCCAGTTCATCCCTGGCGACCTGGGGGATGCCGAGCTGGCCCGCCGCCTGTGCCAGGGCATCGAGGCGGTGGTGCACTGCGCTGGCGCGGTGGGCAACTGGGGGCGCTATCAGGACTTCTACCAAGGCAACGTGGTGGTCACCGAAAACGTCGTCGAGGGCTGTTTGAAGGAGCACGTACGACGCCTGGTGCACCTGTCGTCGCCGTCGATCTACTTCAATGGCTGCTCGCGCCTGGACATCCGTGAAGAGCAGGTGCCGCGCCGCTTCCACGACCACTACGGGCAGACCAAGTACATGGCCGAGCAGAAAGTGTTCGGTGCCCAGGAGTTCGGCCTCGAGGTGCTGGCGCTGCGCCCGCGCTTCGTCACCGGCGCCGGCGATGCCAGTATCTTCCCGCGGTTGATGCAGATGCAGCGCAAAGGTCGCGTGGCGATCATCGGCAACGGCCTGAACAAAGTCGATTTCACCAGTATGCACAACCTCAACGAAGCGCTGCTCAGCGCCCTGTTCGCCGACGACCGGGCGCTGGGCCAGGCCTACAACATCAGCAACGGCCAGCCGCTGCCGCTGTGGGACGTGGTCAACTACGTAATGCGTCAGATGCAGCTGCCGCAAGTTACCCGTTACCGTTCCTACGGTCTGGCCTACAGCCTGGCCGCGCTGAACGAGGCGGCCTGCATGTTGTGGCCGGGGCGACCGCAACCGACCCTGTCGCGCCTCGGGATGCAGGTGATGAGCCGCGATTTCACCCTGGATATCAGCCGCGCCCGGCAGTACCTGGACTACCAGCCCAAGGTCAGCCTGTGGACGGCGCTGGATGAATTCTGTGCCTGGTGGAAGCATCTGCCGCCGGGGCAGTGAAACCGTCGGGCCGACAATGGACATCAACGCACCGCGCTGGCGGTTTATACTCGTGCCTCTTTGCGACTACCGCGGTTGAATGTATCCATGCGTAACCATGCTCACGATGACTACGATGACGTGCCTACCCTGCGGGCCGGCACCCCTGACGATGACGAACTGATGCCGGCGCATGTGGTGCGCAGCCGCCAGAAAGCCGCTCGCGGTGCCAGCACGGCGCCGCTGTGGGCATTGCTCGGGGCCTCGTTCATCGCCTTGGCGGGCCTTGGCTGGTGGAGCTTCCAGCAGATCTCGCTGATGGAGCAGCAACTGGTGGCGACTCAGGAAAGCTTTGCCCGCATCAGCGAAGAGGCGGCCGGGCGCCTGCAGGCGATCAGTGGTAAGGTGGCAGCCAGCGAGTCCGGCGCCACTACCAACAGCGAGGCGCTGAAGCTGCAGCTACGCCAGTTGCAGAAGGGTGTGGCCGGGCAGACCGGCGACCTGGGCAAGCGCCTGGAGCAGGTGCTGGCCGATACCCGTGAACAGCAGAAGGCCGTGACCGAGCTGCAAAGCCAGTTGCAGGCGCAGTTGAAGCTGGTGAATGGCGAGCTGGCTGCGTTGCGCTCGGGCCAGGTCGATGGTGGCAAGCTGGATACCCAGTTCAAGGGCCTGAACGAACAGGTTGCTGCGCTGAAGGCCACGCAGGTGGATGGCGCCAAGCTGGAAGGGCAGCTCAAGAGCCTGGGCAGCGAGGTGGCGGCGCTGAAGAAGCAGGGTAACCCGAGCGCGGCCATCCAGGACCTGGAGCAGGACATCCTGGTGCTCAAGAGCCAGATCGACAACCGCCCGGCTGCTTCGTCGGCGGGTGGTGCTTCGGTGCAGGAATTCGACGCCTTCCGGGCGCAGACGACCCGCAACCTGAATACCTTGCAGAGCCAGATCCAGAACCTGCAGCAGCAGATCAACGCCCGGCCCTGAGATCACCTGAGCCTTCTTCGCGGGCTTGCCCGCGAATGGCCCTCAATCACAACCGCGGATAGTCGATATACCCCACCGGCCCCTTGCCATAGAAAGTCTCCGGTCGTGCCTCGTTCAACGGCGCATCCGCCGCCAGCCGCGCCGGCAGGTCGGGGTTGGCGATGAACGGCACGCCAAACGCTACGGCGTCGGCCTTGCCACTGGCCAGGGCCGCATTGGCACTGGCCTTGTCAAACCGCTCATTGACAATGTACGGGCCACCAAATGCTTCTTTGATCAGGGGGCCGATGCTGTCATCGGCTTGCTTTTCCCGCGAGCAGATGAAGGCAATGCCCCGCTTGCCCAGTTCTCGGGCCACGTAGGTAAAGGTTTCGGCACGGTCGGCATCGCCCATGTCATGGGCATCGGCACGCGGCGCCAGATGCACGCCCACGCGGTTCGCGCCCCATACCGCGATGGCCGCATCGGTCACCTCAAGCAGCAGGCGCGCACGGTTTTCCAGCGAGCCGCCGTAGCGGTCGGTACGCTGGTTGGTGCTGCTCTGCAGGAACTGGTCGAGCAGGTAACCGTTGGCAGCGTGGATCTCCACGCCATCGAAACCGGCCGCCTTGGCATTCTCGGCACCGCTGCGGTAGGCCTCGACGATGTCGATGATTTCTTCGGTTTCCAGCGCGCGCGGGGTGGGGTAGTCACTGAGCGGGCGCACCAGGCTTACATGGCCCTTGGGCTGGATCGCGCTGGGGGCCACCGGCAGTTCACCGTTCAGGTAGCTGGGGTGGGAGATGCGGCCAACGTGCCACAGTTGCAGGAAGATGCGCCCGCCGGCGGCATGCACGGCCTTGGTCACATTGTTCCAGCCACGTACCTGCTCGTCGTTCCAGATACCGGGGGTATCCGGATAGCCGACGCCCATGGCGCTGACCGAGGTTGCCTCGCTGAGAATCAGCCCGGCGCTGGCGCGTTGCACGTAATACTCGGCCATCAGCGCGTTGGGCACGCGGCCTTCGTCGGCCCGGCAGCGGGTGAGCGGGGCCATGATGATGCGGTTGGGCAGTTGCAGGTCGCCCAGGGTGATTGGATCGAAAAGCGTGGTCATGACGGTTACCTGCCTGTTCAGAGTGCTTGGCGCAGTTGTTCGAGAAACGCCTGGATGGTGGCTTCGTTGCGTTTGAAGAAGTGCCATTGGCCGATCTTCTGGCTGCTGATAAGTCCGGCGCGCTGCAGGGTGGCCAGGTGGGCGGAGACGGTTGACTGCGACAGGCCGCAGCGTTGGTCGATCTGCCCGGCACACACACCGTTCTCGGTGCTGTGGTACTGGTCGGGAAATTGCGTTGCCGGGTCCTTCAGCCAGCTGAGGATTTCTCGCCTGACCGGGTGGGCCAGCGCTTTGATGATTTCGTCGAGATCGAGAGGCATGGGTTGAGGCTCGTTGTAGCGGTATATCGCGATGGGGCGAAATATAAATCGTGGTTTCTCGATATACAAATATGAAGAGGTTCTGAGCTGAGTGCCAATCGTTATATCGCGTTATGACGATATACGGGTCGGTAGTGTTAGACTGCGCTCATGAACTACCTCGCACACCTGCACTTGGGCGGCCCAGCGCCGCAACAGCTGCTTGGCAGCCTGTATGGTGACTTCGTCAAAGGCTCGCTGGAAGGGCGCTTCCCGCCTGCGCTGGAGGCGGCCATCCGTCTGCACCGGCATATCGACAGCTATACCGACCAGCACCCGTTGGTGCTGGCGGCACTGGCGCGCTTCCCACGGCAACGGCGGCGTTTTGCCGGCATCGTTCTGGATGTGTTTTTCGACCATTGCCTGGCGCGGCATTGGCGGGATTATGCCGAGCAACCGCTGCAGCAGTTCACCGGGGAGTTTTATCGGGTGTTGCTCGCGGAGCCCGAGTTGCCGGGGCGGCTGGCGCGGATTGCGCCGTTCATGGCGGCGGATGACTGGTTGGGGGCCTATGGCGATTTTGCCACGCTGGAACAGGTGTTCAACGGCATTGCCCGGCGCTTGTCGCGGCCGGAGGGGATGGTTGGGGTGATGGGTGAGCTTGAGCGGCTGTATGAGCCTTTGCTGGCGGACTTCAGGGCGTTTTATCCGCAGTTGCAGGTGTTTGCAGCGGCTGGCCGGTTGTCTGACAGTTAGTCCTGCGCCAGCTTCTTCGCGGGTGAACCCGCTCCCACAGGTACAGCGCCATCTTCCCCTGTGGGAGCGGGTTTACCCGCGAAGAGGCCGGTACTGGCAGTGCAATAGTTCAGGCTGCCCGCGCCTGCCGCCGTGACGCCAGCTCAACCTCTTCAACCCCGAACAACGCCAGGTGAATCGCCTGCTGCGCCTGCAATGCCAGCACCGCTCGCTCCTTGCCCACAGTGCCGATCGGCTGCAGCAGGTTAATGCAAACCTCGCCTCGCGGCTGGGCAAACAGGCGCATCAGGTGCGACACCAGGTCATCATCACCGATGAACGGCGCAATCGGGTCGATCTGCCCATCGCGCAGGTACTGGATGGCAACCGGTTGCACCGCCACGCCACGGTCGATGGCGCCCGCCAGCAGGCGGCCATGGAAGGTGCGCAGGGTGCGGCCGCTGGTGGTTGTGCCTTCCGGGAAGATCAGCAACGGTCGGGAACGGCCCAGTTGCCCGGCGATCTGTTCACGCAGGCGCTGGCTGTCGCCCCCGCCACGGCGGATGAACAGGGTGCCGGCCTTTTCCGCCAGCCAGCCGGCCACCGGCCAGTGGCGCACCTCGGCCTTGGACAGGAACGACAGCGGCAGCAGCATGCCGAGTAGGGGGATATCGGTCCAGGACACATGGTTGCTGACCCACAGCATCGGCCGTTGCGGCAGCTCGCCGACTACCCGCACATCGAAGGGCAGGGCCGCGACCAGGCGCTTCATGAACAGGCAGGTCCAGCGTTGGCGGCGCTCGATGGACGCCTTGAACCCCAGGCGTTCGCCCAGGGCGATCACGCTGGCCATCAACGTGCCCAGCAGCAGTACCAGCAGCAGTCGAGACAGGCGGGCCAGTACCCGCAACTTCGGCATCAGACCGCTGCCTTGAAGTGGCGGGCATAGCGCGGGCACAGCTCGTCGCGCTTGAGCAGGATGAACACGTCGGCCACCTGGAAGTCTTCGTCCCAGCACGGCTCGCCGCAGATCTTCGCGCCCAGGCGCATGTACGCCTTGAGCAGCGGTGGCATTTCGGCGATGACGTTGTTTGGCAGGGCCAGTTTGGGCAGCGGGTTCTTCGGTTCGGCACGCAGGTGCTCGGTGCACAGGTAGCGGTCACGCAGGCGCTGCATCACCGCGTGGGCCTGCACCCCGCCATCCTGCATGGGGATACTGGCGCAGCCCATCAGGTAGCTGTAGCGGCCTTCGTTGAGCACTTCGGCCAGTTCGCCCCAAAGTACGGCAATGGTGCCGCCGTTGCGGTAGTCGGGGGCTACGCAGGTGCGGCCCAGCTCGAGGATCGGGCCCTGCAATTGCAACAGGCCATGCAGGCTGAATTCTTCTTCGCTATAGAAGCGGCCCAGGCTGCTGGCGGCCTGATGGTCGAGCAGGCGGGTGGTGGCAACCAGTTCACCGGTGCTCAGGTCGCGTACGCCAATATGGCGGCAGTGCACGTCATAGGCGTCCATGTCCAGGCCTTGTTCGGCACCTTTGAGCCTGGCCTTGAATTCGGCGCTGAACACTTTGTAGCGCAGGGCCTGGGCTTCTTGCAGGGCCGCGGCGCCAACCAGGCGTTCGGCTTGCAGACGGCGTTCGGTGCTGTTGTCGCCAGCGTGAGCGATCCGAGTCATTACGAGTCTCCATAAGCCAGCCATGAAGGGTTGCGGCCGGTCGGCTTTGTTGTGCAAAGTCAGCCTAGGTAGACCGGGTGTCACCCCTGTGAATCTTTGGTGATGCTTGCGTGACACCCCTTGAGTCTTAACTGAAATCCCCTCAGCAAGGAGCCGACCGATGGCCTGGCTGCAACGACTCAACGACCCGCTTCGCCAAGCGCTGACGGGCACCCTGGGCGAAACCTATGCCGTGCTGCTCGAGCGCCTGGGCCCGGTTGCCCCGTTTGAGCTGGCGGTGCTCGGTGGGCGCGCGATGGCCACCCCGGGCCTGGCTTTTCTGGTCGGCTACCAGGCCGCCTTGCGCGTGCTGTGGCCCAGTGCTCCACCCAGCCTTGGTGCCCTGTGTGCCACCGAACGGCGCAGCGTGCGACCGGCTGACATGCGCACGCGCCTGGACGGCTTGCGGCTGAGCGGCAGCAAGGACTTCGTCACTGCGGGCCTGGAGGCGGAGTGGCTGCTGGTGGCCGCGCGCAGCGAGGCGGCGGGGGCGGCGCCGCAGTTGAACCTGGCGGTGGTCTACCCCGGGGAGCCAGGGGTGACGCTGGAAGCGCTGCCTACCCTGCCGCTGATGCCGGAGGTGGGCCATGGGCGACTGGTGCTGGAGCAGGCTGCATGCGAGTTGCTGGCTGGTGATGGTTGGGATGCCTATGTGAAGCCGTTCCGTTCGCTGGAGGACCTGTATGTGCTTACGGCGTTGACGGCCTGGTTGTATGGCGTGGGGCAGGCGTGCGCCTGGCCGCAGGCCCTGCGCCTGCAGTTGCTTGGGCTGCTGGCCGGGTGTGCCGAGGGTAGCCGGCAGTGTGCCGATAGCGTTGGCTGCCACTTGTTGCTGGGGGGATTGTTTGCACAGTTCCAGGCGCTGCGGGGGGAGATCGACGCCGCGTTGGCGGCGGGGCCGGCGCATTGGGCGCAGATCTGGCAGCGTGACCAGGGGGTGATGGCGCTGGCGGCAGCGGCGCGGGAGAAGCGGCTGAACAAGGCGTGGGCTGCTGCGGGATTGTCATGAGTGGCCGGTAGGCTTGTGTGAACCGATGAATCCCGGGGCTGCAAAGCAGCCCCATAAAGGCGATCACGATGAAAGCACTGTGGGTCATTCTGACGCTGGTTACGGGTTGCGCCTGGGCCGAGGACTGGCCAGAACCCGACTGGTCTACCAACCCTGCCCCCCTCGACTGGCAAGCCGTCGACGCCTACGCCTTTCCCGCCCGCACTGCCGCGCGCAGCGGCATCCGCACCGACGCGCTGCTGATCATTCGCGACGGTCGCATTCTCCACGAACGCTACGCCCCTCCGACCAGTGCTGCCACCGCGCACCTTACCTGGTCGATCAGCAAGAGCGTCCTTGCCACTTTACTGGGTGTAGCCCAGAGCGAAGGCCGCTTCCAGCTGCAGGACCCGGTCGTCCGCTTCTACCCGGCCATGCATACCCATCCTGACGTGCGCATGGCCGACCTGCTGCATTGGGCCAGCGGTCTGAACTGGCAGGAAGACTACGAGTTCGCCCCGCTCAAGTCCTCGGTGGTGGCCATGCTGTATACCCGTGGCCGCGCGGACATGGCGGCCTATACGGCAGCGCGGGAAACGGTGGCCAGCCCAGGCCGACGGTTTCTCTATTCCAGTGGCGACAGCAACCTGCTGGCCGCCGCGCTGCGCGGCATGCTTGATGCCGGTCAGTACCCCGACTACCCCTGGCATGCGTTGTTCACCCCTTTGGGGATCGACAGTGCGGTATGGGAGCGTGACCGGGCGGGTACCTACGTGGGGTCGTCCTACCTGTACCTCAGCGCGCGCGACCTGGCGCGCATCGGCCTGCTGATGCAGCGCGACGGGCGCTGGCAGGATCGGCAATTGCTGCCCAAGTCCTGGGTGGCCTTCAACCGCACGCCGTTCGCCGAGGCCGAAGCGGTGCCCGGCGAGGCTAACCCCGGCGGCCACTGGTGGCTCAACCAGCCGCTGGCCGACGCTGCCCGGCCTTGGCCGAGTGCGCCTGCAGACACCTATGCAGCCCTTGGCCACTGGGGGCAGGCGCTGTACGTGTTGCCCGCGCAAAAGCTGGTGATCGTGCGTTATGCCGATGACCGTGACGGCAGCTACCAGCACGACGAACTACTCAAGCGGATACTGGCGGCGCTGGCCGGGGAGGGGGCATGAAGCGGGTAGTGCTGCTGGTGTTGCTGGGACTGGTGTACTGGGCCTGGCACGAGCGTCAGGCCCTGGCGGACTTTCCCGGCATCCTTTCGGCCTACTCGGCCAAGGAATATTGCTCGTGCCGCTTCGTCATGGGTTTCGAGCCGGCGTATTGCCAAGGCTACGTGAAGCAATGGCTGCCGCTGAGCCTGCTGGAGGAAGACAGCCAACAGCGGCACGTCACCGCCGAAGGCCTGGGCCGACGCAACCAGGCCGCCTGGCACGGCCCGCGCGAGGGCTGCCGCTTGCTGCCGTGAAGGCGGGCGGGTAAGGTTGGCGGCCTGGTTTCACGAGATCTGTCATGTTCAAGCTGCCCCGCCTGCTGCCCGCCTTGTTGCTGGCTTTTTGCCTGCCCGCCCACGCCAACTGGCACCTCGATGGCGAGTCTTCGCGCCTTTCGTTCATTACCGGCAAGAACGGTAACACCGCCGAAGTGCACCGCTTTCTGGTGCTGCATGGCACAGTCGACCGCAAGGGCGTTGCCGGCCTGAGCATCGAGATGGACTCGGTGAGCAGTGGCATTCCGTTGCGGGACGAACGCATGCGCGAGGACCTGTTCGAGGTCGAGCGCTTTGCCGAAGCCAAGGTGCAGGCGCAACTGGACCTGCGGCCAATCAACGACCTGGCCAACGGTGCCCAGATCGAGCTGCGCCTGCCGCTGACCGTGACCTTGCATGGCCAGTCGCACAGCTACAACGCCTTGCTGCTGGCCACCCGCCTGGACGAGCGACGCTTCCAGGTGGTGACCCTCGAGCCGCTGGTGCTACGCGCCGAGGATTTCGGCCTGCTGCCAGGCTTGCAACGCCTGCGCAAGTTCGCCGGGCTCAAGTCCATCAACCCATCGGTGCCGGTTAGCGCGGTGCTGATCTTCACCGCCCGCTGACATGCCAGGGCCGGTCTTTCCCTGGCGGGATGGCAACCAGTTCGAACTGTTGATTGACGGCCCCGAGTTTTTTCCGCGCATGCTCCTGGCGATCATGCGCGCCGAGTTCCAGGTCGACCTGGAGCTGTACCTGGTCGAGGCCGGTGACTGCGCGGATGCGGTGGTCGAAGCACTGGAGCAGGCCGCTCGACGCGGCGTGCGGGTGCGCTGTCTGTTCGACGACTATGGCTCGCTGGCGTTCAACAGCAAGTTGCGTCAGCGCCTGCTGCACGCAGGTGTGTACCTGCGCTGGTACAACCGCCTGCGCTGGAAGCGTGGCCTGCGCAACCTGTACCGCGATCACCGCAAGCTGCTGCTGGTGGATGAGCGCTGGGCCGTGGTGGGCGGCACGGGCGTCACCGACGAGTTCTGGACGCCGGGCGAGGCGACCAGTGAATGGCACGAGGTGATGGTGCAGATGCAGGGGCCGGTGGTGAACGACTGGCAGTTGCTGTTCGACCGCCAGTGGCACGCCAACAACCGTCGTACCGCCTGGCGCCCCGCCGAGGGCTTTGGCCTGCCGCGCCTGCCCAAGGTACCTGCGCAGGGGCAGGGCATGGGCCGGGTGGCCTATGCCGACGCCCGCCAGCACCAGGACATCCTGCATTCGCTGGTGCGGGCGATCAACAGCGGCAAGCAGCGAGTGTGGCTGGCTACACCTTACTTCCTGCCGACCTGGAGCGTGCGCCGGTCGCTGCGCCGGGCTGCCGGCAAGGGCGTCGATGTGCGGCTGCTGCTGACCGGGCCGCGCACCGATCACCCCTCGGTACGTTACGCCGGGCATCGCTATTACCCGCGTTTGCTGCGCGCCGGGGTGCGCATCTACGAGTACCAGCCGTGTTTCCTGCACCTGAAAATGGTGCTGATCGACGACTGGGTCAGTATCGGCTCGTGCAACTTCGATCACTGGAACCTGCGTTTCAACCTCGAGGCCAATATCGAGGCACTCGACCCGCCCCTTACGGCTGCCGTGCAGGCCAGCTTCGAGCGTGATTTCGCCTTGAGCGAGGTGGTTGACCTCGGCCATTGGAATGCGCGGCCGCTGTGGCGTCGGGTGAAGCAGCGGGTGTGGGGCTGGCTGGACCGGTTGGTGGTCAACCTGCTCGACCGTCGCGACTGAGAGCGGCTATCGTGCAGTGATTGGCTCAAGGCAATCGAAGGAGTGGGTGCGATGACGGCGAAGAAAATTCTCATGTTGGTTGGCGACTACGTCGAAGATTACGAGGTCATGGTGCCGTTCCAGGCGCTGAGCATGGTCGGGCACACGGTGCATGCGGTGTGCCCGGAAAAGCTCGCGGGGCAGACCGTACGTACCGCGATTCATGATTTTGAGGGCGAACAGACCTACAGCGAAAAGCCAGGGCACAACTTTGCCCTGAACTATGATTTCGTGCGGGTGCGTGCCGAGAGTTATGACGCGCTGCTGATCCCTGGTGGCCGTGCACCGGAGTACCTGCGCCTGGATGAGCGGGTGCTGGAGCTGGTGCGGGCGTTCGACCAGGCCGGCAAGCCGATCGCGGCGGTATGCCATGGTGCCCAGTTGCTGGCGGCGGCCGGCGTGCTGGATGGGCGTGAATGCAGTGCTTACCCGGCCTGTGCGCCGGAAGTGCGTCTGGCGGGCGGGACATTCATCGATATCGCGGTGGACCAGGCGCATGTGGACGGCAACCTGGTGACGGCACCGGCATGGCCGGCGCACCCGGTGTGGCTGGCGGCATTCCTCAAGGTGCTGGGCACCCGTATCGCCTGACCGGGCCTCTTCGCGGGTAAACCCGCTCCCACAGTACCTCACTGCTCTCAAGTTATGTGGGGTCCCTGTGGGAGCGGGTTCACCCGCGAAAGGGCCGGTTCAGGCAATACATTGAAAGCAGGCCTACCTCACCTGCTCAACCCAGTCATTGAGGTTGTAGTAGTTGGTCACCCGGGCAATCTTCCCGCAATGGATATAGAAGAACGCCCCTGCCGGCAGCACATAGGTCTGCCCGTTGGCCGCCGGCAACCCTTCGTCATCGGCCAGATATTCCCCATGCACGGTGAACTCCGCCGCCGCGCGGCTGCCGTCGGCGTTCTGCATCACCACGATATCGGCCAGGCGTTCACGGTAGCAGCGGTTCATCTTGTCCATGAACGCAGCAAACCGGGCCTTGCCCATCTGCCGCTCGCCCTGGTTGATGTCGTGAATCACATCCTCGCTGAGCAGGGCGAGAAAGGCCGGCATGTCGCCGGCGTTGAAGGCGGCGTAGTAAGCATTTACCAGTTCGGTAGCGGTCATGGAACAATACCTGTCGTGGAGGGAAAAGGCGGGTCGTTGCTCCGGATGATAGGGTTTCCCCTCAAGCCCGGCTTAGCCGAGCGCGTCATCCACATCGACAAAACGACCGCCAAGCATGGAAATACGCCTGTTGCACGGCGCCGCTATCGCGCCTTACATCGATGACCTCGCTCGCCTGCGCCTTACCGTGTTCCGCGAGTTTCCCTACCTTTATGACGGCACCCCGGAGTACGAGGCCGACTACCTGGCCACCTATGCCCGCTCCGGGCGCAGCCTGGTGGTGCTGGCGCTGGACGACGGCAAAGTGGTCGGCGCCTCCACCGGCCTGCCGCTGGTCGATGTCGCTGCCGAGTTCCAGCAGCCGTTCCTGGCCCAGGGGCGCGACCCGGCCAGCGTGTACTACTTCGGTGAATCGGTGGTACTGCCCGAGTACCGTGGCCAGGGCCTTGGGGTGCGCTTTTTCATCGAGCGCGAGTCTTACGCACACAAGCTGGCCGAATTCGATTACTGCGCGTTCTGCGCGGTCGAGCGGCCAGGTGTGCACCCCCGGCGGCCAGCGGACTACAAGCCGTTGCACGGCTTTTGGCGCAATCGCGGCTTCCTCCACGACCCGTCGCTGCGCACCAGCTATGCCTGGCGTGACCTGGACGAGCAGGAAAGCTCCGACAAGCTGATGTCGTTCTGGCTCAAGGAACTGCCGATATGATCCGCCTGGCGGCCTGCCAATACGCCATCGAGCTGCATGAAACCTGGGACGCCTACGCCGACCACCTGCAAGGCCTGTGCGCCGAGGCGGTGGAGGCGGGGGCTCGCCTGCTGCTGTTGCCGGAGTACGCCGGGCTGGTGCTCAGCGGGCAGCTGAGTGGCGAGCAGCGGGGTGACCTGAAGGCTTCCATCACCGGTATCCAGCCGCTGATCGAGCCCTGGAAGGCGCTGTGCGAGAGCATTGCCAGGCGCTGGGGGATCTACCTGCAACCGGGCAGCGTACCGGTGCTGGACAGCGATGGGCGCTACCGTAACCGTGCCTGGCTGTTCGGCCCCAAGGGTGTGCTGGGCCACCAGGACAAGCTGATGATGACCCGTTTCGAGCGGGAGCAGTGGGACATAGCCGCGGGCCAGGGGCTGCAGGTGTTTGAAACCGAACTGGGGCGCCTGGGGATCCTGATCTGCTACGACAACGAATTCCCGATGCTGGCCCGGCGCCTGGCCGAGGGTGGTGCCGACCTGATCCTGGCGCCGAGTTGTACCGACACCGAGGCGGGTTACCACCGGGTGCGCATTGGCGCGCAGGCGCGGGCACTGGAGAACCAGATTGCCGTGTTGCAGAGCCCTACGGTGGGGTTGGCGCCATGGTCGCCGGCGCTGGACGAGAATATCGGCCGGGCAGGGTTGTTCGTGCCGCCGGATCATGGAATGCCGGGGGATGGGGTGGTGGCGCTGAGTGAAGAGCTGAGTCCGCTTTGCAGCCAGTGGCTGGTGTGTGAGGTGGATCTGGAGGAAGTGCGGCGGGTGAGGCGGGAAGGGCAGGTGTTTACCCGAAGGGACTGGCCGGAGCAGTTCGAAAGAATTGTGTAGAACAGGGGCGGCCTCTTCGCGGGTGAACCCGCTCCCACATGTATCGCGCAGCCTTGAGGCTTGTGCTGTCCCTGTGGGAGCGGGTTTACCCGCGAAGAAGGCGACACTGTTACATCAGGCTTACTTCACTTCGACTGCCAGGCTCTGGGCAATCTTGCTCTGCCACAGCGCAGGGCCAGTGATGTGTACCGACTCACCGTTGCTGTCCACGGCGACGGTCACCGGCATGTCCTTGACCTCGAACTCGTAGATCGCTTCCATGCCCAGCTCGGCAAAGGCCAGGACCTTCGACTTGCGGATGGCCTGGGCCACCAGATAGGCAGCGCCGCCGACGGCCATCAGGTACACGGCCTTGTTGTCCTTGATCGCTTCGATGGCGGCAGGGCCGCGCTCGGACTTGCCGATCATGCCCAGCAGGCCGGTCTGCTCGAGGATCTGGCGGGTGAACTTGTCCATGCGGGTGGCGGTGGTCGGGCCGGCCGGGCCTACCACTTCGTCACCGACCGGGTCGACCGGGCCGACGTAGTAGATGAAGCGGCCTTTCAGGTCCACCGGCAGCTCTTCGCCACGGTTGAGCATTTCGACCATGCGCTTGTGCGCGGCATCGCGGCCGGTCAGCATCTTGCCGTTGAGCAGGATGGTTTCGCCCGGCTTCCAGCTGGCGACTTCTTCCGGGGTGATGGCGTCGAGGTTGACGCGGCGGGCGCTCGGCCCGGCTTCCCAGACGATTTCCGGGTAGGCGTCCAGCGACGGCGCTTCCAGCTCGGCCGGGCCGGAGCCATCGAGCACGAAGTGGGCGTGGCGGGTGGCGGCGCAGTTGGGGATCATGCACACCGGCAGCGAAGCGGCATGGGTCGGGTAGTCCATGATCTTGACGTCGAGCACGGTGGTCAGGCCACCCAGGCCCTGGGCGCCGATGCCCAGCTGGTTGACCTTCTCGAACAGCTCCAGGCGGATTTCTTCCAGGCGGTTCTGCGGGCCACGGGCTTTCAGTTCGTGGATGTCGATGGACTCCATCAACACTTCCTTGGCCATGACCGCGGCCTTCTCGGCGGTACCGCCGATGCCGATGCCGAGCATGCCAGGCGGGCACCAGCCAGCGCCCATGGTCGGGACGGTCTTCAGGACCCAGTCGACGATCGAGTCGGACGGGTTGAGCATGGCCATCTTCGACTTGTTCTCCGAGCCGCCGCCCTTGGCTGCGACATCGACCTCGACCTTGTCGCCGGGGACGATGGAGTAGTGGATCACTGCCGGGGTGTTGTCCTTGGTGTTCTTGCGGGCACCGGCCGGGTCGGCCAGGATCGACGCACGCAGGACGTTTTCAGGCAGGTTGTAAGCGCGACGCACACCCTCGTTGATCATGTCGTCGACGCTCAGGGTGGCGCCGTCCCAGCGCACGTCCATGCCCACGCGCACGAACACGGTGACGATACCGGTGTCCTGGCAGATCGGGCGGTGGCCGGTGGCGCACATGCGCGAGTTGATCAGGATCTGGGCGATGGAATCGCGCGCAGCAGGCGACTCTTCACGCAGATAGGCCTCGTGCATGGCCTGGATGAAATCGACGGGGTGGTAGTACGAGATGAATTGCAGGGCGTCGGCGACGCTCTGAATCAGGTCGTCTTGCTTGATCACGGTCATGCAGCGCGCTCCTCTTAAAGACGGGAACATTCATATAGACGCTCGACGGTGCCGACCAGCGTGTCGAAACGCCTTGCAAAGGCGCGCCGGCAGCATGGCCGACGCAAAAGGGCGCGGCAGTATAGCGTGCCTTACCGCGTGAAACACCTGCGAGTGGTCTGGACCATAGTCGGCCCGGCTTGGGCATCCTTTTTGCTGCCATAGCCCGCTTGGCATACAGTGGCCTCATGACTGATGGAGAAAGACCGACCATGCCCGAACTTTGCGTGGGCGAGCGCCGCTGGGCGGTGCCGACCGGCAGCAACCTGCTCGATGCCCTGAACGACGCCGGGCTGAACGTGCCTTACAGTTGCCGCGCCGGCAGCTGCCATGCCTGCCTGGTGCACTGCCAGGGCGGGCAACCGCTGGATGCCATGCCCGAGGCCCTGGCGCAGGACAAGTATGCCCAGGGCTGGCGCCTGGCCTGCCAGTGCCGGGTAGCCGAGGACCTGCGCGTGGCATTGTTCGACCCGCTGCAGGATGGCGTGCCGGCCCAGGTCTGTGCACTGGACTGGTTCGGCGATGTGTTGCGCATGCGGCTGCGGCCCGAGCGGGCAATGCGTTACCAGGCGGGGCAGCATGTGGTGCTGTGGAATGGCGCGGTAGCGCGGCCTTACTCCTTGGCCAGCCTGCCGGGCGAAGATGATTTCCTCGAGTTTCATATCGACTGCCAGCGCCCCGGCGCCTTTTGCGACAAGGCCCGTGGTTTGCAGTTGGGTGATGTGTTGCGCCTGGGCGAGCTCAGGGGCGGTGCCTTGCATTACGACCCGGACTGGCAGCAGCGGCCACTGTGGTTGCTGGCGGCGGGCACCGGGCTGGCGCCGTTGTGGGGCATCTTGCGCGAGGCAGTGCGGCAGAGGCATCGCGGGGAAATCAGGGTCATGCATGTGGCGCGCGAGGGCGCAGGGCATTATCTGGCCGAGCCGTTGCGGGAGATGGCGAATGTGGATGTCGAGTTGATACTGGCGGAGCAACTGGATGAGGCGTTGGCCGGGTTGCGACCTTCATCGCGGCAGACGGTGGCGCTGGTGTGCGGGGCGCCGGGGAGTGTCGAGCGGTTTGCCCGGCGGTTGTTCATTGCCGGGGTGCCGCGAGGGCAGGTTTTTGCTGATGTGTTTGTCGAGCATGCCTGAGGTATTTGTGTTGATCGTACCGGCCTGTTCGCGGGTAAACCCGCTCCCACAGTGTTAGTAGCAGGCCCGAGGCTGGTGCTGCACCTGTGGGAGCGGGTTTACCCGCGAAGGGCCGCAAAGCGGCCCCCTTTCAAGCAGGATCAACCGACCAGCGGATCACCGACATGCAGGATCTTCATGCCATTGGTGCCACCGATGGTGTGGTAGCTGTCACCTTTGGTCAGGATTACCCAGTCACCTTGCTCCACCAGGCCACGCTTGAGCAGTTCGTCGACCGCTGCCTGGCTCACCTTGTCGGCCGGCAGCGAGGCCGGGTCGAAGGCGATAGGGTACACGCCGCGGAACATGTTGGCTCGGGCCTGGGTGGCGCGGTGCGGCGACAGGGCGAAGATCGGCACGTGCGAACGCAGGCGCGACATGATCAGTGGGGTGTAGCCACTCTCGGTCAGGGCGATGATCGCCTTCACGCCCGGGAAGTGGTTGGCGGTGTACATGGCCGCCAGGGCGATACTTTCGTCGCAGCGCTCGAAGGTGGTGTGCAGGCGGTGGCTGGACTTCTGGCTGGTCGGGTGCTTTTCGGCACCCAGGCAGATGCGCGCCATGGCCTGGACGGCTTCGATCGGGTAGGCACCGGCGGCACTCTCGGCCGACAGCATCACCGCGTCGGTGTTGTCCAGCACGGCGTTGGCCACGTCGGACACTTCGGCGCGGGTCGGCATCGGGTTCTGGATCATCGACTCCATCATCTGGGTCGCCACGATCACCGCCTTGTTGTTGCGGCGGGCGTGCTGGATGATCTTCTTCTGGATGGCGATCAGCTCGGCGTCGCCGATTTCCACGCCCAGGTCACCACGGGCAACCATCACCGCGTCGGAGGCGGCGATCAGCTTGTCGAGGGTCTCGTCGTCGGCAACGGCTTCGGCGCGTTCGATCTTGGCCACCAGCCAGGCGCTGCCGCCGGCTTCGTCACGCAGCTTGCGCGCGTATTCCATGTCGCTGGCGTCACGCGGGAAGGACACGGCCAGGTAGTCGAGGTCCATTTCCGCGGCCAGCTTGATGTCGGCCTTGTCTTTCTCGGTCAGGGCCGGTGCGGTCAGGCCACCACCTTTACGGTTGATGCCTTTGTGGTCCGACAGCGGGCCACCGATGATCACCACGCAGTGCAGGGCGTCTGCGGTGGCGGTCTCGACGCGCATGACCACGCGGCCATCGTCGAGCAGCAATTCGTCACCAACGCCGCAGTCCTTGACCAGGTCGGGGTAGTCGATACCGACGATGTCCTGGTTGCCTTCGGTCAGCGGGTGGGCGGTGGAGAAGGTGAACTTGTCACCGATCTTCAATTCGATGCGCTTGTTGGCGAACTTGGCGATGCGGATCTTCGGCCCTTGCAGGTCGCCCAGCAGTGCAACGTGGCGGCCGTTCTTGGCGGCGATGTCTCGGATCAGGCGCGCGCGGGCCTTGTGCTCGTCCGGAGTGCCGTGGGAGAAGTTCAGGCGTGCCACGTCCAGGCCGGCGAGGATCAGCTGTTCGATCACTTCCGGCGAGTTGCTGGCGGGGCCAAGGGTGGCGACGATTTTGGTACGGCGGATGCTCATGCACAGACTCCTATAGTGAAGCGCAGCGAAAGGCTACTCCTGAATCTCGCTGTAGTCATTGTTCCGTTGCACTACCTGCGACCAAGGCAGGGTGGCATTCGAACGGGCAGGGTATCCTTGCAAAAGGGTGTGAAGATTTGCCGGCAAAGGCCGATACACTGGCATCAAAGGAGACCCCCATGCGAGCCCTGATCGTTTTAGCCTTGGCGGCCAGCGCCGTCGGCTGCACCCGCTGGTCCATGGACCACCACCTGAACAATGCCTACCGCGCCTACGACCGTGGCGATTGCGCACGGGTCATGCTCGAGTTGTCGCAGGTCGACCGTACCAGCCGCGCGCGACCGTTCATCCACCCCGAGGTTTCGCTGCTGCGCGGCCAGTGCCTGGAGCGCCAGGCGTTGTACGTGGATGCCGCGCAGACCTACCAGTACCTGATCCAGCAGTACCCGGGCAATGAGTACGCCTATCGCGCCCAGGCACGCCTGCAGACCCTGGAGAAACTCGGCCATTTACGCGGCGCCGAAGCCGCCGTGGCCAACCCGGTGACTGCCGCACCTTGGCGTTAACACCAAGGTGTGATTTATTTCACGGGATTTGCCGCGCGTGCTGCGCTAATCTGTAACTCAGCTGTTACAACAACCGCCAGTTCCACGTATTCCTGGCATCGGATACGGACTGCACTTGCGATCATGTTCAACAAGCGCCACATCGAACGCCATCAGCTGCCTTGTGTTCTCAAGGTGTTCAACCGCTGTACCGGTCAGTCGATCGGCCAGCTGGGCAACGCCTCCGAAGACGGGCTGATGCTGATCAGCCAGCTACCTGTACTGGTAGGGCCCGACTACGATCTGCAATTGCGCCTGCCGCTGGTCGGCGGTGGGCATCAGTTCATCAACCTCACCGCCAGTTGCCTGTGGTGCCGCGAAGACCAGACGCCCGGGCACTACGATTCGGGCTTCATGCTGCTGCAGGCACCCCGCGAGTACGACGAATTTGTCCACTCGTTGCGTGACTATTTCAGTTTCCGTCCTGCCAACGCTTCCGTCTGAGCCTGCCGAGCCCCTGAGCCCTCGCGCGCTGGAGTCGCGCCAGAATCGCGCTAGAATCGGGTCGACCTCGATACAGGACGACCCCGTGACCTCCAGCATTTTCTGGCACGACTACGAAACCACCGGCATCAACCCGCGCTGCGACCGGCCGCTGCAGGTGGCCGGCGTGCGCACCGACTTCGACCTCAACGAAATCGACGAGCCGATCAGCCTTTATTGCCGGCCCTCCGACGATATCCTGCCGCACCCGGCCGCTTGCCTGGTGACCGGCATCACTCCGCAACTGTTGGCTGAGCAGGGCCTGTGCGAAGCCGAGTTCATGACCCGGGTGCACGCGCAACTGGCGCACCCAGGTACCTGCGGTGCCGGCTACAACACCCTGCGCTTCGACGACGAAGTGACCCGCTACAGCCTGTACCGCAACTTTTTCGACCCTTATGCCCGAGAGTGGCAGGGCGGCAACAGCCGCTGGGACCTGATCGACCTCGTGCGCACGGCCTATGCATTGCGCCCGGACGGCATCGAGTGGCCGCAACAGGACGGGCGCACCAGCCTGCGCCTGGAGCTACTGAGCAAGGCCAACGGCATCGACCATGGGCATGCCCACGAAGCGCTTTCCGACGTGCGGGCAACCATCGCCCTGGCCCGCCTGATCCGGCAGAAACAGCCCAAGTTGTATGACTGGCTGTTCCAGTTGCGCAGCAAGCATAAAGTGATGGAGCAGATCCGTTTGTTGCAGCCACTGGTGCATATATCCGGGCGCTTTTCGGCGGCACGCAATTACCTTGGTGTCGTATTGCCATTGGCCTGGCACCCGCGCAATCGCAATGCCCTGATTGTGTGCGACCTGCATCAGGAAGCCCTACCGTTACTACGGGAAAGTGCCGAAGTTCTACGCCAGCGTTTGTATACCCGCCATGAAGAACTGGCCGAGGGTGAATTACCCGTGCCGCTCAAACTGGTGCAGATCAATCGCTGCCCGGTACTGGCGCCACTCTCGGTATTGCGCCCGGCCGATCAACAACGGTTGGGCCTGGACTTGACATTGTTACAATTGCGCGGCGAAGAATTGGCCAAGCAACAGGCGCAATGGCAAGACAAGCTGGAACACATCTACGGCAAGGAAGACTTCGCCCCGAGTGAAGACCCGGAACAACAGTTGTATGACGGTTTTCTGGGGGACCGTGACCGCCGCTTATGCGAGCAAGTTCGTGCACTGGAACCGGCGCAGTTGGCCCATGGGCACTGGATGTTCGATGACCCGCGCCTGCCTGAACTGTTGTTCCGCTATCGGGCGCGCAACTTCCCCGAGACCTTGACCCGTGAAGAGCGGCAACGTTGGTTCAGCTTCTGCCAGCAACGCCTGAGCGACCCGCAGTGGGGGGCGCCGAATACGCTGGGCGACTTCGAACAGGCGCGGCAGCAGGCCTGGGAGGGTGCCGACGAGGCGGGGCGGCGTGTGCTGGAGGCCTGGCAGGTGCATGCCCGGCAATTGCAGGCACAGTTTGCAGTTGCCTGAGCGCTGACAAAAAACGTGGACAAACGAAAACGCCGGCAATGTGCCGGCGTTTTCGTTGCGATAAGCAAAAGGCGTATGCGGACAATCAGTCCAGCAGGGTTGCCCAGCTTTCAACCACGTCGCCACCCCATTTGGCTTTCCACTCTTTCAGGGTCTTGTGGTTGCCGCCTTTGGTTTCAATCACTTCATTGTTGTGCGGGTTCTTGTATTGCTTGACCTTGCGCGCGCGCTTGGTGGCAGTAGTCTTGACCGCACCACGCGGTGCCTTGCTCAGTTTCGATTCTGGGTCGAGCAGGGCAATCACGTCGCGCAGCGACTTGGAGTACTCGCCCATCAGTGTGCGCAGTTTGCCTTCGAACTCCAGTTCTTTCTTCAGCTTGTCATCCTGCGACAGGTTGGCCAGGCGGGCCTGAAGTTCCTTGATGGCTTCTTCGGTAGCGCGGTACTCGTTGATCAGGGACATGGAGTGTTCCTTAATGCGTGTCAGAAATGTGTGGGGCAATAATAGACAGGCAATACTCGCAAGTAAACATATTGTTGGGCAATTAACTGTTAACTAAGCTGTGACAACATTTCTCCACGTGAACAAAAATTTACAATTAACCCTGCATTTCGTCATGTCTGTCAGAGAATCACGGCAGTGCATCTCGTCAGCTACACAGGCTATGGCCGCTGCGATCAATACTGCGTTTTTCGTGGCGGGCCGCTAGAATGAGCGCCTTTGCGAAGTTCTGGAGTCTCATTCATGCGCACCTATCGTCTGGTGATCGCCTGCCCCGACCGTGTTGGCATCGTGGCGAAAGTCAGTAATTTCCTGGCCTTGTACAACGGCTGGATCAACGAAGCCAGCCACCACTCCGATGAGCAGAGTGGTTGGTTCTTCATGCGCCATGAAATCCGCGCCGAATCGCTGCCGTTCGGTATCGAAGCCTTCCGCGAGGCGTTTGCGCCGATCGCCGAAGAGTTCTCCATGACCTGGCGCATTACCGACTCGGCGCAGAAAAAGCGCGTGGTACTGATGGCCAGCCGCGAGTCGCATTGCCTGGCCGACCTGCTGCACCGCTGGCATACCGATGAGCTGGACTGCGAGATCCCTTGCGTGATCTCCAACCACAACGACCTGCGCAGCATGGTCGAGTGGCACGGTATTCCGTTCTTCCATGTACCGGTCGACCCCAAGGACAAGGCCCCTGCCTTTGCCGAAGTGTCGCGCCTGGTGCAGGAGCACGCCGCAGACGTGGTGGTGCTGGCCCGCTACATGCAGATCCTGCCGCCGCAACTGTGCCAGGACTATGCTGAAAAGGTGATCAACATCCACCACAGCTTCCTGCCGTCGTTCGTCGGCGCCAAGCCGTATCACCAGGCCGCCCTGCGTGGTGTGAAGCTGATCGGCGCGACCTGCCACTACGTCACCGAAGAGCTGGACGCCGGCCCGATCATCGAGCAGGACGTGGTGCGTGTCAGCCATGCCGACAGCATCGACGACATGGTCCGCTTTGGCCGTGATGTGGAGAAGATGGTGCTGGCCCGTGGCCTGCGTTATCACCTGGAGGACCGGGTGCTGGTGCATGGCAACAAGACTGTAGTCTTTGATTGATGGCCTTGGGGCTGCTTTGCAGCCCATCGCCGGCAAGCCAGCTCCCACAGGGATTGCTCATGGCTTGAAGTCGATGCGGTCGGGGTAGGCGCTGGCTTGCCGGCGAAAGGGGCGCAAAGCGCCCCCGGCAATCTTGAGTGACACGCCAATGACCAAGCAGCGCAACCAACCCACCGCCTCACCCCCACCCACCCTCGGTGAAGGCTGCCTGGCCCGCTACGACCCCGAAGCCCTGGCCGACACCGACGGCACCGACTTCCCCGGTGCCGCCGAACTGTGGCAGCAGCTCAACCCGCCTGACGCCGCCAGCGCTCCAGCAGCGGGCGCGCCAGCAGGCACACGAACACCGGCCCACCCGCCAGCAGATAAAAGTAGTAAGTGACCGCCCGCCATATCAGGATCGCCGCAGCCGCGGTCGAACTGCCCACCAGTGGCGTCAGCAGGCTGGCCGACGTCAGCTCGGCGGCACCGGCACCGCCAGGCAGCAGGCTGAACTGGCCGGCACTGAGCGACAGCATCTGCACCAGGAAGCTGGGGATCCACGCCAGGTCTACCCCCAACCCTCTCAATACCAGGTACAACACGCTGTAGCGCAGGCCCCAGTGGGCGCAGGTCAGGGTGAACACCAGGGTCAGCGTGCGCTTGGGCAGGCGCCAGGTCTGCGCCAGCGCGTGGATGAAGCGCAGCAGTTTGCGCGCCCAGCGGCGTTTGCGCTGCCGGTTCATGCCCAGGCGGCGTAGCAACCTGCCGTTCACGCGCATCACCGTGCGCCGGTATCGCAACAGGCCGAGCACCCCGGCCAGTGCAGTGCACAGCAGCAACGCACTGCCCAGCAACATGCTTTCCTGGCTGCGGCCCATACTGTGGAACAGCGCATAGCCGGCAATCGCCAGCATGGCGCAGAAAAAGAACACCAGGTCGTTCAGTTGGTCCATGGCAAACACCGCACCACTGCGCGCCGGGCCGATACGGTCGCGTGCCAGCAGGGCCATCAGGGTCAAGGGGCCGCCGCTGCCGCCGGGGGTGGTGCAGATGGCGAACTCGGTGGCCATCACCACACCCAGGCTGCGCAGGCGCCCAAGCCTTGCACCTTGCTGGCCGAGCAGCAGGCGCAGGCGAATGGCGTTGATCACCCAGCACAGCAGGATCATGCCCAGCAGTGTCAGCATCAGGCTGGGGTCGAAGCGCTGCAGCCTCGGCAGCAGCTCGCTGCCACCGAGCAGGGCCGGCACCAGCACGGCGCCGAGCAGTGCCAGGCCCAGCCAGGCCAGACGGTTCATGCGCTGACCTGGCGCTCGAGCCAGGTGGACTTGGTCAGGGGCTCGCGGCCCTGTGTCAGTAGCGTGTCCAAGGTGTTCAGCCAATAGTCGCGGGCTGTGTGATGGCGCATGTCCACCGGGTGCAGGCCCAGGCGCAGGGTCTCGGCGTCGCGCCAGCGCCGGCATTGCCAGTCGCACAGCACCCGTGACAGGCCGCGGCGCCAGGCGCTGCGGGCACTCCAGACCAGCCCAGGGGCCTTGATCGCGGTGAAGTCCGGCAAGCGATACAAGTGCTGCGGTGTGCTGGTGTAACGCAGCGGCAGGCAGCGCAGAGCCTGGCGGGTGCCTTCGCTCATCAGCCAGGCGGGCGCGACGAAGCCGGCCACTGGCCAGCCCTGCTCGCCGAACAGGGCCAGGCCGTGCTCCAGGCGTTGCAGGGCCTGCTGCTGGTCGAGGGCGTAGAACTCGCCTTCATGGGTATAGATGCGGCGCATGAAGTATGCGCCGGGCGTGCGCGGTGGCGGGCCGTTGTCGGCATGGTAGAAGCCGTGCAGAGCGAGCTCGTCGCCCCGGGCCAGGCGCCGCTCGAGCAAGCGGCAGAAGGTGGGCGAACGCTGCAGCGGGTTGCGGTGGTGAAAGTCCGGCACCACCAGCCAGGTCATGGGGATGTCGCCGATGGCGTCGACGGCCTGGACGAAGGGTTGGTAGTCGGGCCAGGTCTCGGGCGCGACGTCGTGCAGCACCAGCATCAGGCTGCGCGATGCAGGCAGTGGCTCAGCCATGGGCACGAACCTGCGGTTGGTGGCCGAGCACGGCCTGGTAGTGCTGCAGCAGGCCGGCGACCACCTGGTCCCACGCATAGTGCTGCTCGGCATGGCGGCGGGCCTGTGCCCCGAGCTTGCGCACCCCGGCCTCGAACGCCTCTTGTACGGCCGTCGCCATGGCCTGGCTATCGTTGGGGCGGCACAGGCGGCCGCACTGTTCGTTGACGATTTCGCCGAAGGCACCGGCGCGCACGGCCACCACCGGTGTGGCGCTGGCCATCGCTTCGAGAATGACCAGGCCGAAGGTTTCCTGATCGCCGGCGTGCACCAGCAGGTCGGCGCTGGCCATCAGCCGGGCGACTTCCGGCGCCGGGCAGAAGTGATCGATCACACTGACGTTGTGCGGCACGTTGGCCGGCATGTTCGAGCCCACCAGCAACAGGTGGTAGGGGTGGCCCAGGTGCTGCATGCAGTCGAGCAGCACCGGCAGGTTCTTTTCCCGTGAGCCACGGCCAGCGTAGATCAGCAGGCGACTGGTGTCGGCAATGCCCAGTTCGGCACGCAGCTGCGGGTCGCGCTGGCTGGGGTGGAAGGTGGCCAGGTCCACGCCCAGGCGCTGCACATGCACATCGCGCACCCCCAGGCGGCGCAGCTTGTCGGCCATGACCTGGCTAGGAGCCAGGACCCGGTCGAAATTGCCGTACAGCTTGCTGACATAGGCCTCCACATTGGGGGTGAACCAGTTGCCCATGCGGTTGCTGACCAGCAGCGGCAGATCGGAATGGTAGAAGCCGATCACCGGCACATCGAGCTTGCGCCGCGCCTCCAGCGCAGCCCAGGCGGTCAGGTAGGGGTCGCCGACTTCGATCAGGTCGGGCTTGAGCCTGCGCAGCACATTGCACCAGGGGGCCAGGCGCACCGGGAAGCGGTAGCCGTTGCCGAACGGCAGCGGCGGTGCGGGCACCTGGTAGATGCCATCGGCGTGTTGCGCGCTGGCACCGGGTATCAGCAAGCTGTGGCGCACGCCCTGGATGGCGCCGAGGCGGTGGTGTTTGGCATCAAGATAGGTACGTACGCCGCCGCTGGCGGGAGCGTAGAACATGGTGATGTCGGCGATGTGCACGATCAGCATCCCTCCGGGATCGTCTTCGGGTCTGTCATTCGGCGCTAACGGGCCGGCGATGACGCGCCTAAAGGTGGACCTATCAGAAGGATAGTTTGTTCGATCGGGATTGGGCGGGGTGGGGGAAGGCGGGGGAGTGGTGTGGGCTTCTTCGCGGGTGAACCCGCTCCCACAGGGGTCACCACGCATTCAAGAGTGGCGGAGAACCTGTGGGAGCGGGTTTACCCGCGAATCAGGCGACTCGGTCTGCAGGTCAGATGCGGAAGCTACCTACCAGCTGCTTCAGGCGGCCGGCCTGCTGCTCCAGGTCGGAGCAGGCGCGCAAGGTGGCCTGCAGGTTTTCCACGCCTTCCTGATTGAGCATGTTGATCTCGTTGATATCCATGTTGATCGCCTCGACCACGGCGGTTTGCTCTTCGGTGGCGGTGGCCACCGACTGGTTCATGCCGTCGATCTCGCCGATGCGCACGGTAACGCTGTCCAGCCGCTCACCGGCCTGGTTGGCGATCTGCATGCTGTCCTGGCTGTGACGCTGGCTCTGGTCCATGGTCTCGACCGACTCGCGGGCGCCGAACTGCAGTTCTTCGATCATGGTCTGCACCTGCTGCGCCGACTCCTGGGTGCGGTGCGCCAGGTTGCGCACTTCATCGGCGACCACGGCAAAACCACGCCCGGCTTCACCGGCACGGGCCGCTTCGATGGCCGCGTTCAGCGCCAGCAGGTTGGTCTGCTGGGAAATGCTGGTGATCACCTCGAGGATCTGGCCGATGTTGACGGTCTTGCTGTTCAGCGTCTCGATGTGCGCGCTGGAGGTGACGATCAGGTCGGACAGGCGGTTCATCGCCGCAATGTTGCGCTCCACCACCTGCTGCCCTTCTTCGGCCAGCAACCGCGCCGAGCTGGCGTGCTGCGAAGCCTGGGCGGCGTTGCCGGCAATTTCCTGGGCGGCGGCGCCCAGTTCGTTGATGGCGGCGGCCACGCTGTTGGTGCGGTTGGACTGTTCGTCGGAGTTGGTCATCGACGAGTTCGAGGCACTGATGACCCGCAGGGCCACTTCGTTGACCTGCTCGGTGGCCGAGGACACTTCGCGGATCGAGCTGTGAATACGCTCGACAAAACGGTTGAAGGCGCTGCCCAGGATGCCGAATTCGTCGTGGTTGTGGATGCGCAGGCGCTTGGTCAGGTCGCCTTCACCTTCGGCGATGTCTTCCATGGCGCGGGTCATGGTGTGCAGCGGTTGTATCAGCACGCGGATCAGCAGGCCGAGCAGGCCGATGATGATCACCACCGCCACCAGCGTGGCGATCACCGCCGAGGTGCGGAAGGTGCTGAGCATCGAGAAGGCCTTGTCCTTGTCCACCGACAGGCCGATGTACCAGTTGGCCGACGGCAGGCCGGTGATCGGCGTGAAGGTCAGCAGGCGGGCCTGGCCTTCGCTCTGCACTTCGGTCAGCTCACCGGTCAGTTTCGGCGTGTGCTGCGGGAACAGGTCCGACAGCGACTTCATCACCAGGTCTTTGTCCGGGTGCACCAGGATCTTGCCCTGGTCGTTGACCAGGAAGGCGTAGCCCATGCCGCCGAAGTTCAGCGAGTTGATGATTTGCACCAGGCCGTCCAGGGCCAGGTCGCCACCGACCACGCCGACACTGCTGGAAACTTTGTTGATGATGCCAATGACCATCCTGTTGGTGGCCATGTCGATGTACGGCTCGGTCAGGATCGCGCCGGCGGCGTTCATGCCGTCCTTGTACCAGGGGCGGGTGCGTGGGTCGTAGCCGTCGGGCATCTTCGTGTCCGGGCGCACGCTGAAGCCGCCGTCGACCTTGCCCACGTATACCGTGAGAAAGCTCGAGATCAGTGCATTCTGACCCATCAGGGTTTCGGCGTTGGTCGGGTCCTGGGCAATGTTCTGTGCCAGGTTTTCCACCAGCTTGATACGGCCTTCGAACAGGTTGCGGATATTGGTCGAAGTGGAAGCACCCATTTCAGCCAGATAGTTCTCCAGGTCCTCGCGGATCGCATTACGCTGGAGGTAATCGTTGTAGAGCGTGAACAGGCTGAAGGCGAGTATCACGATCAGTGATGCGGCCAAAAGAATCTTGTGGCTGAAACGAAGGCTTTTGTTCATGGCGTAATCGGTTCCGCTAAGGTTTTATATCAGGCGTTTGCATGCGTGGAGTCGCAAAGCAGTGCAACATCCCGAAAAGTCCCTTTTCGGTTGTCCCTCTCTATTAAGGCGAATATCACCCACGGGTATCGGCCGAACTAAGGTAAAGCTTGAGCAGAGGATTAAAGAGATGTCGGAATTTTCGACCATCGTTGTAGGTGCTGGCCCGGATGGCCAGCCAGTTGGGCAAGCGATGCGGCTGGCCAACCGCCATGGCCTGGTGGCAGGCGCGACGGGTACTGGCAAGACCGTCACCCTGCAGCATCTGGCGGAAGCGTTCAGTGACGCGGGGGTGGCGGTGTTCGCCGCCGATGTCAAAGGTGACCTGTGCGGCCTGGGCGCTGCCGGTGCGCCGCAGGGCAAGGTGGCCGAGCGTATCGCCGGCATGCCCTGGCTGGGGCACAGGCCACAGGCTTACCCGGTGAGCCTGTGGGACATTGCCGGGCAGTCCGGCCACCCGCTGCGCACCACCCTCAGTGAAATGGGGCCGCTGCTGCTGGGCAACTTGCTGGAGTTGACCGACAGCCAACAGGCGGTGCTGTACGCGGCGTTCAAGGTGGCCGACCGTGAAGGCCTGCTGCTGCTCGACCTCAAGGACCTCAAGGCGCTGCTCGCGCACCTGAAGGACAACCCGCAACTGCTGGGTGAAGACAGCGCGCTGATGACCACGGCCTCCACCCAGGCCTTGTTGCGCCGGCTGGCGACCCTGGAGCAGCAGGGCGCCGAGGCGCTGTTCGGTGAGCCGGGGTTGCAGCTCGAGGACCTCCTGCGGCCAGATCCGGATGGCCGTGGGCGTATCCACCTGCTGGACGCCAGCCGGTTGGTGCACGAGGCACCCAAGGTGTACGCGACCTTCCTGTTATGGCTGCTGGCCGAGTTGTTCGAGCAGTTGCCCGAGCGCGGCGATGCCGACAAACCGGTGCTGGCGTTGTTCTTCGATGAAGCGCACTTGCTGTTCAACGATACCCCCAAGGCATTGCAGGATCGCCTGGAACAGGTGGTGCGGCTGATCCGCTCCAAGGGCGTGGGGGTGTACTTCGTCACGCAGTCGCCGGGGGACTTGCCGGATGCGGTGCTGGCCCAGTTGGGCTTGCGCATTCAGCATGGCTTGCGGGCATTTACCGCCAAGGAGCAGAAGTCGCTGCGGGCGGTGGCCGATGGCTTCCGCCCCAACCCGGCGTTCGACACCCTGGCGGTGCTGACCGAGCTGGGGATTGGCGAAGCGCTGGTGGGGACGCTGGAAGAGAAGGGCACGCCTGCGATGGTGCAACGGGTACTGATTGCGCCGCCGCAGTCGCGTATCGGACCGTTGAGCGCGGCTGAGCGCAGTGCGCTGATTGCCGCTTCGCCGCTGGCGGGGCGTTACGACAAGCCGCTGGACCGTGAATCGGCCTATGAAATGCTGACCCAGCGCAAGGGCGAACCGGTGGAGCCGGCGCCGCAACCCAAGGTGGATGAGGAGAGCTTTGCCGACAAGGCCGGTGAGTTTTTGCAGAGTGCGGCGGGGCAGGCGATCAAGTCGGCGGTACGCCAGGCGGCCAACCAGTTGGGGCGGCAGTTGGTGCGGGGCTTGATGGGGTCGTTGCTGGGGGGCAGGAAAAGGTAGTTTGCCTGTGCCGGTCCCTTCGCGGGTAAACCCGCTCCCACAGGTTCACCACAGATATCAAGAGCTGTGCATTACCAGTGGGAGCGGGTTTACCCGCGAAGAGGCCGGCACAGAAAAAAGGCGACCCGAAGGCCGCCTCTTTCAGAACCGTGTCACTCAGCCAATGGCTTTGGACGCCAGCCAGAACAGGCCGGCCGCCAGGCCCATCGACGCAGGCAGGGTCAGTACCCAGGCCAGCAGGATGGTCTTCACGGTGCCGCCTTGCAGGCCGCTCTTGTTAGCGACCATGGTGCCGGCCACGCCGGACGACAGCACGTGGGTGGTCGATACCGGCAGGGCGAAGATGTTGGCCATGCCGATGGCGCAAGCCGCGGTGATCTGCGCCGACATGCCCTGGGCATAGGTCATGCCCTGCTTGCCGATCTTCTCGCCAACGGTCAGTACCACGCGCTTCCAGCCGACCATGGTACCCAGGCCCAGGGCCAGGGCGACGGCCACGATCACCCAGAACGGGGCGTACTCGGTGGTGGCAGTCAGATCTTTGCGCAGTTTTTCCAGGTCGGCCTTTTCACGGGCTTCCAGGCCCGGCAGCTTGCCGACCTTCTTCGCCGTGTCGTCCAGGCACAGCAGGTAGCGGCGCACTTCGACACGCTTGTCGGCACTCAGGCTGTGGTAGTCGGTAACGCCTTGCAGCGAGGATTGCAGCGCGGCAATGGTCGGCTCGGTCTGCTGCGGGTTGCAGCTGAACTGCTCCGGCAGATCGCTGGATTTGGCCTTGCCCAGTGCCAGGAACTCGCCCAGGGTGGCGGCGTTGCGCTGGTAAAACTGGCTCATGTGCAGGGTGGCGTCGCGGGTACGCTCGATCTGGTAGGTAGTGCTGTTCAGGTCGAGGACGAACTTGGCCGGAACGATACCGATCAGCACCAGCATGATCAGGCCAATGCCTTTCTGGCCGTCGTTGGAGCCGTGCACGAAGCTTACGCCCATGGCCGAAACCACCAGTACCAGGCGGTTCCAGAACGGCGGGTGCTTCTTGTCGTCGAGCTTGCGGCGCTGTTCGGGGGTCTTGTGCATCTTCGACAGCGGGCGCCACCACCTCAGGCCGATCAGCACCAGGGCGGCAACGGCAAAGCCGGCCATGGGCGAGACCACCAGCGACATGGCGATGTCGATCGCCTTTTGCCAGTTGACACCGTCGCCCAGCGGGATGTCGTTGATCAGGGCATTGGCCAGGCCGACGCCGAGGATGGAGCCGATCAGCGTGTGCGAGCTGGAGGCAGGGATACCGAAGTACCAGGTGCCCAGGTTCCAGGTGATGGCCGCAGCCAGCAGCGAGAAGACCATGGCCAGGCCGTGTCCGGTGTTCACATTGATCAGCAGCTCTACCGGCAGCAGGTGCACGATGGCATAGGCCACCCCGACACCGCCGAGCAGAACGCCAAGGAAGTTGAACACGCCGGAGAAGAACACGGCGAGGTGCGGCGGCATGGCTTTGGTATAGATAACGGTAGCTACCGCATTGGCGGTGTCATGAAAGCCATTGATGAACTCGAAGGCGAGTACGAAGGTCAAGGCGAGCAGCAGGCTCACCAACACCCAGGCATCCAGTCCGCTGAATAAATCGATCATGAAGGTTGTCTGGCGGTCATAGGGGGGCGGGATTATGCCAGAAAACCTTGGCAATCGATGCATCTGCGACAGACCGACGGCAATCTTCCTGACGCGAGCGCGATGTGCGCGACGGGGCGGGCAGGCAGGGGAATGTCTGCTAAAGAGCGTAAAATCTAGCTAAAACCGGCAAAAAGCTGGGGAAAAAGCCGCTTCGCTACTATTCAAACGAGCGTATGAAATTTGTGTAATTCCATTTCATCTTCGGTCTGACAGTAAAGATCGACCGCGCCCGGGCGGGCCGGGCGGCGACGCGCTGGCGTAGTCCCGAGAGTCAGGGAGTGTCGCTGCGCCGTTCTTTTTCCATACGTTCCAGTTCCTGGCTGAAGGCCTGGTCGCGCACGCTGGCACGCTTGCGCCAAGGTTTGCGTTCCGGATCCGGTTGTGCGGCGTATGTGGTGACTTCGCCACCATAAACGTCCTTGTAACGTTCAGCCTGGCGCTCGAGTTCCGCGCGCAGTTCATCTTTCGTCACAGTAGTACCTGAATGAAGTGTGATGAGTGTTGTTGTGCGTTGCGCCGCGTGCACATGCCTTGCTGGCCGCAACGGCTTGATACAGCGGAAGGTTCCATTACCCCGGCATCGTCAACGCCTGCGTAATCGATTATAGCAACCGATACTTCGCCGAACATTGTTATTTACCCAACCCTGACATCATCTGACGCAAGTAACGGGATGCGTCCGGCAACAGATTGGGCCTTTCGTACAAGTTTGAAAGGCAAGATGGACAAAAGTTCGCTGCAGTGCAGTAGCGGGGCGGTTGACTGGGTGTGTAATGAAAAACGGCCTCGCCAAAAAGGCGAGGCCGTTGCCTGGGGACTTCTACGGTGGGTACCTGACCAGTCTCTCCAAAGAAGCCACAAGTGGCATGAGAAAGGTATAAGTAAAAGTGTCAGCGGTCAATTGCGATTATCGGCCGTTTGTTCGATAATCGCACGAGTGGGCGTTTTTTTGAGGTGTGCGATGAGTGACGAAACCCTGGCCAACGATTCCGTCAATCCAGAGTCAGCCAATCCAGAGCCGGCACGATCTGCTTCGGCAGCCCTGGCTCCGCCGATCGTGGCTTCCCCGGCCAAGCGCATCCAGGCCTTTACCGGTGACCCAGACTTCATGACTTCTCTGGCACGCGGCCTGGCTGTGATCCAGGCCTTTCAGGAACGCAAGCGCCACCTGACCATCGCCCAGATCAGTCACCGCACCGAAATCCCCCGGGCGGCGGTGCGCCGTTGCCTGCACACGTTGATCAAGCTGGGTTACGCCACCACCGACGGGCGCACCTATTCGCTGTTGCCCAAAGTGCTGACGCTGGGGCATGCGTACCTGTCGTCGACGCCGCTGGCGATTTCTGCCCAGCCTTACCTGGACCGTATCAGCGACCAGTTGCACGAGGCGGCCAACATGGCCACGCTTGAAGGTGACGACATTCTTTATATAGCCCGTTCGGCCACGGTGGAGCGGCTGATCTCGGTTGACCTGTCGGTGGGTGGGCGCCTGCCGGCCTATTGCACGTCGATGGGGCGCATTCTGCTGGCGGCCATGGACGACACCAGCCTGCGTGAGTATCTGGAACGTGCCGACCTGAAGGCGCGTACCAGCCGTACCTTGCATGACCCCGAGTCGCTGTTCGCCTGTATCCAGCAGGTGCGCGCCCAGGGCTGGTGCGTGGTGGACCAGGAGCTGGAGCAGGGGCTGCGCTCGATTGCCGTGCCGGTGTATGACGCCTCGGGGCAGGTGTTGGCGGCGTTGAATGTGAGTACCCATGTCGGGCGGGTGACGCGCAGTGAGCTGGAGCAGCGGTTCTTGCCGATCCTGCTGGCGGCCAGCCGGGACCTTTGCCATCAGTTGTTTGGTTGAGCCTGCAAGGGGCCGCAAAACGCCCCCTTGCAAATTTAGAACAGGCAAAAGCCTTTCCTGTGCGATAAACGCACAGTGTCGTTCGCGGTGAATTGCGCCGCCCCCGCCCGCTGATTAATGTCTCTCGCAACGGTCGGCTGTGCCGACCGAACAAGAAAAACACAAGAGGCACTTAGCATGAATACTGTCCCCTCGCTGCCGCGGCCGCACCCGCGCGCAGTACCGTTATATCCAGGCTGACGCCGGCCGCATTACCACCAAACTATCGTCCTCTGTACCGGTTGATCGCGTGCAGTGGCCAGGCTGTGCCCCTCATTCTGGATAACAATAATGAACCAAGCGCAAACCAACGTCGGCAAAAGCCTCGACGTCCAGTCGTTCATCAATCAGCAGCCGCTGTCCCGCTACCAGTGGCGGGTGGTGCTGCTGTGCTTTCTGATCGTCTTCCTCGATGGCCTCGACACCGCTGCCATGGGCTTCATCGCCCCGGCCCTGTCGCAGGAGTGGGGGATTGACCGTGCCAGCCTCGGCCCGGTCATGAGTGCTGCATTGATCGGCATGGTGTTCGGTGCCCTCGGCTCCGGCCCGTTGGCCGACCGTTTTGGCCGCAAGGGCGTGCTGGTGGGCGCGGTGCTGGTGTTCGGCGGCTTCAGCCTGGCTTCGGCCTTCGCCACCAACGTCGACCAGTTGCTGGTGTTGCGCTTCCTGACCGGCCTGGGCCTTGGCGCAGGCATGCCCAACGCCACCACGCTATTGTCTGAGTACACCCCCGAGCGCCTCAAGTCGCTGTTGGTGACCAGCATGTTCTGCGGCTTCAACCTGGGCATGGCCGGTGGTGGTTTCATTTCCGCCAAGATGATCCCGGCCTACGGTTGGCACAGCCTGCTGGTGATCGGTGGCGTGCTGCCGTTGCTGCTGGTACTGGTGCTGATGGTGTGGCTGCCGGAGTCGGCGCGCTTCCTGGTGGTACGCAACCGGGGCACCGACAAAGTGCGCAAGACCTTGTCGCCCATCGCGCCGCAGGTGGTGGCCGAGGCGGGCAGCTTCAGTGTGCCGGAACAGAAGGCGGTGGCCGCGCGCAACGTGTTTGCACTGATCTTCTCCGGCACCTATGGCATGGGCACCATGCTGCTGTGGCTGACCTATTTCATGGGCCTGGTGATCGTCTATCTGCTGACGAGCTGGCTGCCAACCTTGATGCGCGACAGTGGCGCGAGCATGGAGCAGGCTGCTTTCATCGGCGCACTGTTCCAGTTCGGTGGTGTGCTGAGTGCCGTCGGCGTGGGCTGGGCCATGGACCGCTTCAATCCGCACAAGGTGATCGGCATTTTCTACCTGCTGGCGGGGGTGTTCGCCTACGCCGTGGGGCAGAGTCTGGGCAATATCACCGTATTGGCCACGTTGGTGCTGGTTGCCGGTATGTGCGTGAACGGCGCCCAGTCGGCGATGCCGTCGCTGGCGGCGCGCTTCTATCCGACTCAGGGCCGCGCCACGGGGGTATCGTGGATGCTCGGTATTGGCCGCTTCGGGGCGATTCTCGGGGCCTGGAGTGGTGCGACGCTGCTGGGGCTGGGCTGGAACTTCGAGCAGGTGCTGACGGCATTGCTGGTGCCGGCGGGGCTGGCGACCGTAGGTGTGCTCGTGAAAGGGCTGGTGAGCCACGCTGACGCGACCTGACGCGATGGCCTCATCGCCGGCAAGCCAGCTCTCATAGAACTGCACATAACTCGTTGAATTAGCAGGGCCCCTGTGGGAGCGGCTTTAGCCGCGAACACCGGCGTAGCTGGTGCCATGCACCGCGTTGGATTCTTCGCGGCTAAAGCCGCTCCCACAGGATGCACGGACCGCTTGCGAATTCAGTTCTCTATGCGACAGCGCAGCCCAAAGGGCTGGGCCAGGTCCCACAGGAATACATCAGGCCCCGGGCCGGTGCCGTACCTGTGGGAGCTGGCATGCCGGCGATTAGGCCAGTACAGGCTGCGAGGGGAGATAGATAGGGATGCAATAATTTGTTCGATAATCGCACGAATAGTCGATTATCGGATTGTAAGGCACCCACCAGTCTCCTTAATCTGAGCTCACCGAAGCACCCTGACCAGGAGTCTCCAAATGGCTGCAATTCTCCCGCTTCACGAAGCCGTGAAGCAGTTCATCCAGGATGGCGATACCGTCGCCCTCGAAGGTTTCACCCACCTGATCCCGACTGCCGCCGGCCACGAGATCATCCGTCAGGGCAAGCGCGACCTGACCCTGGTGCGCATGACTCCGGACCTGATCTACGACCAGCTGATCGGCGCCGGTTGCGCCAGCAAGCTGATCTTCTCCTGGGGTGGTAACCCAGGTGTCGGTTCGCTGCACCGCCTGCGTGATGCCGTCGAGAAGCAGTGGCCACACGCTATCGACATCGAAGAACACAGCCACGCCGACCTGGCCAACGCCTATGTCGCCGGTGCTTCGGGCCTGCCGTTCGCCGTGCTGCGTGCCTACGCCGGCTCCGACCTGCCGAAGGTCAACCCGCTGATCAAGAGCGTCACCTGCCCGTTCACCGGTGAAGTGCTGGCAGCCGTGCCGTCGGTGCGCCCGGACGTGACCGTGATCCACGCGCAAAAGGCCGACCGCAAAGGCAACGTGTTGCTGTGGGGCATCCTTGGGGTGCAGAAGGAAGCCGCCCTGGCCGCCAAGCGCTGCATCGTCACCGTCGAGGAAGTCGTCGACGACCTGCAGGCCCCGATGAACGCCTGCGTGCTGCCGACCTGGGCACTGAGCGCGGTATGCCTGGTACCGGGCGGTGCGCACCCGTCCTATGCCCACGGCTACTACGAGCGTGACAACCGCTTCTACCAGGCCTGGGACCCGATCGCGCGTAGCCGCGAATCGTTCAGCGCCTGGATCGACACCTACATCCGTGGCACTGCCGATTTCAACGAATTCAAGGCCAAGCTGGTCAGCACTGCGGAGGCCGCACAATGAGCTACTCCACTTCCGAAATGATGACCGTCGCCGCAGCCCGTCGCCTGCGCAACGGTGCTGTGTGCTTCGTCGGCATCGGCCTGCCGTCCAAGGCTGCCAACCTGGCGCGCCTGACCTCGTCGCCTGACGTGGTGCTGATCTACGAGTCCGGCCCGATCGGCGCCAAGCCAAGCGTGCTGCCGCTGTCGATCGGTGACGGCGAGCTCGCCGAAACCGCTGACACCGTGGTACCGACTGGCGAGATCTTCCGCTACTGGCTGCAAGGTGGGCGCATCGATGTCGGCTTCCTCGGCGCCGCCCAGGTCGACCGCTTCGGCAACATCAACACTACCGTGGTCGGTGACTACCATGCCCCGAAAACCCGCCTGCCGGGTGCCGGTGGCGCACCGGAAATCGCCGGATCCGCCAAGCAGGTGCTGATCATCCTCAAGCAGTCGCCGCGAGCCTTCGTCGACAAGCTGGACTTCATCACCTCGGTTGGCCACGGTGAAGGCGGCGACTCGCGCAAACGCCTTGGCCTGCCAGGTGATGGCCCGGTCGGTATCATCACCGACCTGTGCATCATGGAGCCGGAAGCCGGCACCCACGAATTCGTCGTCACCGCCATCCACCCGGGCGTGACCCGCGAGCAGATCATCGCCGCCACCGGCTGGGCGATCCGCTTTGCCGACGATGTGCAGACCACTGCCGAACCTACCGAAGTCGAGCTGTCCGCGCTGCGTGACCTCGAAGCCCGTACCGCCGCGGCCCATGGCCAGGTGGCAGGAGAAGCCTGATGCGCGACGTATTCATCTGTGATGCCATCCGTACCCCGATCGGTCGCTTCGGCGGCGCCCTGGCCGGCGTGCGGGCCGACGACCTGGCGGCCGTGCCGCTGAAGGCGCTGATCGAGCGCAACCCCAGCGTGCAGTGGGATCAGGTTGACGAAGTGTTCTTCGGCTGCGCCAACCAGGCCGGTGAAGACAACCGCAACGTGGCGCGCATGGCGCTGCTGCTGGCCGGCCTGCCGCAGAGCATTCCCGGCGTTACCCTGAACCGCCTGTGCGCGTCGGGCATGGATGCCATCGGCACTGCCTTCCGCGCCATTGCCAGTGGCGAAATGGAGCTGGCGATTGCCGGCGGCGTCGAGTCGATGTCGCGTGCGCCGTTCGTCATGGGCAAGGCGGAAAGCGGCTATTCGCGCAACATGAAGCTCGAAGACACCACCATCGGCTGGCGTTTCATCAACCCGCTGATGAAGAGCCAGTATGGTGTGGACGCCATGCCGGAAACCGCCGACAACGTGGCTGACGATTACCAGGTTTCGCGCGCTGACCAGGACGCTTTCGCCCTGCGCAGCCAGCAGAAGGCTGCTGCCGCCCAGGCCGCGGGCTTCTTCGCCGAAGAGATCGTGCCGGTGCGTATCGCGCACAAGAAAGGTGAGACCATCGTCGAGCATGACGAGCACCTGCGCCCGGCAACCACACTGGAAGCCCTGACCAGGCTCAAGCCGGTCAACGGCCCGGACAAGACCGTCACCGCCGGCAACGCCTCGGGCGTGAATGACGGTGCTGCGGCGTTGATCCTGGCTTCGGCCGAGGCGGTGAAGAAGCACGGCCTGACCCCGCGTGCCCGGGTACTGGGCATGGCCAGCGCCGGTGTTGCACCGCGGGTGATGGGTATTGGCCCGGTGCCGGCGGTGCGCAAGCTGACCGTGCGCCTGGGTGTGGCGGTGAATGATTTCGATGTGATCGAGCTCAACGAAGCCTTTGCCAGCCAGGGTTTGGCGGTGCTGCGTGAGTTGGGTGTGGCCGACGATGCGCCGCAGGTGAACCCCAACGGCGGTGCCATCGCCCTGGGCCACCCGCTGGGCATGAGCGGTGCGCGCCTGGTGCTGACCGCGCTTCACCAGCTGGAGAAGAGTGGTGGGCGCAAGGGCCTGGCGACCATGTGTGTGGGCGTAGGCCAAGGTTTGGCGCTGGCCATCGAGCGGGTTTGACCTGTTCTGGCCTGTTCGCGGGCACGCCCGCTCCCACAGGATGATCGTTGCCCACTGCACAACAGAAACCTGTGGCAGCGGGCGTGCCCGCGAAGAGGCCAGTCCTGCCAGGCACAAGACCAGTTGCCAGCCAGATAGCGGAACGAGTGTGTTACCACCTGGCGTTGTGTATCGTCAGTTTCTACACCTTGATCAGCGGCCTGGTGAAGGCCCAGAGCGGTGCGTGACAGCGATGATGGCGATTGCCTTCCTTTCAGCCTGCGCCTGCCGAAGCAGGCAGCGTACCTGCACCACGATAATTAAGGAGGTGGCATGACCAACCAACTGTTCGACGCCTACTTCACCGCGCCGGCCATGCGCGAGATCTTCTCCGACCGTGGCCGCCTGCAAGGCATGCTCGATTTCGAAGCGGCGCTGGCGCGGGCCGAGGCGGCTGCCGGGCTGGTCCCGCCTGTCGCAGTAGCGGCCATCGAGGCGGCCTGCCATGCCGAGCGCTATGACGTTGGCGCCCTGGCCAACGCCATCGCCACTGCCGGCAACTCGGCGATCCCGCTGGTGAAGGCGTTGGGCAAGGTGATTGCCAGTGGCGTGCCCGAGGCCGAGCGCTACGTGCACCTGGGCGCCACCAGCCAGGATGCGATGGACACCGGCCTGGTCCTGCAGCTGCGCGCTGCCCTCGACCTGATCGAAGCCGACCTTGGCAAGCTGGCCGATACCCTGTCGCGCCAGGCCTTGCAGCACGCCGACACGCCACTGGTGGGGCGTACCTGGCTGCAGCACGCCACCCCGGTGACCCTGGGCATGAAACTGGCCGGTGTGCTGGGCGCGTTGACCCGTCACCGCCAGCGCCTGCAGGAGCTGCGCCCACGCTTGCTGGTGCTGCAGTTCGGCGGCGCCTCCGGCAGCCTGGCCGCCCTGGGCAGCAAGGCGATGCCGGTGGCCGAAGCCCTGGCCGAGCAGCTCAAGCTGACCCTGCCCGAGCAGCCCTGGCACACCCAGCGCGACCGCCTGGTGGAGTTTGCCTCGGTGCTGGGCCTGGTCGCCGGTAGCCTGGGCAAGTTCGGCCGTGATGTCAGCCTGCTGATGCAGACCGAGGCGGCGGAGTTATTCGAGCCTTCCGCGCCAGGCAAGGGCGGTTCCTCGACCATGCCGCACAAGCGCAACCCGGTGGGCGCCGCGGTGCTGATCGGTGCCGCGACCCGGGTGCCAGGGCTGGTCTCTACGCTGTTCGCCGCCATGCCCCAGGAGCACGAGCGCAGCCTCGGCCTGTGGCATGCCGAATGGGAAACCCTGCCGGACATTTGCTGCCTGGTCTCCGGTGCGCTGCGCCAGGCCCAGGTGATTGCCGAGGGCATGGAAGTGGATGCCGCACGCATGCGCCGTAACCTCGACCTGACTCAGGGCCTGGTGCTGGCCGAAGCGGTGAGCATCGTCCTCGCCCAGCGCCTGGGCCGCGACCACGCCCACCACCTGCTGGAGCAGTGCTGCCAGCGCGCCGTGGCCGAACAGCGCCACCTGCGCACTGTGCTGGGTGACGAGCCGCAGGTCAGCGCCGAACTGTCCGCCGAAGAACTCGATCGTTTGCTCGACCCTGCCCATTACCTGGGGCAGGCCCGCGTCTGGGTGGCGCGGGCCGTGTCCGAACATCAACGTTTCACTGCCTGAAGGAGACCGCTGTGGCGCACTTGCAATTGGCCGATGGCGTTTTGAACTACCAGATCGATGGCCCGGAAAACGCCCCGGTGCTGGTCCTGTCCAACTCGCTGGGCACCGACCTGGGCATGTGGGACACGCAGATTCCACTGTGGAGCCGGCACTTGCGCGTGCTGCGCTACGACACCCGTGGCCACGGTGGGTCGCTGGTCACTGAAGGCCCTTACCGCATCGAGCAGTTGGGCCGTGACGTGCTGGCCCTGCTCGATGGCCTGGACATCGCCAAGGCGCACTTCGTCGGCTTGTCGATGGGCGGCCTGATCGGCCAGTGGCTGGGCATCAATGCCGGCCAGCGCCTGCACAGCCTGACCCTGTGCAACACCGCCGCCAAGATCGCCAACGACGAGGTGTGGAACACCCGTATCGACAGCGTGCTAAAAGGTGGCCAGCAGGCCATGGTCGACCTGCGCGATGCCTCCATTGCCCGTTGGTTCACCCCAGGCTTCGCCCAGGCCCAGCCAGCGCAAGCCCAGCGTATCTGCCAGATGCTGGCGCAAACCAGCCCGCAAGGCTACGCCGGCAACTGCGCAGCGGTGCGAGATGCCGACTACCGCGAGCAGTTGGGCCGCATCCAGGTGCCGACGCTGATCGTAGCCGGTACCGAAGACGTGGTGACCACTCCGGAGCACGGTCGCTTCATGCAGGCCGGTATCGCGGGGGCCGAGTACGTTGACTTCCCGGCGGCGCACCTGTCCAATGTCGAGATCGGCGAGGCATTCAGCCGCCGCGTGCTCGACTTCCTGCTGGCTCATTGAGGACATCGCCATGGACGAGAAACAACGTTACGACGCCGGCATGCAAGTACGCCGCGCAGTGCTTGGCGATGCCCACGTGGACCGCAGCCTGGAGAAGCTCAACGACTTCAACGGCGAGTTCCAGGAGATGATCACCCGCCACGCCTGGGGTGACATCTGGACCCGCCCGGGCCTGCCGCGGCATACCCGTAGCCTGATTACCATCGCCATGCTGATCGGCATGAACCGCAACGACGAGTTGAAGCTGCACCTGCGTGCGGCAGCCAATAACGGCGTGACCCGCGACGAGATCAAGGAAGTGCTGATGCAGAGCGCGATCTATTGCGGTATTCCGGCGGCCAATGCCACGTTCCACCTGGCTGAGTCGGTATGGGATGAGCTGGGCGTAGAGTCGCGACAGCAGTAATGCCTGTACCGGCCCTATCGCCGGCCATGGAATGTTTACATGGCCGCATTCTTCTGCCGCGTGGCCACTGGGCCGGCGCTGCTTTCCACGGCGCGCTTGAGGGCCGGGCACAAGCCCAGCAAGAACGCAGCTTCTGCGACCACGAACAGCGGCCCGATGATCAGTCCGCTGACATCATCGACAAACGCCGGCTTGCGGCCTTCGTAGTAATGGCCGACGAACTGGATGATCCAGCCCACCACGAATGCCGCCAGTCCGGTGCCAAGCCACAGGGCCGTGGACTGCATTGCCAGCACCTGGCCGACCCACAGGCAAAGGCCCAGCAACAATCCCATCACCAGCCCGAAGCGTAGGTCCAGACGCAGGTAGAACCATACCGACGCCGCCGCTGCCAGCAGGGCTGGGGACAGCCACATGCCGACCACGTCCCAACCCGGGCGCGACAGCAGGATGGTGACCGCCAGTACGATCAAAGGGATGCCCACGAAGTGGGTGGCGATGTTGCGTGGGTCGCGATGGTAGCTGGCGTACTGGCTCAGGTGGTCGACGAGGTTCTTCATGCTGTGCCTCCCTGGTTTGCCGGATCGGGGTGTATTGCCAACCGGCCTATTCGCCGATGAACCCGCTCCACAGGGATCGAGGAAACCTTGTGGGAGCGGGTTCACCCGCGAAGAGGCCGGGGCTGCAACCGATATAGCTCAGGATAGACCGTAGCCACCATCATCATCAGCCAAGCGAATGGCAGCTGCCCGCACTGACATATTCAACCTGTTCAAAGGAGGTTCAGCGGGTAACTCACGATCAACCGGTTCTCATCGAACGTGTTGGTGCTGAAGTCCCTGCGCATGGTGGAGTTGCGCCACTTCACCGACAGGTCCTTGAAGCTGCCCGACTGCACCACATACGCCAGTTCGGTTTCCCGCGCCCATTCCTTGCCGTCGTCCACCCCGCCAGCGGTGACGTTGTCACCCTTGATATAGCGGTTCATCAGGGTCAGGCCTGGCACGCCGACGGTGGCGAAGTTGAAGTCATGGCGCACCTGCCAGGAGCGTTCCTTGGCATTGTCGAAGCTGGAGTTGTAGCTGTCGTTGGCCAGGGTGCCGCCGCTGGTGCCATTCACCCGCATCCAGGCGTCGTCGCCGCTGACCTTCTGCAGGCCGACGTAGAAGGTGTGGCCCTGATAGCGCGCCGAGAGCATGGCCGAGGCGGTGTGGTTGTCCAGTTCGCCGGCGCGTTCGGCGCCGTCTTCCTTGCCGATGAAGTAGCCCAGGTTGGCGCCCAGGGTCCAGTCGCCCAAGGGTTGGCTATGCACCAGGTTGAGGTACTGCTGGTGGTAGATGTCCTTGAGCTGGGCATCCCACAGGCCGATCATGGTGCGCTTGTCGTTGAAGGTGTACTCGCCGCCGGCAAAGTTGAAACGGTCGGAGGTGAACGCTGCCTTACCGTTCAGCGACATGTCTTCCATGCTGGCGTCGTTGCGCGGGCTGTTGCCGCGGAACTGGCCGGCGTACAGGGTCAGGCCGGCGATTTCCTTCGAGGTCAGCTGGCCGCCGCGGAAGGTCTGCGGCAGCGAGCGGCCATCGTCCGAGCGCAGGATCGGCAGTACCGGCATCCATTCACCCACTTTCAGCTCGGTTTCGGACAGCTTGGCTTTCAGTGCCACACCCAGGCGGCCGAAGTCATCGGCGGGGCGGCCATCGCCGTGCACCGGCAACAGGTGGGTGTTGGTGGTGCCTTTGCCGCCGTCGAGCTTGACCGAGTACAGGCCCAGTACGTCCACGCCGAAACCGACGGTACCTTGGGTGAAGCCGGAGCGGGCGTCGAGGATGAAGCTTTGCGTCCATTCCTCAGCCTTGGCCTGCGGGTGGGCCGGGTCGACGAAGTTACGGTTGATGTAGAAGTTGCGCAGGTTGAGGGTGGCCTTGGCGTCTTCCAGGAAACCACCTTCGTCGGCGGCGAACACGGGGAGTGCGCAGGACATGGCCAACAGGCCGGGCAGCAGCTGGCGTGCGGGTTGCAAAGTGCTCATCTGTCGTGGATCTCTTGTTTTTATGGGCGAGCCGCTGCGCTGCAGGATGCGGCCTGCAGGTGCGGGTCTTTCGGGATGAACCGGGGCAACGTTGCGTGGGGAGGATGGTGCGGGGTAGGGCAGGGGAGAGGCAATTCGCCGCAAACGGAAGCGGGCGATAATCGAACGGAATGTTCTGGTTGGTTAATTGTTTGCCTGTACTGGCCTCTTCGCGGGTAAACCCGCTCCCACAGGTACTGCACAGCCTTCAGCATTTATGCAAAACCCTGTGGGAGCGGGTTTACCCGCGAAGAGGCCTGCACAGGCAACCGACAAACAAAAAGCCCACCGCGAGGGTGGGCTTGATGCTTCAAGCCGCTTCAATCAGCTCTTCGGTGCTTCCACCGATGCCTGCTGGTTGGCCTGCCCGGTCTGCTCGTACCAGCCACCGCCAAGCGCCTTGTACAGGTTGACCTCGCTGGTCAGCTGCGACAAGCGGTCGCCGATCAGCGCCTGCTGGGCGCTGAACAGGTTGCGCTGGGCGTCGAGGAAGGTCAGGTTGCTGTCGATACCGATGCGATAGCGGCGTTCGGCCAGACGGTAGTAGTCCTGGTTCGCCTGCACCAGGTCGCGTTGCGCCTGCAACTGCTCTTCGAAGGTCTTGCGCGCCGCCAGGCCATCGGAGACTTCCTGGAAGGCAGTCTGAATGGTCTTTTCGTACTTGGCGACGTTGATGTCCTTCTGGATCTTCGAATAGTCCAGGCTGGCCTTCAGGCTACCGGCATTAAAGATCGGCAGATTGATCTGCGGCTGGAACAGCCAGGTACCCTGGCCGCCCGCGAACAGGTGGCCCATGTCGGGGCTCAGGCTGCCGGCATTGGCGGTCAGGCTGATGCTCGGGAAGAACGCTGCGCGGGCCGCGCCAATGTTGGCGTTGGCAGCCCTGAGCAGGTGCTCGGCTTCCTGGATGTCCGGGCGACGCTGGAGGATGTCCGACGGCAGGCCGGCCGGTACTTCGGCCAACTGGTCGGCATTGAGCTCCAGCGGCTTGGCCAGGTCGGCGGGAATGCCGGTGCCCAGCAGCACGGTCAGGCTGTTGACGTCCTGGGCGACCAGGCGCTGGTACTGCGAGTACTTGACCCGGGCGCCCTCCACGGCGGTACGCGCCTGGCTGACATCGAGTGCCGAGGCTACGCCGACTTCGTTGCTGCGACGGGTGAGGTTGTAGCTTTCCTCGTAGGTCTTCAGCGTTTCTTCGGTCAGCTTGAACAGCGCCTGGTCGGCCTGCCAGGTGTAGTAAGCGTTGGCCACGCTGGCCACCAGGCTGATCTGCGTGGAACGACGCGCCTGCTCGCTGGACAGGTAGGTTTCCAGGGCTTGCTCGGTCAGGCTGCGCACGCGGCCGAACAGGTCCAGCTCATAGGCGCTGACGCCGAGGGTGGCCGAGTACTGGCTGCTGATACCTGCCTCGCCGGTTTGCGACATGTTTGCCGGCACCCGTTGGCGGCTGCCGCTGCCGGTGGCCGAAACCGCCGGGAACAGGTCGGCGCGCTGGATGCGGTACTGCGCCCGGTAGGCGTCGATGTTCAACGCGGCAACGCGCAGGTCGCGGTTGTTGACCAGCGCGGTCTGGATCAGCTGCTGCAGTGCCGGGTCGTGGAAGAACTGGCGCCAGCCCTGTTCGGCGGCGGCAACCTCCGCCGCTTGCGTCGGCGAGTACGCAGGGCCTTGCGGCCACTGCGCAGCCACCGGCGATTCCGGGGTCTGGTAGTCAGGGATCAGCGAGCAGCCGCCAAGAATGAAAGCGGTTACTGCCAGGGACAACAAAGACTTGGTCATTGCCCAGCCTCATAACGTGGAGTTTCAGGGGTGAGGTCTTTTTCCGGCTCTTTGCTGCCGAACAGTGACGACACTGCGACGAAGAACAGTGGTACCCAGAAGATAGCCAGCACGGTTGCACTGATCATGCCGCCGATCACGCCAGTACCGATGGCGTGCTGACTGCCGGCGCCAGCGCCGCTGGCGATAGTCAACGGTACCACGCCGAGGATGAACGCCAGCGAGGTCATGATGATCGGGCGCAGACGCATGCGGCACGCCTCGATCGCCGCGTCGTACAGGCTGCGGCCTTGCTCGTGCAGTTCCTTGGCGAACTCGACGATCAGAATGGCGTTTTTCGCCGCCAGGCCGATGGTGGTCAACAGGCCGACCAGGAAGTACACGTCGTTGGACAACCCGCGCAGGCTGGTGGCGATCAGGGCACCGATGATACCCAGCGGTACTACCAGCACCACGGCGATCGGGATCGACCAGCTTTCGTACAGGGCTGCCAGGCACAGGAACACGAACAGTACCGAGAGGGCGAACAGCGCCGGCATCTGCGAACCGGAGAGTTTTTCCTCGTAGGACATGCCGGTCCAGGAGAAGCCGATGCCGCTTGGCAGTTCGCCAGCAATGCGCTCGACTTCGGCCATGGCTTCACCGGTACTGTAGCCGGGGGCCGGTGCACCGAGGATTTCCATTGCCTCGACGCCGTTGTAACGCGACAGCTTGGGCGAGCCGTAGGTCCATTCGCCCTTGGCGAAGGAGGAGAACGGCACCATTTCGCCGGCGCCATTGCGCACGTACCACTTCTGCAGGTCTTCCGGGCTCATCCGCGCGTTCGGCTCACCCTGGATGTACACCTTCTTGACCCGGCCACGGTCGATGAAGTCGTTGACGTAGCTGGCACCCAGGGCAATCGACAAGGTGTTGTTGATGTCGGCGATGGTCACGCCCAGGGCGCTGGCACGTTCGTCATCGATGCTCAGCTGGTACTGCGGCTCGTCGTTCAGGCCGTTCGGGCGCACGGCGCTGAGGATCTTGCTCTGCGCGGCCTTGGCCAGGAACTGGTTGCGCGCTTCCATCAGCTTGGCATGGCCGACACCGCCGCGGTCCTGGAGGAACACGTCGAAGCCGGTGGCGTTACCCAGTTCGAGCACCGCAGGCGGGGCAAAGGCGAACACCATCGCATCGCGGAAGGTGAAGAAGTGCTGCTGGGCGCGCTGGGCAAGGGCGAACACGCTGTTTTCCTTGGAGCGCTCATCCCACGGCTTGAGCATGATGAACGCCATACCCGAGCTCTGGCCGCGGCCGGCAAAGTTGAAGCCGTTGACGGTGAACACCGAAGCCACGGTGTCGGCCTCTTCGCTGAGCAGGTACTCACGCATCTGGTCGACCACCACCTGGGTACGCTCGGCACTGGAGCCGGCCGGGGTCTGCACCTGGGCGAACAAAACGCCCTGGTCTTCTTCGGGCAGGAACGCGGTAGGGATGCGGGCGAACAGCCAGATCATGCCGACCACGATCAGCGCGTAGGCCAGCAGGAACGGTACCTTGTTGCGCAGGATGGTGCCCACGCTGCGCTCGTAACCGGTAACGCTGCGGTCGAAGTTGCGGTTGAACCAGCCAAAGAAGCCGCGCTTGGCTACGTGGTGCTCGCCCTTCTTCAACGGCTTGAGCATGGTGGCGCACAGGGCCGGGGTGAAGATAAGCGCCACCAGCACCGACAGGCCCATGGCCGAGACGATGGTGATGGAGAACTGCCGGTAGATCACACCCGTGGAGCCACCGAAGAACGCCATGGGCAACAGTACCGCCGACAGTACCAGGGCGATACCCACCAGGGCACCCTGGATCTGCTCCATCGAGCGCTTGGTCGCTTCCTTGGGCGGCAAGCCTTCCTCGGACATCACCCGCTCGACGTTCTCCACCACGACGATGGCGTCGTCCACCAGCAAACCGATGGCCAGGACCATGGCGAACATGGTCAGGGTGTTGATGCTGAAACCCGCTGCGGCAAGGATGCCGAAGGTACCCAGCAACACCACCGGTACGGTCATGGTGGTGATGATGGTGGCGCGGAAGTTCTGCAGGAACAGGTACATCACCAGGAACACCAGGACCACGGCTTCAATCAGGGTGTGGATAACGCCACTGATCGATTCGGTGACCACCGGGGTGGTGTCATACGGGAATACCGCTTTCACCCCGGGCGGGAAGAACGGTTCCAGGTCGCTGATGGTCTTGCGCAGGGCCTTGGCGGTATCCAGGGCGTTGGCACCGGTGGCCAGTTTTACTGCCAGGCCGGAGGCCGGCTTGCCGTTGAACTGGGCGCTGACGGCGTAGTTTTCACCACCCAGGCCAACCTGGGCGACATCACCCAGACGCACTTGTGAGCCGTCACTGTTGACCTTGAGCAGGATCTTCTCGAACTGCTCGGCCGTCTGCAGGCGGGTCTTGCCGATGATGGTGGCGTTCAGCTGGGTACCCGGCATGGCCGGCAGGCCGCCGAGCTGGCCGGAGGACACCTGCACGTTCTGCGCGGCCACGGCGGTCTTGACGTCGACCGGGGTCAGCTGGAACTTGTTCAGCTTGGCCGGATCGAGCCAGATACGCATGGCGTACTGTGCACCGAACACCTGGAAGTCACCGACACCTGCGGTACGCGAGATCGGGTCCTGCATGTTGGAGACGATGTAGTTGGCCAGGTCGTCCTTGGTCATGCTGCCGTCTTCGGACACCAGGCCGATCACCAGCAGGAAGTTCTTCACTGCCTTGGTGACGCGGATACCTTGTTGCTGCACTTCCTGCGGCAGCAGCGGGGTGGCCAGGTTCAGCTTGTTCTGCACCTGCACCTGCGCGGTGTCGGGGTTGGTGCCCTGCTCGAAGGTGGCGGTAATGGTCATGCTGCCGTCGGAGTTACTTTCCGACGACACATAACGCAGGTTGTCGATACCGTTGAGCTGCTGCTCGATCACCTGTACCACGGTGTCCTGCACGGTTTGCGCCGAGGCGCCCGGGTAGGTCACGGCGATGGCGATGGCCGGCGGCGCGATGCTGGGGTACTGGTTGATCGGCAGCTTCAGGATCGACAAGGCGCCGACCAGCATGATCACCAAGGCGATCACCCAGGCGAAGATCGGGCGATCGATAAAGAACTTCGACATGGTTTACTCCGCTTTGGCGTCTGCTTTCGCCGCGTTGGCCTGAACAGGGCTGGCCGGCTTCTTGACGTTGGTGGCTTCGCTGACCTTGACCTCGACGCCCGGGCGCACGTACTGCAGCCCTTCGGTGATCAGGCGGTCACCCGGGTTCAGGCCTTCCTCGATCAGCCAGTCGCTGCCCAGGGTACGGTTGGCCTTGAGCTGGCGCAGTTCGACCTTGTTCTCCTGGTTGACCACCAGCGCGGTCGGCGCGCCTTTCAGGTCGCGGGTCACGCCCTGTTGCGGGGCCAGGATGGCGTTGGCGTTGACCCCGGCCTTGAGCCGCGCATGCACGAACATGCCTGGCAGCAGGGTGTGATCGGGGTTGGGGAACAGCGCGCGCAGGGTGACCGAGCCGGTGGTCTCGTCGACCGCGACTTCGGAGAACTCCAGGCGGCCTTCCTGCTTGAACAGGCTGCCGTCTTCCAGCACCAGTTGCACCGAGGCCGCGTTGTCGCCGGCCTTCTGCAACTGGCCGCTTTCCAGATCACGGCGCAGCTTGAGCAGCTCGGCGGTGGACTGGGTAACGTCGACGTAGATCGGGTCGAGTTGCTGGATGGTGGCCATGGCGTTGCTCTGGCCATTGTTCACCAGTGCCCCTTCGGTGACCGAAGAACGACCGATACGGCCGCTGATCGGTGCCAGCACCTTGGTGTAACGCAGGTCGATCTGCGCGCTTTTGAGCGAAGCTTCGGCCTGCAATCGTTTGGCATTGGCGTCGTCGTATTCCTGCTTCGACACGGCCTGTTCGTCGATCAGCTGCTTGTAGCGCTCGGCCAGCGAGCGGGTGGCCTGCAGGTTGGCCTGGGCATTGGCCAGGGTGGCTTCGTATACGGCAGGGTCGATCTGGTAGAGCTGCTGGCCTTCCTTGACCTCACTGCCTTCCTTGAACAGGCGCTTGAGGATGATGCCGTTGACCTGCGGGCGCACTTCGGCGACGCGGTAGGCACTGGTACGCCCCGGCAATTCCGAGGTCAGGGTGAAGGCTTGGGGCTGGATGGTCACGACGCCGACCTGAGGAGCCTGCGCCGCTGGCGCTGCTTCTTCTTTCTTACAGCCACTGAGCAGGGTTGCCAGGGCGACGGCGGAAACCAGAGCGGTAACGGCTGGCTTGAATTGCATGAGGATCCTCGGGTCGCTGGAGCTGGGAGACGCTCAAGAGTAATGGAAGAATCTTGATCTGGAAAAATTGCTATCCGGTGGATAAATAGCTTGCTAAGGAATATACTTACATTCATGGTTGTTTGTAAATACCGCTGGGTTGTACTCGGGTACTGCCACAGTCCTTGATTAGCTCATCCGCGAGGCACCCTGCAGAGGTGCCCCCGGAGTGTTTCCCCCACGCGCCGCGCGTTCGGGGCAGATGAGGTTTGTACTGCCATGGTCCGTCGAACCAAAGAAGAAGCCCAGGAAACCCGCGCCCAGATCATCGAGGCGGCGGAAAAGGCCTTCTACAAGCGCGGGGTTGCGCGAACCACCCTGGCCGACATCGCCGAACTGGCGGGTGTAACGCGGGGGGCGATCTACTGGCACTTCAACAACAAGGCCGAGTTGGTGCAGGCGCTGCTCGACAGCCTGCATGAAACCCATGACCACCTGGCGCGGGCGAGCGAAAGCGAGGACGAAGTGGACCCGCTTGGCTGCATGCGCAAGCTGTTGCTGCAAGTGTTCAACGAGCTGGTGCTCGATGCCCGAACCCGGCGTATCAATGAAATCCTGCATCACAAATGCGAGTTCACCGATGACATGTGTGAAATTCGCCAGCAGCGCCAGGGTGCGGTGCTGGATTGCCACAAGGGCATCACCCTGGCGTTGGCCAATGCCGTGCGCCGGGGCCAGTTGCCAGGCGAGCTGGATGTCGAGCGCGCGGCGGTGGCCATGTTTGCCTATGTCGATGGCCTGATCGGGCGTTGGCTGTTGCTGCCTGACAGTGTCGATCTGTTGAAGGATGTCGAAAAATGGGTCGACACCGGGCTGGATATGCTGCGCTTGAGCCCGGCTCTGCGCAAATGACACTTTGTTAAGGATTGTTAGGGAGTGTTTCGCCTTTGTATCAAGGGGGGATCAATGCTTCCAGGTTAGGCCGACATAGGGCCTGTTTTGCAGGCGTGGCGCGGTCCCTGTGGGAGCGGGTTTACCCGCGAATCAGGCGCCGCGGATGGCACGGGCTTCGCCCGTGTTCGCGGGTGAACCCGCTCCCACATTCAGCGTCCGCGTAGTTGCCGATCCGGCAATGCCACCGCCGCCAGCAGCCCGAGCAGTGCAATCAGCGCACTCCCCATCAACAGCTGCCGGAACGTCTCCAGCAACCGCCCTTGGGTCACCAGGTCCACTTCACCGGCCTTCAGGCTCCCCAGCAACGGATTACCCAGCGACTCGAACCCGCCCTGGTGCAACAGCGCCAGCAGCAGGCTGGACATGCACGCCACCCCCATGGCCCCGCCCAGCGAGCGGAACAGGTTGGTGGTGCTGGTGGCCACGCCGATGTCCTTGCCGGCCACCGCGCTTTGCGTGCCCACCAGCGAAGTGGGGAATTGCAGCCCGCAGGCAATGCCGGTCAGCAGCATGAACAATGCACTGAGCAAGGCTGACTGCGGCGGGGTCAGCGCCATGGCGAAAATGGCCAGCGGCATCAGCAGCGCACCAGCCAGGATCTGCGGTTTGTAGCGCCCGGTCAGGCTGGTCATGCGCCCGCCGGTGAAGGCCCCCATGGGCAGCCCCATCACCAACGGCAGAAGGTGCAGGGCAGCGCTGTCGGCACCGGCGCCGGTGATGCCCTGGTAGCGCAACGGCATGAGCATGGTCAGGGAGATCGACTGGAAGCTGGCGAAGAAGATCACGCCCCAGCACAGTACCGCCACGCGGTTGCCGAACAGGCCGAGCGGCAGCAGTGGCTCCGGGCAGCGGCGTTCATGGGCAATGAACAGCACCAGGCCCAGCGCTGCGCAGGCGAACAGGGCCAGCACGGCCGGGTCGGCCCAGGCATGGCCCTGGCCGACCAGGGTAATGCCCAGCAGCAGGCTGCCCAGGCCGAGGGTCAGCAGCACGGCGCCGAGGTAGTCCACCTGCGCCTCGCGGCGCTGCGCCGGCATGCCGCCGAGGGCGCGGCGGATCGCCCACAGTGCAAGCAGCCCCAGCGGCAGGTTGATCCAGAACACCCCACGCCATGACAGGTATTCGGTCAGCCAGCCGCCCAGCACCGGCCCGGCGACGCTGGCCAGCGCGTACATGCTGCTGAAGTAGCCCTGGTAGCGGCCGCGCTCTCGCGGGGGCACGAAGTCGCCGATGATCGCCTGGCTCACCGAGACCATGCCGCCCGCGCCAATGCCCTGCAGTACCCGGGCCAGCACCAGTTGCTGCATGTCCTGCGCCACGGCGCAGGCGATCGAGGCCAGGGTGAACAGGCTGATGCCGGTGAGGATCATCCGGCGTCGCCCATACAGATCGCCCAGCTTGCCGTAGATCGGCACGGCCACGGTCATCGCCACCATGTAGCCGGAGATGACCCAGGCCAGCAGGCCGACATCGTTGAACTGCGCCGAGATCGCCGGCAGCGAGACGGCGACGATGGTCTGGTCCAGGGCGCCGAGGAAGATCGCCAGCATCAGGGCGGTGAGCACGTTGCGCAGGGTGGTGGGGGGGAGGGCGGCGGTCACGGGGATACCTTGGTTGTCTGTGGCGGCCTCTTCGCGGGTGAACCCACTCCCACAGGTACGTCGCCGGTCTTGAGGGTAACGTCGTACCTGTAGGCGCGGGTTTACCCGCGAAAGGGCCTCGGATTGTAACCGGAGTTAGGTAGCTTCCTATGTACTATCTGCATCCCCTATGCAAGATCGGCATTAGCGCATTCATCCAGTGCTGCATGGCTGCGTGATATCGTTGGTATGCCACAGAGGCTGAAAACCGGGGCTTGCACCAGCTTGGTGCAACATTATGCCGCAGGGTTTTGGCGCTTCTGTCTCCCACACCTTTTATTCCTCTGCCTGCATGTCGAGCATGACCGCCCAGATGGCGACGGTTGGAACAGGCCAGGTAGACCCGATTACAGGGGTCGGTAGTTACCGTTCGAATTTCAACTTATTTTGCGGAGTGATCATGCCCAAGGCTTCCCATCAAGATCTGCGTTTTGCCTTCCGCGAGCTGCTCGCTTCAGGTTCCTGTTATCACACCGCATCGGTGTTCGACCCGATGTCGGCACGCATTGCCGCAGACCTGGGCTTCGAGGTCGGCATCCTCGGTGGTTCCGTCGCATCGTTGCAGGTACTGGCCGCCCCGGACTTCGCCCTGATTACCCTCAGCGAATTCGTCGAGCAGGCCACCCGTATTGGCCGCGTGGCACAACTGCCGGTGCTGGCTGACGCCGACCACGGCTATGGCAACGCGCTGAACGTCATGCGCACGGTCATCGAACTGGAGCGCGCCGGCGTGGCTGCGCTGACCATCGAGGACACCCTGCTGCCTGCCCAGTTCGGGCGCAAGTCCACCGACCTGATCCCGGTTGAAGAGGGCGTCGGCAAGATCCGTGCGGCGCTGGAAGCGCGGGTCGATTCGTCGCTGGCGATCATTGCCCGGACCAACGCTGGGGTGCTCACCACCGAAGAAATCATCGTGCGTACCCAGAGCTACCAGAAGGCCGGAGCCGACGGTATCTGCATGGTGGGGGTGAAGGACTTCGAGCAGCTCGAGCAGATTGCCGAGCACCTGACAGTGCCGCTGATGCTGGTGACCTACGGCAACCCGAACCTGCGCGACGACGAGCGCCTGGCGCGCCTGGGGGTGCGCATCGTGGTCGATGGTCACGCGGCCTACTTTGCCGCGATCAAGGCCACCTACGACTGCCTGCGGCTGCAGCGCGGCCAGCAGAACAAGTCGGAAAACCTCAGCGCCACCGAACTCTCGCACACCTACACCCAGCCCGAGGACTACATCCGCTGGGCCAAGGAATACATGAGCGTCGAGGAGTGACCTGATTCGCCGGCAAGTGCAGCACGTGAACTTTACAGGCCCTGGTCCCACTCCGGTTCGTCCTTGAACCGCTGCACCAGAAAATCCAGCATGCTGCGCAAGGTCGCCGGCATGTGCTTGCGTGAGGTGTACACCGCATTCAGGTTCAGCTCGCGCGGCTTGGCCTCGGGCAGCAGGCGCACCAGCTCGCCCCGGCGCAGGGCCTCCGCGGCCTGGTAGGTCGGCAGCATGGCGATACCTGCGCCGGCCAGCGCCGCCTTCTGCAGTGTCATCGCCTCGTTGGCACTGATGTTCCCCGCTACCGGCACGGCGACCTGCTGGCCGGCCACCTCGAAATGCCACAGGCTGTGGCCGAAGTAGGCATGGGTCAGGCAGTTATGCCGGCTCAGCTCCTCGACCCGTTGTGGCGTGCCGTGCTCGCGCAGGTAGGCCGGTGCCGCACACACCGCCGAGCGGCACACGCTCAGGCGCCGGGCAATCAGGTTGGGGTCCAGGTCATTGCTGGTGCGGATGGCCAGGTCGATGCGCTCGTCCACCAGGTTGACCGTGCGATCGAGCATCTGCAGTTCAACTTTCACCCCGGGGTAGCGCCGCACGTAGGCGGCCACAGCATCCACCAGCTGGGCCTGGCCGAACGAGGTACTGACACTGATGCGCAGCGCACCCCTGGGCGCGTCATCCGGCTGCTGCACCGCGGCCTGCAGGTCGCCGGCCAGTTCCAGCAATTGCCGGCAGCGCGGCAGGGTTTCCTGGCCGGCGGCGGTGAGGCTGAGCTTACGTGTGGTGCGCTGCATCAGCCGTGCGCCAACCCAGTCTTCCAGCGCGGCCAGGTAGCGCGACACCACCGGTCGGGACAGTTGCAGATGATCCGCTGCCGCCGACTGGCTGCCCAGGTCGACGACGGTGACGAAAACGCGCATGGCGTTGAGACGGTCCATGATTTGCCCGATTTCAGAAACAAACTATGTTCGAGCATCGCATTTTTTGTCACGGATTGGGCAACTAAGCTGTTGGGCATTGTTCATCTGACGGGTGTTTGCGATGTCTTTTTTCACTCCCTTGCGTGGCCTGCTGCTGGCCTGCGTGACCCTGGCCGGCCCGGCGCTGGCTGTCGAACCGTTGCGGCTGGAGGTGTACAACCCCGGGCACGCGGCGATTTTCCCGGTCAGTTCGGTGATCGTCAGTGGCGAGCACGACGCCATCCTCGTCGATGCCCAGTTCGGCAAGGTCCAGGCCGAGCAACTGGTGCAGCGCCTGCGGGCAGGTGGCAAGCAGCTGACCAGCATCTACATCAGCCATGGCGACCCGGACTACTACTTCGGCCTGGATACCCTGACCAAGGCCTTCCCCGACGCCAAGGTGCTGGCTTCGGCCGCCACGGTTGCCCATATCCGCCAGACCATGGATGCCAAGCTGGCTTACTGGGGCCCGCAGATGGGCGCGGACAAGCCGGCGCGACTGGTGCTGCCAGAGGTGCTCGAAGGCAACCGCCTGACGCTGGAAGGGCAGGCCCTCGAGGTGGTCGGCCTGGACGGCCCGCAACCTGAGCGCAGTTTTGTGTGGATCCCGTCGATCAAGGCGGTGGTCGGTGGCGTGGTGGTGTCGGAGAACATTCATGTGTGGATGGCCGACACGCAAACGGCCAAATCCCATGCTGACTGGCTCGGCACCCTGGCGCACATCGACGCGCTGGCGCCGAGTACGGTCATCCCCGGGCACTACCTGGGGGACAGCAGCCGAGGGCTGGAGGCCGTGCGTTTCACGGCGAACTACATTCGTGATTTCGATGCCGAGACCGCCAAGGCGAAAGACGCCGGTGCGTTGGTCGCGGCGATGAAGCGCCGTTACCCCGGGCTGGCCGATGAAAGCTCGCTGGAGCTGGGGGCCAAGGTCGCCAAGGGTGAAATGAAGTGGTAATTCCGTTCAATTGATGGAGAGTATCCCATGAGCAAGATCGCAATCATCGGTGCCACTGGCCGCGCTGGCAGCCAGTTGCTGGAAGAGGCCCTGCGCCGTGGCCACAGTGTACTGGCCATCGCCCGCGACCCGTCGCGGTTGCAGGGGCGGGACGGGGTGAGCGTCAAGGCGCTGGATGCCAAGGACAGCGCAGCCCTGCAAGCGGCGGTCGCGGGTGTGGATGCGGTGCTGAGTGCGGCGCATTTCTCGGCCATCGAGCCGCACGCGATCATCGAGCCGGTCAAGCGGGCCGGGGTCAGGCGCCTGCTGGTGGTGGGCGGGGCCGGCAGCCTGTTGCTGCCATCGGGGCATCGGCTGATCGACAGCCCGGACTTTCCCGAGGCATACAAGGCCGAGGCCACTGCCGGGGGGCGTTTTCTGGAGGTGTTGCAACGGGAGCCGAACCTGGACTGGACCTTCCTGTCGCCGTCGGCGGAGTTCGTCGAAGGTGAGCGCAGCGGGCATTACACGCTGGGCAAGGATCATCTGCTGATCGGCGCCGATGGCAAGAGCTGGATCACCTTTGCCGATTACGCGATTGCCATGCTCGATGAGCTGGAAAAGCCGGCACATTCGCGGCAGCGTTTTACTGTCGGATACTGAGTCGCGTCTTTCGCGGGTAAACCCGCTTGTATGGTTAGACTTGAAGGGGTGGTGGGACTAAATGCCCGATTCTGACTGTTCAGAGCAGTACAGACCGTGGGAGACATCGCCCCACCTCTTCCACCAAAGCGCCGATAAAGAATGCATCGTTTGCAAGCGA
>NZ_OLKL01000015.1 GCF_900291015.1 Pseudomonas persica
GACCATGCGCTACGCTGCCGCCTGCTCGAGCATGCCCGGCAGGTGCTGGCCGACGCCTACGACCAGGCCGACGCAATCGCCTATGGCATGGTGATCAATGCCCAGATCCAGGCGGCCTGCTTGCTCAAGCTGGGCCACTTGTTCGCCAACCGCGAAGATGTCGTCACCGGCACCATTGCCACCGAGCTGCCGCTGGCGTCCCAGCATCTGCTGATGCCGCACCGCATCCGGAT
>NZ_OLKL01000016.1 GCF_900291015.1 Pseudomonas persica
TCGCTTGCAAACGATGCATTCTTTATCGGCGCTTTGGTGGAAGAGGTGGGGCGATGTCTCCCACGGTCTGTACTGCTGTGAACAGTCAGAATCGGGCATTTAGTCCCACCACCCCTTCAAGTCTAACCATACAAGCGGGCTTGCCCGCGAAGAGGCCAGCATAGGCAAAAACGAGACTTCACTTAATCTTTCCCATTTGCAGGTGTATCGTATTCGCCCTTCATCGCCAGCCGTGCTGGCAGCTTGATTGCGCAGAACACGAGGTACCCGCACCGATGTCCTTCACCCGTCGACAAATGCTCAAGGGCCTGACCGGCCTGGTTGTGGTTGGCCTGGGCGCCGGTGGCGCGGCGCGTTACTGGCTGGGCAAGGTCGAAGATGACAATGCCGGGCATGATTACGAGCTGATCGCTGCGCCGCTGGACGTCGAGCTGGTGCCGGGCTTCAAGACCGAGGCCTGGGCCTTCGGCCCCTCGGCACCGGGTACCGAGCTGCGCGTGCGCCAGGGCACCTGGCTGCGGGTGCGCTTCATCAACCACCTGCCGGTGGAAACCACCATCCACTGGCACGGCATCCGCCTGCCGCTGGAAATGGACGGCGTGCCTTATGTTTCGCAACTGCCGGTCAAGCCGGGCGAGTATTTCGATTACAAGTTCCGCGTGCCGGATGCCGGGAGCTACTGGTACCACCCGCATGTCAGCAGCTCCGAGGAGCTGGGCCGCGGGCTGGTCGGCCCGCTGATCGTCGAGGAGCGCGAGCCGACCGGCTTCCAGCATGAGCGCACGCTGAGCCTGAAGAACTGGCACGTGGACGAGCAAGGCGCCTGGCTGCCTTTCAGCATCCCGCGTGAGGCCGCGCGCAACGGCACCGCCGGGCGCCTGATCACCATCAATGGCCAGGCCGACTCGGTTACCGAGCTGCCTGCAGGCCAGGTGGTGCGCGTGCGCCTGCTGAACCTGGACAACACCTGGACCTACCGCCTCAACCTCAAGGGCAATTGCGAGGCGAAAATCTATGCCCTCGACGGCAATCCGGTGACCCCGCGCCTTCTGGAGGACGAGTATTGGCTCGGCCCTGGCATGCGCATCTGCCTGGCTATCCGTATTCCCGAGGCGGGCGAGGAGATCTCCCTGCGCGACGGTTTCGTGCGCCTGGGCACCCTGCGTTCGGTGGCCAGCACCGACGCGCCGAGCGACTGGCCGCCGGCGCTGCCGGTCAACCCGATTGCCGAGCCGGACCTGGAGAATGCCGAGAAGCTCAACTTCAATTTCGAATGGGCGGCAAAAGTCTCGGTAACCACCGACGCGGACAAGCCGTCGAGCATGTGGCAGATCAACGGCCAGGCCTGGGACATTACAGACAAGACCTGTGCCGACCGGCCGATTGCCACGCTGAAGAAGGGCAAGAGCTACATCTTCGAGCTGAAGAACATGACCCAGTACCAGCACCCGATCCACCTGCATGGCATGAGTTTCAAGGTGATCGCCTCCAACCGCCACGACATAAAGGAACCGTGGTTCACCGACACCTACCTGCTCGGCAAGAACGAGCGCGCCCAGGTGGCGCTGGTGGCGGATAACCCGGGTACCTGGATGTTCCACTGCCACGTCATTGACCACATGGAAACCGGCCTGATGGCCGCGATCGCGGTGGTCTGATGCGCCCGCAGATCATCGATCGCAGTCGCGATCAGGAATTCATGCGCATGGCCCTGGCCCTGGCCGCCGAAGGTGCGGCCATGGGCGAGGTGCCGGTGGGCGCGGTGCTGGTGCAGCACGGGCAGGTGATCGGGCAGGGCTTCAATCGGCCGATCATCGACAGTGACCCCAGTGCGCACGCCGAGATGGTGGCCATTCGCGCGGCGGCGAAATCCGCCAGTAACTACCGGCTGCCCGGCAGCACCCTGTATGTGACCCTGGAGCCGTGCAGCATGTGTGCGGGGCTGATTGTGCATTCGCGGGTGATGCGTGTGGTATACGGCGCGCTGGAGCCCAAGGCGGGGATCGTGCAGAGCCAGGGGCAGTTCTTCGGGCAGGGCTTCCTGAACCACCGGGTGATGGTGGAGGGCGGGGTGCTGGCCGAGGAGTGCGGGCAGATCCTCAGTGAGTTCTTCAAGGCCCGCCGGGCCAAGTCTTGACCTGTTCCGGCCCCTTCGCGGGTAAACCCGCTCCCACAGGAATACCACTATCTTCAACACCAGTGATGTACCTGTGGGAGCGGGTTTACCCTCGAAGAGGCCGGTGCAGGCTTACATCGGCGGCGACTGCTCCGCCGGCTTGTCCTTGTTCACTCCGGGCACATGCAGGCTACCCTCGGCCACCTGGCCTTCGAGCTGCGGCTGGGTCACCCAGGTAAGGATGTCGTAGTAACGACGGATGTTGGCCACGAAATGCACCGGCTCGCCGCCACGGGCATAACCGTATTTGGTCTGCCGGTACCACTGCTTCTGCGACAGCCGCGGCAGCATCTTTTTCACGTCCAGCCACTTGTTCGGGTTGAGCTTCTCGCGTTTGGCCAGGGTCCGGGCGTCTTCCAGGTGGCCGGTGCCGACGTTGTAGGCGGCCAGGGCGAACCAGGTGCGGTCCGGTTCCCGGATGCTGTCGTCGAGCTCTTCCTTGATCTTCATGAAGTATTTGGCGCCACCCTGGATGCTCTGCTTCGGGTCCAGGCGATTGGACACGCCCATGGCCTGGGCGGTGCGCTGGGTCAGCATCATCAGGCCGCGCACGCCGGTCTTGGAGGTGACCTCGGGCTGCCACATCGATTCCTGGTAGCCGATGGCGGCCAGCAGGCGCCAGTCCACCTGTTCGACCTTGGCGTAGCTCTTGAAGTGCTTCTCGTACTTGGGCAGGCGCTGCTGCAGGTGCTGGGCGAAGGTATAGGCACCGACATAGCCCAGTACGTCGACATGGCCGTAGTAGCGGTCCTTCAGGCGTTGCAGGGTGCCGTTCTTCTGTGCCTTGTCGAGGAATTCGTTGACCTCGTTGAGCAGGCTGTTGTCTTCACCGGCCGCCACCGCCCAGCGCTGGTCGCGGGTGTCGCCCAGGTCGAAGGCAACCCGCACGTTGGGGAAGTACACCTGGTTCATCGCCAGTTCGTTGGAGTCGACCAGGGTCAGGTCGATCTGCCCTTCGTCGACCATGCGCAGCAGGTCGACCACCTCGACAGCGTCGGATTCTTCGTACTCCAGGCCCGGGTACTGCTTTTTCAGCTCGGCCAGTTGGTCAGCGTGACTGCTGCCCTTGAGCACCATGATCTTCTTGCCGACCAGCCCCTTGGCGTTGGTGGGGCGCGTACGGCCGTTGCGGTAGATGACTTGTGGGGTCACTTCCAGGTAAGGGTGGGAGTACTTCACCTGGGCCTTGCGCCGTTCGCTGGTGACCAGGCCGGCCGCTGCCAGCACCGGGCCGGAGGGCGTGCCGAGGCTATCGTACAACTCGTCGAGGTTGTCGGCGGTCTCGATCTGCAGCTTCACGCCGAGATCCTCGGCGAAATGCTGGACCAGTTCGTACTCGAAGCCGGTTTCGCCGTTGCGGTCCTGGAAGTAGGTGGCCGGGCTGTTGCGGGTGATCACGCGCAGCACGCCATCCTCCTTCACGCGCTCGAGGGTGCTGGGTTTTTCAACGCAGGCACCGAGCAGCAGAAAGAGTCCGGTTGCGAAAAGCCATCTGGCGCAACGCTGGCGCAAAGCAGTGTGGGCGAACATAGGTTGCAGTATACGCAAAGGACTGGCCCAACCATATCTCGACAACTGTTAGCTTGTCTGGTAGCGGGTTCTGTGCTTCACGGGCCTATCGCTGGCGTGCCGGCGACAGGGCCGGGACAGGCAACACAAGACAAATTTTTTTTGACCCGAAAGTCCGGTTCCGCCGCCCGGCAGCCGTGCCTTAGAGCGGGTGCCGAAACCCTTTGAATTAGGCTAGAATGCACGGCCTCTAAGCACACCCCTTCCTGAGGCTGTCCCGACGATGTTGATCCTGCGCGGCGCTCCTGCCCTTTCTGCCTTTCGCCACGGTAAATTACTCGAGCAACTGAGCCAGAAAGTCCCCGCTGTTACTGGTTTGTATGCCGAATTCGCCCACTTCGCCGATGTCGACGGCGAGCTGACCGCCGACCAGCAGCAGGTGCTGGGCCGTCTGCTCAAGTACGGCCCGAGCGTGCCGGTACAGGAGCCGAGCGGCCGCCTGTTCCTGGTCGTGCCGCGCCTGGGCACCATTTCGCCGTGGGCCAGCAAGGCCAGCGACATCGCCCACAACTGCGGCCTGCAGGCGATCCAGCGCCTGGAGCGCGGTATCGCCTACTATGTTGCCGGCAGCCTGAGCGAAGCCGACGCCGAACTGATCGCCGCCGAACTGCACGACCGCATGACTCAGCGCGTGCTCGGCCAGCTGGAGCAGGCCGCTGACCTGTTCAGCCATGCCCAGCCCAAGCCGATGACCTCGGTGGACATCCTCGCCGGTGGCCGTGACGCCCTGGCCAAGGCCAACATCGACCTGGGCCTGGCCTTGGCCGAAGACGAGATCGACTACCTGGTCAATGCCTTCCAGGGCCTCAAGCGCAACCCGAACGACATCGAACTGATGATGTTCGCCCAGGCCAACTCCGAGCACTGCCGCCACAAGATCTTCAACGCCAGTTGGGATATCGACGGTCAGGCTCAGGAAAAGAGCCTGTTCGGCATGATCAAGAACACCTACCAGATGCACAACGAAGGTGTGCTGTCTGCGTACAAGGACAACGCTTCGGTGATCGTCGGCAACGTTGCCGGCCGTTTCTTCCCGAACCCTGAAACCCGCCAGTACGGCGCGGTGCAGGAGCCGGTGCACATCCTGATGAAGGTGGAAACCCACAACCACCCGACCGCCATCGCCCCGTTCTCCGGTGCATCCACCGGCTCCGGCGGCGAAATCCGCGACGAAGGTGCGACCGGCCGTGGTGCCAAGCCCAAGGCCGGCCTGACCGGTTTCACCGTGTCCAACCTGCGCATCCCGGGCTTCGAACAGCCGTGGGAGCAGGCCTACGGCAAGCCTGAGCGTATCGTCGACGCCCTCGATATCATGATCGAAGGCCCGTTGGGCGGCGCCGCGTTCAACAACGAATTCGGTCGCCCGGCCCTGACCGGTTACTTCCGTACCTTCGAGCAGGCCATCAACACCCCGCACGGCGAAGAAGTACGCGGCTACCACAAGCCGATCATGCTCGCCGGCGGCATGGGCAACATCCGTGAAGACCACGTGCAGAAGGGCGAGATCACTGTCGGCGCCAAGCTGATTGTGCTCGGTGGCCCGGCCATGCTGATCGGCCTGGGCGGCGGCGCCGCTTCGTCGGTGGCCACCGGTGCCAGCTCGGCTGACCTGGACTTTGCTTCGGTACAGCGCGAAAACCCGGAAATGGAGCGCCGTTGCCAGGAGGTCATCGACCGCTGCTGGCAGCTGGGCGACGCCAACCCTATCGCCTTCATCCACGACGTTGGTGCCGGCGGTATCTCCAACGCCTTCCCTGAGCTGGTCAACGACGGTGGCCGTGGTGGCCGCTTCGAGCTGCGCAACGTGCCCAACGACGAGCCGGGCATGGCCCCGCACGAAATCTGGAGCAACGAATCGCAGGAGCGTTACGTGCTGGCCGTCAGCGCCGTCGACTTCGAGCGGTTCAAGGCCATTTGCGAACGTGAGCGTTGCCCGTTCGCCGTAGTCGGTGAAGCGACCGAAGAGCAACACCTGACCGTAAGCGACAGCCACTTCGGCAACACGCCGGTAGACATGCCGCTCGACGTATTGCTGGGCAAGCCGCCACGCATGCACCGTTCGGTTACCCGCGAAGCCGAGCTGGGCGATGACTTCGACCCGAGCAAGCTGGATCTGGACAACGCCGTTCAGCGCGTCCTCAGCCACCCGGCCGTGGCCAGCAAGAGCTTCCTGATCACCATCGGCGACCGCACCATCACCGGCCTGGTTGCCCGCGACCAGATGGTCGGCCCGTGGCAGGTACCGGTGGCCGACTGCGCCGTCACCGCCACCAGCTTCGACGTCTACACCGGTGAAGCCATGGCCATGGGCGAGCGTACCCCGCTGGCATTGCTGGATGCCCCGGCGTCCGGCCGCATGGCAATTGGCGAGACACTGACCAACCTGGCTGCCTCGCGCATCGAGAAGCTGTCCGACATCAAACTGTCGGCCAACTGGATGTCTGCCGCCGGCCACCCAGGTGAAGACGCCCGCCTGTACGACACCGTCAAGGCTGTCGGCATGGAGCTGTGCCCGGAGCTGGGCATTACCATTCCGGTCGGCAAAGACTCGATGTCGATGAAGACCAAGTGGAGCGACGAGGGCGTCGAGAAGAGCGTTACTTCGCCAATGTCGCTGATCATCACCGGCTTCGCCCCGGTCACCGACATCCGCAAGACCCTGACCCCGCAACTGCGCATGGACAAGGGCGAGACCGACCTGATCCTGATCGACCTGGGCCGCGGCAAGAACCGCATGGGCGCTTCGATCCTGGCGCAGACCTACGGCAAGATCGCCGCCCAGGCACCGGACGTCGACGATGCCGAAGACCTGAAGGCCTTCTTCGCCGTGATCCAGGGCCTGAACGCCGACGGTCACCTGCTGGCCTACCACGACCGTTCCGACGGCGGCCTGGTCACCACCGTGCTGGAAATGGCCTTCGCCGGCCACTGCGGCCTCGACCTGCACCTCGACCCGCTGACCGACAGCCGTGGCGACGTACCGGCCATCCTGTTCAACGAAGAGCTGGGCGCGGTCATCCAGGTTCGCCAGGATGCCACCCCGGACGTGCTGGCACAGTTCAGCGCCGCTGGCCTGGGCGAGTGCGTCGCGGTGATCGGCAAGCCGATCAACAACGGTGAAGTGTCCATCAGCCTGAACGGCGAAGTGCTGTTCGACGACGACCGCCGCATGCTGCAGCGCCAGTGGGCCGAGACCAGCTACCAGATCCAGCGCCTGCGCGACAACGCCGACTGCGCCGACCAGGAATTCGACCTGCTGCTCGAGGAAGACAACCCGGGCCTGTCGGTCAAGCTGGGCTTCGACGTCAACGACGACATCGCCGCGCCGTACATCAAGAAGGGCGTGCGCCCGCAAGTGGCCATCCTGCGCGAGCAGGGCGTCAACGGCCAGGTCGAAATGGCAGCCGCCTTCGACCGTGCCGGCTTCGCCGCCATCGACGTGCACATGAGCGACATCCTAGCTGGCCGTGTCGACTTCGAGGCCTTCAAGGGCCTGGTCGCCTGCGGTGGTTTCTCCTACGGTGACGTGCTGGGTGCCGGTGAAGGCTGGGCCAAGTCGGCGCTGTTCAACAGCCGTGCCCGTGATGCCTTCCAGGCCTTCTTCGAGCGTACCGACAGCTTCGCCCTGGGCGTGTGCAACGGTTGCCAGATGATGTCCAACCTGCACGAACTGATCCCGGGCACCGAGCACTGGCCGCACTTCGTGCGCAACCGCTCGGAGCAGTTCGAGGCGCGTGTGGCCATGGTCGAAGTGCAGAAGTCCAACTCGATCTTCCTGCAGGGCATGGCCGGTTCGCGCATGCCGATCGCCATCGCCCACGGTGAAGGCCATGCCGAGTTCGCCAGCGAAGAAGCGCTGCTGGCAGCCGACCTGTCCGGTTGTGTGGCCCTGCGCTACGTCGACAACCACGGCAAGGTCACCGAAGCCTACCCGGCCAACCCGAACGGCTCGCCGCGGGGTATCACCGGCCTCACCAGCCGCGACGGCCGCGTGACCATCATGATGCCGCACCCGGAGCGTATGTTCCGTGCCGTGCAGAACTCCTGGCGCCCGGATGAGTGGCAGGAAGATGCCGCGCTGATGCGTATGTTCCGTAACGCACGGGTGTGGGTGAACTAAGGCGTGTACAAGCTCGCCTTCTTCGTCCCCGCCAGCCACGTCGAAGTGGTCAAGGCCGCTGTGTTCGCCGCGGGTGGCGGGCGCATCGGTGACTATGACCACTGCGCCTGGCAAACCCTGGGCCAGGGCCAGTTCCGCCCGTTGGACGGCAGCCAGCCGTTCCTCGGGCAAACCGGCCAGGTCGAGGTAGTGGAGGAGTGGAAGGTGGAGCTGGTGGTGGCGGACGAGCTGATTGTCCAGGTCGTCGCTGCACTCAAGCAGAGCCACCCGTACGAGACGCCAGCCTATGAAGTCTGGCGGCTCGCCGAGTTCTAGACCGCATCAAGGCAATTCGCGGGTAAACCCGCTCCCACAGGGATCGCACAACCCTCGGATATTGTGCGATCCCTGTGGGAGCGGGTTTACCCGCGAAGAGGCCCTACAATCCAGCCACAATCTGCTTGTCCTGCTCGGGCCGCTTCAGCCAGCCACACGCCAGCAACCCCACCTCGAACAGCACCCACATCGGCACCGCCAGCATCGTCTGCGAAAACACATCCGGCGGCGTCAGAATCATCCCCACCACAAAGCAGCCGACGATCACGTAGGGCCTGCTGCGCCGCAACGTAGCCACATCGGCCAACCCCACCCAGACCACGATAAACGTCGCCACCGGTATCTCGAAGGCCAGCCCGAACGCCAGAAACAGCGCCAGGATAAAGTCCAGGTACTGGCTGATATCGGTCATCATCGCCACGCCTTCCGGTGTCACGCTGGCAAAGAAACCGAACATCATCGGGAACACCAGGAAGAACGCGAAGGCCATGCCGGCATAGAACAGCACGATGCTCGACACCAGTAGCGGCAGGGCAATGCGCCGCTCACGGCGGTACAGCCCCGGCGCCAGAAAGCCCCAGGCCTGGTGCAGCAACAGCGGCATGGCCACGAACAGCGCGCACATCGCGGTCAGCTTGAACGGCGTCAGGAACGGCGAAGTGACGCTGGTGGCGATCATGCTCGCGCCTTCCGGCAAGAAGCGCCGCAGCGGTTCGGAAATCAGTGTGTACAGCGTTTGGGCGAAGGGGAACAGGCCGACGAATACCAGTGCCACCAGCGCCAGGCAGCGCACCAGGCGTTTGCGCAGGTCACGCAGGTGTTCGGTCAGCGGCATGCTCGCCGTCGGGTCCATGGCAATACTCATGAAGCGTTTTCCTTGGGGGCAGCGACCGTGGCCGCATCATTGGCCGGCTCCGCGTTCAGGCTGATGCCCTGGCGGATCTCCTGTTCCAGGCGCTGCAAAGGCGCACTGTCGAGGTTGGGCAGTTCGATCTCCCGCTCCACCTGCGTGCGCAACGCCTGCATGGCCCTGCGCGCCTGGCCCAGGCCGCGCCCAAGGGTGCGTGCCGCCACCGGCAGGCGCTCCGGGCCCAGCACCAATAGCGCGACGATGCCGACCAGCAGCAACTCGCTGAAGCCTACCTCGAACATCAGGCCTGACGGTCCGCTTGCGGTTGTTGCGCGGCCTGGCCAGCCAGCGGCGCCTGTTGCTGTACGTGCGCCTGGCCAGGGGCATTGGCGTCAGTGTCGCCGCCCATGGACTTGCGAAAACCCTGGATCGCCTCGCCCACATCACTGCCCAGGCCCTTGAGGCGCTTGGTACCAAACAGCAGGAATACGATCAGCAGTACGATCACCAGTTGCCAGATTCCAATGCCACCCATTGCGACCACTCCTGTAAGGTCATGAAAAGGAAAGACAATCCTGCCTCGCGTAGATGACGTACACATGACGAACGGTCACTGCCATCTACCTGCAACACCTAGCGTGTTTGACTGGCGTTTTTATTCGGTAGCGAGGCAGGCAAGGATGGGTGGCAGGCAACAGCAGGGCGCGGCCCTGCTGATGGTGATGGTGGTGCTGGCGATGCTGGCGGCGGGCATGGCCTGGCTGGTGGAAGATGGCCGGCGCCAGGTCGATGATGTGCGCCTGTTGCACCAGCGGGTGCAGGCGCGAGCGATGGAGCAGGCCGGCCTGGCCTATGCCGGGCAGGCCCTGCGTGACCCCAGCTGGCGGCTTAGCCCGCTGTTCTGGCAGGCCTTGCGCGGGCAGCCGCTGAATTATGACTTTGGCGCTGGCCAGGCACAGTTGCGGGTGCGCGACCAGCACACCTGCTTCAACGTCAATGCGCTGCTCGGTGCTGATGGCGAGCGTGCCGCGCGTCAGTTGCGTTACCTGCTGGGCGACGACATGGCTGCCGAGCGCCTGGTCGATGCCCTGGCCGACTGGCTGGATGCCGACAGCGATGCCCGCCTGCAGGGCGCCGAGAGCGCCCAGTATCTGCGCCAGCAACCACCACGCCTGGCGGCCAACCAGCCGATGGTCGATACCAGCGAGCTGAACCTGCTGCTGGAGCCGGACGCCGGCCGCCAGGGCCGTTACCCGAGGTTGTGCGCCTTGCCGCAGACCACCGGCTGGCGGCTGAATGCCAATGCCCTTGGGCTGGAGCATCTGCCGTTGCTGGAAGCGCTGTATGAAGGGCGTTATCCGCGCTCGTTGCTCAGCCGCATCATCAGCGGCCGGCCGGCGTCGGGGTATGTGGATGCAGCTGCGCTACGCCAGGCGCTGGGCGCGGTGGATGACGAAACCTTCGAGCGCTTGAGCGAAGGGCTGCTGCTGAACAGTGGGTATTTCCTGTTGCAGCTGTCGTTTACGGAGGAGGGGCGGGTGATCCGCAGCGAGTTCCAGGTGGAGGCACTGGGGGTAGTGCAATGGCATGCCCGGGTGCCAGCGCAGCAGGTGCGGGTCAGGAGCCGGGAGCCGATAGTTCAGTAATGTTCAGCGGCCTCTTCGCGGGTAAACCCGCTCCCACAGGTACTGCACAGGGTTCAAAAACTGTGCGGTACTTGTGGGAGCGGGTTTACCCGCGAAGAGGCCGGTACAGCCAGCACAAGGCTGACTGACCGGCGCCATGTCAGACAGTCCCGATCTCCCCGCCATCAATGCGCTGAATCACCACTGTCGCAGCCCGCGGCCTTACCGTGGTGCCTGCCGGGGTGGCATCGGTGGCCTTGTCGGTATACGGCCAGTTATCCGGGTGCTGGATGTTGACGAACAGCGTCTTGTTGTCCGGGGTAAAGGTAATTCCGGTCACCTCGCAGCCATTCGGTCCGACGAAGAAACGGCGCAGGTCCACCTGGTTCTGCGCGTTTACCGGCACCTGCTTGCCGCTGGCATCCACCAGGTTGGTGGGGATTACCGCCAGCAACTGGTCGTTGGTGTAGTCGGTCACGCTGCTCTCGCCGTTGTCGGTCTCGAACCACAGCACGCCACGGCTATCGAAGCTCATGCCGTCGGGGCTTGCGAACTGGTTCAGTTCGGTCAGGCCGGAGCGGTTGATGTCGGCGGTGCCGGCAGCGTTGGCGCCGAACACGAAGATGTCCCAAGTGAAGCTCAGCTGGTCGTCGCTGTCGTGCCAGCGGATGATATGGCCGTGACGGTTCGGGCCGCGCGGGTTGGCTGCATCGACCTTTTCCGGGGTGCGCGCGCTGTTGTTGGTCAAGGTCAGGTACACGTCGCCGTTGAGCGGGTTGACCGTGGTCCATTCCGGGCGGTCCATCGGCGTTGCGCCCACGGCATCGCCAGCACCACGGGTGTTGAGGATGATGCCCGGCAGGTCGCCATACAGTGCGCCCAGGGTGCTGCCGCCAGTGGTGGCGGTGGCCACGTCCAGCAGCAGCCATACGCCAGTACCGTCGGCATTGAAGCGGGCCACGTACAGCTTGCCTTGGTCGAGGTACTTGGCGCCGGTGGCCAGGCGGTCGGCCGGGGTGGCGTCGGCGGCGTCCCACACGGCGGTGGACACCCACTTGTACAGGTATTCGTTGTTCGAGTCGTCACCCATGTACCATACCAGCGGCTTGCCGGCGACCGGCAGACCCGGGCAACAGCCTTCGTGGCGGAAGCGGCCCAGCGCGGTGCGCTTGGTGGCCAGGGTGTTGCTGTCGTACGGGTCGATTTCGACGATGTAGCCGTAGGTGCTGGCTTCGTTGCGGTAGTCGTCGGTGGCGCTGGCGCCTTTGACGGTGACATCGAAACGGGCGAACTCGTCGGCCACTTCGCTGCTGTCACCGGCAGCAGTTTCCCACTTGTACTGGCCGCTGGAGGTGCCCACGCCAATGCGGCGCTGGTCTTCAGGGCGGGTGCCCTTGTTGACGAAGATGCCTGGCCAGTTCTCTTCACAGGTCAGGTAGGTGCCCCACGGGGTGTAGCCGTTGCCGCAGTTGTTGTTGGTGCCGCGGCAGTGGGTGCCGGCGCTGGAGTACTTGGTCTTGACGTGGTCGGTACCCCGCAGCGGGCCGGTGATTTCCATGCGCGAAGCAGTAGTGAAGCGGCGGTTGAGCGGGTCGTTGTCGACCACCTGCCAGCGGCCAGCGATTTTCTGCAGGCGCACCACACCGGCGCCATGGGCGTTGATTTCCTTGCGCACTTCCTCGGCCGGGCGCTTGCCGTTGACATCGGTGGTCGGGCCGGCCGGGTGCAGGGCAGCGGTATCGATGTACTCGAAGTTGATCGCCAGCAGGCCGTCTTCGGAGCTGCCGTTGATGGGGAAGAAGTGCATGCCGTCATGGTGCATGCCCATGGCGTTGGCCTGGTCGGTCGAGGTGTTGCTGCCGTCGGCCTTCCACGGGTTGCCGTTGCTGTTGATCGGCGTGCCCCAGGGTGCCAGCACGTAGGCGCTGTAGCCGGCGGCAATCACGCAGGCGTCGGTGCGCGAGCCCGGGATGGACTGGAAGCCCAGTGCCAGTTTCGGCACTTCCGGCTCAGTCACGGGGGGCTCGGTGACCGGATCATCGTGATCGGAACCACCACCGTCGAAGCAGCCTGTCAGGCCGGTACCGGCAATCATGGCGATGGCGGCGCCCAGGCTGCCGCGGATCACACTGCGGCGGCTCAGGTAGGCGTCCATGACGTTGGCCATCGGCAGGTTGCCGCTTTGGTTCCGGTCCAGGTTGTCGCCGGTATCTCGACTCATCAGGGTGTCCTTATGTTGGCTGAGTTAGAGGAAACCGCGACTTTAGTGCGCAAATATGATGATTCATTGGCAGAAATGTTAAGGGGTTTTTAAAACAACTCGCTCTTAGAAGCACGCCCTACAGATCAAATTGGAATGTCTGTCGGATTTCTGCCATCAAACTGTAATGCCAACGCCGCAACATCCGGGTCCCTGAATGAACATGGATAAGGATGGCAGGTTCGATGGCAAGCAGTGTGCACAGGCGCGAAGTGATTGGCTGGATGGGTGTCGGTGCCTTGGCACCGTTGCTCGGCGCCTGCTCCGCCTTCCCAGGGCAGCAGGGCGGCAACGCCAACCTCGACCTGCTGTACGTGGCCGATACCCTCGATGCCCGCCAGCCTGGCCAGGCCGTGGTGCCGGCCACCCGCCTGGGGCCGGTCAGCCACCTAGGGCGTGCTCCATGGATGACCGGCAGCAGCGCCAGTATCGGCTACCCGCAACTGGCGCCGCTGCTCGATGCCAGCCAGGCTGCATCTGCCCGGCTGGGTGGCTATGCGGTGCTGGCGGCGTTGCTGGAGCAATTGCGCGGCGAGGCTGGGGCGGGCAACAGCCTGACCCTGGAAAACGGCCAGGGCTGGAATGGCAGTGGCCTGGCCTACCTGACCCAGGGTGAAAGCGGCCTGCAGGGCAGCCAGTTGCTGGGCAGCGAAGCGCGGGTCAGCAGCGACGAGCGCGTGCTGTGGCCACAGCGCAGCCCGGCGCTGTATCACCAGGCTAGCGCCGTGACCCTGGGCGCCGGGCTGGCGGACACGCAACGTCAGGCTTTGGGCCTGGACGCCTTGCACGTCTTCGAACGCGGCGGCGCACGTATTGCCGTGGTTGGCGTGACCGACCCTTACGCCCAGGACCAGAAAGCCTCTCTTAAACAGTGGTACCAGTCATTGCAGCCGGTGTTCGAGCAGGCCCGGCGCGAGGCTGACCTGGTGGTGGCCATGGCCGATGTCGGTACCGGGCCGGGCCTGTGGCTGGCCGAGCGGGTGCCGCAGATCGACGTGCTGCTGTGCGCTCGTGGCCAGGACCTGTGGCCGGCGCCGGTCGAGGTGAGCCAGGCCAGCGGCCGCCGCGTGCCGGTACTGTTCGCCGGATGCCGGGGCTGCGGCGCCTTCCGCCTGCGCTGCCAGCGCGTGGCCGGGCTGTGGCGGTTCGACGGGCGCTTCTTCCCGGCCTTTGAACAACAGCTGGCACCCGCCGCGCAGCAGCGTGTCGGGGCATTGCAGACGGAGCTGCGTCAGCAGCGCGCCGGCCACGCGGCCTGGCTCGACCAACCGCTGGCCCGCGCGCCCCAGGCGCTGTGGCGCCGCGACACCCGAGGTGGCAGCTGGGACCGTGTGCTGCATCAGGCCCTGGCCGACGACAGCAGCATACCGGTGCTGCTGCCGGGCCTGCGTTATGACTACCCGCTGCCCGCCGGGGCGGCCATCACCCGCGAGCACCTGATCAGCCTCACCGGTGGCTACCCCGCACCGGTGGTCGAAGCGCCTGCCCGGCAGGTCGAGCAAGTGCTGGAAAACGCCGCGGAGCAACTGTTCGGCGACCCGCTGCTGCTGGACAACAGCCAGGACCTGCCGCGTTGGCAGGGCCAGGCCTGGCGTGTCAGCTACAGCCCGCAAGGCAAGCGCATCAGTGGCCTGGAGCCGGTTCAGGGGCTGTGTCGCACGTTTGGCCTGCAATTTGAAACCCAGGCCGGCGAGCCGCTGTGGCAACGGGTCGAAGCCTGGCTCGCCCGCCAGGCGACCGACTGGCAACTGGCGCCGCTGCAACTGCCCGAAGTGCGCTACGTGCAGGGGCACCCGGGTTGGCACCCAAGGCAGCTGGCCTCGTGATGCTCGCCTCGCGCCTGCTGACTGGCGCTGGCCTGACCCTGGCCGGCTGGCTAGCCGCCCAGTGCGTGTTGCAACTGGGCCGCCAGCCGCAACCGGCCACTGCGCCCGCAGCGGCCGACAAGCCGCTGCCTGGCTTGATGGTCGGCCATTGGCAGGTACCCGTCGACGACGGTGCCATTGCCATCACCCGCCTGCCACTGCAATACCTCGGCGGCCTCAAGGCCCAGCCGCTGGCCTCCAGCGTGGTAGTGCTGCGCTATGGCGAGCAGGTGCGCACCCTGGCCCGCGGCCAGCGCCTGGCGCCAGGGATCGTGCTGCAGGACATCGACAGCGATGGATTGATTTTCAACAACCAGGGGCGGCGCGAGCGCCTGCCCTGGCCGCCACGCCCCGGCGTGACCGGCTTCAAGCGGCAAGGATGAACGATGCCTGTCAGATATCGCATGGTGGCCGCGCTGAGCCTGGCCTTGTTCTTGGCCCTGCCCACAGCCAGTGCCGAAGAGCCGGTGTTCGATGACAGCGGCACGCCCCTGTACGAGGTGAACTTCGTCGACACCGAACTGGACGAGTTCATCGATAGCGTGTCGCGCATCACCGGCACCACCTTCATCGTCGACCCCCGGGTCAAGGGCAAGGTCACCGTGCGCACCGTCGACCTGCACGACGCCGATGCCATCTACGACATCTTTCTGGCGCAGTTGCGCGCCCAGGGCTACGCCACTGTCGACCTGCCTAACGGCAGCGTGAAGATCGTTCCCGACCAGGCCGCTCGCCTGGAGCCTGTGCCGGTGGAGGCGGGAGGGCAGCAGGGGGAAGGCAGCGACAGCGTGGCTACTCGGGTATTCAATGTGCGCAACGCCGCCAGCGAGCAGGTGCTGGGCATCCTCAAGCCCCTGATCGACCCACGGGTCGGTGTGATCACACCTTATCCGGCGGCGCACCAGTTGGTCGTTACCGACTGGCGCAGCAACCTGGACCGTATCGCCAGCTTGCTGCGCCAGCTCGACCGCCCCCAGGACGCACCAGGCAGCGGCAGTACTCAGGTCATCTACCTGCGCCATGCCAATGCTGGCGAAGTGGTCAAGGTGTTGCGCGGGCTCAGCCAGGAAGGCATGGCGCCTTCTGAAGGTGCGGGCGAAGCAGAGGGCAAGGACCGGCCCGTAGTGGCTGTCACCGGTGGCTCGGGCATTCGTCTGGAATACGAAGAAGGCACCAATGCCGTGGTCATGGTCGGCCCCGACAGCGAGCTGGCCGCCTACCGCGCCATCGTCGAGCAGCTGGACATCCGCCGTGCCCAGGTAGTGGTGGAGGCGATCATCGCCGAGGTCTCCGACAGCAGCGCCCAGGAGCTGGGTGTGCAGTGGTTGTTCGCCGACGAAAAGTTCGGTGCCGGCATCGTCAATTTCGGCAGCAACGGGGTGAACATCGCCAACATCGCCGGGGCCGCCGCCAGTGGCGACAACGGGGCCCTCAGCGAGCTGTTGTCCGGCACCACCGGCGCCATGGCGGGTATCGGCCATTTCGGCGGCGGTTTCAACTTCGCCATGCTGGTCAACGCGCTGAAGGGCAAGAGCGGCTTCAACCTGCTGTCCACGCCCACCCTGCTGACCCTGGACAACGCCGAGGCGTCGATCCTGGTCGGCCAGGAAGTGCCCTTCGTCACCGGTTCGGTGACGCAGAGCAACGCCAACCCGTACCAGACCATCGAGCGCAAGGAAGTCGGGGTGAAGCTGCGCATCAAGCCGCAGATCAACATCGACAACAGCGTGCGCCTGGACATCGTCCAGGAGGTGTCGTCGATTGCCGAGTCTACCGCTGCCAGCGACGTGATCACCAACAAGCGTGAGATCAAGACCAAGGTCATGGTCGAAGACAACGGCCTGGTGATTCTTGGCGGCCTGATCAGCGACGAACTGAGCACCAGCGACCAGCGCGTGCCGCTGCTTGGCGATATCCCTTACCTGGGCCGGCTGTTCCGCTCCGACGCCAGCAAGAACACCAGGCAGAACCTGATGGTGTTCATCCGCCCGCGCATCCTGCGTGACGGGCCGAGTCTGGCCGGGCTCAGCGAAGACAAGTACCGCACCTTGCAGCAGACCACGCCGCTGCAATTGCCTGACCTGGCTGATGCGCAAACAGCGACGCCGCTGTTGCAGGTGTTCCCCTCCAGCCGTGCACGGCTGGAAGGCGGTAACTGGTGATGCTGCCTTATCGACAGGCGCGGCAGAGCGGGGTGGCCATGGCCCCGGCGGAGCAGGGCTGGCAGCTGTGGCTGCGGCCCGACGCCGACAGTGCCCAGTTGCAGGAGCTGTTGCGCGTGCACGGCCAGCCCAGCCTGCTCGAATACCTGGAGCCTGCGCTGTTCGACGAACGCCTTGGCCAGCTGTACCAGGCCGGTGATGCCGCCACCGAGGCGCTGATCGAAGGCATCGGCGACCAGGTCGACCTGGACAGCCTGATGAGCGAAATGCCGCGCATCGAGGACCTGCTGGAAAGCGACGACGAAGCCCCGGTGATCCGCCTGATCAACGGCCTGTTCGGCCAGGCCCTGCGCCTGCGCGCCTCGGACATTCATATTGAAACCTTCGAACAGAGCCTGGTGGTGCGCCTGCGGGTCGATGGCCACCTGCGCGAAGTGTTGCGCCCACCGCGTGCGCTGTCGGCCATGCTGGTGTCGCGGATCAAGGTCATGGCGCGCCTGGACATCGCCGAAAAGCGCCAGCCCCAGGATGGCCGTATCACCTTGCGTGCGGCGGGGCGGGAAGTGGATGTGCGCGTTTCGACCCTGCCTGGCATTCACGGCGAACGGGTGGTGATGCGCGTGCTCGACAAGCAGGCCAGCCTGCTGGCGCTGGCCAACCTGGGCATGCCGGCAGCCGTGTTGCAGGGCTTGCGCGGTTGCCTGGCGCGGCCCAATGGCATCGTGCTGTCCACTGGGCCGACCGGTTCGGGCAAGACCACTACCCTGTACGCCAGCCTCAACAGCCTCAATGACGGTAGCCGCAACATCCTCACCGTCGAGGACCCGGTGGAATACGCTATCGCCGGCATCGGCCAGACCGCCATCAACCCGCGTGCCGGGCTAACCTTCGCCAGCGGCCTGCGCGCCATCCTGCGCCAGGACCCGGACGTGATCATGCTCGGCGAAATCCGCGACCAGGAGACCGCACAGATCGCCGTGCAGGCCAGCCTCACCGGTCACCTGGTGTTGTCCACACTGCACACCAACAGCGCAGTGGGCGCGGTGACCCGCCTGCGCGACATGGGCGTCGAACCGTTCCTGATCGCCTCATGCCTGCGCGGCGTACTGGCCCAGCGCCTGGTGCGGCGCTTGTGCAGTTGCGCCGTGGCGCAGCCGCTGCAGTCGGCGGAACGTGACCTGTGGCCCGAGCTGGCGGCGCTGGGTAGCAGCTACCACGCCGTGGGCTGCGAGCAGTGCCAGGGCAGTGGTTATGTCGGGCGCCTGGGCTTGTATGAATTCGTTGAACTGGATGCCGGGCTGATCGGCCTGCTGTACGACGGCGCCAGTGAACTGGCCATGCAGGACTACCTGGCCGGACGCCGGCAGAGCCTGGTGGCGATGGCCAGCGACTGCCTGGCCCGTGGCGAGACCAGCCTGGCCGAAGTACTGCGCGTGGTGCAGGGCTGAGCCATGCCGACCTATCGCTACCAAGCGGTCGACCTCGCCGGCAAGCCCCACAAGGCCAGCTTGCAGGCCGACAGCGAACGTCATGCCCGTCAGTTGTTGCGTGAGCAGGGCCTGTTCGCCCGCCGCTTGCAGCGTCACGAAGCCGGCACCCGGCAACCCCGGCGCCAGCGCCTGAGCCGCGCCCAACTGTGCGAACTGACTCGTCAGCTGGCCACCCTGACCGGTGCCGGCATCCCGCTGGTCGACGCCCTGGCTACCCTGGAACGGCAACTGCACCAGCCCGCGCTGCACAGTGTGCTGGTGGCCTTGCGCGGCTCGCTGGCCGAAGGCCTGGGCCTGGCCCGCAGCCTGGCACGTCAGGGGGCACCGTTTACTGGCTTGTACTGCGCGCTGGTCGAGGCTGGCGAGCGTTCCGGGCGCCTGGCCCAGGTGCTGACCCGCCTCGCCGACCACCTGGAGCAGGTACAACGGCAACAGCACAAGGCACGTACCGCGCTGATCTACCCCACCGTATTGATGGGGGTGTCACTCGCCGTGGTAGCAGGCCTGATGACCTTCGTCGTGCCCAAGCTCACCGAACAGTTCGCCCACGCCGGGCAGAGCCTGCCGCTCATTACATCGCTGCTGATCGGTCTGAGCCAAGGGCTGGTGCAGGCCGGGCCCTGGCTGTTGGCGTTGGCCCTGATGCTCGGCGTGCTCGGCGGCTGGTTGTTGCGCAAGCCGTACTGGTGCCTGCGCCGCGACCAGTTGCTGCTACACCTGCCACACATTGGCAGCCTGCTGCAGGTGCTGGAAAGCGCGCGCCTGGCACGCAGCCTGGCGATTCTCAGCGGCAGCGGTGTGGCCCTGCTCGAAGCCCTGCAAGTGGCCACTGAAACTGTCGGCAACCGGCGAATCCGTCTGGCCATGGAGCAGGTGCGCCAGCAGGTGCAGGGCGGTACCAGCCTGCACCGCGCGCTGGATGCCAGCCAGCAATTCCCGCCGCTGCTGGTGAACATGGTCGGCAGCGGCGAGGCCAGCGGCACCCTCGCCGACATGCTCGAACGGGTGGCCGACGACCAGGAGCGCGGCTTTGCCCGCCAGGTCGATACCGCCATGGCGCTGTTCGAACCCCTGATGATCCTGGTGATGGGCGCCGTGGTGCTGTTCATCGTGCTGGCGGTGCTGCTGCCGATCATGCAACTCAACCAGGGCCTGCAACTGTGACGACAAGGAGTACTGCCATGCAGCATCGACGTAACCGCCAGCGCGGCTTCACCCTCATGGAAATCATGGTGGTGATCTTCATCATCGGCCTGCTGATCGCCGTGGTCGCGCCCAGCGTGCTGGGCAACCAGGACAAGGCCATGAAGCAGAAGGTGATGGCCGACCTGGCCACCCTGGAGCAAGCGCTGGACATGTACCGCCTGGACAACCTGCGCTTCCCCAGTAGCGAGCAGGGCCTGGCCGCGCTGGTGAAACAGCCGGCCCAGGAGCCGCTGCCACGGGCCTGGCGCAGTGACGGCTACGTGCGCCGCCTGCCGGAAGACCCGTGGGGCACCCCGTACCAGTACCGCATGCCCGGTGAACATGGCCGGGTCGACGTGTACTCGCTGGGTGCCGATGGTCTGCCGGGCGGCGAAGGCCAGGATGCCGATCTGGGTAACTGGGAGCTGTAAAGGGTGCGCTGTCAGCGGGGCTTCAGCCTGATCGAGTTGCTGGTGGTGCTGGCCATCGCTGGCCTGATGACCGGGCTGGTGGTGGCCGGGCTCGGCAACCGCCAGGCCAGTGTCGACCAGGCCCTGCAACGGCTGGCGAGCGAGACCCGGGCGCAGGCCGCACTGGCCCGACATGCCGGGCAACTGCGCGGGCTGCGCTGGAATGGCCAGCGCCCGGAGTTCGTCCGGCGCGAGGGTAATGGCTGGGTGGTCGAAGCAGTCGCCCTCGGCGCCTGGCCCAAGGGCCTGCGCCCGGACTGGCCGGCCAGCCCGCAACCGCGCCTGCTGTTCACCCCGCACGGTTGGACGCAAGCGGGCAACGTGCGCTGGCGCTGGGCCGATGGCAGCCAGCAATGGGCCTGGAGCCGCGATGGCCGCTTGCAGGTGGCGGCCATCCCATGAAGCAGCATCAGCGTGGCTTTACCCTGCTGGAAGTGACCGTGGCCCTGGCGATAGCCGCGGTGCTGGCGGTGATCACCAGTCAGGTCCTGCGCCAGCGCCTGGCGGTGCAGGACAACCTGCAACAGCACCGCCTTGGCCTGCTGTGCGCGCGCGAACTGCAAACCCGCTTTGCCGTCGAGCAGTACTGGCCAGCTGCAAGCCAGGTTGGCGGTGAACTGAGCCAGGGCGGCCAGCGCTGCTACTGGCAACTGCAACTGCGCCGCACCGGCGTACGCGACCTGCGCCGTGGCGAGCTGCTGTTGTTCGCCGACCGCGACCAGCGCCTGCCGCTAGGCCAGTACACCGTATTCCTGGAGCGGCCATGAGCTACAGAGATCGTGAAGCTTGTGCGGTCCCTGTGGGAGCGGTTTTACCAGCGAAGCAGGCACCGCGGTGTATGGCACCGGCTTCGCCGGTGTTCGCGGGTGAACCCGCTCCCACAGGGACGGCGTATACCCGTCAGCCCGGTATCCTGCCCACGAAGCGCCGCCAGGCCGGCCTGACCCTGATCGAACTGATGGTCGCCCTGGCCCTTACCGCCATACTCGGCATCATGCTCGCCGCCCTGGTCAACGGCTGGCTCAAGGTCCGCGAACGCCTGCAGGTCACCACCCAGGAAACCTCGGTGCTGGACTTCTGCCTGGCCCTGGAGCGTCGCTTCGACAGCCCGGTGATGCGCCGTGTCTACGAGCAGCGTCTGCCCCTGGCCAGCCGCTGGCTGGACTGGCAACCGGCAAACAACCAGTTGCTCTGGGTCGCCACCACCGGCCTGCCGCAAGCCGAAGGCGGCTCGCGCCTGCAACGCCAGCGCCTGCGCTTCGAGGCCGGCGAGCAGCACCTGCTGCTGGAAAGTTCGGCTGACCTTTACGCCGCCGCCGCCCCACGTTGGGTGCAGCGCGAACGGCTCGATCGGGTCAGTGCCATGAATGTTCTGTATTACCAGGGCGGCCGCTGGCTGGCCTGGCCTTCCGACCAACCTGCGCACCCCGGCCGTGGCGTGCGTCTGGAACTGCAGCGTGACGGAGCCCCCTATGTCTGCACCTTCGCCCTCCCGTGGGGGCGCTCATGAAGTTTGAATGGCGGCCGCGTACCTCGGCCCAGCCGTGGCTGTTGCTGCGACCGGGCGTTGTCTGGCACTGGGCGCTGGCCGAAGGCGGCCTTGTACAACGCCAAGGGCAGGGCGAGCCTCCGGCGAACCTGCAGGCCCGTGTGGCGTTGGTCCTGCCTGCCGAGGCCTGCAGCCATTTCCGCGTGCCGGCACCGCCCGGGCTCAAGCGTGAAGAATGGCCGCTGTTGCTCGAGGACCGCTTGCTACAGGCCGCCGACGAGGTGACATGCGCCTGCCTGGCCCGCGAGCGAGGTCATCTTCGGTTGTTGGTGGTGGCCCGACAGCAACTGGACGACTGGCGCGGGCAGTGTGCCGAATGGGGCCTGCAGGTAGTACGTTGCTGGGCGGAGCTGCAGTTGCTGCCGGCCCCCGAGGCGGGCGGTGCCTGGCAATGGCAGCGCACACCCGGCATGTCCTTGTACAAAGGGCAGGGCGAAGACGGGCAGGAACACTGGCTGGCCTGGCCGGAGGCACTGGGCGAGGTGGTACAGCAACCGTGGGCGGAGCTGCAAACGGTCTCGCTGAGTGGCGACTGGCCAAGTACGTTGGCAGCGCTTGATTCATTGCCCGGCCTGTTCGAGCGTACCCGCAAGGTGCGCTCGCTGCCGGTGGCTTCCCGGGCGCAGCAACGGCTGCTCGCTGCCTGCCTGGTACTGGCTGCCGTCTGGGGTGGGCTGTGGTTGAGCAAGCAGTGGGCCCAGGCGCAACTCTGGCGCAGCCAGGTCATCGCCGTGACCGGTGAGCAGGCCAGCCCGCGGCACGCCGCGCAGGCCCTCAAACGCCTGCGAGAAAATGAGCTGCAACAGCAACTGCGCACGCGCCAGCTTGACGACTTGCAGGCGGCGCTGCAGGCCTGGCTGCGTGACCACCCCGGCTGGCGCCTGCACGCGGTGCGCTTCGATGGTCAGCGCTGGCACCTGCGGCTGGAGGGCGAGGGCAGTGCGCCGCCATGGAACGACATGGCCACGGCTGCCGGGGCCTCCGTCCAGGTGCAAGATGGCCAAGTGGTGTTCGACCTGGGAGCGGCCTCATGAACCGGGATTGGCTACAGCGTCATCGTCTGAAGTTCGCCTGGGCACTGATTGCCTTGTTGCTGGCCTTCCTGACCCTGCGCGCAGGCTTTGCACAGTGGCGCGAACTCAGCCAGTGGCGCGGGCTGGCCGAACAGGCCGCCAGCCTGCAGCGTGGCCCAGGGTTGAGCCTGGAGCGACTACGCCAGTCGGCCCAGGCGCGGCAGATCGAACTGGCCGAGGTCGATGCGCAGGGCAAAACCTGGCAACTGCATGGGCAGGTAGCCGACGAGCGCGTGCTGCAAGGCTGGTTGCAAAGCCTGCGCGCAGAAGGTGCACAGCTACTGCAATGGGGGCTGGAGCAGGATGCCAGTGGCCTGCATTTCGACCTGGTGGTGCAGCCATGAGCCGCAATGGAATGGCGTGGGTTGTGCTGGTATTCGTGCTGTCGGTAGTGGTTGAGCTTCCGGTCAGTTGGGTGGTGCGTGCGTTCGGCCTGCCAGTGCGTGACGCCAGTGGCAGCCTGTGGCAAGGCCAGGCCCGACAGTTGGGCCCGGTCGGGCCTTTGCACTGGACGGTGCAGCCTTGGCGCTTGCAGGCGAGCGCGCAGCTGGGCTTTCAGGGCCAGGCCTGGCAGTTGCGTGCCGAAGGCTGGCCTTGGCGCTGGCGGCTCGACGCCTCTGCGGTGGGCGCCCAGGCGACAGTCCCGATGGATTACCGCCTGGCGGGCCAGTGGCAGGGGGGAGTGCGAATTGAGGGGGCTGGGCGCCAATGCCGTGCCAGCGAAGGCCGCATAACGGTTACCGACCTTGCCCTGAGCGAGCCCTGGTCGCTCGGCCTGGGGCAGGGCTGGCTGGAAATGGACTGTCAGAGCGGCTGGCGCCTGCGCGGGCAGTTGCTGCAGCAGGCGCAGCACCAACTGGCCGTGAATGCCGACCTGCCAGGGCGCCGGGCGCAGGTGGTGTTCGAGTTGCAGCCTGGGGCGGCGCTGATGCCACTGCTGCGCGGGGCGCAGTGGCTTGGGCCGCAGGCGTTGGCAGGGCAGCGAGACTTGCGTTGGTAGAGCGACCTTCTAAAACCTCAAGGCCGAATCTCGATCAACGTCCCGTCCCGTACCAGGTCCCACACTTCCTGCATGTCGCGGTTACGCATGGCAATGCAGCCATCGGTCCAGTCCAGGGTATGGAAGTACCACTCCGGGTACTCGTCGTTGATCGGTGTGCCATGGATCATGATCATGCTGCCGGCGCTCACCCCTTCACGGCTGGCCCGGGCGGCATCGGTGATGTTCGGGTAGTTGATGTGGATGGCCAGGTTGAAACGGTCGCTTTGCTTGCGCCAGTCCAGCCAGTACAGGCCTTCGGGGGTTTTCTTGTCGCCCTCGCGTTCCTTGGCGCCCTTGGGCTGCTTGCCCAGCGAGATGCGGTAGGTTTTCAGCGGTTCGCCGCGGCTGATCAACTGCAGGCGGCGTTCGGACTTGATCACCAGCACCTTGTCGATCAACGGCTGCATGGCCTGCTGCGAAGGCGAGGGTGTTTGCACTGCCGGCTGGGGCTTGCGGATGATGGTCTCGGTGAAGGCCGCCTGGGACACCGAGGTAACGCAAAGGCAGAAAAGGGCAAGCAACCAGCGCATGTAACGGTATCCCTGAAGGCTTCTAGGTAGTGGTCGAGACGTTCATCGGCGGCAGGTATTCATGGCCTATGGGGTAGTGCTGCCCGATGCGGTCGCGATAGTAGCATTCTAGTGTGCGGGTGACGGTGCGGAAAGCCAGTTCGCCCCACGGTATTTCATGTTCTTCGAACAGCCGCACCTCCAGGCTCTCGACACCGACAGCGAAATCAAGGTCTGCCAGCTCGGCGCGGAAGAACACGTGCACCTGGTTGATGTGTGGCAGGTCGAACAGCTGGTACAGGCTCATGCTGGCGACCCGGGCGCAGGCTTCCTCGACGGTTTCGCGACGGGCCGCCTGGTCGAGCGTTTCGCCGTTCTCCATGAAACCGGCGGGCAGGGTCCAGAAGCCGCGGCGTGGCTCGATGGCGCGCCGGCACAGCAGCACCTGGCTGCCCCAGGTCGGCAACACGCCGGCGACGATGTTGGGGTTCTGGTAGTGGATGGTCTGGCAAGACTCGCAGACATACCGCAGGCGGCTGTCGCCCTCGGGAATCCGCTGAGTGACCGGCTGGCCGCACGCGCTGCAGAATTTCATGTGTCGTTCCTTTTGCTCTGGGCTATCTTGGTGCGCCGGCCGGGCCGCCGCAAGCGCACGGGGCTTGGGTGCTTCGCGCCTTTGGTGCATCATGCAAGACAGGCCTTGGATACGAGCGTGCGCAATGTTGGACGAGCTACTTCGCCGAATGAGCAACCACCAACCCGCATCACTGGAAATCGACCGACGGTTCCCCGAAGCGGCGGTCCTTTTGCCCATTACCCGCAGCGAAGCGCCCGAGCTGGTCCTGACCCTGCGCGCCAAGGGCCTGTCCACCCATGGTGGCGAAGTGGCCTTTCCCGGTGGCCGCCGCGACCCGGAAGACCCGGACCTGGTGTTCACCGCACTTCGTGAAGCCGAAGAAGAAATCGGCCTGCCGCCAGGCCTGGTGGAAGTGATCGGCCCGCTCAGCCCGCTGATTTCGCTGCACGGCCTGAAAGTGACGCCATTCGTCGGGCTTATCCCCGATTTTGTCCAATACCGCGCCAATGATGCCGAGATCGCGGCAGTATTCACCGTGCCGCTGGAATTCTTCCGACAGGACCCGCGCGACCATACCCACCGTATCGATTACCAGGGGCGCAGCTGGTATGTGCCTAGCTATCGGTATGGCGAATACAAGATCTGGGGGTTGTCGGCGATCATGATCGTCGAACTGGTCAACCTGCTGTTCGATGCCGGCATCAGCCTGCACCAGCCCCCTGAGCGTTACATCGAAAACTGAGCGGGGCCAACCCCGTCGTCTGCGTTGCAGCCTGAGGAGCAAGCATGAAATACCGCCTGGGCGACCTGCGGGTCGAGAACCACCCCACCAGTTGGGCCGCACCCAACGCCACGCTGATCGGCAAGGTGCGGCTGCAGGCCAATGCCAGCGTGTGGTTTGGCGCAGTGCTGCGCGGGGACAACGAGCTGATCGACATTGGCGAGGGCAGCAACGTGCAGGATGGTACGGTGATGCACACCGACATGGGTTCGCCGCTGACCTTGGGCAAGGGCGTGACCGTTGGCCACAACGCCATGCTGCATGGCTGCACGGTGGGCGACTACAGCCTGGTCGGTATCAACGCGGTGATCCTCAATGGCGCGCGCATTGGCAAGCACTGCATCATCGGCGCCAATGCGTTGATTGCAGAAGGTAAGGAGATTCCCGACGGTTCACTGGTAATGGGCTCGCCAGGCAAGGTGGTGCGTGAGCTGACCGAACAACAGAAGCGCATGCTCGAAGCCAGTGCGGCGCATTACGTGCACAATGCCCAGCGTTATGCACGGGAGTTGGTGGTTGACGATGAGTGATGTTGTGGAGCGGCCGGTGGCCTCGCCGTGCGTGAGCATCTGCGCGCTGGACGAGCAGGATGTCTGCACCGGCTGCCAGCGTACCGTGGCCGAGATCGGCCGCTGGGCGCGGATGGACAATGACGAGCGCCGGGCAGTGCTGAAGCGTTGCCATGAACGAGCGCTAGAGGCTGGCCTCATCCTGTAGGTTGTGGGAGCGGGTTCACCCGCGAACACCGGCGCAGCCGGTGCCATCCACCGAGTTGGCTTGTTCGCGGGTAAACCCGCTCTCATAGAACTGCACATAACTCGTTGAATTAGCAGGGCCCCTGTGGGAGCGGCTTTAGCCGCGAACACCGGCGCAGCCGGTGCCATGCACCGCGTTGGATTCTTCGCGGCTAAAGCCGCTCCCACAGGATGCACGGACCGCTTGCGAATTCAGTTCTCTATGCGACAGCGCAGCCCAAAGGGCTGGGGCAGCGGGTTTACCCGCGAACAAGCCAGCGGTAATCTGTGCCGCTTGCCCACAGACTACCCGCCATGCTCTATCTGATTGCCTACATCAGCAGCGTAGTGCTGATCAACTACGCCTTTTCCAGCGCGCCGCACCTGGACATCATCTGGTCCGCCTGGGGCGGCCTGGTGTTCATCCTGCGCGACATGGTGCAGACCCGCTTCGGCCATGGCGCTCTGGTCGCCATGCTGGTGGCGCTGGTGCTGTCCTATGTCACCTCGGACCCGGCCATCGCCCTGGCCAGCGCCACCGCGTTCTTCATTTCCGAACTGATCGACTGGCTGGTGTTCAGCATCACCCGCCGACCGCTGCGCGACCGCCTGTGGCTGAGCTCGGCGCTGAGCATCCCGGTGGACACCTTCATCTTCTTCGGCATGATCGGTGCCTTGACCCCTGCCGTGATCGGTACCGCCATGGCCTCGAAATTCGCCGGTGTCACCGCCGTGTGGCTGGCCATGGCATTTCGCGCCCGGCGGGCCGCCGTGGCGGGTTGATGGTGTAGAATAATGGTCCTTTTTCAGCGGGCGGCGCCAAGCCTGGTGCGGCCCCGGACGCCTTCGAGGACCTGAAATGACCCGTATCGGAACCCCCTTGTCGCCCACTGCGACCCGTGTACTGCTCTGCGGCTGTGGCGAGCTGGGCAAGGAAGTGGTGATCGAGCTGCAGCGCCTGGGCGTCGAAGTGATCGCCGTCGACCGCTACGCCAATGCCCCGGCAATGCAGGTGGCGCACCGCAGCCACGTGGTCAACATGCTCGATGGTGTGGCCCTGCGCGCCGTGATCGAGGCCGAAAAGCCGCACTACATCGTCCCTGAAATCGAAGCCATCGCCACCGCCACCCTGGTCGAGCTGGAAAACGAAGGTTTCAACGTGGTGCCGACCGCCCGCGCCACCCAGCTGACCATGAACCGCGAAGGTATCCGTCGCCTGGCCGCCGAAGAGCTGGACCTGCCAACCTCGCCGTACCACTTCGCCGACACCTACGAAGACTACGCCACGGCCGTGGCCGATGTCGGCTACCCGTGCGTGGTCAAGCCGGTGATGAGCTCGTCGGGCAAGGGCCAGAGCCTGCTGCGCAGCGATGCCGACCTGCAGAAGTCGTGGGCCTACGCCCAGGAAGGCGGCCGCGCCGGCAAAGGCCGGGTCATCGTCGAGGGCTTCATCGACTTCGAATACGAAATCACTCTGCTGACCGTGCGCCATGTCGGTGGCACCACCTTCCTCGAGCCAGTCGGCCACCGCCAGGAGAAGGGCGACTACCAGGAGTCCTGGCAGCCACAGGCCATGAGCCCGAAGGCGCTGGCCGAATCGCAGCGGGTGGCCAAAGCGGTCACCGATGCCCTGGGCGGTCGTGGCCTGTTTGGCGTGGAGCTGTTCGTCAAGGGCGACCAGGTGTGGTTCAGCGAAGTCTCGCCACGCCCGCATGACACCGGCCTGGTGACCCTGATTTCCCAGGACCTGTCGCAGTTTGCCCTGCATGCCCGAGCCATTCTCGGCCTGCCGATTCCGGCAGTGCGCCAGTTCGGCCCTTCGGCTTCGGCGGTGATCTTGCCCGAGGGGCAGTCGCAGCAGACCAGTTTTGCCAACCTGGGCGCGGCGCTGAGCGAGCCGGATACCGCCATTCGCCTGTTCGGCAAGCCGGAAATCAACGGTACTCGCCGCATGGGCGTGTGCCTGGCGCGTGACGAGTCGGTCGAAGCGGCGCGGGCCAAGGCGACCCGTGCTGCGCAGGCGGTCAAGGTCGAGTTCTGATCCGATGGGGGCTGCAAAGCAGCCCCCATCACTCAAAGTGCAGTATTGCGGGTCTCTTTCAGGCACAGCACGGCAATCAGGCTGATCACCGCCGCCACCGACACATAACCCCCGACCCAGCTCAACCCACCCATGCTCACCAGCTTCTGGGCAAAGAACGGTGCCGCCGAGGCGCCGACGATGCCGCCCAGGTTATACGCCGCCGAAGCGCCGGTATAACGCACGTGAGTCGGGAACAGCTCAGGCAGCAGTGCCCCCATCGGCGCAAAGGTCACGCCCATCAGGAACAGCTCGATGGCCAGGAACAACGCCACGCCTGCGGTCGACCCCGAAGTCAGCAGCGGCTCCATGGCAAAGCCTGAGGCCACCGCCAGCACGCCGCCGACGATCAGCACCGGTTTGCGCCCGTAGCGGTCGCTGAGCCAGGCCGACAGAGGTGTGGCCAGGGCCATGAACACCACCGCGAAGCACAGCAGGCCAAGGAACGTCTCGCGGCTGTAGCCCAGCGTGGTCACGCCATAGCTCAGCGAGAACACCGTGGAGATGTAGAACAGCGCGTAGCACACCACCATCGCCGCGGCGCCCAGCAGGGTCGGCAGCCAGTATTTGGCAAACAGGTCAACCACCGGCATTTTCACCCGCTCGTGGCGGGCGACGGCCTTGACGAATACCGGGCTTTCTTCAAGCTTCAGGCGCACATACAGGCCCACCAGTACCAGCGCGGCGCTGAGCAGGAACGGAATGCGCCAGCCCCACTCGCGGAACTGTTCGTCGCTGAGTACCAGGGCCAGGGTCAGGAACAGGCCGTTGGCGGCCAGGAAGCCGATCGACGGGCCCAGTTGCGGAAACATGCCAAACCAGGCGCGCTTGCCTTCCGGCGCGTTCTCGGTGGCCAGCAATGCCGCGCCGCCCCATTCGCCACCCAGGCCCAGGCCTTGGCCAAAGCGTAAAAGGCAGAGGATGATCGGCGCCCATACACCAATGCTGTCGTAGCCCGGCAGCACGCCAATGGCCGTGGTGGACACGCCCATCAGCAGCAGCGAGGCGACCAAGGTCGACTTGCGGCCGATACGGTCGCCAAAGTGGCCGAACAGTGCCGAGCCCAGCGGGCGGGCGAGGAAGGCGATACCGAAGGTGAGGAAGGCCGCCAGCATCTGCGCGGTGCCCGACCCGGACGGGAAGAACACCGGGCCGATCACCAGGGCGGCGGCAGTGGCGTAGACGTAGAAATCGTAGAACTCGATGGCGGTGCCGATGAAGCTGGCGGTGGCTACCCGCGCGGGTGAGTTGACTGGTGCGGCAGGCGCTTCGGTATAGGTGCTGCTGGTAGTCATTGAATAGGTCCCTGACAGTCTGGTCCGGCTCCATGGGATTGACTCCGCGGCGTGCAATGCAAAAGGGCAGGCACGGCACCGCGGACGCCGGAGCGTTTTGTTGTTGTCTGCGCCCGACTGACGATAGCCCAAGGGGGATAGGGGCGGGGGCGGGCACTGTTCGGGGTGTTGAAGCAGGACCGCAGGGCGTGTCAGTGGAGCGGACTGGCCGTGGGGCGCCGGGTGCGGGTAGCAGGCGGGACGGCGGGGCTGGGTAAGCGTGACCCGAGTATAGCTATCGGGTCACAGTCCATACCAGTACTTTGCTGGCACAATTGTCCTCTGTTTCGAGGATTTCCAGGCGATAACGGCCGATCTTCAGGCAAACGGCGCTTTCCGGGATGCTTTCCAGCGCTTCGGTGACCAGCCCGTTGAGGGTTTTCGGCCCGCCGTCGCAGGGCAGGTGCCAGCCCAGGCTGCGGTTGATCTCGCGCAGCGAAGCGGTGCCGTCGATGACGAAGGTGCCATCGGGCTGCGGGTGCACGTGGGGGTTGTCCAGGCTTTGTTCATCCTCGAACTCACCGACGATCTCTTCGAGGATGTCTTCCAGGGTGACGATGCCCAGCACTTCGCCGTACTCGTCCACCACCACGCCCAGGCGGCGCTGCTGCTTGTGGAAGTTCAGCAGCTGCATTTGCAGGGGCGTGCTCTCCGGCACGAAATAGGGCTCGTAGCAGGCGCCGAGCAGCGTCTCCAGGCTCAGCTCGGCCTTGGGCAGCAGGTGGCTGATCAGCTTGGTGTTGAGGATCGCTTCAACCTGGTTGATGTCGCTGTGGTACACCGGCAGGCGGGTGTGGCGGCTGACGATCAGCTGCTCGATGATGCGCTCGATCGGCTCGTCGAGGCTGATGCCGTCCACTTCGTTGCGCGGTACCAGGATGTCATTGACGGTCATCTTGTCCAGTGACTGCAGGCCGTCGAGCAGGCCGTGGCGCGGCGCTTCGTGTTCCTCGTCCTCGTCGAACTCATCGGCTTCCTGCGGGTGCAGGGCCACGGCCGTGGGTTGCACACGGAACGGACGCAGGATCAGCTTGGCAATTCCATCCAGCAGGCAGGCCAGCGGTTGCAGCAGGGCGAGGGGTACTTTCAGCAGGCTGGCACCGAGGCTGACGAACGCCTGCGGGTTGCGCCGGGCCAGGCGCCGCGGCAGGTATTCGGCAAACACCAGCAAAGTGAGGGTGGCGGCCAACCCGGCCAGCCAGAAACCGTGCTCGCCGCTATGGCGCTGACCGACCAGGCAGGCCAGGCCCAGCACCAGCAGCTTGCCCAGGCTGGCGCACAGCACCAGGGCCTGGGCCGGCAGCACGGGTTGGCCGTCCTCGCCGGCGCGCAGGGCGCCATTGAGTTGCAGGCGGGCGGCATCTACTGCAGTGAACAGCGCCGACCACAACAGCGCCAGTGCCAAGGTGCCGAATAGCGGTGCGTACGGCAGGGTATTCATGGGCGGCCGTCAGATATGCAGGATGAATTCGCGAACCAGCTTGCTGCCGAAATAGGCCAGCATCAGCAGGCAGAAACCGGCCAGTGTCCAGCGGATGGCCTTGTGGCCACGCCAGCCCAGGCGGGTGCGGCCCCACAGCAGCACGCTGAACACCACCCAGGCAACACAGGCCAGCAGGGTCTTGTGTGCCAGGTGCTGGGCGAACAGGTTGTCGAGGAACAGCCAGCCGGAGATCAGCGACAGTGACAGCAGGCACCAGCCGGCCCAGAGGAAGCCGAACAGCAGGCTTTCCATGGTTTGCAGCGGCGGGAAGTTGCGGATCAGCCCGGACGGGTGCTTGTTCTTCAGTTGGCGGTCCTGCAGCAGCAACAGCAGCGCCTGGAACACCGCGATGGTGAACAGCCCGTAGGCCAGGATCGACAGCAGGATATGCGCGAGGATGCCCGGTTCTTCATTGACCAGCGGCACCGTGCCGGGGGGCGCGAACTGGGCCAGCAGCGCGGTCACCGCGCCCAGCGGGAACAGCAGCACCAGCAGGTTTTCCACGGGTATGCGCAAGCAGGCCAGCAGGGTCAGGGCGATGACTGCCACGGCGATCAGGCTGGCGGCACTGAAGAAGTCCAGGCTCAGGCCCAGCGGGGTGATCAGCTGGAAGAACAGCGCACCGGCCTGGGCGAGCACCGCGAAGGTACCCAGCAGGGCAAGCAGGCGCTTGTCGGCCTTGCGGTTCTGGGCAAGGTAAGAACCCTGGTAGATAGCCACAGCTATATATAGGCCGGCGGCGATCAGGTTGGGGATGAGGCTGGGTGAGGAGAACATAAGTCCTGGTTGGCGAGCCTTTAAAGAGACGGAGTGTGGCATAGATTCCGCTGCTCTAGGAAGACTGGCAGACCGCGTCGCGGCATTCGCGGGTAAAGCCGCTCCCACAGGTACAGCGCCGGCTTCGAATGTGGTGAGGACCCTGTGGGAGCGGGTTCACCCGCGAAGAGGCCGGCACAGCCACCGATTATCTACCATACCGCCGCCAAGGTGTGCGCCGCCGCCGCACTTCGCTATAATCGCCGCCTTGCTGTGCCCGGCGGGTATGCATTCCCCCTGGGCGCCTGACAAACCTCGGCTTTTACTGGGCCTGAAAGGATCACCATGTTCGAAAACCTGACCGACCGCCTGTCACAGACGCTGCGCCATGTCACCGGCAAGGCCAAGCTGACCGAAGACAACATCAAGGACACGCTGCGCGAAGTGCGCATGGCCCTGCTCGAGGCCGACGTTGCCCTGCCGGTGGTCAAGGATTTCGTCAACAGCGTCAAGGACCGTGCAGTCGGCACCGAAGTGTCGCGCAGCCTGACCCCGGGCCAGGCGTTCGTGAAGATCGTCCAGGCCGAGCTGGAAAGCCTGATGGGCGCGGCCAACGAAGACCTCTCGCTGAACGCCGCCCCGCCTGCGGTGGTGCTGATGGCCGGCCTGCAGGGCGCCGGTAAGACCACCACTGCCGGCAAGCTGGCGCGCTTCCTCAAGGAACGCAAGAAAAAGAGCGTGATGGTGGTGTCCGCCGACGTCTACCGCCCGGCGGCGATCAAGCAGCTGGAAACCCTGGCCAACGACATCGGCGTCACCTTCTTCCCGTCCGACATCAGCCAGAAGCCGGTGGCCATCGCTGAAGCGGCCATCCGCGAAGCCAAGCTGAAGTTCATTGACGTGGTCATCGTCGACACCGCCGGCCGTCTGCATATCGACGCCGACATGATGGACGAGATCAAGGCGCTGCACGCCGCGGTCAAGCCGGTCGAGACCCTGTTCGTGGTCGACGCCATGACCGGCCAGGATGCCGCCAACACCGCCAAGGCGTTTGGCGAGGCGCTGCCGCTGACCGGCGTGGTGCTGACCAAGGTCGACGGTGACGCCCGTGGCGGTGCCGCGCTGTCGGTGCGTGCCATCACCGGCAAGCCGATCAAGTTCATCGGTATGGGCGAGAAGACCGAAGCCCTCGAGCCGTTCCACCCCGACCGCGTCGCCTCGCGCATCCTCGGCATGGGTGACGTGCTCAGCCTGATCGAGCAGGCCGAGCAGAACATCGACAAGGCCAAGGCCGACAAGCTGGCCAAGAAGCTGAAGAAGGGCAAGGGCTTCGACCTCGAAGACTTCCGCGACCAGCTGCAGCAGATGAAGAACATGGGCGGTCTCGGCGGCCTGATGGACAAGCTGCCGAGCATCGGCGGGGTCAACCTGTCGCAGATGGGCAACGCCCAGGGCGCGGCCGAGAAGCAGTTCAAGCAGATGGAAGCGATCATCAACTCCATGACCCCGGCCGAGCGCCGTGATCCGGAGTTGATCAGCGGTTCGCGCAAGCGCCGTATCGCCATCGGTTCCGGTACCCAGGTGCAGGACGTCGGCCGCCTGATCAAGCAGCACAAGCAAATGCAGAAGATGATGAAGAAATTCTCCGCCAAGGGCGGCATGGCGAAGATGATGCGCGGCCTGGGCGGGATGCTGCCGGGCGGCGGCATGCCGAAGCTGTAACCCCTATTCCGGGGGCCTGCCGTTTGTCCGGCAGGCCCCCAGAACCCCCGCTGTAGCGGGGCAACAGCCGCGGATTTCGCGGCTCAACCGGCAGATCTGGACGGTAGGGCAGGGCCTTGCCGAAAAAGTCATTTGCAAATGTCCGTGTATTCCCCGAGAATATGCGGCCTTTTGGGCACCCGTGTGCCTATTTGGCATTCAGATTTGCAGTACCAGCTGCTGTATCAACTGCAGCACCGACTATAGGAACGATGTTCACATGGTAACCATTCGTCTGGCCCGTGGCGGCTCGAAAAAGCGCCCATTCTACCACCTGACCGTGACCAACTCGCGTAACGCCCGTGACGGCCGTTTCGTTGAGCGCGTAGGTTTCTTCAACCCGATCGCTGCTGGCGCCGAAGTCAAGCTGTCGGTCAACCAAGAGCGCGTCAACTACTGGCTGAGCCAGGGTGCACAGCCGTCTGAGCGCGTTGCTCAGCTGCTGAAGGACGCGGCCAAGGCTGCTGCCTGAGCAGTATGAACGCGACGCCAGAAAAGGCTGACGACCTCATCGTCGTTGGCAAGATTTTTTCGGTTCACGGCGTTCGCGGCGAGGTGAAGGTGTATTCCTTTACCGATCCGATTGAAAACCTGTTGGATTATCCGCGCTGGACGCTTCGGCACGAAGGCAAGGTAAAGCAGGTCGAGCTGGTCAACGGTCGTGGCTCCCAGAAGGGCCTGGTCGTGAAGCTGAAAGGCCTCGAGGATCGCGATGAAGCCCGTCTTCTGAGCGGTTACGAAATCTGCATACCGCGGAGCCTTTTGCCCAACCTGGCTGCTGACGAGTACTACTGGTACCAGTTGGTGGGCCTGAAGGTCATCAACCAGGACGAACAGCTGTTCGGCAAGGTCGATCACCTGTTGGAGACCGGTGCGAACGATGTAATGGTGGTCAAGCCCTGCGCAGGCAGCCTGGATGATCGCGAGCGTCTGTTGCCCTATACGGCGCAATGCGTGCTCGACGTCGACCTGGAAGCAGGCGTGATGCGGGTTGAATGGGACGCGGACTTCTAAACGATGGGTAACCTTCGCGTAGACGTCATCACGTTGTTCCCCGAGATGTTCTCGGCCATCACGGAGTACGGCATTACCAGCCGCGCGGTGAAACAGGGGTTGCTTCAGGTGACTTGCTGGAACCCGCGGGACTACACCACAGATCGTCATCACACGGTGGATGATCGGCCGTTTGGCGGTGGTCCGGGCATGGTGATGAAAATCAAGCCTCTGGAAGACGCCCTGGTTAGCGCCAGGCAAGCGACCGGAGCAGCGGCGAAGGTGATCTACCTTTCGCCACAAGGCCGCAAGCTGACTCAGCAGGCGGTCAAAGGGCTGGCCGAACAGGAATCGTTGATCCTGATCGCCGGTCGTTATGAAGGCATCGACGAGCGCTTTATCGAGGCTCATGTCGATGAGGAGTGGTCGATTGGCGACTATGTGCTTTCCGGTGGCGAGCTGCCGGCCATGGTACTGATCGATGCGGTTACACGGCTGCTGCCCGGAGCGTTAGGGCATGTGGACTCGGCGGAAGAAGATTCCTTCACCGACGGTCTGCTCGATTGCCCGCACTACACCCGGCCTGAGGTGTATGCGGATCAGCGTGTTCCCGACGTGTTGCTAAGTGGCAACCATGCACACATCCGGCGTTGGAGAATGAAGCAGTCCCTTGGCAGGACCTTCGAACGACGCGCCGATCTTCTGGAAAGTCGCTCGCTTTCTGGAGAAGAGAAGAAGCTGCTCGAGGAATATCTCCGCGAGCGGGACGATAGTTAAACGTATCGATGGTGGATCACGTATCCATCTTAGGAGCACAGCATGACCAACAAGATCATCCAGCAGCTCGAAGCCGAGCAGATGAGCAAGGAAATCCCGACCTTCGCACCAGGCGACACCGTTGTCGTCCAGGTTAAAGTGAAGGAAGGTGAGCGTTCCCGTCTGCAGGCGTTCGAAGGCGTCGTTATCGCCAAGCGTAACCGCGGTCTGAACAGCGCCTTCACCGTGCGCAAGATCTCCAGCGGCGTTGGCGTAGAGCGTACCTTCCAGACCTACAGCCCGCAAATCGACAGCCTGGCCGTGAAACGTCGTGGTGACGTGCGTAAAGCCAAGCTGTACTACCTGCGCGACCTGTCCGGCAAAGCCGCTCGCATCAAGGAAAAACTGTCCTGAGTGCAGTTTGCCCGGTGGCCGAGGCCGCCTAGCGAGAAAAAAGCAGCCTTCGGGCTGCTTTTTTGCGTTTTGCCCCCTGAAGATGTGATTGCCATGACTAGCCGAGACCAGGAAATCCAGCGCCGCACCGAGCTGTCGGTGACCCGCGTGACCAAAGCGGTGTTCCCCAACACCACCAACCACCACAACACCCTGTTCGGCGGCACTGCCCTGGCCTGGATGGACGAAGTGTCGTTCATCGCCGCCACGCGCTTCTGCCGCCTGCCGCTGGTGACCGTGTCCACCGACCGCATCGACTTCAAGCACCCGATCCCGGCGGGCTCGATCGTCGAGTTGGTGGGGGCGGTGATCAAGGTGGGCAATACCAGCTTGCAGGTGCAGGTGGATGTGTTCGTCGAGAACATGTACCTGGACGGGCGTGAGCGGGCGATCCATGGGGTGTTCAGCTTTGTCGCCATCGATGAGGACAAGCGGCCGGTGCCGGTTTTGCCCCAGGCCTGAGTTCTCCTGCACTGGCCCTTTCGCGGCTAAAGCCGCTCCCACAGGGATCGCACATACCTCGAGGGCGGTGATATCCCTGTGGGAGGGGCTTTAGCCGCGAAGAGGCCAGTACAGACAACAATTATGCTGCTGTGAAACACTAAGCCACCTCCAACACCCAGCAGCCCCGAATGCCCGCCCTAGACCACCCCCTGATCGACCAGTTCCTCGACGCCCTGTGGCTTGAAAAGGGCCTGTCCGACAACACCCGCGTGTCCTACCGCAGCGACCTGGCCCTGTTCAACGGCTGGCTGCAGGAACACGGCGTCAGCTTGCCTGACGCCGGTCGCGACCTGATTCTCGACCATCTGGCCTGGCGCCTCGACCAGGGCTACAAGCCACGCTCCACGGCACGCTTCCTGTCTGGCCTGCGCGGCTTCTTCCGCTACCTGCTGCGGGAGAAGCTGGTGGCCATCGACCCGACCCTGCTAGTCGACATGCCGCAACTGGGCAAGCCACTGCCCAAGTCACTGTCCGAAGCCGACGTCGAAGCCTTGCTGCAAGCCCCGGACCTGGGCGAGGCCATCGGTCAGCGTGACCGCGCCATGCTCGAAGTGCTCTATGCCTGCGGTCTGCGGGTTACCGAGCTGGTCAGCCTGGCCCTCGACCAGGTCAACCTGCGCCAGGGCGTGCTGCGGGTGATGGGCAAGGGCAGCAAGGAGCGCCTGGTACCCATGGGCGAGGAGGCTGTGCTGTGGCTGCAGCGCTACCTGCGCGATGGCCGCGCCGAACTGCTCAATGGCCGCCCCAGCGATGTCTTGTTCCCCAGCCAGCGCGGCGAACAGATGACCCGTCAGACGTTCTGGCATCGCATCAAGCACCATGCCCGGGTTGCCGGCATCGACAAACCGCTGTCGCCGCATACCCTGCGCCATGCCTTTGCCACGCATCTGCTCAACCACGGCGCCGACCTGCGCGTGGTACAGCTACTGCTGGGCCACAGTGACCTGTCGACCACGCAGATCTACACCCATGTCGCCAAGGCACGCCTGCAGCAACTGCACGCCCAGCACCACCCACGTGGATGAATGTTTTTCATGTTCCGCCGACCGGCCCTTGCAAGGCCCTTCACCGGCGGTGTGATGTGGTAGGCTTGGGCGGTTTGCACCAAGGGCCGCACGGTCACCGCGTATTTTCCGCGGGTGGCGCCCTCCGGCCCCTGTCCGCCTTCAGGAGTTCCCATGCGCGTGACCCAGTTTTTCGCCGCCGCCGCGTTGGCGCTGGCCAGTACCTTTGCCGTTGCCGCGGCAACCGACAACAATACCGCTGCCGAGCAGGCCATCCGTAAGTCGTTGCAGAACCTCGCGCTGGAAGTGCCCGTCGAAAGCGTGGCCAGCAGCCCGGTCAGCGGCCTGTATGAAGTCAAGCTGCAGGGCGGTCGCGTGCTGTATGCCAGCGGCGACGGCCAGTTCGTGATGCAGGGCTACCTGTTCCAGATCCAGGACGGCAAGCCGGTCAACCTCACCGAGAAGACCGAGCGTCTGGGTATTGCCAAGCTCATCAACGGCATTCCAGCCGCCGAGATGGTGGTTTATCCTGCCAAGGGCGAGACCAAGTCGCACATCACCGTGTTCACCGACACCACCTGCCCGTACTGCCACAAGCTGCACGCCGAGGTGCCCGAGCTCAACCGCCGTGGTATCGAAGTGCGCTATGTCGCCTTCCCGCGCCAGGGCCTCGGCTCGCCGGGTGACCAGCAGTTGCAGGCCGTCTGGTGTTCCAGCGACCGCCGTGCGGCGATGGACAAGATGGTCGAGGGTGAAGAAATCAAGGCCGCCAAGTGCGCCAACCCGGTCAGCAAGCAGTTCCAGCTGGGCCAGTCGATCGGCGTCAACGGCACGCCGGCGATTGTCCTTGAAAGTGGCCAGGTCATTCCGGGCTACCAGCCGGCACCACAGGTTGCCAAGCTGGCACTGGCCAAGTAATCCAATTCAGTACGCCGTCGTCATGGGGTGACGGCATGTTACACGGTCGGCATAGGTGTCGGCCGTTCAATGGGGAGTTCACAGTGAAACCGGTCAAAGTAGGCATCTGTGGGTTGGGGACCGTCGGTGGCGGAACCTTCAATGTACTTCAGCGCAACGCCGAGGAGATTGCCCGCCGTGCCGGGCGCGGTATTGAAGTGGCACAGATCGCCATGCGCTCGCAGAACCCGAACTGCCAGATTGCCGGTACCCCCATTACCGCTGACGTGTTCGAAGTTGCGAGCAACCCGGAGATCGACATTGTCATCGAGCTGATCGGTGGCTATACCGTGGCCCGCGAACTGGTGCTCAAGGCCATCGAAAACGGCAAGCACGTGGTCACCGCGAACAAGGCGCTGATTGCCGTGCACGGCAATGAAATCTTCGCCAAGGCCCGCGAGAAGGGCGTGATCGTCGCCTTCGAAGCGGCCGTGGCCGGTGGCATCCCGGTGATCAAGGCCATCCGCGAAGGCCTGTCGGCCAACCACATCAACTGGCTGGCTGGCATCATCAACGGCACCGGCAACTTCATCCTCACCGAAATGCGTGAGAAGGGCCGTGCCTTCCCGGACGTGCTGGCCGAAGCCCAGGCGCTGGGTTACGCCGAAGCCGACCCGACTTTCGACGTTGAGGGCATCGATGCCGCGCACAAGCTGACCATCCTCGCCTCGATCGCGTTCGGCATCCCGCTGCAATTCGACAAGGCCTACACCGAAGGCATCACCCAGCTGACCACTGCTGACGTGAATTACGCCGAGGCCCTGGGCTACCGCATCAAGCACCTGGGCGTGGCCCGCCGCACTGCCGAAGGTATTGAACTGCGCGTGCACCCGACGCTGATCCCGGCCGACCGCCTGATCGCCAACGTCAACGGCGTGATGAACGCGGTCATGGTCAACGGCGACGCCGCCGGTTCCACCCTGTACTACGGCGCTGGTGCCGGCATGGAGCCTACCGCTTCGTCGGTGGTCGGCGACCTGGTCGATGTGGTCCGTGCCATGACCTCCGATCCGGAAAACCGCGTGCCGCACCTGGCCTTCCAGCCGGATTCGCTGTCGGCCCACCCGATCCTGCCGATCGAAGCCTGCAAAAGCGCCTACTACCTGCGCATCCAGGCCAAGGATCACCCGGGCGTACTGGCCCAGGTGGCCAGCATCCTCTCGGAGCGTGGTATCAACATCGAGTCGATCATGCAGAAGGAAGCCGAGGAACAGGACGGCCTGGTGCCGATGATCCTGTTGACCCATGGCGTGGTCGAGCAGCGTATCAACGACGCCATCGTCGCCCTGGAAGCCCTGCAGGACGTGGTCGGCAAGGTCGTGCGCATTCGCGTCGAGCAGCTCAACTAACAATAGTGCCGGCGGGCCGCCAGCGCGGCCCCGGCCCCAGCATCGAAGGTTTGCACCCATGCGCTATATCAGTACCCGCGGCCAGGCACCGGCCCTGAATTTCGAAGACGTCCTGCTGGCTGGCCTGGCCAGCGACGGCGGCCTGTACGTCCCGGAAAACCTGCCACGCTTCACCCAGGAAGAAATCGCCTCGTGGGCCGGCCTGCCGTACCACGAACTTGCCTTCCGGGTGATGCGCCCGTTCGTCGAAGGCAGCATCGCCGACGCCGACTTCAAGAAGATCCTCGAAGAAACCTACGGCGAGTTCGCCCACGCCGCAGTTGCCCCGCTGCGTCAACTGAACAGCAACGAGTGGGTGCTGGAGCTGTTCCATGGCCCGACCCTGGCGTTCAAGGACTTCGCCCTGCAACTGCTCGGCCGCCTGCTCGACCACGTGCTGGCCAAGCGCAACGAGCGCGTGGTGATCATCGGCGCCACCAGCGGTGACACTGGTTCCGCCGCCATCGAAGGCTGCCGCCGTTGCGACAACGTCGACATCTTCATCCTGCACCCGCACCAGCGCGTGTCGGAAGTGCAGCGCCGGCAGATGACCACCATCTTTGGCGACAACATCCACAACATCGCCATTGAAGGCAACTTCGACGACTGCCAGGAAATGGTCAAGGCCAGCTTCGCCGACCAGTCGTTCCTCAAGGGCACCCGCCTGGTTGCGGTCAACTCGATCAACTGGGCGCGGATCATGGCCCAGATCGTCTACTACTTCCACGCAGCCCTGCAGCTGGGTGGCCCGGCGCGTTCCGTGGCGTTCTCGGTGCCGACCGGCAACTTCGGCGACATCTTCGCCGGCTACCTGGCGCGCAACATGGGCCTGCCGGTCAGCCAGCTGATCGTCGCCACCAACCGCAACGACATCCTGCACCGCTTCATGAGCGGCAACCAGTACGTCAAGGAAGCCCTGCACGCGACCCTGTCGCCGTCGATGGACATCATGGTCTCGTCCAACTTCGAGCGCCTGCTGTTCGACCTGCACGGCCGCAACGGTGGCGCCATTGCCGAGCTGATGGCCAACTTCAAGCAAGGTGGCGGCTTCAGTGTCGAGCAAGACCGCTGGACCGAAGCGCGCAAGCTGTTCGACTCGCTGGCAGTCAGCGACGAGCAAACCTGCGAGACCATCGCCGAAGTGTTCGCCGCTACCGGTGAAGTGCTCGATCCGCACACCGCAATTGGCGTCAAGGCCGCCCGCGAGTGCCGCCGCAGCCTGGACACGCCAATGGTGGTGCTGGGTACCGCGCACCCGGTCAAGTTCCCGGACGCGGTGGAGAAGGCCGGTGTGGGCAAGGCGCTGGAACTGCCTGCGCACCTCAGCGACCTGTTCAGCCGTGAAGAGCGTTGCACGGTGTTGGCCAATGACCTGAAGGCTGTGCAGGGCTTTGTCAGCCAGCATGGTAACCGCGGCAAGCCTCTGTAAACATCGGGGCCGCTCTGCGGCCCATCGCCGGCAAGCCAGCTTGCACCCCGACCGCATAGACCCAAGATCATGTGCAGTCCCTGTGGGCGCTGGCTTGCCGGCGATGGGCTGCAGAGCAGCCCTGATTCTCCGAATCCTCCCACTGCTCAATCAGAAATATCCTATTCAGGGCGCCCCGCGCCAAGCATAAATTAGCCGGTCCTCCCACCAGGAGCGGCTCATGCACCAGCCCTACGTGTTGATCCACCAGGCTCGCCCATCCCATCAGATCCTCCTGCACCAGGCCCTCAACGCCCAGGGCATTTTCCATGTGCGCATCAGCGAAACCAGCGCAGACCTCGACGCCTGCCTGAGCGCCGATCACTGCCCCGACCTGCTGATCCTTGACCACGGCATGCCAACCCGGGCCGGACTTGCCTTGCTCGAACAGCAGCATCGAACACGCGCTTTGCTGTTTGTCGGCCAGGCTACCCCCAGGCGCCGCAACCTTGCCCAAGAGGCCAGAAGCCGCGGGTTGTGGGTGCTCGCCGAGCTGCCCTGGCCGCTTTCGATGCCACGCCTGCAGCGTGCCCTGCAAGCAATGCAGGTGCGTCCCTGGCGGCGTATTCAAACTGTCACGTCCGCCCAGCATGCTCACTGAAGCAGCCGCGGTGTAACGAACTTTCCGCTGCGTCTGTTGGTCAGTTCCTCTATAGCCCACCACGCAGCGAGTGATCCGGATGGAAAGAATCTGCAGACTGCTCAACGAAGCCCTGACCCCCTACCAGACCCACCTCGGCGTCGCCGATGCCCTGGGCAATCGCCAATTGACCGTTCACGACCGCCTCGCCGGCATCACACTGCGGCGCACGGTCAGCGAGCGCCAGTTGCAGGAACAACGCCTGTTGATCGACCTGGTGGATGGCCTCCACCGTGACCTGCAGATCGCCGAAGGGCGTTTGCAACCTTGTGTGATCGCGGCGTTGCAGCAACGCCAGCAACCCCATGGAACCTTTGCCTGAGTGGTTTATCAGAGACTGTAGTGCAGCCTGACCAGTGCTTTGCTCCGGCGCTGGCAGGACTGTCACGAGAAGTCCTCCAGGACTTTCGCTTGGCCCCGGGCGTTTCTCCCCAGCGTCCGGGGTTTCTTTTGGTCTTGCCTGCACCGGCCCTATCGCCGGAACAGGCAATCAGTGGTCTTCGAAGAAGCGCCGGCTCTCTTCCAGGTAGTCTTCCTGCAAGGCCGGGTCCAGCCAGCGTGCGTACAACCCCGGCAACACATCCCGGCGCAGGGCAGGCAGCAACTGGTCGATGTGGGCAATCGCTTCACGCCCCAGCGCGTTGCGCGAACAGCCCACATGCAGAAACTGGTAGTGGTTCACCCCCTGCACAGGATGAAACCGATAATCAGCCAGTGCCCCGCCTTGCTGCTCGATCAGGTAGCGCACTTCAGGCCAGTAGCCGAGCACCAGGCGCAGGCGCCCCAGTTGTTGCATCTGCAGCAGGTTGGCGGTGGCGTCGTTGCCGTAGTGGTGAATGAGCGCGGTGTCGGGTAACTGGCGCAGGATGGCGTCGATCTGCGTGCCGTAGCTGCGCCCGGCGACCACCCCCAGCTTCTGCGGGGGCTTGCTCAGCAGGCCATGCAGGTCTACCTCCTGGCCGGCGAGGTAAGGCGCCACCAGTTTCTGGCTGTCCTTGCGCAACACCACGCCGCCACTGAGCACGCCCAGTGATGAAATGGAAAAGTGCACATACTCGGCGCGCTCCGGTGTCCACAGCAAGGTCGGGTCGCAGGTGAAGCTGTTGCGGTCTTGCAGCATCTGGATGCTGCGGGCGCGGTTGACCCGCACGATACTGTGGTCGTATTCGGGCATCTGCCCGATCAGCAGGGGCAACAGCTGGTCGATCACCCCCTGGCCTTGCTCCGGGCCTTCGAAAATGGTGAACGGCGGCAGGTCACGCGCCAGCCAGAAGATGCGCTCCTTGGCGCTGGCAGGCTGCAGCAGCAATGTGGGCAGCAGCCCGCACAGCAGGGCCAGCTGACGTAGGCAACGGGCAGCACGCATGGACCAGGGCAGCGCCAGGGTCAGACTGTGCCTGCTGCGCGCAGGCTGGCGATGGCCGCCGCGTCGTAGCCCAGGTTACTGAGCAGCGCCTCGGTGTGTTCGCCCAGCGCCGGGCCGACCCACTCGCTGGAGCCGGGAGTGTCCGACAGCTTGGGCACGATGCCCGGCATGCGGAACGGCTTGCCGTCCGGCAGTTTGGCCTGCAGGAACATTTCGCGTGCCAGGTATTGCGGGTCGTTGAACATGTCCTCGGCCGAGTAGATACGGCTGGCCGGCACTTCGGCGCTGTTCAGCACCTGCATCAGTTGCTCCAGCGGCAGGCTGTTGGCCCAGCGGTCGATCACCCCGTACAGCTCGTCACGGCGCAGGTCGCGGCCATCGTTGGTGGCCAGAGTCGGGTCGTCGGCGAGGTCGGGGCGGCCAATGGCCTGCATGAAGCGCTTGAAGATCGCATCGCCGTTGGCGCCGATCTGCACATGCTTGCCGTCCGCGCTGGTGTGGATGGAGGAGGGCGTGATGCCCGGCATGATGTTGCCGGTGCGTTCGCGGATAAAACCGAACACATCGAACTCCGGGACCATGCTTTCCATCATGGCGAAGATCGCTTCGTACAGGGCCACGTCCACCACTTGGCCCTGGCCACCGTTGACTTCCCGGTGCCGCAGCGCCATCAGTGCGCCGATCACCCCCCACAGGGCAGCAATCGAGTCACCGATGGAAATGCCCGTGCGCACCGGTGGGCGGTCGTCGAAGCCGGTGATGTAGCGCAGGCCGCCCATCGACTCGCCCACGGCGCCGAAGCCCGGTTGGTCCTTCATTGGCCCGGTCTGGCCGAAACCCGACAGGCGCACCATTACCAGGCGCGGATTGAGCGCGTGCAGCACGTCCCAGCCCAGGCCGAGCTTTTCCAGCACGCCCGGGCGAAAGTTCTCGATCAGGATGTCGGCTTCGGCCAGCAGGCGCTTGAGAATCTCGCGGCCCTCGGGGTGCTTGAGGTTGAGGGTGAGCGACTGCTTGTTGCGCGCCTGCACGAACCACCACAGCGAGGTGCCTTCGTACAGCTTGCGCCATTTGCGCAACGGGTCGCCGCCATCGGGCGATTCGACCTTGATCACTTCGGCGCCGAATTCGGCACAGATGCGCGAGGCGAACGGGCCAGCGATCAGGGTACCGAGTTCGACAACTTTGAGGCCGGCGAGGGGTTTGCTGGGCGTCGACATGGGGCATCCGTGGCAGTTGGGCAGAGCCGTGGTTTTATCACACGTCGGTTTCGCCGGGTACTGCTGCGGCGCATGGAAGGTGCGGATGGGTTAGACTGTGCCACTTTTCTTTTGCACGAAGCCCGTCGACCATGGCCCAGCCGTCCACCACCTACAAGTTCGAACTGAATCTCACCGACCTTGATCGCAACGTCTACGAAAGCGTCAAGCAGACCATCGCGCGCCACCCTTCGGAAACCGAAGAGCGCATGGCAGTTCGGCTGCTGGCGTATGCGCTCTGGTACAACGAGAACTTGTCGTTTGGCCGCGGCCTGTCGGATGTCGATGAACCGGCGCTGTGGGAAAAGAGCCTGGACGACCGCGTGCTGCACTGGATCGAAGTCGGCCAACCGGATGCCGACCGCCTGACCTGGTGCTCGCGTCGCACCGAACGCACTAGCCTGCTGGCATACGGCAGCCTGCGGGTGTGGGAGGGCAAGGTGGTGGGCGCGGTCAAGAACCTGAAGAACCTGAGCATCGCCGCGGTGCCGCAAGAGGTACTGGAGACCCTGGCCACCGACATGCCGCGCAGCATCAAATGGGACGTGATGATCAGCGAAGGTACCGTATTCGTCACCGACGATCGTGGCCAGCATGAAGTCCAGTTGCAGTGGCTGCTAGGTGAGCGCGGCTGAAACAACCCATGCGTATCGAACCTCGCCCCCTGCCGCCGACCCTGCCATTCCTGGGTAACCTGCCCCCCTTGCTGACTCGCCTGTACGCCGCGCGTGGCGTGCAGAGCGAGGCCGAGCTGGACAAAAGCCTTGCGCGCCTGCTGCCGTACCAGCAGCTCAAGGGCATCGAGGCTGGCGTGGACCTGTTGGTCGAGGCCCTCGACCAGCGCCAGCGCATCCTCATCGTCGGCGACTTCGATGCCGACGGCGCCACTGCCAGTACCGTCGGCGTGCTGGGCCTGCGCCTGCTGGGTGCGGCCCATGTCGATTACCTGGTGCCCAACCGCTTCGAGTATGGCTACGGCCTGACCCCGGAAATCGTCGAGGTGGCGCTGCAACGCCAGCCGCAGCTGCTGATCACCGTGGACAACGGCATTTCCAGCGTCGACGGTGTGGCTGCCGCCAAGGCCGCCGGGCTCAAGGTGCTGGTCACCGACCACCACCTGCCGGGCGCGGAGTTGCCCGACGCCGATGCCATCATCAACCCCAATCAGCCGGGCTGTAGTTTCCCGAGCAAGGCGCTGGCCGGGGTCGGGGTGATCTTCTATGTGCTGATGGCCCTGCGTGCGCGCCTGCGCAGCCTGGGGCGCTACGAAACGCAACCGCAGCCGAACATCGGCGAATTGCTCGACCTGGTTGCCCTGGGCAGCGTCGCCGACGTGGTGCCATTGGATGCCAACAACCGCATCCTGGTGCATCAGGGCCTGGAGCGCATTCGCGCCGGCCGTGCCCGCCCGGGGTTGAAGGCCATTCTCGAAGTGGCCCGCCGCGATCACCGGCGCATCACCTCGACCGACCTCGGTTTCATCCTCGGCCCACGGCTGAATGCTGCCGGGCGCCTGGATGACATGAGCCTGGGCATCGAATGCCTGTTGTGTGAGGATGCGGCCCTGGCCCAGGACATGGCCCAGCAACTGGATGACCTGAACCAGGACCGCAAGTCCATCGAGCAGGGTATGCAGCGCGAGGCCCTGGCCCAGCTCAAGGACCTGCCGGTCGAGTCGATGCCGTACGGCCTGTGCCTGTTCGATGCCGACTGGCACCAGGGGGTGATCGGTATTCTGGCTTCGCGCCTGAAGGAGCGCTATCACCGGCCGACCATCGCTTTCGCCGATGCCGGTGACGGCATGCTCAAAGGCTCGGCGCGTTCGGTGCCGGGGTTCCATATTCGCGATGCGCTGGATGCCGTGGCGGCGCGTCACCCGCAACTGATCAGCAAGTTCGGCGGCCACGCCATGGCCGCCGGGTTGTCGTTGCCCGAGGCCAATTTCCCGGCATTTGCCCAGGCGTTCGACGAAGAAGTGCGGCGCCAGTTATGCGAAGAGGACCTGACAGGCCGGCTGTTGTCCGATGGCAGCCTGGCGGTGGAGGAATTTCACCTCGACCTGGCCAAGGCCCTGCGCCATGCCGGTCCTTGGGGCCAACACTTCCCCGAGCCGCTGTTCCATGGCGTGTTCCAGCTGGTGGAGCAACGCGTGGTGGGCGAGCGGCACCTGAAGGTGGTGCTCAAGAGCGAGTGCGGCTCGGTGCGGCTGGATGGCATTGCCTTTGGCATTGACCGCGAAGTGTGGCCGAACCCGACGGTGCGTTGGGTCGAGTTGGCTTACAAACTGGATGTGAACGAGTTTCGTGGCAATGAAAGTGTGCAATTGATGATTGCCCATATGGAGCCGCGCTGACTGTAAGTCTCTGCCAGGTGCCTGCCTCGGGAAGGGTGTCGCTTATGAGATCGAGCGCCGCCCGCGCGGCGCATCGCGAGCTGCGCTCGCTCCTACGTTTGTTTCGGGCCAGTCACGCCTGTGACAGGCGCGCGCGACCGCCTGGTTCGTACGACACGATGTCACGTCATGCGCCAAAGCGTTCGCGCGCAAATCCCACAGGAATAACTGGCCCGAAACAAACGTAGGAGCGAGCGCAGCTCGCGATGCGCCGCGCGGGCGGCGCTCGATCTCCCAGGCGCCATCATCCTCATGCCAACCCCCCGCGCGCCCCATCCAGAATCCCATGGAACCTCCCCCCCAACCATTCTGGTCTAGTCTGAAGAATGACCGGACCCAGGCCAGGGACGTGCAATTGAGTGTCCGGGCCGGATCACCATTGGAGTCCTTGGGAGGTGCCCTCATGAGCCTGCTGCTCGAGCCTTACACCCTGCGTCAGCTGACCCTGCCCAACCGCATCGCCGTTTCGCCGATGTGCCAGTATTCCGCCGTCGATGGCCTGGCCAACGATTGGCACCTTGTCCATTTAGGCAGCCGCGCCGTGGGAGGCGCGGGCCTGGTAATCACTGAAGCCGTGGCGGTGACCGCCGATGGCCGCATCACCGCTGAAGACCTCGGGCTGTGGGATGACGCGCAGATCGCCCCGTTACAACGCATTACCCGGTTCATCACCGCCCAGGGGGGCGTGCCCGGCATCCAGCTGGCTCACGCCGGGCGCAAGGCCAGCACCTATCGCCCGTGGCTGGGCAAGCAAGGCAGCGTCAAGCTCGAGGAGGGCGGCTGGCAGCCGGTAGGGCCGTCGAAGATAGCCTTCGACCCGCAACACACACCGCCACGCGAGCTGATCCATGACGAAATCCAGGATGTGATCGCCGCCTTCGTCGCTTCGACCGAGCGTGCCCTGAAGGCCGGTTTCAAGGTGGTCGAGATCCACGCCGCCCATGGCTACCTGCTGCACCAGTTCCTGTCGCCGTTGAGCAACCAGCGTCGCGACGAGTACGGCAGCAGTTTCGAAAACCGTATCCGCCTGACCCTGCAGGTGGTCGAGGCCGTGCGCAAGGTCTGGCCTGCCGAGTTGCCGCTGTTCGTGCGGGTATCGGCGACCGACTGGGTCGAGGACGGCTGGAACCCGGATGAAACCGTTGAACTGGCGCGCCGCCTGCGTGGCTTGGGCGTCGACCTGATCGACGTGTCCTCTGGCGGTACCTCGGTAAACGCCGAAATCCCCACCGGCCCCGGCTACCAGACCCGTTTCGCCGAGCGCGTGCGCAAGGAATCGGAAATCGCCACCGGCACCGTGGGCATGATCACCGAACCGGCTCAGGCCGAGCACATTCTGCGCACTGGCCAGGCCGACATCATCTTCCTCGCCCGCGAACTGCTGCGCGACCCGTATTGGCCGCTGCATGCTGACGACGACCTGGGCGGCAACAAAGCTACCTGGCCAGCGCAGTACCAGCGCGCCACCAGCCGGGCCAACCCGATTCACGAGTCGGACTTGCGGGATTGACCTGACCCAAACATTACGCGGTGATTGTAGGAGCGGCCTTGTGTCGCGAAAGGGCTGCGAAGCGGCCCCAGGTTTTCAGCTCCGCCGCTGATATTGCCGGGGCCGCTTTGCGGCCCTTTCGCGACACAAGGCCGCTCCTACAACGACCGTGTCGGCATCTCAATTCAGCTATAGGCAGCCTTGCTGAGAATATCGCTTACCCACTGGTTGATACTCTTCTCGGCCAGCTCGGCCTTGGCCGCCACACTGGCATGAAGGGTAGGCTCCAGGCGCAGGCTGAGCTTGCCGGAGTAGGTTTTCTGTGGCTCACGGCCCAGGCGTTGGCAAGTCTCAAGATAATCGTCCACGGCGTCTTCGAATGCTTGGCGCAGCTCACTGATAGATTCGCCATGGAAACCGATCACATCGCGAATACCTGCGACATGGCCGATCAGTAACTGGTCTTCGTCGCTGTATTCGATACGAGCGGCGTAGCCGCGGTAGGTCATGACATTCATGGTATTACTCCTGCCTGCTCGAGGAACTGGCGGGTGTCTCTTAGTTGATAGGGCTTGGCGTGTCTGTCCGGATGAGGGCGATGGAAGGTTGCTACTGCGCCATTGAGTTCAAAGCGAACCCGTGACCCTCTTCCTTCGATGACCCGGGCACCCAGTGATACCAACATTGACTCCAGTCGCACCCATTCCAGCGTCCTGGGAACCGGCTTTTTCAGTACTGCTTCAAGTGTGGCTTGCTGATGGTTATTCATGGTATCAGATTATGATACCAATGAGGGTGGCTCAATGGATGAGCAGTAGGAGGGTGGGGGTCGTGCTTGCAGGAAACTTCTGAGATGTTGACCGAGGGGATGCAAGGCCCCTCGATCAACACAACCGCTTAATGCTTGATCATCACATGCCGCACACAGGTATAGTCCTCCAGCCCATACATCGACATATCCTTGCCATACCCCGAATGCTTCTGCCCGCCATGGGGCATTTCGCTGACCAGCATGAAGTGGGTGTTCACCCAGGTGCAGCCATACTGCAGGCGCGCCGCCAGGCGGTGGGCGCGGCCGGTGTCGCGGGTCCACACCGACGAGGCCAGGCCGTAGTTGGAGTCGTTGGCCCATTCCAGTGCCTGGGCTTCGTCGTTGAAGCGGGTCACCGACACTACCGGGCCGAACACTTCGTTGCGCACGATTTCGTCGTCCTGCAGGGCGTCGGCCAGCACGGTCGGTTCGAAGAAGAAGCCGTCGCCATCAATCGCCTTGCCACCCGTCACCAGGCGAATGTGCGGCTGGGCAACCGCGCGTTGCACAAGGCCCGCGACCTTGTCGCGGTGCTGGGCACTGATCAGCGGCCCCAGTTCGGTGTCCTTGGCCTCCTGCAGGCCTGGCTTGAGGCTGGCCACTGCGGCCCCCAGGCGTTCGACGAAGCGCTCGTAGATGCCATCCTGCACATACAGTCGGCAGGCCGCAGTGCAGTCCTGGCCGGCGTTGTAGAAGCCGAAGGTGCGGATGCCGTCGATGGCGGCGTCGATGTCGGCATCGTCGAATACCAGTACCGGGGCCTTGCCGCCCAGTTCCATGTGCATGCGTTTCACGCTGTCGGCGGTGGCGCTGATGATGTGCGCGCCGGTGGGGATCGAGCCGGTCAGCGACACCATGCGTACCTTGGGATGGTTGACCAGCGGGTTGCCGACCGTCTGGCCACGGCCGAAGAGAATGTTCAGCACCCCTGCTGGCAGCAGGTCCTGGGCCAGTTCGCCGAGGCGCAGGGCGGTCAGCGGGGTCAGCTCGGAGGGTTTGATCACCACCGTGTTGCCGGCAGCCAGGGCCGGGGCGATCTTCCACGCCAGCATCATCAACGGGTAGTTCCATGGTGCGATCGAGGCGACCACGCCCAGCGGGTCGCGGCGGATCATCGAGGTGTGGCCCGGCAGGTACTCGCCGGCCGCCGAACCGCCCAGGCAGCGCGCTGCACCGGCAAAGTAGCGGAACACATCGGCAATTGCCGGGATCTCGTCATTCCGCGCGGCGCTCAGCGGCTTGCCGCAGTTTTGCGATTCCAGCCGGGCCAGTTCATCGCCATGGGCTTCGATAGTGTCGGCCAGCGCCAGCAAGGCCTGCGAGCGCTCCTTGGGGCTGGTTTGCGACCAGCTGTCGAAGGCCTGGTCGGCGGCGCGCACGGCGCTGTCCACCTGGGCCTCGCTGGCTTCGTTGATCTGCGCCAGGGCACTGCCCAAGGCGGGATTGAGCACGGTCCAGGCCGGGCCTTCGCCAGCGACCAGCTGGCCATTGATCAGCATCTGCGTTTGCATCGGGGACTCCTCCAGGGTCATTTGCCACTGCCCGCGACGCTTTCGCCGCCACGGGTCAGGTAATAGGCGCCAAGGATCGGCAGCATGGTCACCAGCATCACCAGCATGGCGACCACGTTGGTCACCGGCACGTCGCGCGGGCGGCTGAGCTGGTTGAGCAGCCAGATCGGCAGGGTGCGTTCGTGGCCGGCGGTGAAGGTGGTGACGATGATTTCGTCGAACGACAGGGCAAAGGCCAGCATGCCGCCGGCCAGCAGCGCCGAGCCGAGGTTGGGCAGGATGATGTAGCGGAAGGTCTGCCAGCCGTCGGCGCCGAGGTCCATCGAGGCTTCGATCAGGTTCTGCGAAGTACGCCGCAGACGGGCGATTACGTTGTTGTAGACGATCACCACGCAGAACGTGGCGTGGCCGACCACGATGGTGAATACCCCGGGCTCTATCCCCAGGGTCTTGAACGCCGAGAGCAGGGCGATGCCGGTGATGATGCCGGGCAGGGCGATAGGCAGGATCAGCATCAGCGAAATGCTCTCCTTGCCGAAAAAGTTGCGCCGGTACAGCGCCGTCGACGCCAGTGTGCCGAGCACCAGGGCGATCAGCGTGGCCAGGCAGGCCACCTGCAGCGACAGCTTGATCGCCTCCAGCACATCGGGCCGGGTGAAGGCCACGGCCAACCATTTGAGGGTAAAACCCTTGGGCGGGAAGCTGAACGCCGCGTCTTCGGTGTTGAAGGCGTACAGGAAGATGATCAGGATCGGGAAGTGCAGGAACAGCAAGCCGCCCCAGGCCGCCAGGCGCAGCCCGGTCGAGGCTTTTTCAGAGTGCATCGAAGGCCCCCAGGCGCTTGACGATGGACAGGTACACCGCGATCAGCACGATCGGCACCAGGGTGAACGCGGCGGCCATCGGCATGTTGCCGATCGCCCCTTGCTGGGCATAGACCATGCTGCCGATGAAATAACCGGGCGGGCCGACCAGCTGCGGCACGATGAAGTCGCCCAGGGTCAGCGAGAAGGTAAAGATCGAGCCGGCGGCAATGCCCGGAATCGACAGCGGCAGGATCACTTGCACGAAGGTTTGCCCGGGGCGGGCGCCGAGGTCTGCCGAGGCTTGCAGCAGCGACGGCGGCAAGCGCTCCAGCGAGGCCTGGATCGGCAGAATCATGAACGGCAGCCAGATGTACACGAACACCATGAAGCGCCCAAGGTGCGAAGTCGACAGCGTGCTGCCGCCTACGCCCGGCACCGCCAGCACCGTTTGCAGCAGGGCATCCAGGTGCAGTTGCTGGACGAACCACTGGGCCACGCCGCCCTTGGCCAGCAGCAGGGTCCAGGCATAGGTCTTGACGATGTAGCTGGCCCACATCGGCATCATCACCGCGATGTAGAAAAACGCCTTGGTCTTGCCGCTGGTGTAGCGCGCCATGTAGTAGGCGATGGGGAAGGCCAGCACCGCGCTGGCCAGCGACACTGCCAACGCCATGCCCAGGGTGCGCAGGATGATGTCGAAGTTCGACGGGTTGAACAGCGCGGCGAAATTGCCCAGGGTCAGGTCCGGGGTCACCGCCATGGTGAAGTCGTCGAAGGTATAGAAGCCCTGCCACAACAGGTTCAGCAGCGAGCCCAGGTAGATCGCGCCGAACCAGGTCAGCGGCGGGATCAACAACAGGGCCAGGTACAGGTTGGGGCGCCGGTACAGCAGGTTGGCCAGGCCGCGCAGTGTGCTCATGTCAGCGGCCCTCGGTTTCCTGCAGCACCGTCATGGCTTCACGGGGCCAGTGTGCCTGTACCCGTTGCCCGGGTTGCCAGGCCTGTGCCTGCGCCTGCCAGCGGTCGTTGGCCTGGCTCACCGCCAGCAGCTGGCCGCTGTCCAGTTGCAGCTCGTAGCGGGTGGCACTGCCCTGGTACTGGATATCGTGCAGCAGGCCGCTGACCTGGACATGCTGACCGGCTGTGGCCGGGACGCCGAGACGGATGTGTTCGGGGCGGATGGAGAAGGGCGCCGGGCTGCCATTGAGCAACGTGGCCAGTTCGCCGCGCACAACGTTGGAGGTGCCGACGAACTCGGCAACGAAGGGGGTGGCCGGTTGCATGTACAGCTTGCGCGGGGTGTCGACCTGCTCGATGCGGCCCCGGTTGAATACCGCCACCCGGTCGGACATCGACAGCGCCTCCGTCTGGTCGTGGGTGACGAAAACGAAGGTGATGCCCAGCTGGCGCTGCAGCTTTTTCAGCTCGCCCTGCATCTGTTCGCGCAACTTCAGGTCCAGCGCGCCCAGCGGCTCGTCCAGCAGCAGTACCCGTGGCCGATTGACCAGCGCGCGGGCCAGGGCCACGCGCTGACGTTGGCCACCGGACAACTGCGCCGGCTTGCGCGCGCCGTAGCCGGGCAGGGCCACCATCGCCAGGGCTTCTTCGGCGCGGCTGTGGCGTTCGGCCCTGGCAACGCCTTTTACCTTCAGGCCGTAGGCGATGTTGTCCAGTACGTTCATGTGCGGGAACAGTGCGTAGTCCTGGAATACCGTGTTGACGTCGCGCTGGTAGGGCGGCACGCCGCCGGCTTCGACGCCGTGGATGCGGATCGAACCGCTGCTGGGTTGCTCGAAGCCGGCGATCAGGCGCAGGCAGGTGGTCTTGCCCGAGCCAGAGGGGCCGAGCATGGAGAAGAATTCGCCATCGATGATGTCGATGCTGACCTGGTCGACGGCCTTGACCTCGCCGAAGGTGCGGGAAACCTGGGTGAACTGGACGGCTAGGGGCATGCGTTGGCTCCAGGCATCTAAGTTTCTCCTGTGCCGGCCTCTTCGCGGGTGAACCCGCTCCCACAGGTAAAGCGCCACCTGTACAGGCGGTGATGAACTTGTGGGAGCGGGTTTACCCGCGAAGAGGCCGGCACAGGCATTCAGGCAACCTCAGCGCCCACCCATGATCGCAATGTAATCCTGGGTCCAGCGGCTATACGGCACGAACTTGCCCCCCTGGGTCTGCGGGGTTTTCCAGAAGGCGATCTTGTCGAAGTTGTCGAAACCGTTGGTCTTGCAACCCTCGGCTCCCAGCAGCTCGCTGCCGGTACAGGCTGCCGGCACCGCAGGCAACGAACCAAACCAGGCCGCCACGTCACCTTGTACCTTCGGCTGCAGCGACCAGTCCATCCACTTGTAGGCACAGTTGGGGTGCTTGGCCTCGCTGTGCAGCATGGTGGTGTCGGCCCAGCCGGTCGCGCCTTCCTTGGGAATGGTCGAGGCCACTGGCTGCTTCTCGGCCTTCAGGCCATTGACCATGTAGCCCCAGGAGCTGGAGGCGACCACGCCTTCGTTCTTTACGTCGCTCATCTGCACCGTGGCGTCATGCCAGTAGCGGTGGACCAGCGGTCGCTGCTGGCGCAGCAGGTCCAGCACGGCCTTGTACTGCGCTTCGCTCAGCTCGTACGGGTCCTGGATGCCCAGTTCCGGCTTGGCCGTCTTCAGGTACAACGCCGCATCGGCGATGTAGATCGGCCCATCGTAGGCCTGCACGCGGCCCTTGTTCGGCTTGCCGTCGGGCAGGTTCTGCGGCTCGAACAGCACGCCCCAGCTGCTGGGCGCTTGCTTGAACACGTCGGTGTTGTACAGCAGCACGTTCGGCCCCCATTGGTACGGAGTGCCGTAGACCTGCTTGTCGACCACGTACCAGCCACCGTTCTGCAGCCGTGGGTCGATGTTCTTCCAGTTGGGGATCAAGGCGGTGTTGATCGGCTGTACCCGCTTGCCGGCGATCAGCCGCAGTGAAGCATCGCCCGAGGCGGTGACCAGGTCGTAGCCGCCCTTGGTCATCAGGCTGACCATCTCGTCCGAGGTGGCGGCGGTCTTGACGCTGACCTTGCAGCCGGTTTCCTGCTCGAAGCCGGTCACCCAGTCGTAGGCCTTGTCGCTTTCACCGCGCTCGATGTAGCCGGGCCAGGCGACGATGTCCAGGCGGCCCTCGCCGGGTCCCAGGGCCTTGGGCGGTGCGGCAGCCAGCAGGCTGGCGCTGGCCAGCACGGCGCAGGCGGTGGCGCCGAGCAAGGCGGTCTTGTGCACTGACATGGTGTTCCCTCTTCTTGGCGATTTTGGTCGGGGCAGTCATCAAGCAAGCCGTGAAGCGATCGTTATAAACGTAGTGCGGTTGCGCGCGGTATTGGCGATATCGAGTCTAGTTGGCTTTTTGCCAGCCAATGCAACATCCGGAAGCAAATCCCCCCATGGCGATCGGCAAGACAGGGCTTAACCTGACGGCTCCCTTGGCCAACGTGGAGACCGTTTGATGAATACCCGGGGATTGCTCGACCAGTTGCTCAAGTCCGGCCAGGACTTGCTCGCCAGCCAGACCGGCAAGGGCAGCTCTGGCAAGCCAGGCACCAGTGCCGGCGGCCTTGGCAGCCTGCTTTCCGGTGCCGGTGGCGGTGCCCTGGCGGCGGGCGCCATGGGCTTGCTGCTGGGCAACAGGAAAGCCCGCAAATATGGCAGCAAGGCCCTCACCTATGGCGGCCTGGCTGCGCTCGGTGTGCTGGCCTACAAGGCCTACGGCAACTGGCAGGCGCGCCAGCAGGTGGCCGCCGCCGAGCCACAGACCGTCGACCGCCTGCCGCCGGCCCAGGCCGAGCAGCATAGCCAGGCGGTGCTGCGGGCGCTGGTGGCGGCGGCCAAGTCCGATGGCCATATCGACGAACGCGAGCGGGCGCTGATCGAGGGCGAGTTCACCCGCCTGGACACTGACCGCGAATTGCAGCACTGGCTGCATGCCGAGCTGAACAAGCCACTGGACCCGGCCGAAGTGGCCCGCGCCGCGCAAACGCCGGAGATGGCCGCCGAGATGTACCTGGCCAGCGTGATGATGGTCGACCAGGAAAACTTCATGGAGCGTGCCTACCTGGACGAACTGGCCCGCCAGTTGCGCCTGGACCCGGCCCTGCGCCAGGAACTGGAGAGCCAGGCCAGGCTTGCCGCTGGCCAGTGATCGGGGGCTGCGTTGCAGCCCATCGCCGGCAAGCCGCGCTCCCACAGGGATCACACATGGCCTGAGGTCATGCGCTCGAGGTTGGGCGCCTCGCTTGCCGGCGATGGGCCGCACAGCGGCCCCAAGGGTCTTGGGCACAAATGACCTGTCTGTCGGCAGGGATACCTGATCACCCCACATTTCAGCCGTATAAGCGTTGGGCGGCTAGGCTATACTTCGGCGATTTTCCCCGCTCGTTGTGAATTCCTGAGGGCTGAATGTGAAGAACTGGACCTTGCGCCAACGGATCCTGGCAAGTTTCGCTGTGATCATCGCCATCATGCTGCTGATGATCGTCGCCGCCTACTCGCGGTTGGCGACCATCGCATCTGCCGAACAGGCAGTGGGGAGCAACAGCATTCCCGGCCTCTACTACAGCTCTATGATCCGCAGTGCCTGGGTCGACAGCTACGTCACCAGCCAGCAACTGGTGGGCCTGTCCAACCGTCGCGAAATCTCCTCGGCCGACATGGAACTGTTCAAAAATTTCGAGGACCGCCTGAAGCAACACATGGCGAGTTACCAGAACACGATCCAGACCAAGGACGACCAGACTCGCTTCGACAGCTTTAGGCAACTCGCAGACACCTACCTCAAGATCGTCAACCAGATGCTGGACGCCTACCGCCAGCATGACTACGACGAAGCCCAGCGGCTGATCAACGAGGTGCTCACCCCGGCCTGGGTGGATGGGCGCAAGCACCTCAGCGAAGTGATCGAAGACAATCGGGGCTCGGCCGACGAGGCTACCAACGAAATCGTCAACGCCGTGAGCACGGCCAAGGGCAGCATGGTAGTTTCGCTGTTGCTGGCGATCATCGCTGCGGGCGTATGCGGCCTGCTGCTGATGCGCGCCATCAGTGCGCCCATGCAGCGTATCGTCCATGCCCTCGACAAACTGCGTTCGGGCGACCTGAGCATGCGCCTGAGCCTGGACCGCAAGGACGAGTTCGGCGCCATCGAAAGCGGCTTCAATGAAATGGCCGAGGCCCTGGCCAACCTGGTGTCGCAGGCCCAGCGTTCCTCGGTACAGGTGACCACCTCGGTGACCGAAATCGCCGCCACTTCCAAGCAACAGCAAGCCACCGCCACCGAAACGGCCGCCACCACCACCGAAATCGGTGCCACCTCGCGGGAGATCGCCGCCACCTCGCGTGACCTGGTGCGGACCATGACCGAAGTCACCTCGGCCGCCGATCAGGCTTCCAGCCTGGCTGGCTCCGGCCAGCAGGGCCTGGCGCGCATGGAAGAAACCATGCACCAGGTGATGGGCGCCGCCGACCTGGTCAACGCCAAGCTCGGCATCCTCAACGAGAAGGCCAGCAACATCACCCAGATGGTGGTGACCATCGTCAAGGTTGCCGACCAGACCAACCTGCTGTCGCTCAACGCTGCCATCGAAGCGGAAAAGGCTGGCGAGTACGGCCGCGGCTTTGCCGTGGTGGCCACCGAAGTGCGCCGCCTGGCCGACCAGACCGCCGTGGCCACCTACGATATCGAGCAGATGGTGCGCGAGATCCAGTCGGCGGTGTCGGCCGGGGTCATGGGCATGGACAAGTTCTCCGAAGAAGTACGCCGCGGCATGTTCGAGGTGCAGCAGGTGGGCGAGCAGCTCAGCCAGATCATCCACCAGGTGCAGGCCCTGGCGCCGCGCGTGCTGATGGTCAACGAAGGCATGCAGGCCCAGGCCACCGGTGCCGAGCAGATCAACCAGGCGCTGGCCCAGCTCAGCGATGCCAGCACCCAGACCGTCGAGTCGCTGCGCCAGGCCAGTTTCGCCATCGATGAGCTGAGCCAGGTGGCCGCTGGCCTGCGTGGCGGCGTGTCGCGTTTCAAAGTCTGACTGCGATGAACGACTTGCAACCGCGCGCCGCGCGGGCGGGCGATGCCAAAGGGGCGTTGTACCTGCAATTTCGCATCCGCGAGCAACGCTTTGCCCTGAGTGTGCACGAGGTGATCGAGGTACTGCCGCGCCAGCCGCTCAAACCGATCGCCAAGGCGCCTGCCTGGGTCGCAGGCATCCTTGCACACCGAGGCCTGCTGGTGCCGGTGGTCGACCTGGCGGCATTGAGCTTCGGCCAGCCGGCAGCGCAGCGCACCAGTACCCGCCTGGTGCTGGTGCATTACCGAGACGGCCTGCAGCTTGGCCTGATCCTGGAACAGGCCACCGAAACCCTGCGTTGCCACCCCGACGAGTTCCAGCCGTATGGCGTGGACAGCGGCGAAGCCCCGTACCTGGGCCCGGTGCGCCAGGATGAGCAAGGCTTGTTGCAGCGCATCGAGGTCAATCACCTGCTGCCCGATGCCGTGCACGAGTTGCTGTACGCGGATGATCCGACAGGGATGCCGACATGAACCAACAGCGTTTCTTCCGTTTCTTGCGCGAACGCATCGGCCTGGATGTGGAGTCGGTGGGCGCGCCGATGGTCGAGCGTGCGCTGCGTCAGCGTTGCGTAGCCGTGAACGCCGCGAACCTGGATGATTACTGGCTTTACCTGCAGCAGTCGATGGATGAGCAACAGGCGCTGATCGAAGCGGTCATTGTCCCGGAAACCTGGTTCTTCCGTTACCCCGAATCCTTTACCGCCCTGACTAGCCTGGCGCACAAACGTCTGGCCGAGCTGGCCGGGGCGCGCCCGCTGCGCTTGCTCAGCCTGCCATGCTCGACCGGCGAGGAACCCTATTCGCTGGCCATGGCCTTGCTCGATGCCGGCATCGCGCCGGGGGCGTTCCTGATCGACGGCATGGACATCAGCCCCAGTTCGGTAGCCAAGGCCGGGCAGGCTGTGTACGGGCGCAATGCCTTCCGAGGCAGCGACCTGGGCTTTCGCGAGCGCTACTTCGACGCTCTCGAAGAAGGCCACCACCTGCATGAGCGGGTGCGCGAGCAAGTCAGCCTGCAGGTGGGCAACGTGCTCGACCCGGCGCTGGCCAGCCGCGATGGCCTGTACGACTTCGTGTTCTGCCGCAACCTGCTGATCTATTTCGACGTGCCGACCCAGCAACGGGTGTTCGAAGTGCTCAAGCGTTTGTTGCACCCACAGGGCGTGCTGTTCATTGGCCCGGCCGAAGGCAGCTTGCTGGCGCGGTTGGGCATGCGCCCGCTGGGGATTGCCCAGTCGTTCGCCTACGTGCGCCAGGAGGGTGGTGGCGCTGCGCCGGCAACGCCACCGGTCCAGTCTTCGCGGCGCATGTCGCCAGCACCGGCCGCGCCAGGCTATCCGTCACCGGGCGCAGCGCTGCCGCGCCCACTGCGGCCACTGCGCGTGCTGCCCGTGGCAGCCAAGCCAGCGCCGGCGCACGAGCACAAGCGTGAGGACGCAAGCGAGTTGCTGGCCAGCATTGCCCGGCTGGCCAATGCCGGTGCCAGCGAGCAGGCCCGTGCCGAATGCCAGCGTTACCTGGGCCAGTTCGCGCCTGCGGCGCAGGTCTACTACTGGCTGGGGCTGCTCAGCGATACCGAAGGTGATGCGCAGCAGGCTCTGAGCCACTACCGCAAAGCCCTGTACCTGGAACCGCAGCACCCTGAGGCACTGGTGCACCTGGCGGCCCTGCTGGCGGCCCAGGGCGACCTGGCCGGTGCCCGGCGCCTGCAGGAGCGCGCCGCGCGGGTTGGCCGGGAGTCTGAACGATGAAGGAATCCGCGATGCAATTGCTCGCCGAGGATGACGCACACATCGACGACTGCTGGAACCGCATTGGCGTGCACGGCGACAAGCAGTGCCCGCTGTTGGAGCGTCACGTTCACTGCCGCAACTGTGAGGTACATGCCGCAGCGGCCACACGCCTGCTCGACCGCTACGCGCTGATGCAGGACCACCAGGCTGCCGTGGCGCCGCCGGTCGAGGACAGCACTGGCCGCTCCATGCTGCTGTTCCGCCTTGGCGAAGAATGGCTGGCGCTGGCTACCGCCTGCCTGGTTGAAATTGCCCCGCTGCAGGCGGTGCATTCGCTGCCGCACCAGCGCTCGCGAGTGTTGCTGGGGGTGGCCAACGTGCGCGGTACGCTGGTGCCGTGCCTGTCACTGGCCGACCTGCTGGGTGTGCAGGCCGGTGTTGCCGAGCAACGCAACGGCCGGGCGATGCCTCGCATGCTGATCCTGGCCGCTGAGGGCGGACCGGTAGTGATGGCGGTCGAGGAAATCGACGGCATTCACCGGCTCGACCCGCTGCTGGCGGGCAGCGGCCAGGACGCCACCCACTTCACCGCCGCGGTCCTGCAATGGCGTGGCCGCAGCGTGCGGGTGCTGGACGATCAATACTTACTGTCTGCCGTGCAGCGGAGCCTGTCATGACCCCAGAGCAAATGCGCGACGCATCGTTGCTCGAACTGTTCAGCCTGGAGGCCGAGGCGCAGACCCAGGTGCTCAGCGCCGGCCTGATGGCGCTGGAGCGTAACCCCACGCAGGCTGACCAGCTCGAGGCTTGCATGCGCGCCGCCCACTCGCTGAAGGGTGCGGCGCGGATCGTCGGGGTGGACGCTGGCGTCAGCGTCGCCCACGTCATGGAAGACTGCCTGGTGGCCGCCCAGGAGGGCCGCCTGCGCTTGAGCGCCGAGCATATCGACGCCCTGCTGCAGGGTACCGACCTGCTGATGCGCATCGCCACGCCTGGCGACGCCGGGGCGCAGGCGACCCTGCCGGTGTTCCTTGCGCAAATGGCCGGCCTGCTCGACCTGGGGGCGGTAGCCATGCCCCCCGTGCCGCCAGCCGTGCCAGCGCTGTCGGAAACACCGGTGCAAACCGCGCAAGCCGCACCTTTGCCGCTGCCTGTCGAGGCCTTGGAGCCCGAGCCCGAGCTGGCCTCGCCGCGCAAGGCCGGCAAGCGCGTCGGCGAAGGTGCGGAGCGGGTGCTGCGGGTCACTGCCGACCGCCTCAACAGCCTGCTTGACCTGTCCAGCAAGTCGCTGGTGGAAACCCAGCGGCTCAAGCCTTACCTGGCTACCCTGCAGCGCCTCAAGCGCATGCACGGCCAGGGCATGCAGGCGCTTGACGGCCTGCGCATGCAGCTGGAGGACAGTGGCCAGAGCAGCGAGGTGCTCGAAGCCCTGGCACAGACCCAGCGCCTGCTGGCGGAAACCCAGCAGATCCTGCAGCAGCAGACGGCTGACCTGGACGAGTTCGGCTGGCAGGCCAGCCAGCGCGCACAACTGCTGTACGACACCGCGCTGGCCTGCCGGATGCGGCCGTTTGCCGATGTGTTGACCGGCCAGAGCCGCATGGTGCGTGACCTTGGCCGTTCGCTGGGCAAGCCGGTGCGGCTGCTGGTGGAAGGGGACAAGACCCAGGTCGACCGCGATGTGCTGGAAAGGCTCGAAGCACCGCTGACCCACCTGTTGCGCAACGCGGTCGACCACGGCATCGAGCTGCCCGAGCGGCGCCTGCTGGCGGGCAAGGCGGAGGAGGGGGTGATTCGCCTGCGGGCCTCGCACCAGGCCGGTATGCTCAGCCTGGAACTGATCGACGACGGTGCCGGCATCGACCTCGAGCGCCTGCGCAGCAGCATCGTCGAGCGTGCCCTGTCACCCGCCGACACGGTGGCACGGATGAGCGAGGCAGAGTTGCTGACGTTCCTGTTCCTGCCCGGTTTCAGCCTGCGCAACAAGGTCACCGAGGTGTCCGGGCGCGGTGTGGGTCTGGATGCGGTGCAGCACATGATCCGTGAGCTGCGCGGTTCGATCGAGCTGACCCAGTTGGCCGGGCAGGGCTGCCGTTTCCACCTGCAGGTGCCGCTGACCCTGTCGGTGGTGCGCAGTCTGGTGGTCGAGGTGGGGGGCGAGGCCTATGCCTTCCCGCTCGCCCATATCGAACGCACGCTGGAAGTGAGCGCTGAAGAGATCGTGCAGATCGAAGGGCGCCAGCACTTCTGGCACGAAGGCCGGCACATCGGCCTGGTCGCGGCCAGCCAGCTGCTCAACCGCCCGGCCGGGCAAACGCAGGAGAGCAGTCTGCGGGTGGTGGTGATCCGTGAACGCGAGCAACTGTACGGCGTGGCCGTGGAGCGGCTGGTGGGCGAGCGGGTGCTGGTGGTGATGCCGCTCGACCCTCGGTTGGGCAAGGTCCAGGACATTTCCTCCGGCGCCTTGCTCGACGATGGCTCGGTGGTGCTGATCGTCGATGTCGAGGACCTGCTGCGCTCGCTGGAGAAACTGCTCAGCACCGGCAGCCTGGAGCGCATCGAGCGCGGTAGCCGCGGCGATCGTGGTGTTGCGCGCAGGCGCATCCTGGTGGTCGACGATTCGCTGACCGTGCGTGAACTGCAGCGCAAGCTGCTCGGCAACCGTGGCTACGACGTGGCCGTGGCGGTGGATGGCATGGACGGCTGGAACGCCCTGCGTAGCGAGGATTTCGACCTGCTGATTACCGACATCGACATGCCGCGCATGGACGGCATCGAGCTGGTCACCCTGGTGCGCCGCGATCAGCGTCTGCAATCGCTGCCGGTGATGGTGGTGTCCTACAAGGACCGTGAGGAAGACCGACGGCGGGGCCTGGATGCCGGCGCCGACTATTATTTGGCTAAGGCCAGTTTCCACGACGATGCGTTGCTGGATGCTGTGGTTGAGTTGATCGGAGGTGCTCAGGGATGAAGATCGCCATCGTCAACGACATGCCCATGGCTGTCGAGGCGCTGCGCCGGGCGGTCGCCTTCGAGCCCGAGCACCAGGTGATATGGGTGGCCGGCAATGGAGCCGAGGCGGTGCGGCGTTGCGCGGAGCAGTTGCCAGACCTGATCCTCATGGACCTGATCATGCCGGTGATGGGCGGCGTCGAGGCCACCCGCAGGATCATGGCCGAAACCCCCTGCGCCATCGTGATCGTAACGGTCGACCGCAAGCAGAACATGCACCGGGTGTTCGAGGCCATGGGGCACGGCGCCCTCGACGTGGTCGACACCCCGGCGCTGGGGGCGGGCGACCCACGCGAAGCGGCAGCGCCACTGCTGCGCAAGATTCTCAACATAAGCTGGCTGATCGGCCAGCAGCGTGCACCGGCCGCACGCCCGGTCGCTGCGCCCGTGCGGGCCGCGTCCCAGCACCGCGGGCTGGTGGCTATCGGCTCGTCCGCTGGTGGCCCGGCCGCCCTTGAAGTGCTGCTCAAGGGCCTGCCGGAGGCGTTCCCGGCGGCTATCGTGCTGGTCCAGCATGTCGACCAGGTGTTTGCTGCGGGCATGGCCGAGTGGCTCAGCAGCGCGGCCGGCCTGCCGGTGCGCCTGGCGCGTGAAGGCGAACCGCCCCAGCCCGGTCAGGTACTGCTGGCCGGCACCAATCACCACATCCGCCTGCTACAGAACGGCCAGCTGGCCTACACTGCCGAACCAGTCAATGAAATCTACCGGCCCTCGATCGATGTGTTCTTCGAGAGTGTGGCGCGCTATTGGACCGGCGATGCGGTGGGCGTGTTGCTTACCGGCATGGGCCGCGACGGTGCCCAGGGCCTGAAACTGATGCGCCAGCAGGGCTTCCTGACCATTGCCCAGAACCAGGCCAGCAGCGCGGTTTACGGGATGCCCAAGGCCGCTGCGTCCATCGATGCTGCGGTGGAAATCCGCCCGCTGGAACGTATTGCCGGGCGCTTGATGGAATTTTTCGCAAAATGACGAAGTGTAATGAATCACGCCGCCAGGCCGGCAGTGATCGGGTGAACAGGTATGAATGATTTACCGATCGAAGGTTTCACCACCCCCAACGAGAACTCGGCGATGGTGCTGCTGGTCGACGACCAGGCCATGATCGGTGAGGCGGTGCGGCGTGGCCTGGCCAATGAAGAGAACATCGACTTCCACTTTTGCTCCGACCCGCACCAGGCGGTGGCCCAGGCTGTGCGCATCAAGCCCACGGTGATCCTTCAGGACCTGATCATGCCTGGCCTGGACGGGCTGAGCCTGGTGCGTGAATACCGCAACAACCCGGCGACCCAGGACATCCCGATCATCGTCCTGTCGACCAAGGAAGATCCGCTGGTCAAGAGCGCGGCGTTTGCCGCCGGGGCCAACGATTACCTGGTCAAGTTGCCGGACACCATCGAACTGGTGGCGCGCATCCGCTACCACTCGCGTTCCTACCTGACCTTGCTGCAGCGCGATGAGGCCTACCGCGCCCTGCGCGTCAGCCAGCAGCAACTGCTCGATACCAACCTGATGCTGCAGCGGCTGATGAACTCCGATGGCCTGACCGGGCTGTCCAACCGCCGTCACTTCGACGAGTACCTGGAGCTGGAATGGCGCCGGGCCATGCGTGAACAGCAGCAGTTGTCGCTGCTGATGATCGATGTGGACTTCTTCAAGGCCTACAACGACAGCTTCGGTCACCTGGCCGGTGACGAGGCCTTGCGTCAGGTGGCCGAGGCGCTCCGCGGCTCGTGCTCGCGACCGACCGACCTGCCGGCGCGCTATGGTGGCGAGGAATTCGTCCTGGTGCTGCCCAATACCTCGCCGGGTGGTGCTCGCCTGGTGGCCGAGAAGCTGCGCCAGACCGTATTGGGCCTGGGCATCCCGCACACCGCGCCGACGGCTGACTCGTACCTGACCGTCAGCATCGGCCTGGCGACCCAGACCCCGGCCATCGGCAGCCATAGCCGGCAGCTGATTTCGGCCGCGGACAAAGGCCTGTACCAAGCCAAGAACGGCGGGCGCAACCAGGTTGGCATCGCCTGACAGGGCCCTGTCAGGCGTTCATGTCATTCTGCCGACGCCACTTCTACCGCCCGGCGGGTCTGCCGCCCTGCGGCGGACTCGGTTATACTCGCGGGCTTTTCACCGAATTCGTGCGAGTAGCCAGCCCATGGAAATCCAACCGATCCTGAACACCATCAAGGACCTCACCGAGCGTTCCCAGTCCATTCGGGGGTATCTTTGACTACGATCACAAGCATGACCGCCTGATCGAAGTCAACCGCGAGCTGGAAGACCCCAACGTCTGGAACAAACCCGAGTACGCCCAGGCCCTGGGCCGCGAGCGTGCCATGCTGGCGCAGGTCGTCGAGACTCTGGACAAGCTGTCCAACGGCCTGTCCGACTGCAAGGACCTGCTCGACATGGCCGTCGAGGAAGAGGATGAAGGCGCCGTAGGCGACGTCGAGGCCGAGTTGCAGGCCCTGGAAGAGTCCCTGGCCCTGCTTGAGTTCCGTCGCATGTTCAGCGGCGAGATGGACATGAACAACGCCTACCTGGATATCCAGGCCGGCTCCGGTGGTACCGAGGCGCAGGACTGGGCCAACATCCTGCTGCGCATGTACCTGCGCTGGGCCGACAAGCGTGGTTTCGATGCCACCATCATCGAGCTTTCCGAAGGTGAAGTCGCCGGTATCAAGGGCGCCACCGTGCATATCAAGGGCGAGTACGCGTTCGGCTGGCTGCGTACCGAGATCGGCGTGCACCGCCTGGTGCGCAAAAGCCCGTTCGACTCCGGTGCCCGTCGTCATACTTCGTTCTCGGCGGTGTTCGTGTCGCCCGAGATCGACGACAAGGTCGAGATCGAGATCAACCCGGCCGACCTGCGCATCGACACCTACCGTTCCTCCGGTGCCGGTGGTCAGCACGTGAACACCACCGACTCGGCGGTGCGTATTACCCACGTACCGACCAACACCGTGGTGGCCTGCCAGAACGAACGCTCCCAGCACGCCAACAAGGACACCGCCATGAAAATGCTGCGGGCCAAGTTGTACGAGCTGGAAATGCAGAAGCGCAACGCCGCCTCGCAGGCGCTGGAAGACAGCAAGTCGGACATCGGCTGGGGCCACCAGATCCGCTCCTACGTGCTGGATGACTCGCGTATCAAGGACCTGCGTACCGGCGTCGAGCGCAGCGACTGCCAGAAGGTCCTGGACGGTGATCTCGACCAGTACCTGGAAGCGAGCCTCAAGCAGGGGCTGTAAGCCACACACAACCGCCGCGGTACCCGGCCTGAGGCCGGTATCGCGTGCCCTGCCCGAAAGGGGCACCGAACACCTGATGGAAAGAATGACGAAATGAGCGACCTCAAGACCGAAGCGCAAGACCTGCAACAGGAAGAAAACGCCCTGATCGCCCTGCGCAAGGAAAAGCTTGCCGCCGAGCGCGCCAAGGGCAATGCCTTCCCCAATGACTTCCGTCGCGACAGCTATTGCAACGACCTGCAGAAGCAGTACGCGGACAAGACCAAGGAAGAACTGGAAGCTGCAGCGATTCCGGTCAAGGTTGCCGGCCGCATCATGCTCAACCGTGGTTCGTTCATGGTCATTCAGGACATGACTGGCCGTATCCAGGTCTACGTCAACCGCAAGACCTTGTCGGAAGAAACCCTGGCCGCGGTGAAGACCTGGGACCTGGGCGACATCATCAGCGCCGAAGGCACCCTGGCCCGTTCCGGCAAGGGCGACCTGTACGTCGAAATGACCAACGTACGCCTGCTGACCAAGTCGCTGCGCCCGCTGCCCGACAAGCACCACGGCCTGACCGACACCGAGCAGCGTTACCGCCAGCGTTACGTCGACCTGATGGTCAATGAAGAAACCCGCCACACCTTCCGTGTGCGTTCGCAGGTGATCTCGCACATCCGCAAGTTCCTCATCGAGCGCGACTTCCTCGAAGTCGAGACGCCGATGCTGCAGACCATCCCGGGCGGTGCCGCGGCCAAGCCGTTCGAAACCCACCACAACGCCCTGGACATGGCCATGTTCCTGCGTATTGCGCCGGAGCTGTACCTCAAGCGTCTGGTGGTCGGTGGCTTCGAGAAGGTGTTCGAGATCAACCGCAACTTCCGTAACGAAGGCGTTTCGACTCGTCACAACCCTGAATTCACCATGCTCGAGTTCTATCAGGCCTACGCCGACTACCGCGACAACATGGACCTCACCGAGGAACTGTTCCGCGAGCTGGCGCAGCTGGTACTGGGCACTACCGACGTGCCGTACGGCGACAAGGTGTTCCACTTCGGTGAGCCGTTCGCCCGCCTGTCGGTATTCGACTCGATCCTCAAGTACAACCCGGAGCTGACCGCTGCCGACCTGCAGGACGTCGACCGCGCCCGCGAGATCGCCAGGAAGGCCGGCGCCAAGGTGCTGGGCCACGAAGGCCTGGGCAAGCTGCAGGTGATGATTTTCGAAGAGCTGGTCGAGCACAAGCTGGAGCAGCCGCATTTCATCACCGAGTACCCGTTCGAAGTGTCGCCGCTGGCCCGTCGCAACGACGACAACCCGGCTGTTACCGACCGTTTCGAGCTGTTCATCGGTGGCCGCGAGATCGCCAACGCCTACTCCGAGCTCAACGATGCCGAAGACCAGGCCGAGCGCTTCCTGGCCCAGGTGGCCGAGAAGGACGCGGGTGACGACGAAGCCATGCACTACGACGCCGACTTCGTTCGCGCCCTGGAATACGGCATGCCGCCGACTGCGGGTGAAGGTATCGGCATCGACCGCCTGGTGATGCTGCTGACCAACTCGCCGTCGATCCGCGACGTGATCCTGTTCCCGCACATGCGTCCGCAGGCCTGAGTGAATTGAACGAGCCGCCTTTCGAGGCGGCTTTTTCTTGCCTGAAGCTTTATGTTGTCAGTACCGGCCCTACCGCCGGCAAGCCAGCTCCCACAGGGACCCCACAATCGTCAGGACTTGTGCAGTACCTGTGGGAGCTGGCTTGCCGGCGATAGGGCCGGTACAGGCTGCAGATGACTTGAACCATGAGGTATCCCCCCGTGACACCCGCAATGCCTCACCAGGGCGCCGCCGGCATCGCCACCGCCGTCGCCGAAAGCGTGCAATACCAAGGCCGCAAGACTGCCCGCCAGGGCAGCGAGCAGCGTCGCCAGCTGATCCTCGACGCCGCCATGCGCATTGTCGTGCGCGATGGCGTACGCGGCGTGCGCCACCGCGCCGTGGCCGCCGAGGCCGGTGTGCCACTGTCGGCCACCACCTACTACTTCAAGGACATCGAGGACCTGCTCACCGATACCTTCGCCCAGTACGTCGAGCGCAGCGCTGCCTACATGGCCAAGCTGTGGGCCAACACCGAGGTGGTGTTGCGCCAGTTGCTGGCCCAGGGCGACGGCAGCCCGCAGGCGCGGGCACGGTTGGCTGACGAGGTAGCGCGCATGACTGCCGACTATGTACAGCGGCAACTGCTGACCCGCCGCGATTTCCTGATGGCCGAGCAGGCCTTCCGCCAGGAGGCGCTGCTGTGCCCGCGCCTGGCCGAACTGGTATGCGCCCATGAGCAGATCCTGCTGCATGGCACCCGGCAATTGCTGCAGGTGGTGGGCTCGCGGCAACCGGAACAGGACGCCCAAATGTTGACGGCGATTATCGAGCAGATGGAATATCAGGGCCTGCTCAAGGATGCGAACGCGCAAGCCGATGGGCAGATGCTCGCTATGCTTAGCCGATACTTGCAGCTGGTGCTGGCATCGGCCTGAGCCGAGACTGACTTTTCAAGGAGAACCTGATGAAAGCCTGGCGTGTGGTGTTGTTGACTCTGTCATTCCTGCTGCTGGGCGGTTGTCTGGTGACCTTCCACGAGCCCTTGCCGAGCAACCAGGCGGCGCCCAAGGCCCTGCTCGGCAATTGGAGCAGCAAGGACGCCTGGGGCGAGCCCCTTAAGCTGGTGATCAGCCGTAGCGGCGGTGATGCCTACAAGGCGGTGGCCACGGCCAAGGGCAAGGCCCCCGAAGAATACGTGTTCACCGTGTCGCGCCATGGCAACCGCTGGTACCTGTCGGCCGGCGTGCCCAAGCGCCTGGGCGGCAACTTCCTGATCGGCGGTTTCGATATCGTCGATGGCAAGGAGCTGGTGGTCTACAACCTGGATGTCGAGCAGGTGCAGCAGGCGGTGGACAAGAAGGAGCTGACCGGGCGCAGCACCGAGGTGCCGGAAGACAACGGCGACGGCGTGCTGATCGACAGCCCGTCGGCGCGGGTGCTGGCGTACCTCGACGACCCGGCCAACTCCGACCTGTTCGTTGAAGTGGCGCGGTTCCAGCGCTCTGGCAAGTAATTACCCGTGCCGGCCTCTTCGCGGCTAAAGCCGCTCCCACAGGTACTGCAATCCCTGTGGGGGCGGCTTTAGCCGCGAAGAGGCCGGTTCAGGCAATGCAAGGCTTGGCACTTTGTTCCAATAAGGAGTCCCCGGTGGACGAATACCAGCAAACCATCCGTGCCCTGTCCGACCGCATCGTCGCGGCACAGACCCCGATCCGGGTGCTGGACGCGGTGAAGTGGGACGACAACATTCGCCAGGGCTTCCTCAAGGCCAAGGGCAAGGAGCCGCCGGCCGTCGACCGTGCCTACTACCAGTCGCGCCCGCTGGCGTTCGACTCCAGCGCGGTCAAGGCCGAGTTCCAGGGCATCGAGCGCGACATCATTCGCCAGCTTGGCCAGTTCAACCCGGTCGGGCAGATCATGAAGCGCATGTGCCGCGAATACCGCATGGTGGTGCGTATGCTCGAAGCGCGCGGCACCGAGGATTTCGGTTTGATCTCCCAAGAGCTGTACGGCGCTGCCTCGGATGCCTTCCACGCCGGTGACCCGACCCTGGCCGACCTCGGCCTGATGCTGTCGGACTACCTGAACAACATCGATGGCCGTGGCGACCTCAAGGACGAACCGAAGAACCTCACCGCCAAGGAGGCCGTGGAAATCCTCCAGCACCGGCTGAACAAGGTGTTCGGCGAGGCCGAGGGGACCATCCGTGTGTTCGAGTCCGACGGTATCGTCGCCGATGCCGCAGCCGGGGCCGACTACATCAAGGTGCGGGCCGACGCCATGTTCAACGCCCGTGACGTGCGTGCCCTGGAGGTGCACGAAGGGCTGGTGCATGTCGGCACCACCCTCAACGGCCTGAACCAGCCGATCTGTACCTTCCTGGCCAAGGGCCCGCCCTCGTCGACGGTAACCCAGGAGGGCCTGGCCATCCTCATGGAGGTGATCGCCTTCGCCTCCTACCCCAGCCGCCTGCGCAAGCTCACCAACCGCACCCGCGCCATCCACATGGTCGAGGAGGGCGCAGATTTCATGCAGGTCTACAACTTCTTCCGCGAGCAGGGCTTCGAGATGGCGCAGAGCTACAGCAACGCCAGCCGGGTGTTCCGCGGGTCGGTGCCCAATGGCCTGCCATTTACCAAGGACTTGTCCTACCTCAAAGGCTTCATCATGGTTTACAACTACATTCAGTTGGCTGTGAAGAAGGGCAAGCTCGAACAGATCCCGTTGCTGTTCTGTGGCAAGACCACCCTGGAAGACATGCGCACCCTGCGTCAGCTGGTCGAGGAAGGCCTGGTCGAGCCGCCCAAGTACCTGCCCGAACAGTTCCGCGACCTCAACGCGCTGTCGGCCTGGATGTGCTTCTCCAACTTCCTCAACCACCTGAGCCTGGACCGCATTGAAGCCGACTACGCGAACATTCTCTGAGTGCTGCCGCCTGTTGGCCCTGGGTTTGATCCTGCTGGGCCTGGGCGGTTGCAGCAGCCTGCTGTTCTATCCCGAGCGTGGCCAAGCGTTTACGCCCGAGCGGGCCCGGCTCGAGTACCGCGATGTCACCCTGACCACGGCTGATGGCCTCCGCCTGCACGGCTGGTGGTTGCCGGCCAGGGCCGGGGGCGAGGTCAAGGGCACGGTGCTGCACCTGCACGGCAATGGTGGCAACCTGCCTGGGCACCTGGGCGGCAGCTACTGGCTGCCGGAGCAGGGCTATCAGGTGTTGATGATCGACTACCGCGGCTATGGCCTGTCCCAGGGCGAGCCGAGCCTGCCCGAGGTGTACGAGGACATTGCCGCGGCCATGGCCTGGCTGGACCAGGCACCCGAGGTCAAGGGCAGGCCGCTGGTGCTGCTGGGGCAGAGCCTTGGCGGGGCCATGGCCATTCACTACCTGGCGGCCCACCCCGAGCAGCGCCAGCGTTTCAGCGCCCTGGTGTTCGACGGTGTGCCGGCCAGCTACCGTGCGGTGGGGCGCTTTGCCCTCAGCACCTCGTGGATGACCTGGCCGCTGCAGGTGCCGCTGTCGTGGCTGGTGCCGGACGGCGACAGTGCGATCCGCTCGATCGAGCAGTTGAGCAACCCGCCCAAGCTGTTCTTCCACAGCATCGACGACACCCTGGTGCCGATGGACAATGGCATTCGCCTGTACCAGCACGCACCACCGCCACGGGTACTGCAACTGACCCGTGGTGGCCACGTGCAGACCTTCGCCGACCCGACCTGGCGCCAGGTGATGCTGCGTTTCCTTGACGATCCCAGCCATTTCAACGGCCTGCGGCGGCTGGCCGAAGTACCCAATTACCCTGACGAGAAGAACAAGCAATGAGTGAAGAACGCAACGCCATCCCGCTGATCCTGACCGGTGTCGGCAGCATCATCGTGACGGTTGGGGCCTTGTGGTACTACGGTTACCTGCATTTCGCCAAGCCCGAGGATGCCCTGTTGCTGCAGGATTTCACCATGCTCAAGACCATCCCCGGCGAGGACTACAAGGCCTCGCTGGACCCGGCGCCACAGGTGGCCCAGTGCGTCGATGGCGTGTTGGTGCTGTTCGATACCCAGCAGAAAGGCCTGACCGGCGTGCTGGTGGACAACCGCAAGCGCGCGGTGCGCTGCATGGGCGAGGAAACCCCGCAGCAGGTGCAGTGAGCCAACATCTCTGCGGCCTGTTGTGGCCCCTTCGCGGCTAAAGCCGCGAAGGGGCCACAACAGACAAAAGAAAGCCCCGCTTTGATCGCGGGGCTTGTCGTTTCAGCCAGCCAGCCTTACTGCTGCACCTGGCTCACCGAGCGCGGCGCTACCGGTTGGTTGTCGTTGGAGATGGTCACCTCCACCCGACGGTTCTGCGCACGCCCCGAGTTGCTCGAATTGTCCGCTACCGGATACTCCTTGCCATAACCCTGGGAAACGATACGCGCCGGGTCTACACCGGCACGCACCAAGGCCATGCGTACGCTGTTGGCGCGACGTTCGGAGAGGGTCTGGTTGTAGTTGGCCGAGCCGACGCTGTCGGTGTAGCCCTCGACGATCACCTTGCGCTCCGGGTTTTCCTGGAGGAATTGCGCCAGCTTGGTGATGTTCGGGTAGGCGTTGCTCTTGAGTTCGGCCTTGTTGAAGTCGAACAGCACGTCGCCGAAGGTTACCAGGGTGCCGCGGTCGGTCTGCTTGGCGTTGAGGCTGTCCTGCAGCTTGGCGATCTGTGCGTCGCGGGCGTCCAGCTTGGCCTGGGCACGCTGGGCCGAAGCATTCTTCAGTTCACCCTCGGCGGTGCGCAGGGCAATGGTCTGTTTGGCTACTTCGACACGTTGGTTGGTCAGGTAGGCCAGCTGGTCGATCTGCTGGTCGTCCTCACGCTCCATGAAGGCCTTGTCGGCCTTGTTCAGCCAGTCCTGGGCGTCCTTGGTTTCCAGCGCCGCGACCTTGCTTGATTGCGGGTCGCTCTGCAGCGAGGAGAAGTTGCTGCGGGCCGCTTCGAGGTTGGCATTCGGGTCGTGCGAGCAGGCGGCAAGGCCGACGCTCAGGGCCAGCAGGGCGGGAATCATGACGTGGTTGCGCATAGTGTTCATCCTTTGATCGTGTGCGAAGGCAGAGGTTGGCGGGGCAGGGCTCATTGAGCGCTGCGCAGGCCTTCCTCACGTACGTCCTGAACGCCCTGGCGGGCATCCTGCACGGCCTTCTGGGCCTTGGCCGCCTGCGCCTTGCGTTCGGCGAGGCGGGCGTCCCACTCGGCCTGCTCGGCCAGGCGCTTGGCTTCGTCGTACTTCTTGTCGTGCATGGCGATCTCAGCCTGCTTGAACTTGTCCTGGGCCGCTTTCATTTCCACGGCGGCGAACTCGGTGCCGCCAGCGCTGACGGCGGAATTCACGGCGGATTGGGTGACGGCGTACTGCTCGGTGGGCGGGTTACCCGCACAGCCGGCCAGAGCAAGGCTACTGCCCAGGGCCAGCGCTGCCAGCCTGAGCCCGCGCACCGGCGTGGATGACAGCTTGCAAATGCGGGTTTTCTTGGTGGTCAGTTCCATTGGATCACTCCTGTTTACGACGTTGTCCGTAGCAGTCCATCGCTGATTCCCTGACACGTACGCGCGCTTCAGCTCAACGGTGCACAACGGCAGGTGTGCAGGGTTTTAGCGTGATGGCTATTGGCTGTGACTGGTGCGTTTTTCGAATAGTTCAGAAAAAAAATCCCGGACGGGTAGCTATTTCTGACTAATCGGTCAGTGTGATTTTTCGGGAACTTTGGCGGGCTGAAGCGGTATTCCGGGCCCTTGGCAGGCCCGGACGGTGGGGCGGCTGGTTACTTTTCGCGGTCGGCAGCGGGGTGACTCATGGCGTACAGATGTTGTCGCGATAGTAAGAGAAAACGCGGAGTAGGGCCGATGTCCTCGTACAGCGGGTCGCCTTCCTCGTCGGTGGCGATGACCTGGCGGCCCTGCACATAGGGGAAGCTGGCTTCCAGTTCCTCGAGGGCGGCCGCGACCAGTTCGCCGAGCAATTCTTCGGCGGTGCGCTTGGGATACATGTCGATCAGTGCGGCCAGGCGCGCCTCGGACTCCAGGTCCAGGTGCAGCACATGGCCAGTGGGGCTGAGGGGGCCGGCGGCATTCTGTTCCCAGTGCTGGGCGAGTTCACGGATTTTCATGTCGACCTCTTTAAACGCCTGCTAAGGCGGCATTGCATGGGAGTGCTGTGCTTTCACTTTAGTTTGCTTTGGCCGATCACGGCTTGCCATCGTCGCCCGGCTGTGGGCACTCTTGGGTCCTGTACCGCGCACCCATCCTTGTGGGAGCGGGTTCACCCGCGAACACCGGCGTAGCCGGTGCCCGACACCGCGTTGGATTCTTCGCGGGTGAACCCGCTCCCACAGGGATCGCGTGGAGCCGGGAAGGGATGTAACGGAGAGGGCCAATGACCGATATCGATGTGCGTTTGCGTGAAGATGTCCATTTGTTGGGGGAGTTGCTCGGCGAAACCATTCGCCAGCAGCATGGCGAGGCGTTCCTGCAGAAGATCGAGAGCATCCGCCACAGTGCCAAGGCCGACCGTCGTAGCGCCGGCGAGCAACTGAGCTCGACCCTGGCGGACCTGGCCGAAGAAGACTTGCTGCCGGTGGCCAGGGCCTTCAACCAGTTCCTCAACCTGGCCAACATGGCCGAGCAGTACCAGTTGATCCGCCGCCGCGACGCCGACCAGCCCGAGCCGTTCGAGGCGCGGGTGCTGCCCGAGCTGCTGGCGCGCCTGAAGCAGGCCGGGCACAGCAATGATGCCCTGGCCCGGCAATTGGCCAAGCTCGACATCCAGTTGGTGCTCACCGCGCACCCCACGGAGGTGGCCCGCCGTACCCTGATCCAGAAGTACGACGCCATCGCCGGCCAACTGGCTGCCCAGGACCACCGCGACCTGACCCCGGGCGAACGCCAGCAGGTGCGCGAACGCCTGCGTCGGCTGATCGCCGAGGCCTGGCATACCGAAGAAATCCGCCGCATCCGACCGACGCCGGTAGACGAAGCCAAGTGGGGTTTCGCGGTGATCGAGCATTCGCTGTGGCATGCCATCCCCAGCCACTTGCGCAAGGTCGACAGGGCCCTGCTGGAGGCCACCGGCCTGCGCCTGCCGCTGGAAGCCGCGCCGATCCGCTTTGCCTCGTGGATGGGCGGTGACCGCGACGGCAACCCCAATGTGACCGCCACCGTTACCCGCGAAGTGTTGCTGCTGGCGCGCTGGATGGCCGCCGACCTGTTCCTGCGCGACATCGAGGCGCTGGCTTCCGAGCTATCCATGCAGCAGGCCAACGATGCCCTGCGCGAGCAGGTCGGCGACAGCGCCGAACCCTACCGCGCCGTACTCAAGCAACTGCGCGACCGCCTGCGGGCGACACGCGCCTGGGCGCATTCGGCGTTGACCAGCAGCCAGCCGGCCAGCGCCGAGGTGCTGGTGGACAACCGCGACCTGATCGCGCCGCTGGAGCTGTGCTACCAGTCCCTGCACGCCTGCGGTATGGGTGTGATCGCCGAAGGCCCGTTGCTGGACAGCCTGCGCCGCGCCGTGACCTTCGGCCTGTTCCTGGGCCGCCTGGACGTGCGCCAGGACGCCGCCCGCCACCGTGATGCGCTGAGCGAGATTACCGACTACCTGGGCCTGGGGCGCTATGCCGACTGGAATGAAGAGCAGCGCATCGAGTTCCTCCAGGCTGAACTGAAAAACCGCCGGCCCCTGCTGCCCGCGCACTTCAAGCCGCAGGCCGATACCGCCGAGGTGCTGGCCACCTGCCGGGAAATTGCCGCCGCGCCGGCCGCCTCGCTGGGCTCTTACGTCATCTCCATGGCCGGTGCTGCCTCGGATGTGCTGGCGGTGCAGTTGCTGCTCAAGGAGGCTGGCCTGACTCGGCCCATGCGCGTGGTGCCGCTATTCGAGACCCTGGCCGACCTCGACAATGCCGGCCCGGTGATGCAGCGCCTGCTCGGCCTGCCAGGCTACCGTGCCAACCTGCGCGGCCCGCAGGAAGTGATGATCGGCTACTCCGACTCGGCCAAGGACGCCGGTACCACGGCAGCGGCCTGGGCGCAGTACCGGGCCCAGGAAAACCTGGTGCGTATCTGCGCCGAGCACCAGGTCGAGCTGCTGCTGTTCCACGGCCGTGGCGGCACGGTAGGCCGCGGTGGAGGCCCGGCCCATGCCGCGATCCTGTCGCAGCCACCGGGTTCGGTGGCGGGGCGCTTCCGTACCACCGAGCAGGGCGAGATGATCCGCTTCAAGTTCGGCTTGCCGGGCATTGCCGAGCAGAACCTCAACCTGTACCTGGCCGCGGTGCTCGAAGCCACCTTGTTGCCGCCGCCACCACCGCAGCCGGCCTGGCGCGAGGTGATGGACCAGCTGGCCGCCGATGGCGTCAAGGCCTATCGCGGTGTAGTGCGGGAGAACCCCGATTTTGTCGAGTACTTCCGCCAGTCGACCCCGGAGCAGGAACTGGGGCGCCTGCCGCTGGGCAGCCGCCCGGCCAAGCGCCGCGCCGGTGGCATCGAAAGCCTGCGGGCCATCCCGTGGATCTTCGGCTGGACCCAGACCCGCCTGATGCTGCCGGCCTGGCTGGGCTGGGAAACAGCATTGAACAATGCCCTGGCCCGTGGCCAGGGTGAACTGCTGGGGCAAATGCGCGAACAATGGCCGTTCTTCCGCACCCGCATCGATATGCTCGAGATGGTGCTGGCCAAGGCCGATGCGCAGATCGCCGAGGCCTACGACGAACGTCTGGTGCAACCGCACTTGTTGCCGTTGGGGGGGCACCTGCGCGACCTATTGTCGCAGTCGTGCCAGGTGGTCCTGGGCCTGACCGGGCAGCCGGTGCTACTGGCACACAGCCCCGAGACGCTGGAATTCATCCGGCTGCGCAACACCTACCTGGACCCGCTGCACCGTCTGCAGGCCGAGTTGCTGGCCCGCTCGCGCAGCCGCGAAGCCGCTCTGGACAGCCCGTTGGAGCAGGCCTTGCTGGTTACTGTGGCGGGTATTGCAGCCGGCCTGCGCAACACCGGCTGAGGGTAAGTCCGGGGCGTCCCGGGAAACTGCTGTACCGGGCACGCAAGTGGGCGAAGAGGGTGGTTGCGCCGGGCGCAACCGCCTGCCAGGGCAGTCGTAGGTGGCGCATTCCTGCAACTTTGGGACGCTTGTCTGGCTGCCGGGCGCTGTGTATCTTGAGCAGCCTTCTGACCGATTTGTGGTCATACCCGATTTTCCGGACTTGGCCCTGGTCGCCGAATCCATTGAATTTCATAAAAAAATTTGAGGAGCACAAGATGCGCGTAATTCTGCTGGGAGCTCCCGGGGCCGGTAAAGGTACTCAGGCAAAGTTCATCACCGAAAAGTTCGGTATCCCCCAGATTTCCACCGGTGACATGCTGCGTGCCGCCGTCAAGGCCGGCACCCCGCTGGGCCTGGAACTGAAGAAAGTCATGGATGCCGGCCAGCTGGTCTCCGACGAGTTGATCATCAGCCTGGTCAAGGAGCGCATCGCCCAGCCTGATTGCGCCAAGGGCTGCCTGTTCGACGGCTTCCCGCGCACCATCCCGCAGGCCGAAGCCATGGTCGCTGCCGGTGTCGACATCGACGCCGTGGTTGAAATCGCCGTGGACGACGAGGAAATCGTCGGCCGCATGGCTGGCCGCCGCGTGCACCTGGCCTCGGGCCGCACCTACCATATTCAGTACAACCCGCCGAAGGTGGAAGGCAAGGACGACGAGACTGGTGAAGACCTGATCCAGCGCGATGACGACAAGGAAGAAACCGTTCGCCATCGCCTGTCTGTCTACCACAGCCAGACCAAGCCGCTGGTGGACTTCTACCAGAAGCTGTCGGCCGCCAATGCCGGCAAGCCGAAGTACAGCCACATCGAAGGTGTCGGTTCGGTCGAGGCCATCACCGCCAAGGTCCTGGCAGCCCTGAGCTGATCCGGCGCCTGACGCACCTCGACAACGGCCCGCTTGCGGGCCGTTGTCGTTTTGGGCCGCACAGCGGCCCCTTCGGGACACAACGCCGCCGCTGCTCTATACTGCCGCTCTTTTTAATTCGCACCTGGATACCTGTTCGATGACCACCCTGCTGGCCCTGGATACCGCCACCGAAGCCTGTTCCGTTGCGCTGCTGCATGACGGCAAGGTAACCAGCCATTACCAGGTGATCCCGCGCATGCATGCCCAGAAGCTGCTGCCGATGATCAAGCAGTTGCTGGCCGACTCCGGCGTGGCGCTGAATGCGCTGGATGCCATCGCCTTTGGCCGTGGCCCGGGCGCCTTCACCGGCGTGCGCATTGCCATCGGTGTGGTCCAGGGCCTGGCCTTTGCCCTGGAGCGCCCGGTGTTGCCGGTGTCCAACCTGGCCGCACTGGCCCAGGGCGCGCTGCGCGAGCACGGCGTGCAGCAGGTGGCTGCCGCCATTGATGCGCGCATGGATGAAGTGTATTGGGGCTGCTACCAGGCCACTGACGGCGAAATGCGCCTGGTCGGCCAAGAGGCGGTGCTACCGCCCGAGCAGGTGGCACTGCCGGCGGGCAGCGGTGGCGAGTGGTTCGGTGCCGGTACCGGTTGGGGCTATGCCGAGCGCCTGGCGGTGCAGGTGGCGGCCAGCAATGCCAGTGCCTTGCCCAACGCACTGGACATCCTCAGCCTGGCCAGGTTTGCCTGGGCACGCGGCGAGGCGATCGTTGCCGAACAGGCGCAACCGGTCTACCTGCGCGATAATGTAGCGACACCCAAGAAACGCTGAGTGCTGCTCGTCGCTCATCACCGGTGACACTAAAACCTTTTGCGCGATCTGTGGTCCAGTTATCACTCGAGCATTAGCGATGGAACCCTGATGCTGCTAGATTGCCATCATTGGTCCTGAGTGCTGATGCCATGCGTATCGACGGTTTCTCATCGCAGTCTTACCCGATCAAGCGCTTGCCGCGCAAGGCAGCGGTGCGTGACGAGGCCATCGAAGATGCCGAGGTGATCGAGGAGGCCGAAACAGCCCCTCAGGAAGCCATCGCCCGCCGTCACAGCGGTGGCCTGCCGGCCCGCCAGCAGGACATGATTTTCCCCCGCGGCCGTGACCGCCGCACCGCTACGGCACTGGCCAGCTACCTGAGCACCGCCGGTTTTACCGACTGGGACATGGAAGTGCTGGGGCTCGACCTGTACATTTAGTGGATGAGTCCCTCACCACTGCCTTATTTTCTCGGTTGCCCGTCCTGGAGCGAAAACGCCTGGCGCGACTACCTGTATCCCGCCGACGCCAACAGCAGTGAAATGCTTGGCTACTACAGCCAGGTGTTCAACGCCGTGGAGGGCAATACCACCTTCTACGCGCGTCCTGCACCCGGCACCATTGCGCGCTGGGCGCAGATCATGCCCGAACACTTCCGCTTCACTGCCAAGTTCCCCAGGGACATCAGCCACGAAGGCGACCTGCGTGATCAGCTCGAACCTGCCTTTGACTTTACCCGTCTGATGGCCCCGCTGGGCCAGCGCGTTGCGCCGTACTGGCTGCAGTTGCCGGCCCAGTTCGGCCCGGCGCGACTGGGCGAGCTTTGCCACTTCCTCGACGAAATCGGCATGCCGGTGGCCGTGGAAGTGCGCAACCAGGCTTTCTTCGCCAAGGGTGAAGAAGAGCGGCTGCTCAACCGGCTGCTGCACGAGCGTGGCGTGGAGCGTATCTGCCTCGACCCACGTGCCTTGTTCAGTTGCACCTCACGCGACCCCGCCGTGCTGCATGCGCAGGCGAAGAAACCCAAGGTACCGCCACGCCCGGCAGCCTTCAGCCAGCACCCGCAGGTGCGCTTCATCGGCCATCCGCAGCTGGAGGCCAACGAGGCCTTCCTGACCCCTTGGGTGGACAAGGTTGCCACCTGGATCGGCGAAGGCCGCAGCCCCTACATCTTCCTGCACACCTCGGACAACCGCCTGGCCGCGGCGCTGGCCCTGCGCTTTCACCAACGCCTGATGCAGCGCCTGCCGGGCCTTGCCGCGCTGCCGGAATTGCCGCGCACCCCCGAGGTCGAACAACTGGGGCTACTCTGACTTTTCCCTGACTGCCGGAGGTTGAACCATGGATGTGCAAACCCTGCGAGCCGAAGCCTTCAAGGCCTTGCACGAGCGCGACAGCGCCTTCGTGATGCCCAACCCGTGGGATGCCGGCTCGGCAAAGTTGCTGGCCAGCCTGGGCTTCGAGGCGCTGGCCACCACCAGTGCCGGCCTGGCCTTCAGCCTGGGCCGGCCGGACGCCGAAGGCGCCTTGAGCCTGGAAGATACCCTTGATAATGCCGGCGAGATCGTCGATGCCACCCCTTTGCCGGTGGCTGCCGACCTGGAGAACGGCTTTGGCGACCTGCCCGAAGATTGCGCCCAGACCATTCTGCGGGCAGCCGAAGTCGGCTTGGTGGGAGGCTCTATCGAGGATGCCAGTGGCCGCAGCGATGCGCCGATCTATGATTTAGGGCTGGCAGTAGAACGTGTGCGTGCAGCGGTGCAGGCGGCGCGTGGCCTGCCATTCCCGTTCACCCTGTGCGCCAGGGCCGAAAACCTGCTGCACGGGCGCATGGACCTGGACGACACCATCCTGCGTTTGCAGGCCTATGCCGAGGCCGGTGCTGACGTGCTCTACGCCCCCGGGCTGCGTACTGTCGAGGAAATCCGCGCGGTAGTGCAGGCCGTCGCGCCACGGCCGGTGAATGTGTTGATGGGCATGGCGGGCGTGCCACTGAGCGTCAACCAGTTGCAGGACCTGGGCGTACGCCGCATCAGCGTCGGCTCATCGCTGGCCCGTGCCGCGTTGGCGGCCTTCCACCGGGCCGCGCTGGAAATTCGTGATGAGGGCACGTTCGGCTACGGGGAACAGGCACTACCGTTCGCCCAGCTCAACGAGCTGTTCCGCCGCTGACCTCAGGCGTGGGCGCGCACGTTGTTCAGCACTACCGGGCGGGCCCAGTGGATGTCGAATTCCAGGTCGTTCTGCTGCTTGACCAGGGTGGCATCGTCGAACGGCTCGGGGGCCGGGTCCAGCAGGTGGGTCTCGAACTCGGCGATCGGCAGGAACAGCGAGCGCGGGGTGGGACCGGGGCCGGGCTCGGCAACGGGGTGACCTTGGCTTATCACCACCGGGCGCAGCCAGCTGTTGCTGATATCGAGCTGGCGCTGCTGCTCGATCAGTTCGACTGCGCTGAACGGCTCGGGAGCGGGCGGCAGCAGGTTGGCTTCGAGCTCGGCCTTGGGCAGGAACAGTGGCTCTGGCGGTGCCACCTCGGTGTCGTGTACCGGGCAGGCGCGCTGAGCGTCGATCAGGGCCAGCGCACGGGCGCCGCCGATCGGCTCACCGCTGCTCTGGTCGTATTGCACGAATGACTGGCTGACGCTGTCTACGGGCTCTTCCTGCTGCTCGGCCATGGCCCGGGCAAAGAAATCCTGCCACAGGTGGCTGACGCCCCCGAGTGCCTGGGTGTTGTGCTGACTGTAATTGCCGACAGGCGACAGGTAGGTCAAGCCGATAGGAAGAGTATCTGACATGGCAGTCGCGCGCGTTGTGCTCTGGCAGAATAGCGGGATATTGCCTGTATCGGCCGAAGTAGCCGATACATTAACGGCTGGGTTCAATTTCTAGGTGTGAATGATGGAAGAGCAGGGCACAGGTATCCGGGTCGAGGCGCTGTCGGCTGAGTTCGAGGCGCAAGCCGTTGCGTGGGCCGAGCGCCTTGAGTTGCCGCTGCAGGACGATGCTGCCGGGTTTGCCGTGCAGGTGGGCGTCGATGGCTTGCAGATCCAGCAGTTGGGGCCGCAGGCCCCGGGGCCGGTGCGGGTGGACTTCGTCGAAGGCCAGGCCGCGCACCGGCGCCAGTTTGGCGGTGGCAACGGGCAGATGATCGCCAAGGCCGTAGGCATCGCCCAAGGCGTGCGCCCGCAGGTGCTGGATGCTACTGCCGGGCTGGGCAAGGATGCGTTCGTACTGGCCAGCCTGGGTTGCCAGATGACCCTGATCGAACGCCAGCCGTTGATTGCCGCGCTGCTGGAGGATGGCCTGGCGCGGGCTCGGTCGGATGAAGAGGTGGGGCCGATCGTCGGGCGCATGCGCTTGCTGACTGGCAACGCCATTGAGCGCATGCGCACCTGGGAAGGCGAGGCGCCGCAGGTGATCTACCTCGACCCGATGTTCCCGCACCGGGACAAGAGTGCGCTGGTGAAGAAGGAAATGCGTGTGTTCCGGCCCTTGGTGGGCGACGACCTGGATGCCCCTGCCTTGCTCGAAGCTGCCTTGGCGCTGGCCAGCCACCGGGTGGTGGTGAAGCGGCCGCGCAAGGCGCCGATCATCGACGGGCCAAAACCGAGCCATAGCCTGGAGGGCAAGTCGAGCCGGTATGACATTTACCCGAAGAAGGCGCTGAAGGCCTGATTTGGCTATGCCTGTGCGGGCCTCTTCGCGGGTAAACCCGCTCCCACAGGATCGATGTGATCTTGAAGTTTGTGCAGCACCTGTGGGAGCGGGTTTACCCGCGAAGAGGCCCGCACAGGCATCCAGGTATCAGGGGCGGAATGCCCGCAAGAACACCCCCACCACCTCGCGCACGTGCGCCTCGGCCTCCTCCCCTTCCAGCGGCCCCGCGCATCCCAGCAGCAACCGGTAATCCGGCGCGCCCTTGACCAGGCAGAAGAAGTGCTCCGCCGCACGCAGCGGGTTGTCGATGCGCAGCAGCCCGCGCTCATGCGCGCCGCGCAGCAGTGCTTCCATCCCTGACAACACGCGCTTGGGGCCGGCTTCGTAGAAGTACTCGCCAAAACTCGGGTCGAGGCTGCCCTGGGCCATGATCAGGCGGCTGAGCTTGACCGCTTCATCGCTGCTGATCAGTGCCTGGAAGCCACGGGCAATGGTCAGCAGCACCTCTTCCACGGGTACCCCCTCGGGGTATTCGAACAGCAGGTCAGGCAACTGGATCTGGCAGGTAGCCATTACCGCCGAGCAGAACAGAGTCTGTTTGTCGGTGAAGTGGCTGTACACGGTGAGCTTTGAAACACCTGCCGCCGCAGCGACCGCATCCATGCTGGTGTTGGCGTAGCCAAGGCTGAGGAACAGTGCCTTGGCGGCTTCGAGAATAGCCTCGCGCTTGGCCAGGTCCTTGGGCCGGCCCGGGCCGATGGGGGCGTCGTTGGACATTGTGGTCTGCATCTGTTTGAAGAATCGCCCATCTTAACGGGTCTGGCGCCATTCGGCTAAAGCCCGCCGGCAAAACCTGCTGTTTGCCAGCGGAAAGCTGATTGACAGTGAGGCACGAGATCGAGCGCAACAAAGCACAAGCCCGGTCTCGCCGCGGATTTTCAAACATCATCGGAATCGCACATGCGGGTAAACAGTGGCTTACGGGTGGTTTGACCACAAACCATTGGCGGCTGTGTGCAGCAGGAGGCGGATTTTGAGCGCTTGAGTCCCGGTGGCCTCGGCCAGGGCGTATCGAGCCCCTGATTTGGCCAGGTAATACGTGGCGGTAAATTGACGCGATCATTTTCGTGTGCGCAAGTTCACGTCACTCGTCGATTAATTGACTTTTTGTCCGGTACAGGAATGCGCCCATGGGGGGCGCCCGACTAGTCCAAGTCCTTGATTTTCAGGCGCACGGCGCGGTGAGCGGGGCACCGATCCACATGGACGTTAAGGCACTGCCTGACGGCGTGAGGGCCTGGCAGTACGCAGGGCTGGCCTAGACTCCGCTGAAGGGCATGTGGGAGAAGGCTAACAAATGGAGGGCATGGACCGTCTTCATGGGAGACAGGAAGATTATGGCGGACCATAAAAAAATGATAAGCGTGATGCTGATCGATTGTCGGCCTCTGGTGCTCCTGGGCCTTCACGATCTGATAAATGCCAGAAAGCCCCATATGGAGGTGAGTGGCCAGGCCACCACCTATACCCATGCGCTGGATCTTGCCGATCAGTTGCGGCCTGATGTCATTTTCTTCAGCTTTTTTCCAGATGCGCTGGACCCGCTCGAGGTGGTTGCCGGGCTCGCGCGCGCTGGCGACATGAAAGTACTGGTGCTCAAGGGGGTGTACGAAAACGTCCCCGTTGCACAGGCCATCGAGGCGGGGGCACGTGGCATCGTGCTGGCGGAGGAGTCGACGGAGTCGATCATCCAGGCCATCATCAAAGTCCACCATTGCGACATCGGGCTGGACAGAGCCTGGGTCCGTGGGCTTTCCGGTTATGCCTCGGCCAGGCATATACCGTTGAGGTGCAATCTGGCGCAGGCGAAACATGCACGGCTGACGTTGCGCGAGCGGGAACTCGTTCGCGCCATCGTTGGCGACCCGTCCGCCAAGTACCTGTGTATCGCCGGGCGCTTGGGCATTAGCGAGCACACTGTGCACAATCACCTCAGCAGCATCTATCAGAAGCTCAACCTCACCAACCGTATCGACTTGCTGATGTATGCGGTGAGGCACGGACTCACCAGTGGCGAAGAGCCGCCTGCGTCCACATGGGGTGAGATGGACTGAATATCCAGACACAACGCATCAGGCTGATGGACCCTGCCGGGTGCCCGGCCTGTCTTCGTGTCGGCGTCCTGCAAAAAATACGCTGCGAGGGTGGTTTTCAAGCCACCCTCGCAGTTTTTCACTTCAGACACTCCCATTGAAGATGTCGGTGTTGAGGATGTCGACCCCGACCAGGGTGATGGTCGTCGTCTGCCCGCCGGATTCGGCAATGGTCACGATGCTGTCTGCGCCGGTGTTGTCGATCGACTGAACGACGGCGTTCGGATCGCCGTTGAGCACCAGCGTGTCTCGTTGCCCCGCGCCGGCATCGAACCCGTTGACCTGATACAGCTGTTCATCGGCCGACAGGTCGACGTTGAAGGCATCGCGCTGGCCGGTCGTGCCAACCAGGGTGAAGTCGAACGGCGCGTTGTCCGCTTCGTTGGCGAACAGGTTGGCGTCGAACGTACTGCTCGCGGAGTCGCCATCTTTGTCCGTCAGCGTCGCACTGAACTGCAATTTGACATCGCTGGCCAGGTTCTCGGTTTCCTTGATGAACTCGATCACCGGAATTTTGATGTCGCCTCGCGCCATCGTCAGTTGAACGGCGTCGATCAGCGACGAACCCTCCTTCTGGATCAGGAAGGACACCTGACCGCCAGCCTCCGGTGTCAGGGTATTCACCTCGGTCAGGTTCGACGTCGTCCCATCTGCGTAGTAGATGCGGTAGTACAGGTCCTCGGTCGCGGTGTTGTAGCCCCCTACCGAGTTGTCGATGAAGACCTTCATACCCGACAGCAGGCTCTCCGGGTTGACCACGAAGCTCTCATCGGCGGAGCTGATCGCCGCCAGGTTGTCGCCTTGGAACAAGTTGTTGGCGACACCGATACCGGACGTACTGACGTTCATGGACGCAGGGTCGATGTACGACGGCAGGGGATTGGTTTGTAGCGCGGCTTCGGTCGGGTCGGGAGCCCCGAGTCCTATGCCGGTGAAGATGTCTGTCGTCGAGGCGAGCGCTTTGGCGGAAAAGAACACGATCTCCTCGGATGCCGAAGGAATGGTCGGGTCATTCGTTTCAGGAATCAGCAAGGTGCGCACAGGGTCCGGACCGCCGGCATCGAGCGAGCCGTCGGCACTGCTGAGCGTGGTGACCGAACTGAAGCCTTGCACCAGATCCAGTGTATAGCTGCCATTGGCAAAGGCCGTCAGCGTGTAGTCGATCGTGGTGTTGGCCGTTGTGGGGTTATTGTCGAAGTCCCCGGTCAAGGTGCCGGTGAAGTGGAACGCACCATTGGCGTCGGGCGAAGGTGACGTCTCGGTGAGTGTGCCAGTACCGGTCGTGGTGGTGTTGTCTGGCCTGACCAGCGTGAACTGGTCACCCACCAGCGAAATGTCCAGCCCGGTCGCGCCCAGGCCGTCGGCGCCGATCGTATTGTTCCAGAACCCATATTGCGGCAGGGTGCTCCCGGTTCCGATCAGGTTGCCGAAGGCAAGTGTTGGTCCATCATCGTGGAACACCAGGTTCTGCCCAATGTTGAGGGTGGCCTGGGCGCTGTCGCCGTCCTTGTCGGTCTTGATCGCGGTCAAGATCACCAGATTGTCGGAGGCCAGGGTCTTCACGTCATCGGGGTCGCTGGTGTTGGGGTGCACGATGGCGCGGAGTTGGTCGAGGGTGACGGCGCCGTTGCTGGCGACGCTGACGGTGAACACCAGGAGGTTGGTGGTGGCCGTGCGGCCTTCCACCACGGCGCCATTGAGCGACAGGTTGACTGCCTCGCCGGTGGCCGTATCCGTCAGGCCGGAAGCACCTGCCACCACGCCCAGGGCGTAGGTGAGCGTACCGGCGCCATCGGCGCCGAAGGCCGAGGTGAAGTTGGCGGCGAAACTCTGGGTGGCGTTGATCGCCAGGTTGGTTTCATCGACGGTCAGGGTTGGTTCCGTGCCGGTAGTGGTGATGCTCGGGCCGTCATCCTTGAACACCAGGTTCTGCCCGATGTTGAGGGTGGCCTGGGCGCTGTCGCCGTCCTTGTCGGTCTTGGTCGCGGTCAGGGTCACCAGGCTGTCGGCGCTCAGGGTCTTCGCGTCATCGGGGTTGCTGGTATCGGGGTGCACGATGGCGCGGAGCTGGTCGAGGGTGACGTCACCATTGCTGGCGACACTGACGGTGAACACCAGCAGGTTGGTGGTGGCCGTGCGGCCTTCCACCACGGCGCCATTGAGCGACAGGTTGACTGCCTCGCCGGTGGCCGTATCCGTCAGGCCGGAAGCACCTGCCACCACGCCCAGGGCGTAGGTGAGCGTACCGGCGCCATCGGCGCCGAAGGCCGAGGTGAAGTTGGCGGCGAAACTCTGGGTGGCGTTGATCGCCAGGTTGGTTTCATCGACGGTCAGGGTTGGTTCCGTGCCGGTAGTGCTGATACTTGGTCCATCGTCCTCGAAGGCCATCTTGGAGCCGATTTCGGCGGTTGCGGTAGTGACCTGGCGTAGCGTGAAGCTGCCGATATCGAAATCGGCATGATCATTGCCTTTGGCGTCGACGGCAGCCCCGTTCTCGACCAGCACACGGTTGTGATCCTGTGTGGTGGTGTATTCGATTTTCTGGCCGGCTTTGATGCCAGTGAGGGTGGCGACCCCGGAAGCAAAGTTGATGACGATGCTCTGGTCATTCACCGACCCGTCCGAGTTCTCGATCACTGTCCCGGTGGCGATGTCGATGACGCGAACGTTGGTGATCGCCACCGAGGCATCGTTGGTGTACCCATTGATGAAATTCACGCCAGGTTCAGCGGCCGTGCTGAAGGCGCTGATCTTGACCACGGCGCTCTTGCCACTTTGCAACTGCACCACATTGAACGTGGCCGACCTTGCATTGAAGACGGCGGTGTAGTCGATGTTGGCTTCAACATCTGCTTCGTTCTGGTCCAGGTTGGGAATGGTCAAATTCTGCCGGGCGCCGGTGACGAAGGAAAAACGGATACCTTCCTGTTCCACAATCATCTGGTTGTTGGTGCCGAAGGTGGTCGGGCCACCTGCCTGGCTGGTATTGATCGTATCGCCAGTGGTGATGTTGGCGCCGCTCGACTGGTCTGCCGGGTCCTTCCCGGTGGCGATGATCGTCGGGTCGGTGATGCGCAGGATGCCGCCATCATCGACGACTGTCGGGTTCGCGGTGGTGAACATCAGGAACAGGTTCTGGCCGGACGGTGCGTTGGCCAGGCTGAACTGCAGGTCTTGGCTGGTGCCGATGAACACCTTGTTCAGCAGATTGAGGACATCGTCAGGGTTGCTCGCGTCCGGGTGCTTCAGCGGTTGGTATTCCACTGTCCAGAGCTTGCCGCCGCTGACAGGCGATCCGGTTTCTTCGATGTAGCCAGCGAAGATGATCGCGCCGGATGGTCCGCCAGCCCGGCCCAGCACGATGTTGTTGTTGGTATCGGTATACAGCAGGATGTTGACGCCATCGAGGGTATCCAGCCCACTGTCCAGGCCATTGAGGGGCGCGCCAGCGCTGTCGGTGAAGCTGATGTCGGTGATGGTCCCGCCCGGTTCCGGGGTGATGGTGAACGCGTTGCTACCGGTGTTGCCCACGGCCCCGGTATAGCCGCTCAAGGCGGCACCTGCCGGGGTACCGGCTCCCAGTGCGGTCAAGCGGGTCGAGAAGGCGGAGGGCAGGGAGGCTACCAGGATGTCGTTGTCGTCGGCATCCGAGGCCGGGCTTGGTGTGGCTGTGCCGTTCTGCAACCCGGCCGTTTCGTCCAGCGTCACGCTTACACCGGTCGCCGTGATCACCGCCGCGCTGTCTGTGAACGACGTCGTGGCCACCACGTCGTCGGCGCTGCCGAACACCTGATCGGCGCCCGCGCCTGTCGCGCTGAGCAGGAAGGTGGCACCCGCCGAGTCGTCGGGATTGACGTACCACGAAGTGGTGATGCTGCCGTTGGCCTGGCCGTCGAGATCGCCTGGGCCGCCGTCGGTCACGTACCAGGGGGTGTGACCCTCGCCGGACTCGGTGGCGAGTACATCGTCGGGGGTGCCCCACACGTTATCCGCACCGGCGCCCGTGGCATGGTCCACCTCGAATGCGACCGTGCTGCCAGCCGCGAAGCCGCTGGCCGTGAAGGTGGCGGTGCTGCCAGGGCTATAGTCGCTCTGGTCGGTGGTGACGGTTGGTGGGGGGATGGCGGGCAGGTCGTCGGCGGTGGGGCTGCTGAGTTTGTTCGTTGGCGAAGCGTTCTTCTTGTGAATAGTCATGGCTCTCTCCCAAGCTCTGCCAGTTGTCGAGGCCGGACCGCAGACCTCTGCTACAGACTTCCACTATGGATAAGCGCCATGGACTGCGCATTGGCTGATCCTCCTAGGCGGGCTGGGAGTATCGGACTACATGGTGTTGGTGTCGGGAGGTCGAAGGCGCACGGTTGCATGCTGTTCAACACGCGCCTGCCGTATTCGGCTGCAACCTCTTCCCGGCATCCGTTGCCTGACTTAATATACTCATCAGTACAAATATTGAATGTGCCCTCCGCGAAAGGATTCATCATGTTGCGCCATGCCTTGTCCATCGCTCTGCCCGCCGTTGCCGTGCTGTTCCTGGCGGCGTGCGGCCAGGAAGCAGCCCCACCTGCCGCGCCGCGCCCGGCGCTGGTGGTGCAGCCGCAGCCGGCCGAAGCCGCTGCCGACAGTTACCCCGGCGAAGTGCGCGCGCGCTTCGAGCCGGAACTGGCTTTCCGCATTGGCGGCAAGGTCAGCAAGCGCCTGGTCGAGGAAGGGCAGCGGGTCAAGGCCGACCAGGCGCTGGCCGAGCTGGACCCGCAGGACGTGCGCCTGCAACTGGAAGCCAATCGTGCCCAGTTGGCGGCCGCCGAGGCCAACCTGTCGCTGGTGCGCGCCGAGCGTGATCGCTACCAGAAGCTGCTGGACCGGCAGATGGTCAGCCATTCCCAGTACGACAATGCCGAAAACCTCTACCGCGCCGGCCTGGCCCGGCTGAAACAGGCCAAGGCCGAGTTCGACGTGGCTGGCAACCAGGCCGAATATGCTGTGCTGCGCGCACCGCAGGCCGGGGTGATCGCCAAGCGCCAGGTCGAAGTGGGCCAGGTGGTCGCCGCCGGGCAGACCGTGTTCACCCTGGCCACCGATGGCGAGCGGGAAGTGGCCATCGGCCTGCCAGAGCAGCAGTTCGCCCGCTTCGCCGTGGGCCAGCCGGTGAGCGTGGAGCTGTGGTCGCACCCGCAAGAGCGCTTCCCGGGGCGTATCCGCGAGCTGTCACCGGCCGCCGACCCGCGTTCGCGCACCTTCGCTGCACGCATCGCCTTTATCTCGTCCGCCACGCCGGCGGAGCTGGGCCAGAGTGCCCGGGTGTTCGTCGCCCACGAAGGGCTGATCCCGCTGGCGGTACCCCTGTCGGCAGTCACTGCGGAGAACGGCCAGGCCTACGTCTGGCGGGTCAACAAGGACAGCCGCCTGGAGCGGGCAGTGGTGCGCCTGGGGGCCTATGGCGCCGACAGCGTACCGGTGCTCGAGGGCCTTGCCCCTGGCGACTGGGTCGTCGCTGCGGGTGGCCATGTACTGCGCGAGGGCCAGGAAATACGCCCCGTGGACCGTACCAACCGCGTAGTGAACCTGACGGCCAAGGAGTAAGTCCCGATGGGTTTCAACCTTTCTGCCTGGGCGCTGCGCAACCGCCAGATCGTCCTGTTCCTGATGATCCTGCTGGCGGCCATAGGCGCCATGTCCTACACCAAACTCGGCCAGAGCGAGGATCCGCCGTTCACCTTCAAGGCCATGGTCATCCGTACCCTGTGGCCTGGTGCCACCGCCGAGGAAGTGTCGCGCCAGGTCACCGAGCGCATCGAGAAGAAGCTGATGGAAACCGGCGAGTATGAGCGGATTGTCTCGTTCTCCCGCCCGGGCGAATCGCAGGTTACCTTCATGGCCCGCGACTCGCTGCATTCCAAGGACATCCCCGAGCTGTGGTACCAGATTCGCAAGAAGGTCGCGGACATCCGCCACACTTTGCCGCCGGAAATCCAGGGACCGTTCTTCAATGACGAGTTCGGTACCACCTTCGGCAATATCTATGCGCTGACCGGTGAAGGCTTCGACTACGCGGTGCTCAAGGACTATGCCGACCGTATCCAGATCCAGCTGCAGCGGGTCAAGGACGTGGGCAAGGTCGAGCTGATCGGCCTGCAGGACGAGAAAATCTGGATCGAGCTGTCCAACCTCAAGCTGGCCACCCTCGGCGTGCCGCTGGAGGCCGTGCAGCAAGCCCTGCAGGAGCAGAATGCCGTCAGCACCGCCGGCTTCTTCGAAATGCCCAGCGAGCGCCTGCAGTTGCGGGTGAGCGGGCGCTTCGACAGCGTCGAGCAGATTCGCCAGTTCCCCATTCGCGTCGGTGACCGCACCTTCCGTATTGGCGATGTGGCCGAGGTGCAGCGTGGCTTCAACGACCCGCCCGCACCGCGCATGCGCTTCATGGGCGAGGATGCCATTGGCCTGGCGGTGTCGATGAAGGATGGCGGCGACATCCTGGTGCTGGGCAAGGCATTGGAAAGCGAGTTCGAGCGCCTGGCACGCAGCCTGCCGGCCGGCATGGAGCTGCGCAAGGTTTCGGACCAGCCGGCGGCGGTCAAGGCTGGCGTGGGCGAGTTTGTCCAGGTGCTGGTCGAGGCGCTGGTCATCGTGCTGCTGGTGAGCTTCTTCTCCCTTGGCCTGCGCACGGGGCTGGTGGTGGCGCTGGCCATCCCGCTGGTGTTGGCCATGACCTTCGCCGCCATGCACTACTTCGGCATCGGCCTGCACAAGATCTCCCTTGGCGCGCTGGTGCTGGCCCTGGGCCTGCTGGTGGATGATGCGATCATTGCCGTGGAGATGATGGCGATCAAGATGGAGCAGGGCTACGACCGCCTCAAGGCGGCCAGCTACGCCTGGAGCAGTACTGCCTTCCCGATGCTCACCGGCACCCTGATCACGGCAGCGGGCTTCCTGCCTATTGCCACGGCAGCCTCCGGTACGGGCGAATACACCCGTTCGATTTTCCAGGTAGTGACCATCGCCTTGCTGACCTCCTGGGTGGCCGCCGTGGTATTCGTGCCTTACCTGGGCGAGCGCCTGCTGCCAGACCTGGCCAAGCTGCATGCCGCGCGCCATGGCCAGGACGGCTACGCGCCAGACCCTTACGCCACACCGTTCTACCAGCGTGTGCGGCGTGTGGTGGAGTGGTGCGTGCGGCGGCGCAAGACGGTGATCCTGCTGACCATTGCCGCCTTTGTCGGCAGCATTCTGCTGTTCCGTTTCGTGCCCCAGCAGTTTTTCCCGGCCTCCGGGCGCCCGGAGCTGATGGTCGACCTGAAGCTGGCCGAAGGTGCCTCGCTGGCCAACACCGCCGAGCGGGTCAAGCAGCTGGAGGCGCTGCTCAAGCAGCAGGACGGCATCGACAACTATGTGGCCTACGTGGGTACCGGTTCGCCGCGTTTCTACCTGCCGCTGGACCAGCAGCTGCCGGCAGCCAGCTTCGCCCAGTTCGTGGTACTGGCCAAGTCGATGGAAGACCGCGAGCGCCTGCGCAGCTGGCTGATCAGTGCCATGGACCAGCAGTTCCCCGACCTGCGCGCCCGGGTCACCCGCCTGGAAAACGGCCCGCCGGTGGGTTACCCGGTGCAGTTCCGGGTGACTGGCGAGCACATCGAGAAGGCCCGTGCGCTGGCCCGCGAAGTGGCCGACAAGGTGCGCCAGAACCCGCATGTGGTGAATGTGCACCTGGACTGGGAGGAGCCGAGCAAGGCGGTGTTCCTCGAGATCGACCAGGACCGTGCCCGCGCCCTGGGCGTGAGCACCGCGCACCTGTCGCGCTTCCTGCAAAGCTCGCTGACCGGTACCACGGTCAGCCAGTACCGCGAAGACAACGAGCTGATCGAGATCCTGCTGCGCGGCACCCGGCAGGAGCGCAGCGAGCTGAGCAACCTCGGTAGCCTGGCGCTGCCGACCGACAACGGCCAGAGTGTGGCGCTGTCGCAGGTGGCGACCCTGGAGTACGGCTTCGAGGAAGGCATTATCTGGCACCGCAACCGCTTGCCGACGGTGACCGTGCGCGCCGATATCTACGACAAGGAGCAGCCGGCCACGCTGGTGAAACAGATCGAGCCGACCCTGCGGGAGATACGCGCCAAGCTGCCGGATGGCTACCTGCTGGAAGTAGGCGGCACCGTGGAGGACTCCGAGCGCGGACAGAAGTCGGTGAATGCCGGCATGCCGCTGTTCGTGGTAGTGGTGCTGAGCTTGCTGATGATCCAGCTGCGCAGCTTCTCGCGCACGGTGATGGTGTTCCTCACCGCGCCGCTGGGCTTGATTGGCGTGACCCTGTTCCTGCTGGTGTTCCGCCAGCCGTTCGGCTTTGTCGCCATGCTCGGCACCATTGCCCTGGCGGGGATGATCATGCGCAACTCGGTGATCCTGGTGGACCAGATCGAGCAGGACATCGCGGCGGGGATGGCGCGCTGGCAGGCGATCATCGAAGCCACGGTGCGGCGCTTCCGTCCGATCGTGCTGACCGCACTGGCGGCGGTGCTGGCGATGATTCCGTTGTCGCGTAGTGTGTTCTACGGGCCGATGGCGGTGGCGATCATGGGGGGATTGATCGTGGCCACGGTGCTGACCCTGCTGTTCCTGCCGGCGTTGTACGCGGCGTGGTTCAGGGTGAAGAAGGGCTGAAGACCGCAGGGGGAGGGCTTTGCCCTCCATTCGCGGGCAAGCCAGGCTCCCACAGGTACTGCACATGGCTTGAGGTCAATGCAATCGAGGTGGGAGCTGGCTTGCCGGCGATGGGCTGCAAAGCAGCCCCCAGGGCCATCACAGGGCGCCGAAGACCTTCTTGGCCAGGCTGGTAGCTGCTTCAGCCGGGTTCTGACGAATGCTTTGCTCCTGCTTGCCGATCATCTCGAACAGGCCATCCAGGGCCTTTTCAGTCACGTAGTTCTCGATGCTGGCGCTCTTGGCATCGACCACACCCAATGCCACGGCCTGCCCGGCAAAGTTGTTGTACTGCTGAGCCAGGCCAACCTTGTCGGTAGCCTGCTTGACGATCGGCAGGAACTTGGCGCGGATCTGCTCGCGGCTGCTCTTGTTCAAGTACTGGGTGGCCGAGTCGTCACCACCGCTGAGGATTCCCTTGGCATCGGTCACGCTCATGTTCTTCACGGCATCCACCAGAATTGCCTGGGCCTGCGGCACCGCAGCCTCGGCGGCCTTGTTCATGCTGGTTTCCAGGGCTTCGACCTGTTCACCTTTACCGAACATCTTCATCGCCTTGGCGGCCTTGCCCAGGTTGCCAGGCAGTTCGATGCGCACGTCCGGGTTGTTGTTGAAGCCGCCCGGGGTGCTCAGCTGCTTGACGGCCAGTTGTGCGCCCTGGGTCAGGGCATCTTTCAGGCCGCCGGTGGCGTCTTTCTGGGTCAGGTCGCCCAGCGACAGGGCCAGGGCGCTGGCTGACAGCAGCAGGCCGGCGCACAGGGTGGAGAAGCGCAGGGAAGTGCGGATCATGGAGCTTTCCTTGTAGATGGATAACTTCTGGATTCTCCCGGCTGATGGAGGCTTGTCAACCATTGCTGGCAAGTGCTGGTCGTCGGCCTTGCAGTGCCTGTGAGATCGAGCGCCGCCCGCGCGGCGCATCGCGAGCTGTGCTCGCTCCTACGTTTGTTTCGGGCCAGTAACGCCTGTCACAGGCGCACGCGACCGCCTTGTTTGTACGACGAGAAATTGCGTCATGCGCCAAAGCGTTCGCGCGCAAATCCCACAGGCATAATTGGCCGAAAACAAACGTAGGAGCGAGCGCAGCTCGCGATGCGCCGCGCGGGCGGCGCTCGATCTACCAGGCGCTGCAAATGCTGTGGCGGCCCCCATCAGAGTCAAGAGGTCTCCAGCCCGTCCTCACGGTGCAACGCCACTTGGCGGATCGACAGGCGCAGCTCGGCCGATAGCACGCGCTTGGCCACACCTTCGGCCAGCTCGCCCAGCTTGTCGTGATAACCCAGCTTGCCCAGGGCATCTGCATGCAGCACGCCTTGCTCGATCAGGGTCTGGATGAAGTGGCGGAACAGGGTCTTGTCGAAGAACTCCGGGGCGTTCAGGCCATGCAGGATCGACAGGCGCTGGGCCATCATCACGCACAGGTCTTCCAGTTCTTCGGCACTGAGGCTGTTCTGCCCGTTGTTCAGCAGCAGCGAGGTGGCCATGTAGAAGCGCTGCAGGGTCTGGGTGATGGTGCGGGCGAGCAGGGTCAGTAGCACGAACTGCCGCGAGCTGGGCGCCGGGCGCACGTATACATCGTTGTCCAGGCGCAGCAGCCCCTGTTCGACCAGTGCGGCCAGCCATTGGTCAATGACTTCGTCCAGTTGCTCTGGCGTCCAGCGCAGGAACAATTCGGCCTGCAGGTACGGGTACAACGCATGCACATACTGGCCCAGCAGTTCGCGGCTCATGCGCGAGCTGCTGAGGAAGAAGCTCGCCAGCAGCGCCGGCAGGGCGAAGATGTGCAGCACGTTGTTGCGGTAGTAGGTCATCAGGACCGCGTTGCCTTCATCCAGGTAGAGGATGCGGCCCAAGGCGTCCTTCTGCTCGGCCACCAGGTTCATGCTGCGCACGTGTTCGATCAGCGTCTGGCCGTCGCCGTCGGGCAGGGTGGTGTGCGGCGAGTAGGGCACCTCGCGCAGCAGCGCCAGGTACAGGTCGAGCACGCGGGTCAAGGCGCGTTCGTCCAGGGCCAGGCGGCTGGTGGACAGCAGCGCCAGGGCTACCAGGTTGACCGGGTTGATCGCGGCCGCCTCGTTGAGGTGGCGGGCCACGGTTTCGCCCAGGCGGGTGGTGGTGGCGTTGAGCCAGGCCGGGCGGTACTGCGGGCCGTGGTCCTGTTCACGCCAGCCGGGTTGTTGCTGGTCGAGGAAGCTGGCCAGGCGGATCGGTTCGCCGAAGTTCACGTATACCTGGCCAAAGCGCTGCTTGAGCGCGCCGAACACCTTGAAAATGTCGAAGATCGACTCTTTCTTCTTGCTGGCACCGCGCAGCTCGCCCAGGTAGGTGCGGCCTTCGAGCACGCGCTCGTAGCCGATGTACACCGGCACGAACACGATCGGCGTGCGCGACGAGCGCAGGAAGCTGCGCAGGGTAATGGCCAGCATCCCGGTGCGTGGCTGCAGCATGCGCCCGGTGCGCGAGCGGCCGCCTTCGACGAAGTACTCGACCGGGAAGCCCTTGGTGTACAGGGTGTGCAGGTACTCGTTGAACACCGCGGTGTACAGCGGGTTGCCCTTGAACGTGCGGCGCATGAAGAAGGCGCCGCCACGGCGCAGCAGGTTACCCACCAGCGGCATGTTGAGGTTGATGCCCGCGGCCACGTGCGGCGGGGTCAAGCCGTTGCGGAACAACAGGTACGATAGCAGCAGGTAGTCGATGTGGCTGCGGTGGCACGGTACGTAGATCACTTCGTGGCCGGGAGCGATGCCCTGCACCTGCTCGATGTGGTTGACCTTGATGCCGTCGTAGATCTTGTTCCAGAACCAGCTGAGCACCACTTCGAGGAAGCGGATGGCGGTGTAGGTGTAGTCCGAGGCGATCTCGTTGCCATAGCGCAGAGCCTGGGCTTCGGCCTTGGCCAGCGGCAGGTTTTCGCGCTGCGCCTGATCGACGATGGCCTGGCGCACCTGGGGCGCATGGATCAGGCCCTTGACCAGGTTGCGCCGGTGCGAGATGTCCGGGCCGATGACGGCGGTCTTGAGGTTGCGAAAATGCACGCGCATCAGGCGCTGGGCCATGCGCACGGTACGCTGGTGGCCCTTGTTGTGCTGCACTAGTTCGCGCAGGTGGATGGGGGCGGAGAATTGCACACGGGTCTTGCGCCCGAGGATCAGTACGGTCAGCAGCCGGCGCAGGCGCCCGGTAACCGCCCAGCTGTCGGCGAACAGCAGCTTCCACGGGCTGGATTCACTGTCCGGGGTCTGGCCCCAGAACACACTGACCGGAATGATCTGCGCATCCTCTTCGGCATGCTGGCTGACGGCGGCGACCAGGCGCTCCAGGGTGGGCGGGGCGCCGCGCTTGTCATGGCGGCCGAGCCAGTCCGGGTCCGGGGTCAGGTAGAAAAAGGCCGCCGGCTCCTGCAGCGGGCCAACCGCCACCGGCAGTACCGGGCGCGGCAGGCCCGCCTTGGTGCATTCATGGTCGAGCACGGCCAGGTCGGTGAGCGCGGGCGAGGGCAGGGCATAGAACACCGGGCGGCTGCGGTCGAGCTTGAGGGTGAGGGAGGACTGGTTGATGGTTTCGGAGCGCACCCACAGGTACAACAGGCGACGCAGGGCGCCGAAGATCAGGCGGCGCAGGGGGGAACGGGTCATGGGGTGTGTGCCCTGGGTGTGATGTTCAGGTGGGTATCCGGCCAATTAGTCTGCCGTATCCGCGCAAGTTCAGCAAAAATCGCCGAACGGCGCGATGGTCATCAAATTTTTTTGTTCTGTGTCATATACTCGGCCTGCCACTTGCAGGATATTTGCGCAAGCGGCGTCGACACAGGGAGCAGACCCCTGTGTCTACAAGGCGATCTTCACAATAAAAATCCGGAGTAGTTCAGATGTCGTCTCGTGAGACTGGGAATGTAAAGTGGTTCAACGATGCCAAGGGTTATGGCTTCATTCAGCGCGAAGGTGGGGCGGATGTGTTCGTCCACTATCGGGCGATTCGCGGTGAGGGGCATCGTACCCTGGTCGAAGGACAGCGGGTGGAATACGCCTGCGTGCAGGGCCAGAAGGGCCTGCAAGCCGAGGACGTAGTAGGCCTCTGAGCCTCATGTGGTAGGCCTCAAGCTGCAAGTTGACCGTGTAACTTGCAGCCTGAAGCAACCATTTTTCAGTTGGTGCGCCAGGTGATTTCCTCTTCACCGTCGGCGCTGATGCGGACCCAGCGGTCGGCATCTTCTTCCCCGTCTTCTTCCACCCAGCCACCTGGCGCGCAGCGCACTTCCACACCCAGTGCGGCAAATGCGGCGCGGGCGCAGGCGACGTCATCGGCCCACGGCGTCTGGTCGCTTTCCAGGTACAGGCTGTTCCATTTCCCTACAGCCTTGGGTAGCCAGGTGACCGGAATGTTACCGGCCTGGCATTTGAAAGTATGGCCTTTCTGCTTCCACTCGCTGCACGGGCCGATCGCCTGGGCGAGCCACTCGGCAATCTGCTTGTGGTCGACGTCGGCGTCCTTCAGGTAGATCTCGATATCAGGTTGGCGCATAAGGGCTCCAGGTGTGCTCAGTCTTGGCGCACGAAATAGTCATAACGCATGGAAACCGTGACCTCGAACGGCTCGGGCTGGTCGATCACCCGGGCACGCTTTTCGGCACTGGCGCGCCAGCCGTGCGGGGTCATGGCCAGCAGGTCGGCGCGGGCTTTGGGCGCGGCCAGGCTCAGGCGGAACTCCAGGGTTTCGCTGTGGGCATGGGTCATGCCTTCGGGGACCAGGGCCAGGTGTTTGTCGTCGGCGTACGGGCGCACTTCATCGTAGAGCACTTCGCGCAGTTCCATCAGGTGGCCGCTGGTGGGCCCGACCCGCATCAGGCCGCCGCCGGGGCTGAGCAGGCGCCTGGCCTCGGCCCAGTCCAGCGGACTGAACACGCTGGCGATGAACTGGCAGCTGGTGTCGGCAAGCGGTACACGGGCCATGCTGGCGACCATCCAGGTGACCTCGGGCGCGCGTCGGCAGGCACGCTTGACCGCCTCGCGCGAGATGTCCAGGGCGTAACCGTCGGCGGCCGGCAGGGCCTGGGCGATCTGCGCGGTGTAGTAACCCTCGCCACAGCCGATGTCCAGCCAGGCACCGGGCTGGCGCTCGGCGGCCAGCTCGGCCAGGCGGCGCGCCACCGGCGCGTAGTGGCCGGCGTCGAGGAAATCGCGGCGGGCTTCGACCATGGCCTGGTTGTCACCCGGGTCGCGGCTGTTCTTGTGCTGCACCGGCAGCAGGTTCAGGTAACCCTGGCGGGCGCGGTCGAAGCGGTGGCCGGCCGGGCACACCACACCATTGTCGAGCCGGCTCAGCGGCGCCTGGCAAAGCGGGCAGGCGAGCATCAGGCGAGCAACCGGACCAGGGTCTGGTAATAGATTTCGGTCAGCAGGTCGAGGTCGCTGGCCAGGATCCGCTCATCCACCTGGTGGATAGTGGCGTTGACCGGGCCGAGCTCGACCACCTGGGTGCCCATGGTGGCGATGAAACGGCCATCGGAGGTACCGCCGCTGGTCGACGGCTGGGTGTCGCGGCCGGTGACCCCCTTGATGCTGGCCGAGACGGCGTCCAGCAATTCGCCCGGTTCGGTGAGGAACGGCAGGCCCGACAGCGCCCAGTCGATCGACCAGTCCAGTTCATGCTTGTCGAGGATCGCCGATACCCGCGCCTGCAGGCCTTCGACGGTCGACTCGGTGGAGAAGCGGAAGTTGAACAGTGCAGTCAGCTCGCCCGGGACCACGTTGGTGGCGCCGGTGCCGGAATTGAGGTTGGAGATCTGGAAGCTGGTCGGCGGGAAGAACGCATTGCCTTCGTCCCAGTGCTCGGCCGCCAGTTCCGCCAGGGCCGGCGCGGCCAGGTGGATCGGGTTGCGCGCCAGGTGCGGGTAGGCCACATGGCCCTGCTTGCCGCGCACGGTCAGCTTGGCGCCCAGCGAGCCACGGCGGCCGTTCTTGACCACGTCACCCAGCAGGGTTGTGCTGGAAGGTTCGCCGACGATGCACCAGTCCAAGCGCTCGTTGCGTGCTTTCAGGCGTTCGACCACGGCTTTGGTGCCATGGTGGGCCGGGCCTTCCTCGTCGCTGGTGATCAGGAACGCGACCTTGCCGCGGTGGTCCGGGTAGTCCTGCACGAAGCGCTCGCTGGCAATCACCATGGAGGCGAGGCTGCCTTTCATGTCGGCGGCGCCACGGCCGCAGAGCATGCCGTCGGCGTCGATCAGCGCTTCGAACGGCTCATGTTGCCATTGCTGCACCGGGCCGGTGGGTACCACGTCGGTGTGGCCGGCGAAGCACAGCACCGGGCCGTCCTGGCTGCCGTGGGTGGCCCAGAAGTTGTCGACGTCCTCGATGCGCATCGGCTCGAGCTGGAAGCCTACGGCGCCCAGGCGGTTCATCATCTGCGCCTGGCAGTCGGCGTCGACGGGGGTGACCGAGGGGCGACGGATCAGGTCGCAGGCCAGTTGAAGGGTAGGCGAGAGCTCGGCTGGGGCCGTCATGGGGGACTCCGGGGCAAGGCGGGGAAATCTGAGGGGCGTTATCTTATATCAAACCGATGGGCCATTGGGGCCGCTTTGCGGCCCTTTCGCGACACAAGGCCGCTCCCACAGGTATTGCACACGCCTGATGGGCTGTGGTGATCCCGTGGGAGCGGCCTTGTGTCGCGAAAGGGGCGCAAAGCGCCCCCAGGATCTCAAGCCTGTTGCGGTTCGGCGGCCTTTTCCACCGGCTTGGGTAGCGAAGACAGGAAGGCCATCACCAACGCTGCCACATAAGGCAATGACTGCACCAGCAACATCGCCACCCAGAAACGCATGTCCGAGCTTGGCAGCCCTTGTACCAGGTAGATGCCCAGCGCCGCGCCCCACAGCAGCAACATGATGAACAGCTCTTCCCGCGCTTCGGAAATCGCCACCAGCAGCCCATGGCTGTCGGCGTTCTTCGGGGTGCGGAAGAACGGCATGCTGCTGGTGAAGAAGCCGTACAGCACCGCCTTGGCGATGGTATGCGACAGTGCCAGCCCCGCCAGCGCCGCAGCAAAGGCATCCTTCAGGTTCACCCCTACCGCGCGGCGGTAGAGGAAGATGATCTTGCCGACCTTGAAGAAGAACAGCGCCAGCGGCGGAATGGCAAAGATCATCAGCGGCGGATCGACCCGGTGCGGCACGATGATCATCGCCGCCGACCACAGCAGTGCGCCGATGGTGAAGAAGATGTTCATGCCATCGGCGATCCACGGCAGCCAGCCGGCCAGGAAGTGGTAGCGCTGGCCGCGGGTCAGCTCGCTGCCCTTGCCGCGCAGCAGGGCGCTGGCGTGGTGCTTGATGATCTGGATGGCGCCGTAGGCCCAGCGGAAACGTTGCTTCTTGAAGTCGATGAAGGTGTCGGGCATCAGGCCCTTGCCGTAGCTGTTGTGGGCGTAGGCGGCCGACAGGCCTTTCTCGAACACCCGCAAGCCCAGTTCGGCGTCCTCGCAGATGCACCACTCGGCCCAGCCCAGCTCTTCCAGCACGCTGCGCCGGGTCATGGTCATGGTGCCGTGCTGGATGATCGCGTCACGATCGTTGCGGGTGACCATGCCGATGTGGAAGAAGCCCTTGTACTCGCTGTAGCACAGTTTCTTGAAGGCGCTTTCGTGCTGGTCGCGGTAGTCCTGCGGTGACTGCACCACGGCAATTTTCGGGTCGGCGAAGTGCGGCACCATGTGCTTGAGCCAGTTGCGATCGACGCAGTAGTCCGAGTCGATCACCGCGATCACTTCGGCGTCCTTGGCGGTGTGCGGGATCAGGTAGTTCAGCGCGCCGCCCTTGAAGCCGGCCAGGGGCGCGACGTGGAAGAACCTGAAGCGCTCGCCGAGTTTTTCGCAATGGGCCTTGAGTGGCTCCCATACGGCCGGGTCCTTGGTGTTGTTGTCGATCACCAGCACTTCGTAGTCGGGGTAGTCCAGCGCGGCCAGGGCATCGAGGGTCTGTTTGACCATCTCCGGCGGCTCGTTGTAGCACGGCACATGCACCGATACCTTGGGCCGGTAGGCGCTGTCGGCCTGTACCGGCAGGAACTCGCGCCGGCGCTTGTGTATCCATACTGCCTCGGCCAGTTCGTGGGCCTCGGTCAGCAGCACGATGAACACGCCCAGCGCGCCGAGGGCCAGCAGCACGCCCACGGTCAGGCTGAACCAGGTGCTGTATTGCTGGCTGTAGTCGTAGGCGATCCATACCAGCACCGACCCGCACAAGAAGGTGATGAAGGTCAGGAAGGTGCGGCCGCGCTGGCGCAGGGCCGAGCCGTCGATGAACAGCACCATCAGGGCAATCATCGCCAGCACCACCGAGGCCACCGCCAGGGCACGCCACTGCGGGATGGCCACTACCGGGCCGTCGAAGTTGAATTTTTGCTGGCGTTCGGCGTTGTACACGCCCCAGTAGGCGCCCACCGAGCCTTCGTCGCTGGCTTTCCACGGCTGGTCGTAGGCTTCGATGACGAAGTAATTGTAGCCACGGCGGTTGAGGGTGTTGACCAGGGTGCGCAGGTAGATGGCCTGGTCGGCCTGGGTGGCATCGGCACCGCCGCGCATGCGGCCGTTGCTCGGCCAGCCGACTTCCGACAGCAGCAGGGGTTTGCGCGGGAACTGGTGTTTCAGCTCGCGGGCGCGGTCGAGCACGAACTCGACCGAATCCTTCATCGGCACGAACTCCCAGTACGGCAGGATGTGCGCGGCAATCAGGTCGACGTGCTTGGCCAGCTGCGGGTTTTCCTTCCAGATGTGCCATTGCTCACTGGTGGTCACCGGCACCTTGACGGCTGCGCGTACCCGGTCGAGGTATTTGATCAGGTTCTCCGGGGTGACTTCCTCACGGAACAGCGCCTCGTTGCCGACCACTACCCGCACCACGCTGCGCGACGTGTTGGCCAGCTGGATGGCCGTGGCGATTTCGCGCTCGTTGCGCTCCAGGTCCGGGCTGATCCAGATGCCCAGGGTTACCCGCAGGCCGAATTCCTCGGCCAGGCGCGGGATATCCGCCTGGGTGCCCTCTACGGTGTAGATCCGGATGCTGTCGGTCAGTTTGCTCAACTGCTCCAGGTCCTGGCGCATCTCGTCGTCACTGGGGTACTGGCCCTTCTGCGGGCTTTCGCCCAGACGGAACGGTGAATACGAGAAGCCAGAGATCTGCTCGGGCCAGGCGGGGGCGGAAACCGGGCGATTGATCAGTGCCCAGAACCCGGTGAACAACGCGGCGATGGCCAGGACCACGACCAGGTTCAGGCCGAATTTACGTGAAGACATTGTCGTCCATATGTGTCGAAGTGATAGGACATTAAAGCAGGGTTGGCAGTGTCTTTCCTAACGATGCAGGCCATGGGCCCGCTGGCATATAATGCGCGCCGGTTTTTTGGGGTATGAACATGAGCACAGAAGATCCACGCTTCGCCGGCGTTGCCCGGCTGTATGGCGACCAGGGGTTGCACCGTCTGGGCCAGGCCCATGTGGCCGTGGTCGGTATTGGCGGGGTAGGCTCGTGGGCGGCGGAAGCGCTGGCCCGTAGTGGCGTGGGCGAGATCACCCTGTTCGACCTCGACGACGTCTGCGTCAGCAACACCAACCGCCAGGCCCATGCCCTGGAAGGGCAGGTGGGGCGGCCCAAGGTCGAGGTCATGGCCGAGCGCCTGCGGGCGATCAACCCGGCGTGCACGGTGCATGCGGTGGCCGACTTCGTCACCCGCGACACCATGGTCGAGTACATCACCGAGAACCTCGACTGTGTGATCGACTGCATCGACAGCGTCATGGCCAAGGCGGCGCTGATCGCCTGGTGCCGGCGGCGCAAGATCGCCATCGTCACCACGGGTGGCGCCGGCGGGCAGATCGACCCGACACAGATCCAGATCGCCGACCTGAACAAGACCTTCAATGACCCGCTGGCCTCGCGGGTGCGTTCCACCCTGCGCCGCGACTACAACTTCTCGCGCAATGTCAGCCGCAACTATGGCGTGCCATGCGTGTTCTCCAGCGAACAACTGCGCTACCCCAAGGGCGATGGCAGCGTTTGCCTGCAGAAAAGCTTCGTCGGCGAGGGCGTGCGGCTGGACTGCTCGGGTGGCTTTGGCGCGGTGATGATGGTGACCGCGACCTTTGGCATGGTGGCGGCGAGCAAGGCGGTGGAGAAGCTGGTGGGCGGGGCGCGGCGGCCCTCGGAGCGGGTCAAGTCCGAATAGACCGCGCGGGCCTCTTCGCGGGTGAACCCGCTCCCACCTGGTCCACGCAGCGCTCAGGCTGGCGCTGTACCTGTGGGAGCGGGTTCACCCGCGAAGAAGCCAGCGCCGATCTAGCGGTTGGACGCCAACTCTGCCATCCGCTGCAAAACCGCATGCAGGCCGTTGCTGCGCGACGGTGATAGCTGTCTTTCCAGCCCCAGCTGAGTGAACCACTCACGCAGATCAAGCCCGGCCAGCTCGTCACTGGCCAACCCCTGTACCCGCACCAGCAACAACGCCAGCAGCCCGCGCAACAAGCGCGCGTCGCTACCGGCCTTGAAGCGCCATACCCCCTCAACCTGCTCGGCCACCAGCCATACCAGGCTTTCGCAGCCATGCACCCGGTTGGCCTCGGTCTTTTCAGTGTCAGCCAGCGGTTCCAGCCGGTCGCCCCACTGCATCAGCAGCCGCGCACGCTGTTCCCAGCCCTTGCCCTGCTCGAAAGCTTCCAGCGCCTGGCGCGCCTGGTCCGGCAGGGTCATCGCAACAGCTCCAGGCCTTGATCCAGCGCCTCGAAGAAACGCTGCACGTCATCGCTGTCGTTATACAGCCCCAATGACACGCGGATCGCTCCCTCCAGGCCCAAGCCCTTCAGCAGCGGCATGGCACAGTGGTGCCCGGCACGCACGGCAATGCCTTGCTCGGTCAGCAGGTGGGCGATGTCGGCGTTGTGCACGCCTTCGATGACGAAACTGGCAAGGGCCGCCTGTGGCGTGCCAAGAATGCGCACACCATCGCGGTCCGCCAGGCCACGCAGCAGATGCTGGTGCAGGCTGGTTTCATGGCTTTCGAGCGCCTGGGCATCGAGGCTGGCCAGGTAATCCAGGGTTGCACCCAGGCCGATCACCCCGGCGATCGGCGGTGTCCCCGCCTCGAACCCCAACGGCGCCGGGCGGAAGCTGGCACTCTGGTACTCGGCCAGTTGCACCATCTCGCCACCGAACTGCCAGTGATGCAGCAGATCCAGCGCCTGGCTGCGGCCGTACAGCACGCCAACGCCTTCCGGGCCGTACAGCTTGTGGCTGGAGAAGACATAGAAGTCGCAGCCAAGCTGCTGCACATCATGGCGGCCATGCACCACGCCCTGGGCACCGTCGACCACGGTCAGCGTGCCTTGCGCACGGGCATGGGCCAGCAGCGCCGGCAGCGGCTGCCAGGTGCCCAGCACGTTGGACAGCTGGCTCACCGCCAGCACCCGGGTGCGTGGGCCGATCAGTTGCAGCGCCTGGTCCAGGTCGATGCGGCCATGGGCATCCAGTGGCAGCACCACCAGGCGCAGGTTGCGCCGACGCGCCAGCTGTTGCCAGGGCAGCAGGTTGGCATGGTGCTCCAGGGCGCTGACGGCAATTTCGTCGCCGGCCTCGAAGCGGTGTTCCAGGCCATAGGCCAGCAGGTTCAGTGCCGAGGTAGCGCCGTGGGTGAAGATGATCTGCCGTGAGTCTGCCGCATTGAGCCAGGCGGCAACCTTGTCGCGGCTGGTTTCGAAAGCCTGGGTCGCCAGTGCGCCGGGCAAGTGCTGGGCACGGTGCACGTTGGCCGCGCCATGGCCATAGTAATGGCCCAGGGCATCAAGCAGGGCTTGCGGCTTCTGGGTGGTGGCGGCGCTGTCCAGGTAGGTCTGGTGCTGCCGTTGCAGGGCGGCGATAGCGGGAAAATCGGCACGCCAGGGGGAGGGCTGGAACATGGTCGCGGGGCCTGGAATGAAAAACGGGTCTGGCGTGGTGCCAGACCCGATCTTAACATTTCAAACGCTGAGAATCCGCTGTTCGCGAGCAAGCTCGCGTCTACAGGGGCTGACGGATTCTCAGTTGTGCGCGTGCAGTGCTTCGTTCAGCTCGATGGCCGACTTGTGGGTCTTGCACTCTACCGCGCCATTCAGCGAGTTGCGGCGGAACAGCAGGTCGGTCTGGCCGGCCAGGTCGCGGGCCTTGACCACTTTGACCAGCTGGTTGTTCTCGTCCAGCAGGTTCACCTTGGTACCAGCGGTGATGTACAGGCCGGCTTCGACGGTGTTGCGGTCGCCCAGCGGAATGCCGATACCGGCGTTGGCGCCGATCAGGCAGCCTTCGCCAACCTTGATGACGATATTGCCGCCACCGGACAGGGTGCCCATGGTCGAGCAGCCGCCGCCCAGGTCGGAACCCTTGCCGACGAACACGCCAGCGGAAACGCGGCCTTCGATCATGCCCGGGCCTTCGGTGCCAGCGTTAAAGTTGACGAAGCCTTCGTGCATGATGGTGGTGCCTTCGCCGATGTAGGCGCCCAGGCGCACACGGGCGGTGTCGGCGATACGCACGCCGGCCGGGACCACGTAGTCGGTCATTTTCGGGAACTTGTCCACCGAGAACACTTCCAGCAGCTCGCCCTTCAGGCGCGCTTCCAGTTGCAGCTCGGCCAACTCGGCCAGATCGACCGCGCCCTGGTTGGTCCAGGCCACGTTCGGCAGCAGCGGGAAAATGCCGGCCAGGCTCAAGCCGTGCGGCTTGACCAGGCGGTGCGACAGCAGGTGCAGCTTGAGGTAGGCCTCCGGGGTCGAGGTCAGCGCGGCGTCTTCGGCCAGCAGGGTGGCGACCAGCGGCTTGTGGCTTTCAGCCAGGCGGGTCAGCAGGGCGGCCTGGGCGGCATCCACACCTTTCACGGCTTCGGCCAGTTGCGCGGCCTGGGCGTTGCTGAAGGTGATGGCCTGGTTGCCACCTTGGTAACCGAGAACAGGGGCTACTGCAGCGACCAGATCGGCGCTCGGGTTGAGCAGCGGTTGTGCGTAGAACACTTCCAGCCAGGCGCCCTGGCGGTTCTGGGAGCCGACACCGAAGGCCAGGCTGAACAGGGTATTGGACATGTGATTACCTCGTGCGAAATAGGGTAGGGCTCAGGCCAGGGCAGCGGCGTACAGGTCAGGCTTGAAGCCGACCAGGGTACGCGCGCCAAGGTTGAGCACCGGACGCTTGATCATCGACGGCTGGGCCAGCATCAACTCGACGGCCTTGGCCTGGTCGAGGTCGGCCTTGCAGGCGTCGTCCAGCTTGCGGAAGGTAGTGCCGGCACGGTTGAGGATGACTTCCCAGCCGTGCTCGTCGCACCAGCGGTTCAGGCTGTCGCGGTCGATGCCTTGGGTCTTGTAATCGTGGAATTCGTAGGCGATGGCCTGGTCTTCGAGCCAGGTACGCGCCTTTTTCATGGTGTCGCAGGCTTTGATGCCGTAGAGCGTGTAGGTCATTGTGTGCATTGGGGATCACAGGCTGCCCCAATCTCTCCGTTTTCCGATGTCATTCGCGGGATTATGCGGGAACGATCCTCGCGGCGCCACGCCCGTGGTGCCCATGTTTACTGATCAAGGTATGTCTCAAGCGACCAGGCGCTGTACCGAACCGATGATCTCATCACCGTGTTGCTGTTCGGCGGTGCGCAGATCGAAGGCGGTCTGCAGGTTGAGCCAGAACTCGGGGGTGGTGTCCAGGCAGATGGACAGGCGCAGCGCCATGTCGGCGGAAACACCGCCCCGTTCACGCAGGATATTGTTGACGGTTGGCGTGGCAACGCCTAGCGCCCGGGCCAGTGCCGCGGCGCTGAAACCCATTTCTTTCTGGAAGTCCTCACGCAGGACTTCTCCGGGATGAATCGGACGCATACCGCTCTTGAGCATGATGCACCTCAGTGGTAATCGACAATTTCAACGTTAATCGGCCCGTTGTCGGTCCAGATAAAGCACAGGCGCCATTGGTCATTGACACGGATACTGTGCTGGCCAGCCCGGTTGCCGCTCAATGCCTCGAGACGGTTGCCAGGTGGCGACCGAAGGTCTCGCAGCTCTGCTGCGGCATCGAGCATGGCCAGTTTGCGCTCCGCAACTGACTTGATATCTGACCACCGCCGTGTCTTTCCATGAGTAAAAAGTGCTTCCGTGTCGGCACAGCTGAAGCTTCGAATCATGGGGTTGAATGCTTAACGTTATTCGTTAAGGTCGATTATACGACGAGATCCCAGCAGTTCAAGCCCTTGACTCGCGCACGATACTTGCCAACGTCAGTCACGATTGCTGGGTATCATCATGTTACATGTTAATTCGCCACCTGCGACTATCGTGCAGCGGCCCCGAATCGCCCATCGCCGCTAACATATTGTTTCAATGGCGATGTTTCGCCCTGTTGTCGTTTCTGGTTCACAAAGGAAGCTTTCCCGGATGCAGTCCGCCTACACCGTCCTCATCCTGCTGACGCTGGTCAGCGTGTCGAAGCTGGTCGGCCGCATGATTCCGTTGCCCTTGCCGCTGGTGCAGATCGCCGCCGGTGCCTTGCTCGCGTGGCCGACACTGGGCCTGCATGTGGCTTTGGACCCCGAGCTGTTCCTGTTCCTGTTCCTGCCGCCGTTGCTGTTCGCCGACGGCTGGCGCATTCCCAAGCGCGAGTTGTGGCGCATTCGCGGGCCGGTGGTGGCGCTGGCCGTGGGCCTGGTGCTGTTTACCGTGGTCGGCGCCGGTTACTTCATTCACTGGTTGCTGCCGAGCATCCCGTTGCCGGTGGCCTTCGCTTTGGCTGCAGTGCTTTCGCCGACCGACGCCGTGGCCGTTTCGGCGATTACCCAGGACCGCCTGCCCACCCCGCTGATGCACATGTTGCAGGGTGAGGCACTGATGAATGATGCGTCGGGCCTGGTGACCTTCAAGTTTGCCTTGGCGGCGGCGATCACCGGGGCGTTCTCGCTGGCCGACGCGAGTTTCAGTTTCGTGCTGGTCGCACTGGGTGGCCTGGCGGTGGGCGTGGCCCTGAGCTGGCTGATCGGACGCCTGCGCATGTGGATGATTACCCGTGGCTGGGACGATCCCGCTACCCACGTGGTGTTCATGTTGCTGCTGCCGTTTGCCGCCTACGTGCTGGCCGAGCGCCTGGGCGTGTCGGGCATCCTTTCGGCGGTGGCGGCCGGCATGATGCAGAGCTGGCTCGACCTGCTGCCACGGCAGACCAGCACGCGCCTGCTCAACCGCAGCGTGTGGTCGCTGCTGGAGTTCGCTTTCAACGGCCTGATCTTCCTGCTGCTGGGCCTGCAGCTGCCAGATATCATCAAGGCGGTGGTCAGCCATGAAACGACCGTGTGGCCGACCCTGGCCTACCGCTGCCTGGACGTGGTGGCGATCTTCGCCGCGCTGATTCTGCTGCGATTCATCTGGGTGCAGAGCATCTGGCGCTCGATCGGTGTGGTGCGCCGCTGGCGCGGCAAGCCGGCGCTGGTACTGATGCCCACGGCCCGCTCCTGCTGGCTGCTGACCTTGGGCGGCGTGCGCGGTGCGGTTACCCTCGCCGGTGTGATGTCGATCCCGTTGCTGATAGGTGTCGGCAAGGTCTTCCCGGAGCGTGACCTGCTGATCTTCATTGCCGCCGGGGTGATCCTGCTGTCGTTGATCAGTGCCTGTATCGCCCTGCCGCTATTGCTGCGTGGGGTGACCAAGAGCCCTGACGAGCGCTTGCACCAAGAGGTGCAGGAAGCCTGGCGGCGCACGGCGGAGGCGGCGATCCATGCGCTGGAGGCAGAGGAAGTGATCGACAGCAAGGCCCCGCAGGATGCCGCGCAGGCGACCCTGGCGACCGAGCTGAAGGCGCGGTTGATGGCGGAATACCGCGATGAACTGGACAGTTACAACGACAGTGCCGAAGCCAAGGCCCTGGCCGAGCAGATGGACCTGCTGGAGCGGCGTTTGCGCTTGCGGGCGCTGCGGGCGCAGCGGCTGGAGTTGTATGAGCTACATCGCCAGCATCTGGTGGGGGATGAAGTGGTGCGGCAGGTGCTGGGTGAGCTGGATATGAGTGAGGCAAACCTAGGGGCGGTCAGGTAGACCGCAGGGGGTCGCTTTGCGGCCCTGTGGGAGCGGGTTTACCCGCGAATCAGGCGACGTGGTGCCATGCACCGCGTTGGATTCTTCGCGGCTAAAGCCGCTCCCACAGGATGCACGGACCGCTTGCGAATTCAGTTCTCTATGCGACAGCGCAGCCCAAAGGGCTGGGCCATCTCCCACAGGTACTGCACAACACTCAATAATTGTACGGCCTCTGTCGAATCAGCGGTTCTGCAGGAATTCGCGAATCCGCTCCGCCGCCTCGATGCACTCGGCCAGCGGTGCAACCAGCGCCATGCGCACGCGCCCGGCGCCCGGGTTCACGCCATTCACTTCACGCGACAGGTACGACCCCGGCACCACCGTCACATGCTGGGCCTCGAACAGGTCACGGGTGAACTCGGCATCGCCGCCGGGCACCTTGGCCCACAGGTAGAAGCTGCCATCCGGGCGCTGCACATCCAGCACCGGCTGCAGGATATCCAGCACGGCATCGTACTTGGCGCGGTACTGGTCGCGGTTCTCGCGCACATGCGCTTCATCCTGCCAGGCAGCGATGCTGGCCAGCTGGGTTTGTACCGGCATGGCGCAGCCGTGGTAGGTACGGTACAGCAGGAACGGCTTGATGATCTCGGCGTCACCGGCGACGAAGCCAGAGCGCAGACCTGGCAGGTTGGAGCGCTTGGACAGGCTGTGGAATACCACGCAGCGCTTGAAGTCGCTGCGGCCCAGTTCCGCACAGGCAGTCAGCAGACCCGGTGGCGGGGCGTCCTCGTCGAAGTACAGTTCGCTGTAGCACTCGTCGGCGGCAATCACGAAATCGTGCTCGTCGGCCAGGGCAATCAACTTCTTCAGGGTATCCATCGGCACCAGTGCGCCCGTGGGATTGCCCGGTGAGCACAGGAACAGGATCTGGCAACGCTTCCACACATCAACCGGCACGGCGTCGAAGTCAGGGTTGAAGCCGTTGCTTTCCAGGCACGGCAGGTAGTGCGGGGTGGCACCGGCCAGCAGCGCTGCGCCTTCGTAGATCTGGTAGAACGGATTGGGGCTGACCACCAGGCCGTCATCGGCGCGGTTGACCACGGCCTGGGTGAAGGCGAACAGCGCTTCACGGGTGCCGTTTACCGGCAGGATGTGGCGGTCGGCGTCCAGCCAGCCGGCCGGTACGCCAAAGCGCCGCTCGCACCACTGGCCAATGGCCTGGCGCAGGGCCGGCAGGCCGATGGTGCTCGGGTACACCGCCAGCTTGTCGAGGTTGTCGGCCATGGCCTGGGCGACGAACGCCGGCGATTCGTGCTTCGGCTCACCGATCGACAGGGCGATGGCGCGTTTGTCTGCCGCAGGCTTCACGCTGCCCAGCAGGGCGCGGAGCTTCTCGAACGGATAGGGCTGAAGCTGGGTCAGGGCATGGTTCATTGGCGCAAGGTCTCGTCAATCATCTAGTCGTTAAAAGGTCACGCGGGTAGGGCTGGCATCGCTGGCCTGGCCGGTCTGCAACTGCTGGACGATGGCCTCCTGCAGTCGGCTGCACAGCTGTGGGTCGGACAACGGCTGGTTGTCGGCATCGGTGATGAAGAACACGTCTTCCACCCGCTCGCCAAGGGTGGCGATCTTGGCGTTCTGCAGTGACAGGTCGAACTCCAGGAAGATCCGCCCCAGCCGGGCCAGCAGGCCTGGGCGGTCGGGGGCGGTGATTTCGAGGATGGTCACCGGTCGCTGGGCATCGTTGAGGATGGTCACCTGTGGCGGGAAGTCGAAGTGCTTGAGCTGGCGCGGCACCCGGCGCTGGATGATGGTCGGGTAGTCCTCGGGGTTGCGCAGCGCTTCGGTCAGACCGTTGCGAATCTGCTTGACCCGCTGCGGGTTGTCGCCGATCGAGCCGCCGTCGTTGTCCAGCACGATGTAGGTGTCGAGGGTGAACTGGCTGCTCGAGGTGATGATCCGCGCGTCATGAATGTTCAGGTTCAGCTGCGACATGGCCGCCACCGTCACGGCGAAGAAGTCGTGCTGGTCGGGGGCATAGATGAAAATCTGCGTACCACCCTCGAACTCGCGCTGGGTGGTTTCCTTGATCAGCACCAGCGGCCCGCCATCGGCCGGCTGCTGAAGGATTGCGTCACTGTGCCAGGCCACGTCGGCAGCGGTGTGCTTGAGGAAGTAGTCATCGCCCAGCTGCGACCACAGCTGCTCGACGTCGTCCGGGTCGGTGCCTTCGCGCACCAGGATATCCAGCGCTGCCAATTGGGTCTGACGAATCTGCTCTTCGCGGTCCAGCGGGTTTTCCAGGCCACGGCGCAGGGCGCGCTTGGTCTCGGTGTAGAGCTGGCGCAGCAGGCTGGCCCGCCACGAGTTCCACAGGCTGGGGTTGGTGGCGTTGATATCGGCCACGGTCAGCACGTACAGGTAGTCCAGGCGCGTCTCGTCGCCCACGTGCAGGGCAAAATCGTTGATCACCTGCGGGTCGGACAGGTCCTTGCGCTGGGCGGTGGTCGACATCACCAGGTGGTTCTGCACCAGCCAGACGATCAGCCGGCTGTCCCAGGCCGGCAGTTGGTGGCGTTCGCAGAATTTCTGCGCATCCACCGCGCCCAGCTCGGAATGGTCGCCCTGGCGGCCCTTGCCGATGTCGTGGTACAGGCCGGCCAGGTAGATCAGCTCAGGCTTGGGCAGGCGGCCCATGAGCTTGCTGGCCAGCGGGAATTTCTCGGACACCGGCGTGTATTGCAGCTTGCGCAGGTGCTTGATGAGGTTGAGGGTGTGCGCATCGACCGTATAGATGTGGAACAGGTCGTGCTGCATCTGCCCGACGATCAGGCCGAACTCCGGCAGGTAGCGGCCAAGGATGCCGTAGCGGTTCATCCGCCGCAGGTTGCGGTGGATGCCGATTTCGCACTTGAACAGCTCGATGAACAGGCTGGTGTTGCGGATATCGGTGCGGAAGGTGTCGTCGATCAGGTGGCGGTGCTCGCGCAGCAGGCGCACGGTATCGGCGCGTACGCCCTTGATCTCGGGGTGCTGGGCCATCAGCACGAAGATTTCCAGCATGGCGAACGGGGTGCGCTTGAACACGTTCGGCCTGGCCGCTTCAATATAACCGTCATGCAGGCGGAAGCGCGCATTCAGCGGCTGGGTGGTGCCGCTGTCGTCATCGGCGAGGATGACCTCCTCGAAGTGCTGGATGATCAGGTCGCACAGCTGGCTGATGCTCATCACCACCCGGTAGTACTGCTGCATGAACTGCTCGATTGCCCGCTTGGGGTTGTCGTCGCTGTAGCCCAGCAACGCGGCGATGCTGCGCTGGTGGTCGAACAGCAGACGGTCCTCGGCACGCCCGGCCAGCATGTGCAGGGCGTAGCGCACCTTCCACAGGAAGTCCTGGGACGAGGCCAGCAGCTCGTTCTCGCTTTCCAGCAGGAAACCTTCGCCGGCCAGCGCATGCAGGTTGAGGGTGCCGTACTGGCGGCGGGCCACCCACAACACTGTCTGGATGTCACGCAGGCCACCGGGCGAACCTTTCACATTGGGTTCGAGGTTGTACTCGGTGTCGTTGTACTTGTGGTGGCGGGCCTTGAGTTCGGCTCGTTTGGCCAGGAAGAAGTCCTTGCTCGGCCACATGTGCGCGGTGCTGGTCACCTCCAGCATGCGCTGGCGCAGGGCCTCGGGGCCGGCAATGGTGCGGCTTTCCATCAGGTTGGTGATAACCGTCAGGTCGGCGCGGGCCTGCTCGGCGCACTCGTCGACGGTGCGCACGCTCTGGCCCACTTCCAGGCCAATGTCCCACAGCAAGGTGAGAAACCGCTCGATGGCGTCGCGGTACTGCTCGTGTTCGGCAGCGCCCAGCAAGATCAGCAGGTCGATGTCCGAATGCGGGTGCAGTTCACCGCGCCCGTAGCCACCCACCGCGACCAGGGCGATGCCGCTCTGGTCGCCCCAGTCGAACTGGTTCCAGGCCTGTTGCAGGATATTGTCGACGAGCCAGGCGCGGGCCTCGATCAGTGGGCGGATTTCGCTGCCGCTGCGGAAACGCCTGTCGAGCACCTCGCCGGCCTGGCGGATGGCTTTCTTGAAGGCGGCGATGGGGCTCGCCTTGAGGGCCAGTTCCGCCTGGAACTGGCCACGGTCGAACAGCTCGGGGTCCACCTGGGGCATCGCGTCACGTTCCTGTCGTGGGGTGGCCTGTCGGAGTGCGGTCAGGCCGAGGTGCGCGGGATGGTGTCGTCCTTGCGCAGGGTGAAGATCTCGTAGCCGGTCGCGGTCACCACCAGGGTGTGTTCCCACTGGGCCGAGAGCTTGCGGTCCTTGGTGATGGCGGTCCAGCCGTCGCCCAGCACCTTGGTGTCGGCCTTGCCCTGGTTGATCATCGGTTCGATGGTGAAGGTCATGCCTTCCTTCAGCTCCATGCCGGTGCCGGCGCGGCCGTAGTGCAGGATCTGCGGCTCTTCATGGAACACCTTGCCAATACCGTGGCCGCAGAACTCGCGCACCACCGAGAAGCCGTTCTTTTCAGCGTGCTTCTGGATCACTTCGCCGATGTCGCCCAGGCGGCAGCCCGGCTTGACCAGCTCGATGGCCTTGTACATGCACTCCTGGGTGACCTTGGACAGGCGCTCGGCCCATACCGGCACGGTGCCGACGTGGAACATGCGGCTGGTGTCGCCGTGGTAGCCGTCCTTGATCACGGTGACGTCGATGTTCAGCGTGTCACCGTCCTTGAGCGGCTTGTCGTTGGGGATGCCGTGGCAGACCACATGGTTGATCGAGGTGCAGATCGACTTCGGGTAGCCCTTGTAGTTGAGCGGTGCCGGGATCGCCTGCTGGACGTTGACGATGTAGTCGTGGCACAGGCGGTCCAGCTCTTCGGTGGTGACACCGGGCTTGACGTGTTCTTCGATCATTTCCAGCACCTCGGCGGCCAGGCGGCCAGCGATGCGCATCTTCTCGATGTCTTCTGCGGTCTTGATGGTGACGGTCATTACAGGCTCTCTACAGCGCCGTGAACGGCGCGAACAAACGGGAAAGGCCTGATTCTAGCAGAGCAGGGCGCCGATCGGTCGGGATACCGGTGGAGAATTGGGGCTGCTGTGCAGCCCATCGCCGGCAAGCCAGCTCCCACAGGAATCGCGTTACCCTTGTGGGGGCCTGGCTTGCCGGCGATGGCGCGCGCAGCGGCCCCAAGTGCCCTGAAAGCTGTCTTCCATAGAAGGCATTCTGGCGTGAAAGCCGGGGTGCTGCAAAAACCGCTGACGGACGCAACAGTATCCGGGTTCCGTTCGGCCGCGGTCTGTGGTATAAAATGCGCCGCTTTCGGGGACGACCCCGTCAGCACTTAACCCACACACGTGTCGACACGATGACCTGGGTGCCCCGAGTTGCAGAATTCGCGGGTTGGTCATTGGGATACGTGGAGGCCCAACCCGACTTATCAAGGAACTATCATGTCCCAAGTCAACATGCGCGATATGCTGAAGGCCGGTGTGCACTTCGGCCACCAGACCCGTTACTGGAACCCGAAAATGGGCAAGTACATTTTCGGCGCGCGTAACAAGATCCACATCGTCAACCTGGAAAAAACCCTGCCGATGTTCAACGACGCTCTGTCGTTCGTAGAGCGCCTGGCCCAGGGCAAGAACAAGATCCTGTTCGTCGGCACCAAGCGTTCCGCCGGCAAGATCGTCGCCGAGCAAGCTGCTCGTTGCGGTTCGCCGTACGTTGACCACCGTTGGTTGGGCGGCATGCTGACCAACTACAAGACCATCCGCGCTTCGATCAAGCGTCTGCGCGACCTGGAAACCCAGGCCGAAGACGGCACTTTCGCCAAGCTGACCAAGAAAGAAGCCCTGATGCGCTCCCGCGACCTGGAAAAACTGGATCGCAGCCTGGGCGGTATCAAGGACATGGGCGGTCTGCCAGACGCTCTGTTCGTTATCGACGTTGATCACGAGCGCATCGCGATCACCGAAGCCAACAAGCTGGGCATCCCGGTTATCGGCGTTGTCGATACCAACAGCAGCCCTGAAGGTGTTGACTACATCATCCCGGGTAACGATGACGCCATCCGCGCTATCGAGCTGTACATGACTTCGATGGCTGACGCTGTCATCCGCGGCCGCAACAACGTTGCCGGCGGCACCGAAGTTTACGCTGAAGAAGCGGCTGCACCTGCTGCCGAGTAATTAGACGCTAGCGTCGACTTGGCACGCAAAAAGGGGGCTCTGCCCCCTTTTTGCCACCTTGAAATCCTGCTGTCAGCATCGGCCCCGCATCATGGGCTTGCTGAGATGAACACAGCGGATTTGCAGAATTGAACGCCCGTGACGAACGGGTGGAATGGTTGAAAAACTTTCCAAGAGGATTTTGAAATGGCAGCAATTACTGCAGCGCTGGTCAAAGAACTGCGCGAGCGTACCGGCGAAGGCATGATGGATTGCAAGAAGGCCCTGGAAAAGGCCGGCGGCGACATCGAGAAAGCCATTGACGACATGCGTGCCTCGGGCGCCATCAAGGCCGCCAAGAAGGCTGGCAACGTCGCTGCTGAAGGCGCTATCGCCGTCAAGACCGACGGTAAATCCGCCGTCCTGCTGGAAGTGAACTCGCAGACCGACTTCTTGGCCCTGCAAGACGACTTCAAAAACTTCGTTGCCGACAGCATCGAAGAAGCCTTTGCCCAGAAGCTGACCGACGCCGCTCCGCTGATCGCTTCGCGTGAAGCTGCTCGTGAAGCCCTGGTTGCCAAGTGCGGCGAGAACGTCAACATCCGTCGCCTGGTGCGCGTTGAAGGTGACGTTGTCGGTGCCTACCTGCACGGCAACAAGATCGGCGCTGCCGTTGTCCTGAAAGGCGGCGACGTTGACCTGGCCAAGAACATCGCCATGCACGTTGCAGCTTCGAACCCTGAGTTCCTGCTGCCGTCGGAAGTTTCGGCCGAAGCCATCGAGCGCGAGAAGGGCGTCTTCCTGCAGCTGAATGCTGACAAGATCGCCGGCAAGCCGGAAAACATCGTCGAGAACATGATCAAAGGTCGTATCTCGAAGTTCCTGGCCGAAGCTTCGCTGGTCGAGCAAGCCTTCGTCATGAACCCGGAAGTCAAGGTTGGCGAGCTGGCCAAGAAAGCCGGTGCTGAAATCGTTTCCTTCACCTACTTCAAGGTTGGCGAAGGCATCGAGAAGCCAGTCGACGACTTCGCTGCTGAAGTTGCCGCTCAGGTCGCTGCTGCCAAGCAGTAAGACAGCCCCGTCTGTCGCCCCCAAGAGGCTGCCCGCTCACGCGCGCAGCCTCTTTGTCAAAACGGCGAAGGGTTTATAAGGCCCGCCGCCGCTGGCACCGAAGCAGTGCCACGCTACAGTTAGCAGGCTGAACACAGCCCGCACGAATTTTCTAAAAGTACGCCGCAGGAGAGACTCGCAATGGCTCAGCAGGTGAGTGGTCGCCAACCTCGCTATAAACGCATTTTGCTCAAACTTAGCGGCGAGGCCCTGATGGGCTCGGAAGACTTCGGGATCGACCCGAAAGTGCTGGATCGCATGGCCCTTGAAGTTGGCCAGCTGGTAGGGATCGGTGTCCAGGTCGGTCTGGTGATCGGTGGTGGCAACCTGTTCCGCGGCGCCGCGCTCAGCGCAGCCGGCATGGACCGCGTCACCGGTGACCACATGGGCATGCTGGCTACCGTCATGAACGCCTTGGCCATGCGCGACGCGCTGGAGCGCTCGAACATCCCGGCCCTGGTCATGTCGGCCATTTCCATGGTCGGTGTCACCGATCATTACGATCGTCGCAAAGCTATTCGCCACCTCAACTCCGGGGATGTGGTAATTTTCTCCGCCGGTACCGGCAACCCGTTCTTCACTACCGACTCCGCGGCCTGCCTGCGCGCCATCGAAATCGATGCCGACGTGGTGCTGAAGGCGACCAAGGTCGATGGTGTGTACACTGCCGATCCATTCAAGGATCCGCATGCCGAGAAGTTCGATCACCTGACCTACGATGAGGTCCTGGATCGTAAGCTGGGTGTGATGGATCTGACCGCAATCTGCCTGTGCCGTGACCACAAGATGCCATTGCGGGTATTCAACATGAACAAGCCTGGCGCCCTGCTGAACATCGTGGTGGGTGGCGCTGAAGGTACTCTGATCGAGGAAGGCCAAGCATGATCAACGACATCAAGAAAGACGCGCAGGAGCGCATGACCAAGTCCCTCGAGGCCCTGGCTCGCAACCTGGCGGCAATCCGCACCGGTCGCGCCCACCCAAGCATCCTGGACAGCGTCAAGGTCCCGGCCTGGGGTAGCGAGATGCCGCTGAACCAGGTGGCCGCGATCACCGTCGAAGATGCCCGCACCCTGAAGATCGTCGCTCACGACAAGAACCTCAGTGCCGCCATCGAGAAGGCTATCCTCACCTCCGACCTGGGCCTGAACCCGTCCAGCGCCGGTACCACCATCCGTGTGCCGATGCCAGCCCTGACCGAGGAAACCCGCAAGGGCTACACCAAGCAGGCCAGCGGCGTTGCCGAGGATGCCAAGGTGGCCGTGCGCAACGTGCGTCGTGACGCCCTGGCCGACCTGAAGAAGCTGACCAAGGACAAGGAAATCAGCGAAGACGAAGAGCGTCGCGCTGCTGACGAGATCCAGAAACTGACCGACAAGTACGTTGCCGAGGTCGATGCTGCCTTCAAAGCCAAGGAAAAGGACCTGATGGCCGTCTAAGGCCGGGGTTTTTTAATGGAAAAGACCAAGCCAGCGGCACCGTCCTCGGTGCCGCGTCATGTCGCGATCATCATGGATGGCAACAACCGCTGGGCGAAAAAACGCCTGCTGCCGGGCGTTGCCGGGCACAAGGCGGGTGTCGACGCCGTTCGCGCGGTCATCGAAGTGTGTGCCGAGTCCGGGGTCGAGGTGCTGACCCTGTTCGCCTTCTCCAGCGAGAACTGGCAGCGTCCCGCCGAAGAGGTCGGTGCGCTGATGGAGTTGTTCTTCTCGGCCCTGCGCCGCGAGGCCAGGCGCCTCAACGAGAACAACATCAGCCTGCGTATCATTGGTGACCGTTCGCGTTTCCATCCGGAACTGCAGGCCGCCATGCGCGAGGCTGAGGCGCTGACCGCCGGCAACAACCGCTTCATCCTGCAGATCGCGGCCAACTACGGTGGCCAGTGGGACATCGCCCAGGCCGCCCAGCGGCTGGCGCGGGAAGTGCAAGCCGGGCATCTGCGCCCGGAAGACATCACCCCGGACCTGCTGCAGACCTGCCTGGCAACCGGCGAACTGCCACTGCCGGACCTGTGCATCCGCACTGGTGGCGAGCACCGCATCAGCAACTTCCTGTTGTGGCAGCTGGCCTACGCCGAGCTGTACTTCTCCGACCTGTACTGGCCGGACTTCAAACACGAGGCCATGCGCAACGCCCTGGCCGATTTCGCTTCGCGCCAGCGCCGCTTCGGTAAGACCAGCGAGCAGGTCGAGGCTGGAGCTCGTGCTTAATGCTTAAACAACGCATCATTACCGCGCTGATCCTGCTGCCGGTCGCGCTGGGTGGCTTCTTCCTGCTCAATGGTGGGGATTTCGCCCTGTTCATCGGCTTCGTGGTGACCCTCGGCGCCTGGGAGTGGGCGCGCCTGGCCGGGCTGATGGCCCAGCCGCTGCGCATCGCCTATGCCGTGGTTGTCGCCGGAGCGCTGATGCTGCTGTACATCCTTCCGGAGCTGGCACCCTGGGTGCTGGGGGCCGCGGTGATCTGGTGGGGGTTGGCCACCTGGCTGGTGCTTACCTACCCGCGCAGCAGTGAGCTGTGGGCCAGTGCCGCCTGCCGGTTGCTGATCGGGCTGCTGGTATTGCTGCCGGCCTGGCAGGGGCTGGTGCTGCTTAAGCACTGGCCGCTGGGTAACTGGCTGATCCTGTCGGTCATGGTGCTGGTGTGGGCAGCCGATATTGGCGCGTACTTCTCTGGCCGTGCCTTCGGCAAGCGCAAGCTGGCACCACAGGTCAGCCCGGGCAAGAGCTGGGAGGGCGTGTATGGCGGCCTGGCCGTCAGCCTGGCGATTACCCTGGTGGTCGGCATCAGCCGCGACTGGGGCTTCGGTCAGATCCTGCTGGGCCTGCTGGGCGCCGCGCTGGTGGTCATGTCTTCGGTGGTCGGAGACCTGACCGAAAGCATGTTCAAGCGCCGTTCCGGCATCAAGGACAGCAGCAATCTGTTGCCCGGCCACGGTGGGGTGCTCGACCGCATCGACAGCCTGACCGCGGCGATCCCGATTTTCGCCGTGCTGCTGTGGGCGGCCGAATGGGGTGTGATGTGAGCCGCCCGCAGCGTATTACCGTGCTCGGGGCCAGCGGCTCCATCGGCCTGAGCACGCTGGATGTCATCGCGCGCCACCCCGACCGCTATCAGGTGTTTGCCCTGAGCGGCTATTCGCGTATCGACGAATTGCTGGCCCTGTGCGTGCGCCATCGCCCGGCGTTCGCCGTGGTGCCGAACGCCGAGGCGGCCGTGCGACTGCGTGAAGGCCTGGCTGCGGCAGGCTGCGCTACCGAGGTGCTGGAAGGCGAGGCCGGGCTGTGCCAGGTGGCTTCAGCACCGGAAGTGGATGCGGTGATGGCGGCCATCGTCGGCGCCGCCGGCCTGCGCCCCACCCTGGCGGCGGTCGAGGCGGGCAAGAAGGTGTTGCTGGCCAACAAGGAGGCGCTGGTGATGTCCGGCGCGCTGTTCATGGACGCGGTGCGGCGCAGTGGCGCCGTGTTGCTGCCGATCGACAGCGAGCACAACGCGATCTTCCAGTGCATGCCTGGCGACTACGCGCGCGGCCTGAGTGCTGTCGGCGTGCGCCGGATCCTGCTTACCGCCTCCGGTGGCCCGTTCCGCGAGACCCCCGTCAAGGCACTGCTGGACGTCACCCCGGAACAGGCCTGCGCGCACCCCAACTGGTCCATGGGGCGCAAGATTTCCGTGGATTCGGCCAGCATGATGAACAAGGGCCTGGAGCTGATCGAGGCCTGCTGGCTGTTCGATGCCGCACCGGCCAAGGTCGAGGTGGTGGTGCATCCGCAGAGTGTGATCCACTCCCTGGTGGACTACGTGGATGGTTCGGTGCTGGCGCAGTTGGGTAACCCGGACATGCGCACGCCCATCGCCAACGCCTTGGCCTGGCCCGAGCGGATCGATTCCGGGGTGGCCCCGCTGGACCTGTTCGCCATCGCCCGTCTGGATTTCCAGGCGCCCGACGAACAGCGCTTCCCTTGCCTGCGCCTGGCGCGGCAGGCTGCCGAGGCCGGCAACAGTGCGCCGGCCGTGCTCAATGCGGCCAACGAGGTTGCTGTCGAGGCATTTCTCCAGCGGCGTATCCGCTTCCCGGAGATCGCGGGTATGATCGAACAGGTGCTCGATCAGGAGCCCGTCCTGCCGCTGCCGTCGCTGGACGCGGTGTTCGCCGCCGATCAGCGTGCCCGGGAGCTTTCCCGTGAATGGCTGAGGCGTCACGGTCGCTGATGCAGGCCCGCCACGGTTCACGAGGGGGCTGGGCATGATGCCAGCCCGCTGAACATCATTCGGAGATGGATATGACAGCGCTCTACATGATTATCGGCACCCTCGTAGCCCTGGGTGTGCTGGTCACTTTCCATGAATTCGGCCACTTCTGGGTGGCGCGCCGCTGCGGCGTCAAGGTGCTGCGCTTCTCGGTGGGCTTCGGCACGCCGCTGCTGCGCTGGCATGACCGCCATGGCACCGAGTTCGTGATCGCGGCGATCCCGCTGGGTGGGTACGTCAAGATGCTCGACGAGCGCGAGGGCGACGTGCCGTCGACGCTGGTCGGGCAGTCGTTCAACCGCAAGTCCGTGCGCCAGCGTATCGCGATCGTCGCGGCTGGCCCGGTTGCCAACTTCCTGCTGGCCATCCTGTTCTTCTGGGTGCTGGCGATGCTAGGTACCCAGCAGATCCGCCCGGTGATCGGTGCGGTCGATGCTGGCAGCCTGGCAGCATCGGCAGGCCTGACCGCAGGTCAGGAAATCGTCTCCATCGATGGCAAGCCGACCAATGGTTGGTCTGCGGTCAATCTGCAGTTGGTTCGCCGTCTGGGCGAGAGCGGCACCTTGCAGGTTGGCGTGCGTGAAGAAGGCACCAGTGCCGAGCGCCAACTGCAGGTGAAGCTGGACAGCTGGCTCAAGGGCGCCGACGAGCCCGACCCGATCCAGTCCCTGGGGCTGCATCCTTGGCGCCCGGCGATCGTGCCGGTGTTGGCCGAGATCGATCCGAAGGGCCCGGCGGCCGCTGCGGGCCTGAAAACCGGTGACAAGCTGCTGGCCCTCGATGGCGTGGCCGTGAGTGAATGGCAGCAGGTGGTCGATGCCGTGCGGGCCCACCCGCAAGCCAGGGTAGTGGTGCGTGTCGAACGCGCTGGTGCTGCGCTGGATGTGCCGGTCACCCTGGCGCGCAAGGGCGAGGGCAAGGCTGCCGGCGGCTATCTTGGTGCCGGGGTAAAAGGTGGCGAATGGCCTGCCAACATGCTCCGCGAAGTCAGCTACGGCCCGCTGGATGCGGTGGGTGAGGGGCTGTCACGTACCTGGAACATGAGCGTCCTGACCCTTGAGTCGCTGAAGAAAATGCTGTTCGGGGAGCTCTCGGTAAAAAACTTGAGCGGACCGATAACCATTGCTAAAGTGGCGGGCGCTTCAGCCCAGTCGGGCGTGGGGGATTTCCTGAATTTCCTGGCCTACCTGAGCATAAGCCTGGGGGTTCTTAACCTGCTGCCCATCCCGGTTCTGGATGGGGGGCATTTGCTGTTTTACCTGGTCGAGTGGGCGCGCGGTCGTCCGCTGTCGGATCGGGTGCAAGGTTGGGGGGTCCAGATCGGTATCAGTTTGGTCATAGGGGTGATGTTGCTCGCCCTGATCAACGATCTGGGTCGACTATAAAAGCTTCGCTCAATTGCGAAACCTGCCGTTTTGTCGCGGCGGGCTGTTTATTGCCAGTTGGAATAAAAGGACTTCATGAAACGTCTGCTGCTAACTGCGGTCATGTCCGCACTGATGATCGCTGAAGTTCACGCCGAGTCCTTCACCATCTCCGATATCCGCGTCAACGGCCTGCAGCGGGTTTCCGCCGGCAGTGTCTTCGGTGCCTTGCCGCTGAACGTCGGCGACCAGGCCGATGACCGCCGCCTGGTGGAGTCGACCCGTTCCCTGTTCAAGACTGGCTTCTTTCAGGACATCCAGCTGAACCGCGATGGCAATGTCCTGATCATCAACGTGGTCGAGCGCCCGTCGGTGTCGAGCATCGAGATCGAAGGCAACAAGGCGATCAGTACCGAAGACCTGATGAAGGGCCTGAAGCAATCGGGCCTGGCCGAAGGCGAGATCTTCCAGCGCGCCACCCTCGAAGGTGTGCGTAACGAACTGCAGCGCCAGTACGTGGCCCAGGGCCGCTACTCGGCCGAGGTCGATGCCGAAGTGGTGCCGCAGCCGCGCAACCGCGTGGCGCTGAAGATCAAGATCAACGAAGGGACCGTCGCCGCCATCCAGCACATCAACATCGTTGGCAACAACGTGTTCGACGACGAGACCCTGGCGCAGCTGTTCGAGCTGAAGACCACCAACTGGCTGTCGTTCTTCAAGAACGACGACAAGTACGCCCGCGAGAAACTCTCCGGTGACCTGGAGCGTCTGCGTTCCTACTACCTGGACCGCGGCTACATCAACATGGACATCGCTTCCACCCAGGTGTCCATCACGCCGGACAAGAAACACGTCTACATCACCGTCAACATCAACGAAGGCGAGAAGTACACCGTCCGCGACGTGAAGCTGTCCGGTGACCTGAAGGTGCCGGAAGACCAGGTCAAGTCGCTGCTGCTGGTGCAGCCTGGCCAGGTGTTCTCGCGCAAGGTGATGACCACCACCTCCGAGCTGATCACCCGTCGCCTGGGTAACGAAGGCTACACCTTCGCCAACGTCAACGGCGTGCCGCAGCCGAACGATGAAGACCACACCGTCGACATCATGTTCGTGGTCGACCCGGGCAAGCGTGCCTACGTCAACCGCATCAACTACCGCGGCAATACCAAGACCGAAGATGAGGTGCTGCGTCGCGAAATGCGCCAGATGGAAGGCGGCTGGGCCTCGACCTACCTGATCGACCAGTCCAAGACCCGTCTGGAGCGCCTGGGCTTCTTCAAGGAAGTCAACGTCGAGACCCCGCCGGTGCCGGGCACCGACGACCAGGTCGACGTCAACTACAGTGTCGAGGAGCAGGCCTCCGGCTCGATCACCGCCAGCGTCGGTTTCGCCCAGAGCGCGGGTCTGATCCTCGGTGGTTCGATCAGCCAGAGCAACTTCCTCGGTACCGGTAACAAGGTATCCATCGGCCTGACCCGTTCGGAATACCAGACCCGCTACAACTTCGGCTTCGTTGACCCCTACTTCACTGCCGATGGCGTGAGCCTGGGCTACAACGCCTTCTACCGCAGTACCGACTACGACGACCTCGATGTCGACGTGGCCAGCTACGCGGTGGACAGCTACGGTGCCGGCGTCAGCCTCGGCTACCCGATCAGCGAGACTTCGCGCCTGACCTATGGGTTGAGCGTGCAGCAGGACAAGATCAAGACCGGCAGGTACACCGTTGACGAAATCTTCGACTTCCTCGAAGAGGAGGGCGACAGCTTCCTGAACTTCAAGGCCTCGATCGGCTGGTCGGAATCGACCCTGAACAAAGGCGTGCTGGCGACCCGCGGTCACTCCCAGAGCGTGACCCTGGAGTCCACCGTTCCGGGTAGCGACCTGTCGTTCTTCAAGCTCGACTACCGTGGCCAGCTGTTCAAGCCGATCAGCAACGACTACACCCTGCGCCTGCACACCGAGCTGGGCTACGGTGATGGTTACGGCAGCACCTCGGGCCTGCCGTTCTACGAGAACTACTTCGCAGGTGGCTTCAACTCGGTTCGTGGCTTCAAGGATAGTAGCCTGGGCCCACGCAGTACGCCGAGTGACGGTACGCGCCCTGGCACCCTGAGAGACCCGGACCAGGATCCGTTGCCGTTTGGTGGCAACGTGCTGGTACAAGGCGGTGTCGAGCTGCTGTTCCCGCTGCCGTTCGTCAAGGACCAGCGTTCGCTGCGCACCTCCGTGTTCTGGGACGTGGGTAACGTGTTCGACACCAATTGCGGCAACCAGCCTGATTGCGAGAAGGTCGGTTTCTCGGGCATGGCCAGTTCGGTCGGCCTGGGCGTGACCTGGATTACCGCACTGGGCCCGCTGAGCTTCAGCCTGGCGATGCCGGTCAAGAAGCCGGACGATGCCGACACCCAGGTGTTCCAATTCTCTCTGGGCCAGACCTTCTGAGGTCGGCCCTCGCTTAATGACAACGGTTTATCCAGGAGTTCATCGTGCGTAAGTTGACCCAACTGGCCGTAGTGGCCGCGGCGCTGGTCGCCACCCCGGCTTTCGCCGAAATGAAGGTTGCCGTCCTGAACTATCAGATGGCCCTGCTGGAATCGGATGCCGCCAAGAAATACGCGGTGGATGCCGAGAAGAAGTTCGGCCCGCAACTGACCAAGCTGAAAAGCCTGGAAAGCAGCGCCAAGGGTATTCAGGACCGTCTGATCAAGGGCGGCGACAAGATGCAGCAGCAGGAGCGTGAGCGCCTGGAGCTCGAGTTCAAGCAGAAGGCCCGTGACTTCCAGTTCCAGTCCAAGGAGCTGAACGAAGCCAAGGCCGTTGCCGACCGCGATATGCTCAAGCAGTTGAAGCCGAAGCTGGATGGCGCTGTCGAGGAAGTGATCAAGAAAGGCGGTTACGACCTGGTCCTCGAGCGTGGCGCGGTCATCGATGTCAAGCCTCAGTACGACATCACCCGCCAAGTCATCGAGCGCATGAACCAAGCCCGTTGATATGACCGTGACCATGACGCTAGGCCAGTTGGCCGAGGCCCTCGGCGCCACCCTCAAGGGGCCCGAGGCGCTGCAGATTACCGGGCTGGCCACCTTGCAGGAGGCTGGCCCCGGTCAGTTGAGCTTCCTCGCCAACCCGCAGTACCGCAAGTTCCTGGATAACAGCCAGGCGGCCGCGGTGCTGCTGAAGGCGGCGGACGCCGAAGGCTTTGCCGGCAATGCACTGATCGTCGCCGATCCCTACCTGGCCTACGCACGTATTTCCCACCTGTTCGACCGCAAACCCAAGGCTGTGGCGGGTATTCATCCCAGCGCCGTGGTAGCCGAGGACGCGCAGGTGGATGCCAGTGCCAGCATCGGGCCGTTCGCGGTCATCGAAAGCGGTGCGCGCATCGGGGCCAATGTCAGCGTGGGCGCGCACTGCGTAGTCGGTGCCCGTTGCGTGATCGGTGAGGGCGGCTGGCTGGCTTCACGGGTCACCTTGTACCATGATGTGACCATCGGCAAGCGTGTGGTCATCCAGTCGGGTGCGGTTATCGGCGGAGAGGGCTTCGGCTTCGCCAACGAGAAGGGCGTTTGGCGCAAGATCGCCCAGATCGGTGGCGTGACCATCGGCGACGACGTGGAAATCGGCGTCAACACCGCGGTCGATCGTGGTGCACTGTCGGATACGCGGATCGCTGACGGGGTCAAGCTCGACAATCAGATCCAGATCGCCCACAACGTGCAGATCGGTGAGCACACGGCCATGGCTGCCTGTGTCGGGATTTCCGGCAGTACGCGCATCGGCAAGCATTGCACCATTGCCGGCGGTGTCGGCATGGTGGGTCATATCGATGTCTGTGATAACGTTTTCGTGTCCGGGATGACCATGGTGACCCGTTCGATCACCGAACCGGGTGCCTATTCTTCCGGCACTGCCATGCAGCCACTGGCTGAATGGCGCAAGAGCGCCGCGCGTATCCGCCACCTGGACGACATGGCCAAGCGTCTCCAGCAGCTGGAAAAACGCGTCGATACCGTGACCTCAGGTGGCCAGCCGGCATCAGAAGGCTGATACCATTCCCTGAGCAAGAGTGAACAGTCGCTATCTGGCTCCTCTTTGGACTGCAAAAGGAGCGTGTGGTCAGCACCTGCGCTCCCTATTCTTATTACAGGCTTCCCCCCCGAAATGATGGACATCAACGAGATTCGCGAATACCTGCCTCACCGTTACCCGTTCCTGCTGGTGGACCGCGTGACGGATCTGGACTACGAGGCCCAGAGCATTCGTGCCTACAAGAATGTCAGCATCAACGAGCCGTTCTTCAATGGCCACTTCCCGGCGCACCCGATCATGCCGGGCGTTCTGATCATCGAAGCCATGGCCCAGGCGGCCGGCATCCTTGGCTTCAAGATGCTCGATACCAAGCCGGCCGATGGCACCCTGTACTACTTCGTCGGTTCCGACAAACTGCGTTTCCGTCAGCCGGTACTGCCGGGTGACCAGCTTGTGCTGGAGGCCAAGTTCCTCAGCCGCAAGAGCATGGTCTGGAAGTTCGAATGCCGTGCCCTGGTCGATGGCAAGCCGGTTTGCTCGGCAGAGATTACTTGTGCGGAACGCTCCCTATGAATTCGATTGATCCTCGGGCCATTATCGACCCCTCGGCCAAGTTGGCCGACGGTGTCGAGGTCGGCCCCTGGTCGATCGTTGGCCCCGATGTGGAAATCGGGGAGGGCACCGTTGTCGGCCCGCATGTTGTGCTCAAAGGGCCGACCCGCATCGGCAGACACAACCGTATCTTTCAGTTTTCCTCGATCGGCGAAGACACTCCGGACCTCAAGTACAAGGGTGAGCCGACGCGCCTGGTGATCGGCGACCACAATGTGATTCGCGAAGGGGTGACCATTCACCGCGGCACCGTCCAGGACCGTGCGGAAACCACCGTCGGCGACCACAACCTGATCATGGCCTATGCCCACATCGGCCACGACAGCGTCATCGGCAACCACTGCATCCTGGTCAACAACACGGCCCTGGCCGGTCATGTGCACGTGGGGGACTGGGCGATCCTGTCCGGCTACACCCTGGTGCACCAGTACTGCCATATCGGTGCACATGCGTTTTCCGGCATGGGCACGGCGATCGGCAAGGACGTCCCGGCCTTCGTCACGGTGTTCGGTAGCCCGGCCGAAGCCCGCAGCATGAACTTCGAAGGCATGCGCCGCCGGGGTTTCAGCGACGAGGTGATCCACGTGCTCCGCCGTTGCTACAAGATTGTCTATCGCCAGGGCCTGACCGTTGAAGACGCGCTCAAGGAGCTGGACGAACTGGCTGCGAAGCACCCAGAGGTCGAGCTGTTCCGTCAGTCGATCGTGAACTCCGCCCGCGGCATTACCCGCTGACATGGCCCGGCTTTGCGTAGCCTTGGTCGCAGGTGAGGCCAGCGGCGACATTCTCGGTTCAGGTTTGATGCGTGCCCTCAAGGTACGCCACCCCGACGTGCGGTTCATCGGTGTTGGCGGCCCCTTGATGGAAGCCGAAGGCCTGCAATCCTATTTCCCCATGGAGCGCCTGGCCGTCATGGGCCTGGTCGAAGTGCTGGGGCGCCTGCGCGAGCTGCTCAAGCGCCGCAAGCTGCTGATCGAGACTCTGATCGGCGAAAAGCCCGATGTGTTCATCGGCATCGATGCCCCCGACTTCACCCTCAACATCGAACTGAAACTGCGCCAGGCCGGGATCAAGACCGTGCACTACGTCAGCCCGTCGGTCTGGGCCTGGCGGCAGAAGCGCGTGCTGAAGATTCGCGAAGGCTGCGACCTGATGCTGACGCTGTTGCCATTCGAGGCGCGGTTCTATGAAGAGCAGGGCGTGCCGGTGCGCTTCGTCGGCCACCCGTTGGCCGACACCATTCCGCTCGAAGCCGACCGCCCGGCGGCGCGTGCCGCGCTGGGCCTGGGCGAAGGGCCGGTGGTAGCGTTGATGCCGGGCAGCCGGGGCGGTGAAGTAGGGCGCCTGGGGGCACTGTTCCTGGATGCTGCCGAACGGCTCCGTCAGCAGGTCCCGGGGGTGCGTTTCGTGCTGCCCTGCGCCAATGCCGCGCGGCGTGCCCAGGTCGAGCAGATGCTCGAAGGGCGCGAGCTGCCGCTGACCCTGCTCGATGGCCAGTCGCACCAGGCCCTGGCGGCCTGTGACGCGGTGCTGATCGCCTCGGGTACCGCCACCCTCGAAGCGCTGCTGTACAAGCGGCCGATGGTGGTGGCCTATCGCCTGGCACCTCTGACCTACTGGATCCTCAAACGCCTGGTAAAGAGCCCCTACGTGTCGTTGCCGAACCTGCTGGCCCAGCGTGCGCTGGTACCCGAGCTGTTGCAGGACGACGCCACCAGCGAAGCACTGGCCAACACCCTGGCGCCGCTGGTAGCCGATGGCAGCCAGCAGACCGAACGTTTCGACGAAATTCACCGCACCCTGCGCCGTGACGCCTCCAACCAGGCGGCCGAGGCGGTACTGGCCTTGCTCAAGGACCGCTGACATGCAAATTGGACTGGACTTCAACCTGGTCGAAGACCTGGTCGCCGGCGTCGACGAAGTGGGCCGTGGCCCGCTGTGCGGTGCGGTGGTGACTGCGGCGGTGATCCTTGACCCGGCGCGCCCGATCCTCGGCCTGAACGATTCGAAGAAGCTCACCGAAGCCAGGCGCGAGGCGCTGTTCGACGAAATCTGCGAGAAGGCCCTGAGCTTTTGCATCGCCCGCGCCGAGGTCGAGGAAATCGACCGCCTGAACATCCTGCATGCGACCATGCTGGCCATGCAGCGCGCAGTGGAAGGCCTGCACATTACACCGAAGCTGGCCCTGATCGACGGTAACCGCTGCCCGAAACTGGCCGTACCGGCGTCGCCGGTGGTCAAGGGCGATAGCCAGGTGCCGGCCATCGCGGCGGCGTCGATCCTGGCCAAGGTGACCCGTGATCGGGAGATGAGCGCATTCGAGCTGATCTACCCGGGTTATGGCATTGGCGGGCACAAGGGTTACCCGACCCCGGTGCACCTCGAGGCGCTGGCACGGTTGGGGCCAACGCCCATTCATCGGCGCTCCTTTGCCCCGGTGCGGGCGGCCTGGGAAGCGCGTTCGGGCATTACCGAGTCCCTGATCTGACCTATTCGGGCCGCTTTGCGGCCCAATCGCCGGCAAGCCAGCTTCCACAGGAATGGTGCATGGCTTCAGGTCGATGCGCTCGAGGTGGGAGCTGGCTTGCCGGCGATGGCCCGCAAAGCAGCCCCAAAACCCCCTCGCAATTAAGCTACAATCCCGCCCTTGTCGTTCAGCACTGCTACAGGATCTTCCATGCCGGTTCCCTTCGTTCACCTGCGCGTCCACTCCGAATTCTCGCTGGTCGACGGCCTGGTGCGGATCAAGCCGCTGGCCAAGGCGCTGGCCGGGATGAACATGCCGGCGGTGGCGATCACCGACCAGAGCAACATGTGCTCGCTGGTAAAGTTCTACAAGACCGCCATGGGTGCCGGCATCAAGCCGATCTGCGGCGCCGACCTGTGGCTGGCCGCAGCCGACCCGGAAGCACCGCTGTCGCGTATCTGCTTCCTGGCCATGGACCCCAAGGGCTACCGCAACCTCACCGAGCTGATCTCGCGCGGCTGGACCGAGGGCCAGCGCAACGGCCTGGTCATCCTTCAGCGTGAATGGATCGCCCCTGCCAGCGAGGGCTTGATCGCCCTGTCCGCAGGCAAGGAAGGTGACATCGGCATGGCCTTGCTGGCCGGCAAGGACGATGAAGCCGAGGCCCTGCTGCAAGACTGGATGGGCATGTTCCCCGAGCGCTTCTACGTCGAAGTGCAGCGTACCAACCGCGCCCGCGACGAAGAGTACGTGCACGCCGCCGTAGCCCTGGCCGACAAGCTCGGCGCCCCGCTGGTGGCAACCAACGATGTGCGCTTCATCAAGCAGTCCGACTTCGACGCCCACGAAACCCGCGTGTGCATCGGCGAGGGCTGGACCCTCGACGACCCGCGTCGGCCAAGGATGTACAGCGATCAGCAGTATCTGAAGTCGGCCGAGGAAATGGTCGAGCTGTTCAGTGATTTGCCCGACGCCATCGCCAACACCGTCGAAATCGCCAAGCGTTGCAACATCCAGGTGCAGCTGGGCAAGTACTTCCTGCCCGACTTCCCCACACCCAACGGCATGGGCATCGATGACTACCTGCGGCATGTGTCCCACGAAGGCCTGGAAGAGCGCCTGGCGGTGCTGTGGCCGAAAGAGACCACGCCCGACTACGAAGAGAAGCGCCAGGTCTACCTGGACCGCCTGAAGTTCGAACTGGATATCATCATCCAGATGGGCTTCCCCGGTTACTTCCTGATCGTTATGGACTTCATCAAGTGGGCCAAGAACAACGGCGTGCCGGTCGGCCCGGGCCGGGGGTCGGGTGCCGGCTCGCTGGTGGCCTACGTGCTGAAGATCACCGACCTCGATCCGCTGGCTTACGACCTGCTGTTCGAGCGCTTCCTCAACCCTGAACGTATTTCCATGCCTGACTTCGACGTCGACTTCTGCATGGATGGCCGTGACCGGGTGATCGACTACGTGGCCGAAGCCTATGGCCGCAACGCAGTCAGCCAGATCATCACCTTCGGTACCATGGCGGCGAAGGCAGTGGTGCGAGACGTGGCGCGGGTACAGGGCAAGTCCTACGGCCTGGCCGACCGCCTGTCGAAGATGATCCCGTTCGAAGTGGGCATGACCCTGGAGAAGGCCTACGAGCAGGAAGAAATCCTGCGTGACTTCCTCAAGGGTGACGAAGACGCCCGCGAAATCTGGGAGATGGCCCTGAAGCTCGAGGGCGTGACGCGCGGTACCGGCAAGCACGCCGGTGGTGTGGTCATCGCCCCGACCAAGCTCACCGACTTCTCGCCGATCGCCTGTGACGAAGAGGGCGGCGGCCTGGTAACCCAGTTCGACAAGGATGACGTCGAGGCCGCCGGTCTGGTCAAGTTCGACTTCCTCGGCCTGCGGACCCTGACCATCATCAAGTGGGCGATGGAGATCATCAATCGCGAGCAGGCCAAGAAGAACCTGCCCGACCTCAACATCGACTTCATCCCGCTGGACGACCGCAAGACCTACGAGCTGTTGCAGAAGGCTGAAACCACGGCGGTGTTCCAGCTTGAATCGCGCGGCATGAAGGAGCTGATCAAGAAGCTCAAGCCCGACTGTCTGGAAGACTTGATCGCACTGGTGGCACTGTTCCGCCCAGGCCCGCTGCAGTCGGGCATGGTGGACGACTTCATCAACCGCAAGCACGGCCGCGCCGAGCTGGCCTACCCGCACCCGGACTACCAGTACGAAGGCCTGAAGCCGGTACTGGCACCCACCTACGGCATCATCCTGTACCAGGAACAGGTGATGCAGATCGCCCAGGTGATGGCGGGTTACACCCTCGGCGGCGCCGACATGTTGCGCCGTGCGATGGGTAAGAAAAAGCCCGAGGAGATGGCCAAGCAACGCGGTGGTTTCATCGAGGGTTGCGCCAATAACAATATCGATGCGGACCTGGCCGGTAACATCTTCGACCTGGTGGAGAAATTTGCCGGTTACGGCTTCAACAAATCCCACTCCGCCGCCTACGGTCTGGTCTCCTATCAGACGGCCTGGCTGAAAACCCACCACCCGGCGCCGTTCATGGCTGCGGTGCTGTCGGCGGATATGCACAACACCGACAAGGTGGTGGTGCTGGTCGAAGAAGTGCGCAGCATGAAGCTGCGCCTCGACGCGCCGGATGTGAACTTCTCCGACTTCAAGTTCACCGTCAATAATGACGGGCGCATCGTCTACGGCCTGGGCGCCATCAAGGGCGTCGGCGAAGGCCCGGTGGAGGCGATCGTCGAGGCTCGCGCCCAAGGTGGCCCGTTCAAGGACCTGTTCGATTTCTGTGAGCGCATCGACCTCAAGCGGGTCAACAAGCGTACCCTCGACGCACTGATCCGCAGTGGCGCGCTGGACCGCCTGGGCCCGCACTTCCATGACGAGATCAAGGCCTACCACGCCAACATCGACATCAACCGTGCAACCTTGCTCTCGGCGCTGGGCGAGGCCATCAAGGCGGCCGAGCAGGCCGCCCACACTGCTGACAGTGGTCATGTCGACCTGTTCGGCGGCATGTTCGACCAAGCGGACGTCGACGTCTACGCCAACCACCGCAAGGTGCGCGAGCTGACCCTCAAGGAACGCCTGAAGGGCGAGAAGGACACCCTTGGCCTGTACCTCACCGGCCACCCGATCGACGAGTACGAGGCCGAGATCCGCCGCTTCGCCCGCCAGCGCATCATCGACCTCAAGCCCTCACGCGATACCCAGACCATCGCCGGCATGATCATTGCCCTGCGGGTGATGAAGAACAAGAAGGGCGACAAGATGGGCTTCGTCACTCTGGATGACCGCTCCGGGCGTATCGAGGCGTCGCTGTTTGCCGATGCCTTCATGGCGGCACAGTCCTTGCTGCAGACCGATGCCATGGTGGTGGTCGAAGGAGAAGTCAGCAACGACGACTTCTCTGGTGGCCTGCGCCTGCGGGTGAAGCAGGTGATGACCATGGAGGATGCGCGCACCAAGCTGGCCGAGAGCCTGCGCCTGAAGGTGGCCCACGAAGCGCTCAAGGGCGACCGGCTGAAGTGGCTGGGTGAGCTGATTACCCGCTATCGCGGCGCTTGCCCGATCACCCTCGAGTACACCGGCAGCGACGCCAAGGCGATGCTGCAGTTCGGTGAGCAGTGGGCCATCGACCCGGCCGATGGGCTGATTCAGGCACTGCGTGACCAGTTCGGGCGTGAGAACGTCTTCCTGCAATATCGTTGAACCGACAAAAAATTTAATCTCGACCTGAATGCGCCTGATCCCTTAAGGTAGGGCGCCAAACGGATCAACCGGCCGGCCGCCTGGCCGTAGACCCAAGACGGATGACTATGAACCCGAATTTTCTCGACTTCGAACAGCCGATTGCCGACCTGCAAGCCAAGATCGAAGGCTTGCGCCTGGTGGGCAACGACAACTCGCTGAACATCAGCGATGAAATTGCCCGTCTGCAAGACAAGAGCAACACCCTGACCGAAAGCATCTTCGGCAACCTGACCAGCTGGCAGATCGCCCGCCTGGCCCGCCATCCGCGTCGTCCTTATACCCTGGACTACCTGGAGCACATCTTCACCGAGTTCGAAGAGCTGCACGGCGACCGCCACTTCGCCGACGATGCCGCCATCGTCGGTGGTACCGCGCGCCTGGATGGCAAGCCGGTCATGGTCATCGGCCACCAGAAGGGCCGCGAAGTGCGCGAGAAGGTACGCCGCAACTTCGGCATGCCGCGCCCTGAAGGCTACCGCAAGGCCTGCCGCCTGATGGAAATGGCCGAGCGCTTCAAGATGCCGATCCTGACCTTCATCGACACCCCGGGGGCCTACCCGGGCATCGACGCCGAAGAGCGCAACCAGAGCGAGGCCATCGCCTGGAACCTGCGCGTGATGGCGCGTCTGAAAACCCCGATCATCGCCACCGTGATCGGTGAGGGTGGTTCCGGCGGTGCGCTGGCCATCGGCGTGTGCGACCAGTTGAACATGCTGCAGTACTCCACCTACTCGGTGATTTCGCCGGAAGGCTGCGCCTCAATCCTGTGGAAGACCGCCGACAAGGCAGCTGACGCGGCCGAGGCCATGGGCATCACTGCCGAGCGCCTGAAGAGCCTGAATATCGTCGACAAGGTCATCCAGGAGCCGCTGGGCGGTGCCCATCGTGACCCGGCCAAGATGTCGGAAAGCATTCGCGCCGACCTGGTGCAGCAGTTGGACATGCTCGCCAAGTTCGACAGCGACGCGCTGCTGGCCCGCCGTTACGATCGCCTGATGAGCTACGGTATCTGATAGCGAGAGAATGGCACCGGCTTCGCCGGTGTTCGCGGGTGAACCCGCTCCCACAGGTACTGCGCAGCCCTTTGAAACGGCGCGATCCCTGTGGGAGCGGGTTCACCCGCGAATGCATTCTCGAATTGAGTGCGGGTTCGATGATCAACCTCACCCCCTGGCTCAACGCCCCAACCTGGTACATCGCCTTCTCCGGTGGCCTCGACTCCACCGTCCTCCTGCACCTGCTGGCCGACTACGCCCGCCATCACGCATCGCCTCCACTGCGCGCCATCCACGTCCACCACGGCCTGCAGCGCGCCGCCGATGCCTGGCCTGCCCACTGCCAAACCATCTGCGACAATCTCGGTATCGAATTCCAGGTCATCCACGTCCGGGTCTGCCCCGGCGCGAGCCTCGAACAGGCCGCCCGCGACGCCCGCTATGCCGCTTTCAAGCAAGCCCTCGGCCCAGGCGACATCCTGTTCACCGGCCAGCACCGCGACGACCAGGCCGAAACCCTGCTGTTCCGCCTGCTACGCGGCGCCGGCCTGCGTGGCCTGGCGGCAATGCCGGGGCAGCGGGCGCTAGGGCAGGGCAGCCTGGTCAGACCATTGCTGGGCTGTTCCCGCCAGCAACTGCAGGGCTACGCCCAGGCGAATGGGCTGGCCTGGATCGAAGATCCGTCAAACGCTGACACGCAATTTGCCCGCAACTACCTGCGCGGCGAAGTGTTTCCGTTACTTCGGCAGCGTTGGCCGCAAGCAAGCCAGAACCTCGCCCGCGCCGCCGAGCACCTGGGCGAAGCCCTGGGCCTGCTGGACGAGTTGGCCCAGGACGACCTGACGCTCGCAGGGGAGGGCAGGCCGGTGGCCTGGTCGGGGTTGGACTCCCTCGACCTGGCTGCCCTGGTGGCGTTGTCGCCGGCCCGTCAGCGCAATGCCCTGCAATACTGGCTGAGCCGGCGCACCCGCCTGCCCGACAGCCGGCACTGGGCCGGCTGGGCGGACCTGCGCGATGCCGCCGCCGATGCCCGGCCTGTCTGGCGCCTTGCCGATGGGCAACTGCTGCGCAGTCATGGGCGCATCTGGTGGCTGAGCGGCGACTGGTTGCAGCTGCCCGCCGGCGAACTGGCCTGGGCTGATCCCACCGAGCCTTTGCTGTTGCCGGGTAACGGTAGCGTGCGTCTTGCTGGCGCAGCGCCGCCGCACGGCTTGCGCATTGCCTACCGCCAGGGCGGTGAAGTGCTGGACCTGCCTGGCCGCGGCCGACGCGACCTCAAGCGCCTGCTCAACGAGCTGCAGGTGCCGTTCTTCCTGCGTCCGCGCCTGCCATTGCTATACCAGGGCGAGCGCCTGCTGGCGGTAGCCAACCTGCCCGGGCTGGTGCAGGCGGATTGCCAGCTGTATTGGCAGTTGCCGACGAACGCGCAAGGTTTGAGCTGAAGGGTACAATCCGGTAGACTACCCTCCCTTCTTGATACAGCTTCTGTGGGTTCCGCGAAAACACAGGAGTTGCCGATTACCAAGCAGTTTTTTGCTGGGCTGATTCTGGAAATGACGAGCGAGCTCCATGCCGGGGATACCCCTGGTCTGTACAGACGCGGCAGTTTTTCGAGATGCACTGTGATTGACGCAGGTGATCGGGGGCTTCGGCCTTCCTTCGCTTTCTCCGGCGGCGCTGGTCGCCTTAACGCAGACTTCTAGGGTTTTTCATGACGCGCTACATATTCGTCACGGGCGGTGTTGTTTCTTCATTGGGGAAAGGCATTGCCTCGGCTTCCCTGGCGGCCATCCTGGAAGCGCGGGGCCTGAAGGTCACCATGCTCAAGCTGGATCCGTACATCAACGTCGATCCGGGCACCATGAGCCCGTTCCAGCACGGTGAAGTGTTCGTCACCCACGATGGCGCCGAGACCGACCTCGACCTGGGCCACTACGAGCGGTTCATCCGCACCACCATGACCCAGAACAACAACTTCACCACCGGCCGCATCTACGAGCACGTACTGCGCAAGGAGCGTCGTGGTGACTACCTGGGCGCGACCATCCAGGTCATCCCGCACATCACCGACGAAATCAAGCGCCGCATCATCAAGGGCGCCGGCGATGCCGACGTGGCCCTGGTGGAAATCGGCGGTACCGTGGGTGACATCGAGTCGCAGCCGTTCCTCGAGGCCATCCGCCAGCTGCGCGTCGAAGTGGGCTCCAAGCGCGCCATGCTGATGCACCTGACCCTGGTCCCGTACATCGCCACCGCTGGCGAGACCAAGACCAAGCCGACCCAGCACTCGGTCAAGGAACTGCGCTCCATCGGTCTGCAGCCTGACGTGCTGATCTGCCGCTCCGACCACCCGGTCGATGCCTCGTCGCGTCGCAAGATCGCGCTGTTCACCAACGTCGAAGAGCGTGCGGTGATTTCGCTGGAAGACGTCGACACCATCTACAAGATTCCGGGCGTGTTGCACGCACAGGGCCTGGACGACTTCGTCGTCGAGCGTTTCGGCCTGCAGTGCAATGGCGCCGACCTGTCCGAATGGGACAAGGTGGTCGATGCCAAGCTCAACCCTGAGCACGAAGTGACCATCGCCATGGTCGGCAAGTACATGGAACTGCTGGATGCGTACAAGTCGCTGATTGAAGCGATGAGCCACGCCGGCATCACCAACCGCACCAAGGTCAACCTGCGCTACATCGACTCGGAAGATATCGAGAACCAGGGCACCAGCCTGCTCGAAGGCGCCGATGCCATCCTGGTGCCGGGCGGTTTCGGCCTGCGCGGCGTGGAAGGCAAGATCACCGCGGTGCAATATGCCCGTGAGAACAAGGTGCCGTACCTGGGTATCTGCCTGGGCATGCAGGTGGCCGTGATCGAGTTCGCCCGTAACGTGATGGGCTGGAAAGACGCCAACTCCACCGAGTTCGACCGCAACAGCGGTCACCCGGTAGTCGGCCTGATCACCGAGTGGGCCGATGCAACCGGTGCCGTCGAAACCCGCAGCGAAGCCTCCGATCTGGGCGGCACCATGCGCCTGGGCGCACAGGACTGCCAGCTGGCCGCCGGTTCCAAGGTGCACGACTGCTACGGCAAGGACGTGATCACCGAGCGTCACCGTCACCGCTACGAAGTGAACAACAACCTGCTGCCGCAACTGGTCGACGCCGGCCTGGTGGTTTCCGGTCGTTCCGAAGACGGCGCGCTGGTGGAAGTGGTCGAGTCCAAGGACCACCCATGGTTCGTCGCCTGCCAGTTCCACCCGGAATTCACCTCGACCCCGCGTGACGGCCACCCGCTGTTCAGTGGTTTCGTCAAGGCAGCCCTGGCTCAGAAGAACAAGGCCTGATCAATGACCCAGAAGATCATTCGCGTCGGTAACATCGAGATCGCCAACGACAAGCCGTTCGTCCTGTTCGGCGGCATGAACGTCCTGGAGTCCCGTGATCTGGCAATGAAGGTCTGCGAAGAGTACGTACGGGTGACCGAGAAGCTCGGCATCCCCTACGTGTTCAAGGCCAGCTTCGACAAGGCCAACCGTTCGTCGGTAACGTCGTACCGTGGCCCGGGCATGGAAGAAGGGCTGAAGATCTTCGAAGAGATCAAGCGCACCTTCAACGTGCCGGTCATTACCGACGTGCACGAGCCTTACCAGGCCGAGCCGGTAGCCAAGGTGTGCGACATCATCCAGCTGCCGGCCTTCCTGTCGCGGCAGACCGACCTGGTGGTGGCCATGGCCAGGACCGGCGCGGTGATCAACATCAAGAAGGCCCAGTTCCTCGCGCCCCAGGAAATGAAGCACATCCTGAGCAAGTGCGAAGAGGCTGGCAACGACCAGTTGATCCTCTGCGAGCGTGGTTCGAGCTTCGGCTACAACAACCTGGTGGTGGACATGCTCGGCTTCGGCATCATGAAGCAGTTCGAGTACCCGGTGTTCTTCGACGTGACCCACGCCCTGCAGATGCCGGGTGGTCGTGCCGACTCCGCCGGTGGTCGCCGCGCCCAGGTCACCGACCTGGCCAAGGCCGGCATGAGCCAGGGGCTGGCCGGGCTGTTCCTCGAAGCCCACCCCGACCCGGACAACGCCAAGTGCGATGGCCCATGCGCCCTGCGCCTGGACAAGCTGGAGCCGTTCCTGGCCCAGCTCAAGCAACTGGACGACCTGGTGAAAAGTTTTCCGACGGTAGAAACCGCGTAAAGCTCAATTCTCGGGTAAAGTACCGTCCGATCCACCCCTGACCAGTCGGTCAGGGGTTCCCTTCACCCGGCCTGCCCACTGCAAGTCCGCCCGGTGAACGGCAAGAATTTCCTAAGCTAAGTTGTTTTCGTCAATTCTGGAGTGCTTACAACAATGGCAAAAATCGTCGACATCAAAGGTCGTGAAGTTCTCGATTCGCGTGGCAACCCCACCGTGGAAGCCGATGTACTGCTCGACAACGGCATCATCGGCAGCGCCTGCGCGCCGTCCGGTGCTTCCACTGGCTCGCGCGAAGCGCTGGAGCTGCGTGATGGCGACAAGAGCCGTTACCTGGGCAAGGGTGTGCTGAAGGCCGTCGCCAACATCAACGGCCCGATCCGTGACCTGCTGCTGGGCAAGGACCCTGCCGACCAGAAGGCCCTGGACCGCGCCATGATCGAACTGGACGGTACCGAGAACAAGGCCAAGCTGGGCGCCAACGCCATCCTGGCCGTTTCCCTGGCTGCCGCCAAGGCCGCTGCCCAGGACCAGGACCTGCCGCTGTACGCGCACATCGCCAACCTGAACGGCACCCCGGGCCAGTACTCGATGCCGGTACCGATGATGAACATCATCAACGGTGGCGAGCACGCCGACAACAACGTCGACATCCAGGAGTTCATGGTTCAGCCGGTTGGCGCCAAGACCTTCTCCGACGGCCTGCGCATGGGGACCGAAATCTTCCACCACCTCAAGGCCGTGCTGAAGGCCCGTGGCCTGAACACCGCGGTTGGTGACGAAGGTGGTTTCGCCCCTAACCTGGCTTCCAACGAAGACGCCCTGGGCGCCATCGCCGAAGCCGTTGAGAAGGCCGGCTACAAGCTGGGCACCGACGTGACCCTGGCCCTGGACTGTGCGGCTTCCGAGTTCTACGAAGACGGCAAGTACAACCTGTCCGGCGAAGGCAAGTCGTTCGACGCCGAAGGCTTCGCCGAGTACCTGAAAGGCCTGACCGAGCGCTTCCCGATCATCTCGATCGAAGACGGCCTGGACGAGTCCGACTGGGCTGGCTGGAAGATCCTCACCGACAAGATTGGCACCAAGGTGCAGCTGGTTGGCGACGACCTGTTCGTGACCAACACCAAGATCCTCAAGGAAGGCATCGAGAAGGGCATCGGTAACTCGATCCTGATCAAGTTCAACCAGATCGGCTCGCTGACCGAAACCCTGGAAGCCATCCAGATGGCCAAGGCTGCTGGCTACACCGCGGTGATCTCGCACCGGTCCGGTGAAACCGAAGACTCGACCATCGCCGACCTGGCCGTGGGTACCGCCGCAGGTCAGATCAAGACTGGCTCGCTGTGCCGTTCCGACCGCGTTTCCAAGTACAACCAGCTGCTGCGCATCGAAGAGCAACTGGGTGCCAAAGCGGTTTACCGCGGTCGTGCCGAGTTTCGCGGCTAAGCAAGAGATGGTAAAAAGACAGCAGCTGGAGTTGTAGGAACGTTCGTACTGATCTTTCCTACATTCCAACGGGTTTCTGTCGACGAAGCCTGGCCTCGGCCAGGCTTCGTGCTATTCGAGGCCCCGAAGTAAACAATACCCGGCAGCCTTTTTAACCTGGATAACGTGATGCGCAGTCCCTATTGGTTGTTCCTCGTCCTGCTCCTGCTGCTGGGTGGCCTGCAATACCGCCTGTGGGTGGGTAATGGCAGCCTGGCGCAAGTGACCGAGCTGAAGCAGCAGATTGCCGAGCAGCATGCCGAAAACGAGCGCTTGCTCGAGCGCAACCGCGTGCTCGATGCCGAAGTGCTGGAGCTGAAAAAAGGCATGGAGACCGTTGAAGAGCGTGCTCGCCATGAATTGGGAATGGTCAAAGAGGGCGAAACCCTCTTCCAGTTGCCACAAAAATGATCGAAACGTTACCGGCCTTCTGGGCCGTGATTCCTGCTGCGGGCGTAGGTGCCCGCATGGCTGCCGACCGCCCCAAGCAGTACCTGGAGCTGGCCGGGCAGACTATTCTCGAGCACAGCCTCGACTGTTTTCTTGGCCATCCGATGCTCAAGGGCGTGGTGGTCAGCATCGCCGAAGACGACCCGTACTGGCCTGCTCTGCGCTGCGCCAGTGACCCGCGTATCCAGCGCGCGGCGGGTGGCCGCGAGCGTGCCGACTCGGTGCTCAATGCCTTGCTGATGCTGCATGCCCAAGGGGCGGCGGACAGCGACTGGGTGCTGGTGCACGATGCCGCGCGACCGAACCTGGCGCGCAGCGATCTGGACAAGCTGTTGTCGGAACTGGCGGACGACCCGGTGGGTGGCCTGCTGGCGGTGCCGGCGCGCGATACCCTCAAGCGGGCCAATGCCGATGGTCGGGTGGGCGCTACCGTAGACCGCAGCACCATCTGGCAGGCGTACACGCCGCAGATGTTCCGCCTCGGGGCGCTGCACCAGGCGCTGGCCGAGTGCCTGGTGTCGGATGTGTTGGTGACCGACGAATCCTCTGCTATCGAATGGTCCGGCCAGGCGCCGCGGCTGGTCGAAGGGCGCAGTGACAACATCAAGGTGACCCGGCCGGAAGACCTGGAGTGGTTGCGCCAGCGTTGGTCGGGGCGCCGCTGAATTTCTTGCTCCTGTGCCGGCCTCTTCGCGGGTATCGCGCGCTTTACCTGTGGGAGATGGCCCAGCCCTTTGGTCTGCGCTGTCGCATAGAGAACTGAATTCGCAAGCGGTCCGTGCATCCTGNGCTGCGCCGCTGTTCGCGGCTAAAGCCGCTCCCACAGGGGCCCTGCTAATTCAACGAGTTATGTGCAGTTCTATGAGAGCGGGTTTACCCGCGAAGAGGCCAGACCAGCCAGCACAAGGTTTCAGTTCAAGCGATACTCCGGCAACCCCGCCAATCCTTCCTTCAGGTAATCCACCAGCCGTCGCACCTTCGGCGAAAGATGCCGCTGCTGCGGATACAGCGCCCACACCGCGGTATTCGGCGGCTGGTGCGTCTCCAGCAACGACACCAATGCACCACTGTTCAGGTGCTCCAGTACGTAATAATCCGGCAACTGGCACAACCCCATCCCCTGCAGCGCCGCATCCAGCACCGCCTGCCCGCTGTTGCAGCGCCAGTTGCCTTGCACTCGCTGGCTGATCTCGCGGCCGTCCTGCTGCAGCGCCCACAAGTCCGAACTGCCCACCAGGCAATTGTGTCGTGCCAGTTCCGACAGGCTGTGTGGCCGACCATAGCGTTCCAGGTAGGCCGGCGAGGCGCACAGGTACATGCGCCGCGGCGCCAGGCGGGTTGCCACCAGTCGCGAGTCGGCCAGCCGGCCCAGGCGGATGGCCAGGTCCATGCCTTCATGCAGCAGGTCGAGGGTGTGGTTGCTCAGTTGCACATCCACCCGTAACTGCGGGTATAGCGCCATGAACCGCGTCACCAGCGGCACGATGAAGCGCTCGCCATAGGCCACCGCACAGGTCATGCGCAGCAAGCCCTTGGGTTCGCTGGCCAGGTCGCCGATGGCGCGCAGGGCTTCCTCGCGGCCATCCTGCAGGCGCTGGCAGTGCTGCAGGAATGTCTGCCCGGCCTCGCTCAGGGTCACCCGCCGGGTGCTGCGGTACAGCAGGCGCGTCTGCAGGCGTTCCTCCAGCCGGGCGATCTGCCGGCTGATGTGCGACGAGGATACCCCCAGGCGCTCGGCGGCCGCAGTGAACTGGCCCGACTCGGCCACGGCGACGAATTCGTCGATGCCTTCCCAGCGGCTGCTCATGGATTATCCCTGTATGGCAACAATGTTTTGTCTTTGCCCGGATTATTCATCAAAAGGCGGTGAATTACACTGCCAGACTGAATCGCCCCCCTTTCTGGAGACCTTTGATGATCAAGTCCCGTGCTGCCGTAGCCTTCGAAGCCAAGAAACCCCTGGAAATCGTCGAAGTCGACGTGGCCATGCCCAAGGCCGGTGAAGTGCTGCTGCGCGTGGTCGCCAGCGGTGTCTGCCACACTGACGCCTACACCCTGTCCGGCGCCGACCCGGAGGGTATCTTCCCGTCGATCCTGGGCCACGAAGGTGGCGCGATCGTCGAGGCGGTAGGCGAGGGCGTCACCTCGGTTGCCGTCGGTGACCACGTCATTCCGCTGTACACCCCGGAATGCGGCAAGTGCAAGTTCTGCCTCTCGGGCAAGACCAACCTGTGCCAGGCCATCCGCGCCACCCAGGGCAAGGGCCTGATGCCGGATGGCACCACGCGCTTCTCCTACAAAGGCCAGCAGCTGTTCCACTACATGGGTACCTCGACCTTCTCCGAGTACACCGTGCTGCCGGAAATCTCCGTGGCCAAGATCCAGAAAGAAGCGCCGCTGGAAAAGGTCTGCCTGCTGGGCTGTGGCGTCACCACCGGTATTGGCGCGGTGCTCAACACCGCCAAGGTCAAGCCGGGTGACACCGTGGCCATCTTCGGCCTGGGCGGCATCGGCCTGTCGGCGGTGATCGGTGCGGTCAAGGCCAAGGCCTCGCGCATCATCGCCATCGACATCAACCCGGCCAAGTTCGAAATCGCCCGCCAGCTGGGTGCCACCGATTGCATCAACCCGAAAGACTACGACCGCCCGATCCAGGAAGTGATCGTCGACCTCACCGACGGTGGCGTGGACTTCTCCTTCGAGTGCATCGGCAACGTGCAACTGATGCGTGCTGCGCTGGAGTGCTGCCACAAGGGCTGGGGCGAGTCGGTGATCATCGGCGTGGCCGGTGCCGGTCAGGAAATCGCCACCCGTCCGTTCCAGCTGGTCACCGGCCGTGTATGGCGTGGTTCGGCATTCGGCGGCGTGCGTGGCCGCAGCGAGCTGCCAAGCTACGTGGAAATGTCCGAGAAGGGCGAGATTCCGCTGGATACTTTCATCACCCACACCATGGGCCTGGAAGACATCAACAAGGCCTTCGACCTGATGCACGAAGGCAAGAGCATCCGCAGCGTGATCCACTTCTGAGGTTTGCCATGAGCCTGGATAACATCTCCTGCCAGAAGAGCTTCGGCGGCTGGCACAAGCGTTACCGGCATCACTCCAAGGTGCTGGGCTGCGACATGGTGTTCGCCGTCTACCTGCCGCCGCAGGCCGAACAAGGCGAGAAGCTGCCGGTGCTGTACTGGCTCAGCGGCCTCACCTGCACCGACGAGAACTTCATGCAGAAGGCCGGCGCCCAGCGCCTGGCCGCGGAGCTTGGGCTGATCATCGTCGCCCCCGACACCAGCCCGCGTGGCGAGCAGGTGCCGGGCGACCCGGACGGCGCCTGGGACTTCGGCCTGGGGGCCGGCTTCTACCTCAATGCCACTCAGCAGCCCTGGGCCCAGCACTACCGCATGCACGACTATGTGGTGGAGGAGTTGCCCGCATTGATCGAAGCGCACTTTCCGGCCTCGGGCGAGCGCAGCATCAGTGGCCACTCGATGGGTGGGCATGGCGCGCTGGTGTGCGCCTTGCGCAATCCGGGGCGCTACCGCTCGGTATCGGCGTTCTCGCCGATCAGCAACCCTATGGATTGCCCGTGGGGCGAGAAAGCCTTCAGCCGCTACCTGGGTGAAGACCGTGCGCGCTGGCGCGAGTGGGATGCCAGCGTGCTGCTGGCCGAAACCCCGGCCGGTGAGTGCCCGCTATTGCTGGTGGACCAGGGCGACCGCGACGACTTCCTCGAGAAGCAGCTCAAGCCAGAAGCCCTGGAGCAGGCGGCACGCAAAGGGGGGCATGAGCTGACCCTGCGCCTGCAGCCTGGCTATGACCACAGCTACTACTTCATCGCCAGCTTCATCGAGGAGCACCTGCGTCATCATGCGGTGGCCTTGGGGCGGGTGTAAGGCGTAGCATTTTGGGGGCCTGCGAGATCGAGCGCCGCCCGCGCGGCGCTCGATCTCGCAGGCGCTGAAGACCCCAAGGCGATCACCTCCAGCCCCAATGCCTCAAAAGCAGGTAGAATCACGCCCTGACTCATTCAGGGCGTTTTTCTATGCGTATTGGCCACGGCTACGATGTGCACCGTTTCTGCGACGGTGATTTCATTACCCTGGGCGGGGTGCGTATCCCCCACAAATACGGCCTCCTGGCCCACTCCGATGGTGACGTGCTGCTGCATGCCCTGAGCGATGCCTTGCTTGGCGCGGCAGCGCTGGGCGACATCGGCAAGCACTTCCCTGACACCGACCCGCAGTTCAAGGGCGCCGACAGCCGCGTGCTGCTGCGCCATGTGGTCGGCATCGTCCAGGCCAAGGGCTGGAAGGTCGGCAACATCGACGCCACCATCGTCGCCCAGGCGCCGAAGATGGCCCCGCACATCGAAACCATGCGCCAGCTGATCGCCGCAGACCTGCAGGTCGAACTCGACCAGGTCAACGTCAAGGCTACCACCACCGAGAAGCTGGGTTTCACCGGCCGCGAGGAGGGCATCGCCGTGCATTCGGTAGCCCTGCTGCTGCCAGCATGACCGAACTGGAACTGCTGGGCCCGCGCGCATCGGGCGAACCACTGGGTACTGCCGTCCTCAAGGCGGTGGCCGAAGATTTCCAGGTCGACGAAGTGCTGGACATCCCGCTGTCGGGCCAGGGCGAGCACCTGTGGCTGTGGGTCGAGAAGCGTGACCTGAACACCGAAGAGGCCGCCCGCCGCCTGGCCCGCGCCGCTGGCGTGCCCGTGCGCACGATCAGCTACGCCGGCCTCAAGGACCGCCAGGCGCTGACCCGCCAGTGGTTCAGCCTGCACCTGCCGGGCAAGGCCGACCCGGACCTGTCGCGTGCCGAGGATGCCAGCCTGCGCGTGCTCAAGCAGGTGCGCCACCAGCGCAAGCTGCAGCGCGGCGCGCATTCGGCCAACGGCTTCACGCTGCGCCTGACGGCCCTGGCTGCCGATCACCAGGCGCTGGATACGCGCCTGCACCAGCTCAAGCAGCATGGTGTGCCCAACTATTTCGGCACCCAGCGCTTCGGCCACGGTGGCGGCAACGTTCACGACGCCCTCGACTGGGCCGCACGCAAGGCCCTGCCCGAGCAGCGCAACGTGCGCTCGCGGCTGCTGTCGGCCGGACGCAGTTACCTGTTCAACCAGCTGTTGGCGGCTCGTGTCGACGATGGCAGCTGGGCGCGGGCCCAGGTGGGCGACCTGCTGGCGTTCACCGACAGCCGCAGCTTCTTCCCGGCGGGTGAGGCGGAATGTGCCGACCCGCGCCTGGCGATTCTCGATTTGCACCCGACCGGCCCGATGTGGGGCGCGGGCGATTCGCCGGCCACCGGTGTCACGGCACAGCTGGAAAACGCTGTCGGCGCGCGTCAGCCGGCACTTTGCCAGTGGTTGGCCCAGGCAGGCATGGATCACGAACGACGCATTCTGCGGCTCCCTATTGGCGGCCTTACGTGGCATTATCCCGAGCCTGATATCCTGCAACTGGAATTCGTCCTTCCGGCCGGATGCTTCGCCACCGTGGTGGTGCGCGAAGTCGTGGATCTGGTGTCGGCAGGGCAGACGGACAGCTCATGCGTATTCTGATTTCGAACGACGACGGTGTTACCGCACCCGGCATCGCCGCGCTGCACGCTGCGCTGGTGGATTACGCCGAGTGCGTGGTGATTGCCCCGGATCAAGACAAGAGTGGCGCCAGCAGTTCGCTGACGCTGGACCGGCCACTGCACCCGCAGACCTTGGCCAATGGCTTCATCAGCCTCAACGGCACGCCAACCGACTGCGTGCACCTGGGGCTCAATGGGCTGTTGCCGCAGGCACCGGACATGGTCGTGTCGGGGATCAACCTCGGTGCCAATCTGGGCGACGATGTGCTCTATTCGGGCACGGTCGCGGCCGCGTTGGAGGGCCGTTTCCTCGGCGGTACCTCGCTGGCGTTTTCGCTGTTGTCGCGCCAGCCGGACAACCTGCCGACCGCGGCCCATATCGCCCGCCGCCTGGTCGAGGCGCAGTCGCGCCTGGCCTTGCCGCCGCGCACCGTACTCAACGTCAACATCCCCAACCTGCCGCTGGAGCACATTCGTGGCATTCAGCTCACCCGCCTCGGTCACCGGGCGCGGGCGGCGGCGCCGACCAAGGTGGTCAACCCGCGCGGCAAGGAAGGCTACTGGATCGCCGTGGCCGGGGATGCCGAGGACGGCGGCCCGGGCACCGACTTCCACGCGGTAATGCAAGGCTACGTATCGATCACTCCGCTGCAGCTCGACCGCACCTTCAGTGATGCCTTCGAGCAGCTCGACGGTTGGCTGGAGGGCCTGCTCTGATGCGCGAGGACGATATGCTGCGGCGTGGCATCGGCATGACCTCCCAGCGTACCCGGGAGCGGCTGATCCAGCGCCTGTGCGAAGAGGGCGTTTCGAACACCAAGGTGCTCGATGTGATCCGCCGTACCCCGCGCCATCTGTTCGTCGACGAAGCGCTGGCGCATCGCGCCTACGAAGACACCGCGTTGCCAATCGGCCACAATCAGACCATCTCGCAACCGTTCATGGTTGCCCACATGAGCGAGCTGCTGCTTGAGGCCGGGCCACTGGACAAGGTGCTGGAGATCGGCACCGGCTCGGGCTACCAGACGGCGATCCTGGCCCAGTTGGTCGAGCGGGTGTTCTCGGTGGAACGCATCAAGGTGTTGCAGGACCGGGCCAAGGAGCGCCTGGTGGAGCTGAACCTGCGCAACGTGGTGTTCCGTTGGGGCGACGGTTGTGAGGGCTGGCCGGCGCTGGCGCCGTACAACGGCATCATCGTCACCGCGGTGGCGCCGGAAGTGCCGCAGGCACTGCTCGACCAGCTGGCACCCGGTGGCCGTATGGTGATCCCGGTGGGGCCAGCCGGGGAAACCCAGCAACTGATGCTGATCGTGCGCGAGGAGCATGGCTTCTCCCGCCGCGTGCTGGGGGCCGTGCGCTTCGTACCGCTGCTCAACGGCCCGCTGGCCTGAACACTGCTGGTTTGAGCCACACGATATTTTTGCGCCAGCACCGAATTCTTGCAGCAACACCCTGTCTATCTGGCGGGGTGAAGCGCTAGCGCACAGCTTGCACCAAGGCTTTGCAGCAGTCTTTCACCAATCCTGCCAATGCGGGCGGGCTTGGTTATAATTGCAACAATATTGCATTTCTTGTCTTCATTTCGTTTTTCGGCACCATGAGGGGAGCGCGGGTGGGTCACACAGTCATTCGGCAGCGCAAGGACGGGTCGGGTTTCACGCTTCTGGTGATTGCACTGGCCATGGGCACGCTACTGGCGGGTTGCTCAAGCACCAGCAGCAACAGCGCGCGGGTGGTCGACCGCAATAACACCGTGCCCAAGCGCCCGGCGGTAACCACCGGGCAGTACATCGTCAAACCTGGCGATACGCTGTTCTCCATCGCCTTCCGTTATGGTTGGGACTACAAGGAACTGGCCGCGCGCAACGGCATCTCGGCGCCTTACACGATTCGCCCGGGGCAGGCGATTCGTTTCAGCAGCGGCTCTACCGGCAGCACCACGGTGGTGTCCAGCCCGTCGTCGTCGAGCAAGACCACAGTCATCCGGCGGCCTGTGGCAAGCACCGCCACACCCCCTGGCAGCACCAGCAAACCGGCCACGCCGGCAGCCTCCAGCAGCGCCCCGGTGGTTGCCACCGTGCCCGCGGCGGAGCGCGCGGTAGGCGGCTGGACCTGGCCTGCCAATGGCGTGCTGATTGGAAAATTCGCTTCAAACGGTAGTTTGAATAAAGGCATTGATATCGCCGGTGATTTGGGACAGCCTGTTTTTGCTGCGTCTGATGGTGCAGTGGTTTATGCCGGGAGTGGTTTGAGGGGCTACGGCGAACTGATCATCATCAAGCACAGCGATACCTACGTCAGTGCCTACGGCCATAACCGCAGGCTGTTGGTTCGGGAGGGGCAGCAGGTCAAGGCAGGGCAGTCGATTGCTGAAATGGGGTCCACGGGCACTGATCGGGTGAAGCTGCATTTCGAGATTCGCCGCCAGGGTAAACCCGTCGATCCGCTCCAGTTCCTGCCACGTCGTTGACCGTTGTACCCGGCCTGTTCCTGTGATGTAGAGGGGACAGGCTCCAGCGCTGCCAAGGAGATAGGTGCCGCTCGAGTCTGAGTTCGAACTCAGCAAAGGACTATAACAATGGCTCTCAGTAAAGAAGTGCCGGAGTTTGACATCGACGATGACGTCCTCCTGATGGAGACGGGAATCGTTTTGGAAACGGATGTGGTGTCAGACGAACCTGCTGTATCTTCGGTTCGGACGAGGGCCAAGTCGGGCTCTTCGCTCAAGCAACACAAGTACATCGATTACAGCCGGGCGCTCGATGCCACCCAGTTGTATCTCAACGAGATCGGATTCTCGCCTCTGCTTTCGCCGGAAGAGGAAGTGCACTTTGCGCGCCTGTCGCAAAAGGGTGACCCTGCCGGCCGTAAGCGCATGATCGAAAGCAACCTGCGCCTGGTTGTAAAAATTGCCCGTCGTTACGTCAATCGCGGCCTGTCGCTGCTCGACCTGATCGAGGAGGGCAACCTGGGGCTGATCCGTGCGGTCGAGAAGTTCGACCCGGAGCGTGGTTTCCGTTTCTCGACCTATGCGACCTGGTGGATTCGCCAGACCATCGAGCGGGCGATCATGAACCAGACCCGCACCATTCGCCTGCCGATCCACGTGGTCAAGGAACTGAACGTCTACCTGCGCGCGGCGCGCGAGCTGACCCAGAAGCTGGACCACGAACCCTCGCCAGAAGAAATCGCCACGCTGCTGGAGAAGCCGGTCGCCGAGGTCAAGCGCATGCTGGGCCTGAACGAGCGGGTGTCTTCGGTGGATGTCTCGCTCGGCCCGGACTCGGACAAGACCCTGCTCGATACTTTGACCGACGATCGCCCGACCGACCCGTGCGAACTGCTGCAGGATGACGACCTGTCGCAGAGCATCGACCAATGGCTGGGTGAGTTGACCGACAAGCAGCGTGAGGTCGTGGTGCGTCGCTTTGGCCTGCGCGGGCATGAAAGCAGCACCCTGGAAGATGTCGGCCTGGAGATCGGCCTGACCCGCGAGCGGGTGCGGCAGATCCAGGTAGAGGGGCTCAAGCGTTTGCGCGAGATCCTCGAGAAGAACGGCCTGTCCAGTGAGTCGTTGTTCCAGTAGCGGAAGCCTGCAACACAAAGCGCCCCGATGATTTCGGGGCGTTTTTGTATGTGGCGATCAGAGGTGTCCCATTCAAAATTGCCGGGGGCGCTTTGCGCCCCTTTCGCGACACAAGGCCGCTCCCACAGGTATTTCATCGCCTTTGAATGCACCACGATCCTGTGGGAGCGGCCTTGTGTCGCGAAAGGGCTGCAAAGCAGCCCCAAAATCGGCCAGGCAAAACAAGTATCAAATGTGTACCGCGCTACCCCGGTAACATCGCGTGTAAGCCTTTGCTTACTTGTTTCGTAAGCCTTTTATGTACACTTCAGTAAATCATTGTCGTATCCAGAACCTGCGTTTTCTCAACCCATTGAAAACCCTGGCTTATTCAGCTGTGAGGAAATGTGTCACCTGCAACACCCTGTGAGCTTTCGCGGTTGCCCGCCCGGTTCAAGTCGCTAGTATTCGAACTGTGCACAGGGACATGCGCAGGCTTTCAGGAGGAAAGCCAGGGACATCGCAAGAGGCGATTTCATCAGGATGATGTTTAGGACAAGCAGGGACTACGGAAAAAATGTGGGCGGGTCAAACCGCCCCTTTTTTTTGCCCGCAGAAAACAAAAAAAGGCCCGAGGGGCCTTTTTCATGTCCGGGCGCTATCAGCGCTCCAGTTGGTCGATCTTGCCAGTCTTGCCATCCCACTCTTCAGCGTCCGGCAGGGCGTCCTTACGCTCGGTGATGTTTGGCCAGATTTCCGCCAGTTCGGCGTTCAGCTCGATGAAGTTCTCCATGCCCGCAGGCACTTCGTCTTCCGAGAAGATGGCTTGCGCTGGGCATTCCGGCTCGCACAGGGCGCAGTCGATGCACTCGTCCGGGTGGATGACCAGGAAGTTCGGGCCTTCGTAGAAGCAGTCCACCGGACAGACTTCCACGCAGTCGGTGTATTTGCATTTGATGCAGTTGTCGGTGACGACGAAGGTCATTTCTAGTTCTCTCCTCAGGCGACGGCGGCGGCCCTTCCTCTCAGGGTCGCGCGGTTTACGGGCATGTGGCTGCAGGCCAGGCTAATAACCTGCAGCACCAGCAAACCGCGGCGGATTCTACCAGCTTGTAGTGGGCGCCGTTATAACAGGTTCTTTAGTTGATATAGCATTTCGATAGCTTGACGCGGGGTCATGTCGTCCAGCTGCAGCTTGCCCAGCTTCTCGATGGCCGGGTGTGGCAGGCTGGCGAACAGGTCGCTCTGGTGCGGGACCTGTGGCACGTCCTTGGCTTTTTGGGCCGGGGGCTGTTCATGCGGCAGGCTGGTGGTTTCCAGCCGCCCCAGGTGTTCGCGGGCACGCTGGATGACGGCCGTCGGCACGCCGGCCAGCTGCGCCACGGCCAGGCCGTAGCTCTGGCTGGCAGGACCAGGCAGCACGTGGTGCAGGAACACGATGCGTTCGTTGTGCTCGGTGGCGTTCAGGTGCACGTTGGCCACCAGTGGTTCGCTTTCCGGCAGCACGGTGAGCTCGAAATAGTGCGTGGCGAACAGCGTATAGGCGCGCAGCTGGGCCAGGCGTTCGGCGGCGGCCCAAGCCAGCGACAGGCCGTCGAAGGTGCTGGTGCCGCGGCCTACTTCGTCCATCAGCACCAGGCTGCGGTCGGTGGCGTTGTGCAGGATGTTGGCGGTTTCGCTCATCTCGACCATGAAGGTCGAGCGGCCGCCGGCCAGGTCGTCGCTGGAGCCGATGCGGGTGAAGATACGGTCGACCAGCGACAGCTCGCAGCTGGCTGCCGGCACGAAGCTGCCGATGTGCGCCAGCAGCACGATCAGGGCGGTCTGGCGCATGTAGGTGGACTTACCGCCCATGTTCGGGCCGGTGATGATCAGCATGCGCGTGCTGTTGTCCAGGCCCAGGTCATTGGCCACGAACGGCGTGGTCAATACCTGTTCCACCACCGGGTGGCGGCCCTGCTCGATGCGCAGGCACGGCTCGTCGACGAAGCGCGGGCAGTTCAGGTCGAGGTTCAGCGCGCGTTCGGCCAGGTTGCTGAGCACGTCCAGTTCGGCCAGGGCGGCGGCGCTGTCCTGCAGCGGCGCCAGGTGGCTGATCAGGGTTTCCAGCAGGGCATCGTAGAGCATCTTCTCGCGGGCCAGGGCGCGGCTCTTGGCCGACAGGGCCTTGTCCTCGAACGCCTTCAGCTCCGGGGTGATGAAGCGTTCGGCGCCCTTGAGGGTCTGGCGGCGGATGTAGTCGCCCGGGGCCTGCTCGGCCTGCTTGGTCGGCAGCTCGATGAAGTAGCCATGCACGCGGTTGTAACCGACCTTGAGGTTGGCCAGGCCGGTGCGGGCCTTTTCCCGGGCTTCCAGGTCGATCAGGAACTGGCCGGCGTTCTCGCTGATCGCCAGCAGTTCGTCCAGCTCATTGTCATAGCCGGCCTTGAGCACGCCGCCATCGCGGATCACCGCCGGCGGGGTGTCGATGATCGCCCGCTCCAGCAGGCTGGCCAGTTCGGGGTAGGTGCCGGTAATGGCGGCCAGGCGCGCCAGGTGCGGCGCTTCCAGCTCAGTCATGGCGTTCTGCAGCTCGGGCAGCGCGCCCAAGGCATCGCGCAGGCGCGCCAGGTCGCGTGGGCGGGCGTTGCGCAGGCCGATACGGGCGAGAATCCGCTCGATATCGCCAATTTCCTTGAGCTGCGGCTGCAGCTTCTCGAAGCGGTAGCCGTCGAGCAGGCAGCGGATCGAGTCCTGGCGTGCCTGCAGCACCTTGAGATCGCGCAACGGTCGGTTCAACCAGCGGCTCAGCAAACGGCTGGCCATGGCGGTCTGGCAGCGGTCGATCACCGACTGCAGGGTGTTGTCACGGCCGCCGGCCAGGTTGATATCCAGCTCCAGGTTGCGGCGGCTGGCGCCGTCGAGGATGACCGTGTCGTCCAGGCGTTCGTGGCGCAGGCTGCGCAGGTGCGGCAGGGCCGTGCGCTGGGTTTCCTTGGCGTAGATCAGCAGGCAACCGGCGGCGCCGATGGCCAGGGTCAGCTTGTCGCAGCCAAAGCCCTTGAGGTCCTTGGTCGCGAACTGCTGGCACAGGGCCTTGCGTGCCGAGTCGCGGTCGAAGTCCCATGGCGCACGGCGACGGGCGCCCGGGCGTTTCTCGGCCGGCAGGTCGCGCGGCCAGTCGTCGGGGATCAACAGCTCGACCGGGTTCAGGCGCTCGAGTTCGGCCAGCAGGTTCTCCCAGCCCTTGATCTCCTGCACGCTGAAGTTGCCACTGGTGATGTCCAGCACGGCCAGGCCGAACAGGCGCTCGTCACCGAGCAGCGCGGCAATCAGGTTGTCGCGACGCTCGTCGAGCAGGGCCTCGTCGCTGACCGTACCGGGGGTGATGATGCGCACCACCTGACGTTCCACCGGGCCCTTGCTGGTGGCGGGGTCGCCAATCTGCTCGCAGATCACCACCGATTCGCCGAGCTTGACCAGCTTGGCCAGGTAACCTTCCAGTGAATGGAACGGAATCCCGCACATGGGGATGGACTGGCCGGCCGACTGACCGCGCGCGGTCAGGGTGATGTCCAGCAGTTTTGCGGCTTTTTTCGCATCTTCGTAGAAGATCTCGTAGAAGTCGCCCATGCGGTAGAACATCAGCTGGTCCGGGTGCTGGTTCTTCAGCTTCCAGTACTGCTGCATCATCGGGGTGTGTGCGGAGAAATCGGAGATTGCTTTATTCATCAAGGGCTTAGAAGGTAGGTCTCAACATTGTGGGGCAAATTTGGGGCGTTCTGTGTTGCATGCGCGACGCCGAGACCCACCGGATTTTTCAAGCCGCATAGGTTACCACGGCTACCCGGCAGGCAGTACCTGCAAGTCCGGCGAGTGTGCAGAGATGCACTGAAGGCAGGTTGACATCATGGTGCTGCCATGGAGAATTGCGTGCTTTTTGCCCATCAGGGATGGCCTGGCTGACGTATTCGCGGTGGCCCGCGGCCCAGTAGGCAGTTATTGCAACCAGGTTGATCAGTGCAGTGAGCGCAATTCGTTTTGATGTAGATGCGGTTTTTTGTATTTCCCTCGACACCCGTGCTGACCGGCGCACGCTGTTCAGCGAAACCATCGGGCGACAGCTCGGCAACGAAGTGCACTTTCATGTCGTCGAGAAAGACAGCGACCCCAAGCGCGGTTGCTACGAGTCGCACCAGCAACTGGCCCGCCATGCGCTGGACAACGGCCTCGATCGAATCCTGATTTTCGAAGACGATGCCAAGGCCTATGAATTCAAGCCTTCGCGGGTGCGCTGGGTAAATCGCTTCATGCAGAAACGGCCCTTCGAGGCCTTGCACCTGGGCTATTCCATGGGGCGAACCTGGCTGACCTGGTTCCCGTTCATTGCCCGGGGGCGGGTGGTGGCGCTGCATGCCTATGTGCTGTCGCGCGAGGGCTGCCGGATTCTGGCAGAGACGCCCTACGATGGCACGCCGGTGGATGTGGTGGTCAAGCACAGGATCCGCCAGCATTGCGTGTTCCCCATGATGTTCCGCCAGCACGCCGCTGCCGTGGCCGGCAGCGACCTGGAACAGGTGGTGCGCAATGAGGACGAGTGGTGGGAGCGCAACTGGGTCAAGCACCGTCGCTCACCGATGAAGAACATCTGGCGTACCGTGCTGCGGCTGAACTTCTGATAGCTGCGAGTGGCGGCCTTGAGGTTGTGTGGGTGCTTTGAGGTGCAGGCCTTGGGCGATAAGAATCTCAAGGCGCCCCCCCCGCAGTCCTCGCGCACTGCTCGATGCTCATCCCCCATCCACAAAATGCTAGGGTAGAGGCCTGCCTTCAAGGAGCCCGACATGGACCCGATCACCACGCTTGCCACCCGCCTGGGTGAACATCTGCGCCGCTTCAATGCGCAGGTGACCACCGCCGAATCCTGCACCGGCGGCGGTATCGCCGAGGCCATCACCCGCGTGCCGGGCAGCTCGGCCTGGTTCGAGGCCGGTTACGTGACCTATTCCAACACCCAGAAGACCCGCCAGCTGGGAGTGCCCGAGGCGTTGTTCGGCCAGGTTGGCGCGGTCAGCCAGGAAGTGGTCGAAGCCATGGTCCGCGGCGCCCAGGCCGCCAGCGGCGCACGTTTTGCCGTGGCGGTGAGCGGCGTGGCCGGACCGGAAGGTGGTTCGCCGGCCAAACCGGTGGGCACCGTGTGGCTGGCCTGGGGCGACGGCCGCCACGTGTTCAGCGAGCGGCGCCAGTTCGACGGCGACCGCGAGGCAGTACGCCGACAGACGGTGATCGCCGCGTTAGACGGCTTGTTACAGCTTGGTGCCGAGTAAATCGACGACAGGGGTTTGCGCGGGCGCTTGCCTGTGGAATAATACTGGCTACTTATACAGGTATTCCGGCCGTCAGGGCCAAGTCGAACACGTGAGGATTTCAATGGACGACAACAAGAAGCGCGCCTTGGCTGCGGCCCTGGGTCAGATCGAACGCCAATTCGGCAAGGGCGCAGTCATGCGTATGGGCGACCACGAGCGCCAGGCTATCCCTGCCATCTCCACCGGCTCGCTGGGCCTGGACATCGCCCTGGGCATCGGCGGCCTGCCCAAAGGCCGTATCGTCGAGATCTACGGCCCGGAATCGTCGGGTAAGACCACGCTGACCCTGTCGGTCATCGCCGAAGCCCAGAAAAACGGCGCCACCTGCGCCTTCGTCGACGCCGAACACGCCCTCGACCCCGAGTACGCCGGCAAGCTGGGCGTCAACGTCGACGACCTGCTGGTTTCGCAGCCGGACACCGGCGAACAGGCCCTGGAAATCACCGACATGCTGGTGCGTTCCAACGCTGTTGACGTGATCATCGTCGACTCCGTGGCCGCCCTGGTACCGAAGGCCGAGATCGAAGGCGAAATGGGTGACATGCACGTGGGCCTGCAGGCGCGCCTGATGTCCCAGGCGCTGCGCAAGATCACCGGTAACATCAAGAACGCCAACTGCCTGGTCATCTTCATCAACCAGATCCGTATGAAGATCGGTGTGATGTTCGGCAGCCCGGAAACCACCACCGGCGGTAATGCCCTGAAGTTCTACGCCTCGGTGCGCCTGGATATCCGCCGTACCGGCGCGGTCAAGGAAGGCGATGAGGTGGTTGGTAGCGAGACCCGCGTCAAGATCGTCAAGAACAAGGTCTCGCCACCGTTCCGTCAGGCCGAGTTCCAGATCCTCTATGGCAAGGGCATCTACCGTAATGGCGAGATCATTGACCTGGGTGTTTCCCAGGGCCTGGTCGAGAAGTCCGGTGCCTGGTACGCCTACCAGGGCAACAAGATCGGTCAAGGCAAAGCAAACGCTGCCAAGTACCTGGCTGAGAACCCGGCCATTGGGGCCGAGATCGAGAAGCAGATTCGTGAGAAGCTGCTGACTGCTGGTGCTGCAGCGGCTGCTGGTAAGGCTGCTGCTGTCGAGGCTGATGCCGACGATATGGCCGACGCTGACGCTGGCTATTGATTGCGCGGTAGATAGCTGAATATGTCCGCCGTACTCGACACCCCCGTCGCCATCCGGCGGACAGCCATGGATCTGCTCGCGCGACGTGAGCACGGTCGCGTCGAGCTGACGCGTAAGTTGCGTCAGCGCGGCGCTGCGGACGAGCTGATCGAGCCTGAACTCGACCGGCTCGCCGAAGAAGGGCTACTTAGCGAGGCCCGCTACCTCGAAAGTTTCATCAGATACCGTTCCAGCTCCGGCTATGGCCCTGCGCGTATTCGCGAAGAGCTGGGCCAGCGTGGTTTGGCGCGTGGTGATATCGAGCAGGCATTACGCGAGAGCGAGGTGGACTGGAGCGAGCGTATGCGTGACGTATGGCAACGCAAGTTTGCCGGTCAGCGCCCGCAAGATCCCCGCAGCCGCGCCCAGCAGACCCGGTTTCTGGCTTACCGGGGTTTCCCCATGGACATGATCGGCCGCCTGCTCAGTGGGCGTGATCTCGACGATTACTGAAAACCGGGCTGCTTCGCAGCCCTTTGTGGGAGCGGGTTTACCCGCGAACACCGGCGCAGCCGGTGCCATACACCGCGTTGGATTTTTCGCGGCGGTTCGACGCCTCGATGAACCCGCTCCCACAGGGTAGGCGGACTTGTGTCACGATCAACTGACCTTCAACGCCTCCCTGGCCCGCTGCGTGGTATGCATGGGCTGCGGCTTGGCCCAGTTCTCCGGCAGGTTGATGAAATCCACCAGCTCGCGCAGCCTGCCTTGATCCCGGCCATTGAAGGCAAATGACAAACGGGTCAGATGGTTGAAATTGCCCACTTCGTGCTCGGCACTGCTGTCAGGTTGCTGGTGATACTTGCCACTCAGGCGCAAGTCGGCAAAGCCTTCCTGGATGTCATACAGCGCCGCCTCGCTGAGCGGGTGGTGCATGCGGATCACGAACTGGCTCTTCAGCCAGCGGCTGGAGTGGTAGTTGCTGTAGAACTGGTTGATTTCCTCCACTGCCTCGTCAGCGCTGTACACCAGGCGCAGCAGTTTCAGGTCGCTGGGCAGGATGTAGCGGTTTTCCTCCAGTTGGCGGCTGATGAAGTCCAGGCAGTCGCGCCAGAAACTGCCGCCCGGTGAATCCAGCAGCACCACCGGCACCAGCGGGCTCTTGCCGGTCTGGATCAGGGTCAGCACCTCCAGCGCTTCATCCAGGGTGCCGAAACCGCCAGGGCACAGCACCAGGGCATCGGCTTCCTTGACGAAGAACAGCTTGCGGATGAAGAAGAAGTGGAACGGCAGTAGCTTGTCGGTGCCGTCCACCGTGGGGTTGGCGTGTTGTTCGAAGGGCAGGGTGATGTTGAAACCCAGGCTGTGGTCGCTGCCGGCGCCTTCGTGGGCTGCAGCCATGATACCGCCGCCGGCACCGGTGATGACCATCAGGTCGGAGCGCGCCAGGGTTGCGCCCAATTCGCGGGCCAGGGCGTACATCGGGTGTTCCAGCGGGGTGCGCGCCGAGCCGAACACGGTTACCTTGCGCCGGCCCTTGTAGCGTTCCAGGCTGCGGAACGAATGGTCCAGTTCGCGCAGGGCCTGCAGGGTTATCTTGGCGCTCCAGCGGTCGGTGTCGTCATGGGCCATGCGCAGGATGGTCAGCATCATGTCGCGGTACAACGGCAGGTTGGGGCTGTTCGGTGCCACCAGTTGCAGTTGTGCGTCGATGTTGCTCAGGTCGATGTTGTTGTCGCGGAAGTGGCTGAACAGCAGTTCACTCGATTGGTAAGGCATGCAACGTCTCCTTCTGCACCAATACCTCTGACCTCAATCTAGACCCTCGCGCCCGATCGTGCCGGAGGTGTTCGGCACAGCCGCCCGTCGGCGTGCAGCCTCAGGTGATGCGGGTTTGGTTAACTGGGTAAAGCGAAACGTGTCGATGCAGGAGGTGGCGGTATGCATCGCTTGATCATCGAGGTGGACCGGCAGCTTTACCAGCAGCTGGAGAATGCGGCCCAGGTGCATCACCTGAGCCTGGAGGCCGAGTGCCGTCGCCGGTTGTCGGGGCTGGAGTGCCAGTCGCGCTACTTGCAGGCGCTGCTGGCAGAGATGCGCGCCGATGCCGCTGAGGGGGCTGGCGCCCCCGTGAAGACGAGAAGGTGTAGCGATTGAAAGTTGTAGCTACTTTTTCTTGTTGCCGGCCACGCAGCTGGCATTGTCGAACGCCTGGTCCATGATCGGCTGGTTGGTCTTGTAGACCGTGAAGCGGTAGACCATGACCGCGCCTTTGGACATCAGGTTGCGGAAGCCGCTATTGCGGCAGACGCTGTCACCCAGTTGGCTGCGTACCTGTTCGGGGTTGCCCTGCATGCGCTCGGCGTGTTCCTGGCGCACGCTCAGGTGGTTGACCAGTGCCTTGCCTTCCACCGTGTAACCCTGGTCGAGGATATCCTCGTTGATGGCTCGCGGGGTGCCGACGCTGCTCTCTTTGGCAACCTTCTGCAGCATGTTGTTCAGGTCGTATTCCTGCTTGGAAGCCGCCTGGGCTGCCAAAGGCAGGGCGAGCAACAGGCTCAGGGCGGGGATGATACGGCGCAGCATGAATATCTCCTGGTTCGATGACTGGCGCTTTGACATGCGCGGGTCGACGGCGTTCCCTGAAAATCGCACTGTGGCTGCAATTGGGGCCGCAGTTCGGCCCATCGCCGGCAAGCCAGCTCCCACAGGGATTGCACATGGCCTGGTGGGCAATGCAGTCGAGCTGGGAGCTGGCTTGCCGACGATGGGCTGCGCAGCAGCCCCAGAAGCGCGCAGGCGCGAGGCTGGGGTACGGTATAAACAACGATTATAAGGGCCGCGCTGGCACCTGCACAGCAATTGCCCCCTGTTCTGGTAGACTGGCGCCCTTGTTTTCTCCGAGTCATCCTTGTGTCCATTCCCAACCTGTCCAGAGGCCTGCCGGCATGAGCCATGCGGTAGCGCGCCTGCGCGCCGAACGCCTGGCCCGCAGCAACAAGCCCTTCATCGCCCGTGGCTCGCGTGCCGAACGTTGCCCCGACTGCCGGGTTATCGCCACGCATTGCCTGTGCGCCTGGAAGCCCCGGGTGCAGGCCGAGTCCGGCGTGTGCCTGCTGATGCATGACACCGAGCCGCTGAAGCCCACCAATACCGGTTGGCTGATCGCCGACCTGATCGAGGACACTTCGGCCTTTGGCTGGCTGCGCACGTCAGTCGACGAGGGTTTGTTGGCTTTGCTGGATGACCCGCGCTGGCAGCCCTATATCGTCTTTCCCGGCGAATTCGTGGCCCAGCAGCGGGTGGTCAGCGAGGTGCTGCGTGAGCCGGGCAAGCGCCCGCTGTTCATCCTGCTCGATGCCACCTGGACCGAAGCGCGCAAGATGTTCCGCAAAAGCCCGTACCTTGACCGCTTCCCGGTGTTGAGCCTGCAGGCCGAGCAGATGTCCCGCTACCGCCTGCGCCGCTCCAGGCGCGATGATCACTTCTGCACCGCGGAAGTCGCGGCCATGTGCCTGGACCTGGCTGGCGATACCCAGGCCTCGCAGGCGCTGGACGCCTACCTGGACGTGTTCAGCCTGCATTACCTGAGCGGCAAGCGGCGCCTGCCGCTGGACGAGCAGGACGACACCCACCAGCGTTTGCATACCTTCCTATAGTCCAAGGGGCACAACCCCTGCTTTGGTTCATAATGACCCTTACCCGAGTGCCCGACACAGAACAGGATCCCCAGATCGATGGCCACTTACGAAATCCTGATTGCCGATGACCACCCGCTGTTCCGTGGCGCCTTGCGCCAGGCCGTTACCCTCGGCCTGGGCCCGGATGTACGCCTGGTTGAAGTCGCCAGCATTGCCGAACTGGAAACCCGCCTGAGCGAAAAAGCCGACTGGGACCTGGTGTTGCTGGACTTGAACATGCCGGGTGCCTACGGTTTTTCCGGGCTGGTGCTGCTGCGCGGGCAATACCCGCAGATCCCCGTGGTTATGGTGTCGGCGCAGGAAGAGGCCGCAGTGGTGGTCAAGTCCCGCGAGTTTGGCGCCAGTGGCTTCATTCCCAAGTCCAGCACCCTGGAAGTGATTCAGGATGCGGTGCGCAAGGTGCTCGACGGTGAGGTCTGGTGGCCGCCGCAGGCGTTTGAAAAGGTCGATGTCTCGGCCGAAGCCAAGGCCGCCAGCGAAGGCCTGGCCAGTCTCACGCCGCAGCAGTTCCGCGTGCTGACCATGGTCTGCGAAGGCTTGCTGAACAAGCAGATCGCCTATGAGCTGAACGTGTCGGAAGCGACCATCAAGGCCCACGTGACCGCGATCTTCCGCAAGCTGGGTGTGCGTACTCGCACCCAGGCCGCGTTGCTGCTGCAACAACTTGAGTCGGTTGCCAGCAACTGAGTACGCGTGGCTTCACGCTTTTTTGACCCGTGCCGGTCTAGTCTGCTGGCCTTTCTGTTGTGAAGTGACTCACATGACATCGCCATTCAAGGGCCAGACCGGCCTCAAACGTATTCTCAACGCCGCTGGCTATTCGCTGGACGGCCTGCGCGCCGCCTTCAAGGGCGAGGCCGCGTTCCGCCAACTGGTGCTGCTCAATGTGCTGCTGATCCCGATCGCCTTCTGGCTGCCGGTGAGCCGTGCGGAGCGGGCGATCATGATCGCTGTGTGCCTGTTGGGCTTGATCGTCGAGCTGTTCAACTCGGCGGTGGAGGCAGCCATCGACCGCATTTCGCTGGAGCGCCACCCGCTGTCGAAAAACGCCAAGGACATGGGCAGCGCCGCGCAATTGGTGGCACTGACCATGGTGGCGCTGGTGTGGGGTGTGATCCTGCTTTAAGCGATTGGTGGCAACACGATCTCGTCACTGCGGGTGAAGCCCGCAGTGAAGTTGCGGCACAGTTCGAGAAATTCGCGCATGGCCGAGGTCTGGTACTTCTGTTTGTGCCAGATGAAGTAGAACTGGCGCATCAGGTCCAGCTCCGGGGTTTCCACCGCGACCAGGCTGCCGCGGCGGAAGGCGTCGCGCAGGGCCAGGCGCGAGATGCAGCCGATGCCCAGGCCCGATTCCACTGCACGCTTGATCGCTTCGGTGTGTTCCAGTTCCAGGCGGATGTTGAGGTTGGTGCGGTGGTGACGCATGGCCTGGTCGAAGGTCAGGCGCGTACCTGAACCCTGTTCGCGCAGGATCCACGCTTCCTGGGACAAGGTCTGTACATCGGCGCGGCCCAGCTTGGCCAGCGGGTGCTGCGGTGCGCAGAACACCACCAGTTCGTCCTCGACCCAGGGCTGCACTTCCAGGTCCGGGTGGTTGCAATCGCCTTCGATCAGACCCAGATCAATTTCGTAATGCGCCACCTGGTGCACGATGTGCGCAGTGTTCTGTACATGCAGCTTCACCTGGCTTTCCGGGTGTACCTGCATGAAGCTGCCGATCAGCAGGGTGGCCAGGTAGTTGCCGATGGTCAGCGTGGCGCCGACCGCCAGCGAGCCGAAACCGGACTTGCCGTTGAGCAGGTCTTCGATTTCCTTGGCCTGGTCGAGCAGGGCCACGGCCTGCGGCAACAGTTGCTGGCCCAGGGCGTTGAGGCTCAGGCGCTTGCCGGCGCGGTCGAACAGCTGGCAGCTGGACTGGCGCTCAAGTTCGGTGATCGAGGTGCTGGCGGCCGACTGTGACAAGGCCAGCACACTGGCGGCGCGCGAAACGCTCTGGTGCTGGGCCACGGCCACGAAGACTTGCAGTTGACGAAGTGTAAATCGCATATCGATATAACCGATAACACATATCTTGATAATCCAGTTAACAGATATTGTCGCTGCCCCTAAACTATTGCGCAACTGCGTGCCTTGCGCGCGCCGCGTCTTTCTTCAGGAGCCCCATTAGATGAGCAACATGAACCACGAACGTGTCCTCAGTGTTCACCACTGGAACGACACCCTGTTCAGCTTCAAGTGCACCCGCGACCCGGGCTTGCGCTTCGAGAACGGTCAGTTCGTGATGATCGGCCTGCAACAGGACAACGGCCGTCCGCTCATGCGCGCCTATTCCATCGCTTCGCCGAACTGGGAAGAGCATCTGGAGTTCTTCAGCATCAAGGTGCCGGACGGCCCGCTGACCTCGCAGTTGCAGCACCTGAAGGAAGGCGACGAGATCATCATCAGCAAGAAGCCTACCGGTACCCTGGTACTCGACGACCTGAACCCGGGCAAGCACCTGTACCTGCTGAGCACTGGTACTGGCCTGGCGCCGTTCATGAGTGTCATCCAGGACCCGGAAACCTACGAGCGCTTCGAGAAAGTGATCCTGGTGCATGGCGTGCGCTACGTGAACGAAGTCGCCTACCGCGAATTCATCACCGAGCACCTGCCGCAGAACGAGTTCTTCGGTGAGTCGGTTCGCGACAAGCTGATCTACTACCCGACCGTGACCCGCGAACCGTTCGAGAACCAGGGTCGCCTGACCGACCTGATGCGCAGCGGCAAGCTGTTCAGCGATATCGGCCTGCCACCGATCAACCCGCAGGACGACCGTGCGATGATCTGCGGCAGCCCGAGCATGCTTGACGAGACCAGCGAAGTGCTGGACAGCTTCGGCCTGAAGATCTCCCCGCGCATGCGCGAGCCGGGTGACTACCTGATCGAGCGTGCCTTCGTCGAGAAGTAAGGCACAGGCTGATGCAAAGAAGGCGACCCTTGGGTCGCCTTTCTTGTGCCTGTGATTCATGTATCGCCAGCACTGGCCTCTTCGCGGGTAAACCCGCACAGGGATACCACAAGGTCCGAGGTCAGTGGTATCCCTGTGCGGGTTTACCCGCGAAGAGGCCGGAACAGGCAAGACACAATCTATTCGACGCGCGTCTCGCCGCTATACACCAATATCTCCCTGCACCGCTTGCACAGGTAGCGCCGCCCCTGGCGCACCAGCTTGTGCCGCTGCGCGGTAAACGGGAAGTCGCTCTGCGGGCACGGGCAGCGGTAGATGTAGCGGGTCGCCACGCGCCGTTGCACTTCGTAGTTGTGGCAACGGTTGGGCGGCAGTTCATACACCCCGCGCATGATCAGCTGCCACTCCTCGCCATGGGCCTGGATACGGTCGCCGAACAGCTGGTGGGCCACCAGGTGCGCCACTTCATGGGCCACGGTCTGGCGCAGGAAGTCTTCCTGGTTTTCGCGGTAAAGCTGCAGGTTGAAGCGCAGCAGGTTCTCGTGCAGGTGGGCGACACCGGCTTTTTGCCCGCGCAGCTTGAAACTGACTTCCGGGCGCGGGAAGGGGCGTTTGAAGAAGGTTTCGGCTTGCTGGTAACAGGTTTCGACGCGTTGTCTTAGCAGCTCGGGCATGGCGGGGTGGTTCTCCTGACCGGGCATTATGCCGCAACCCCGGGTAGCCTGCCGAGCCACCGGTCAGCGTACAGCCAGAGGCCGCCTTGCGGCGGCCCCTGGTTGATGCCCCAGTGTTGGTCGAGCTGTTCTAGTTGGTGTAGACGGGCCCCACGCCCAGTCCCCAGATGATCACCGTGGCGGCCATGATCGCCACCAGTACCACAAGGCCAACCGCCAGCACCGAGCTGGAGAACAGGAAGCCTTCGTCGGGCGGTATGTTCATGAACGTCGGCAAGCCGACGTACAGCAGGTACACCGTGTAGCAGATGGCGGCGGTGCCAACCAGCATGCCCAGCCACAGGTGCGGGTACAGCGCCGCCAGGCCGCCGATGAACAACGGGGTGGCGGTGTAGGTGGCAAAGGCGATGCACTGGGCCATGGACGGGTTGGCATCGTAGGTGCGGGCCATCCAGTGGATGAACGCACCCATTACCGCCACCCCGGCAAGCATCGCCAGGTACGACATGATGCTCATCCAGATGGCGCTTTCCATGGTCAGCATCACCGCTGGCCGGTCGCCGATCACCCAGCCGACCTGGGTGGTACCGATGAACGCCGAAACGGCGGGGATCGCAGCCAGGATCAGGGTGTGCGTCAGGTACATGTGGCTGATGGTTTCTTCTTCGCCACGAATTTCCCGCCATTCCTGGTCGGGATGGGTAAACAGCCCCACAACGTGATGAATCATGCCGGTCACTCCTCTCATTGTTGCCAAACGCCCCCCAGATGGAGCGCAAGCGGCCCGAGGCCCGAACACCGAAGCAAGCGGTAATGTGGCCTTATGTCGCAGTATAGGAAGCCGTTACCCGCATAAACCGCGCTTTTTAGAGCAAATTGCGCTGTAAGGCGCGCTGTTGATTACATTGAAGTCTTTATCGGAATGCCTACAGCGCCGCCGCGTTTGTGCGTAAAATAGCCGGCTTTTGTCACACCTCGCGGATCCAAGCGCTATGGGCACCCTCTCGGTCAACCAGAACAAACTGCAAAAACGCCTGCGTCGTCTCGCCGGCGAAGCCATCACCGACTACAACATGATCGAGGATGGCGACAAGGTCATGGTCTGCCTGTCCGGGGGCAAGGACAGCTACACCATGCTCGACGTTCTGTTGCACCTGCAGAAGGTGGCACCGATCAAGTTCGAGATCGTTGCGGTGAACATGGACCAGAAGCAACCGGGTTTTCCCGAGCATGTGCTGCCGGCCTACCTCAAGGAACTGGGCGTCGAGTACCACATCGTCGAGAAGGACACCTACTCGGTGGTCAAGGAGCTGGTGCCCGAGGGCAAGACCACCTGCTCGCTGTGTTCGCGCCTGCGTCGTGGCACCCTGTACACCTTCGCCGACGAAATCGGCGCGACCAAGATGGCGCTGGGGCACCACCGCGACGATATCGTCGAGACCTTCTTCCTCAACATGTTCTTCAACGGCGCGCTCAAGGGCATGCCGCCAAAGCTGCGCGCCGACGATGGCCGCAACGTGGTGATCCGCCCGCTGGCCTACTGCAGCGAGAAGGATATCCAGGCCTACTCGGACATGAAGGAGTTCCCGATCATCCCGTGCAACCTGTGCGGTTCGCAGGAAAACCTGCAGCGCCAGGTGGTCAAGGACATGCTGGTGGAGTGGGAGCGCAAGCACCCGGGCCGTACCGAGAGCATCTTCCGCGCCCTGCAGAACGTGGCACCGTCGCAGCTGGCCGACCGCAACCTGTTCGACTTCAGCAGCCTGAAGATCGACGAAAACGCCACCCCGCGTTTCCTTGACGTGCTGAACATCTGAGCCCATGCGTGACTACCAGTGGTTGCATGAGTACTGCCTGAACCGCTTCGGCTCGGCCCAGGCCCTGGAGGCCTTCCTGCCGCAGCCGCGCACGCCGGCGCAACTGCGTGATATCAGCGACGACCGCTACCTGTCGACCTTGGCCCTGCGCGTGTTCCGCGCCGGGCTCAAGCACAGCCTGGTGGATGCCAAGTGGCCGGCCTTCGAGCAGGTGTTCTTCGGCTTCGACCCGGAGAAGGTGGTATTGATGGGCGCCGAGCACCTGGAGCGGCTGATGCACGACGAGCGCATCATCCGCCACCTGGGCAAGCTCAAGAGCGTGCCGCGCAATGCGCAGATGGTCCTTGACATGGTGAAGGAGAAGGGCAGTTTCGGCGCCTTCATCGCCGACTGGCCGCTGACCGACATCGTCGGTTTGTGGAAGTACCTGGCCAAGCACGGCAACCAGTTGGGCGGGTTGTCGGCGCCGCGCTTTTTGCGCATGGTCGGCAAGGACACCTTCATTCCTACCGATGACATGGCCGCGGCGTTGATTGCGCAGAAGGTGATCGACAAGCCACCGACCAGCCAGCGGGATTTGGCCTTGGTGCAGCAGGCGTTCAACCAGTGGCATGCAGAAAGTGGGCGGCCGCTGTGCCAGTTGTCGGTGATGCTGGCGCATACCGTCAATCATTGAGATTTTAGGGTTGCTTTGCGGCCCATCGCCGGCTTGCCGGCGATGGGCCGCAAAGCGGCCCCAATATTAATTCCCTTCGCCCGCCATGCGCCGCTCGTGCTGGAACTTCCAGCGCACATACAGCAGCGCGGCAATGAACAGCCCCAGGCTCACCAGTACTTCTACCCAGCCAAATAGCGCCCGCGCCGGGTCGAAGGCCGCCAGTACGCCCTTGATAAAATAGATATTCACCACGAAGCAGGTCCAGGCATGTGCCCGGGCGCTGCCCGTCAGCATGCCCGGCAGCAACAGCAGCAAGGGTACCAGTTCGATCGCCAGGATTACCTCGACCCGTGCCCCGTGCAGGTTGGCGAACCACAGGTTGTTCACCACCAGCAGGGCGATCAGGCCGAAGAAGAACGCCAGGCTCAGCGCCCGCGTCAGGCGCAGGCGCGGCGCCAGCCATTCCAGTGCCGGCAATACCTTGGGCTTCTTAGCCACGTGCGCCCTCCAGGGCCTTGGCAGTGGTCGCCAGGCGTTGGCCAAGGGCGCGGCACAGGGCTATCTCGTGTTGGTCGAGCTCGCGCTTGCCATCGGCGCCAGCATGATGGCTGGCACCATACGGTGTGCCGCCGCCGCGGGTCTCGAGCAATGCCGATTCGCTGTACGGCAGGCCCATTACCAGCATGCCGTGGTGCATCAGCGGCAGCATCATCGACAGCAGGGTGGTTTCCTGGCCGCCGTGCAGGCTGGCGGTGGAGGTGAACACACCTGCCGGCTTGCCGACCAGCTCACCGCCCAGCCACAGGCTGCTGGTGCCATCCAGGAAGTACTTGAGCGGCGCTGCCATGTTGCCGAAGCGGGTCGGGCTGCCCAGTACCAGGCCGGCGCAGTGGCGCAGGTCGTCCAGGGTGGCGTACAGCGCGCCACTGGCCGGGATGTCCGGGGCCACCGCTTCGCACTCGGTGGAAATCGCCGGCACCGTACGCAGGCGGGCCTCCATGCCGGCCAGCTCGATGCCGCGGGCGATGTGCCGGGCCATCTCGCTGGTCGAACCATGGCGGCTGTAATACAGCACCAGGATGTAGGGCTGGCTCACGGCAGGATCTCCAGTACTTTCTCCGGTGGGCGGCCAACCACAGCCTTGTCACCGGCGACCAGGATCGGCCGCTCGATCAGCTTGGGGTGTTGGGCCATGGCCTCGATCAGCTGCGCGTCGGTCAGCGCCGGGTCGGCCAGGTTCAGCTCTTTGTACTCGTCCTCGCCGGTACGCAGCAGCTGGCGCGGGGCGATGCCCAGCTTGCCGAGCAGGGCCTTGAGGGTGGCGGCGTCGGGCGGGGTCTCGAGGTAGCGCACGATGGTCGGTGCCAGGCCGCGGGCTTCGAGCAGTTCCAGGGCGCCGCGGGATTTCGAGCAGCGCGGGTTATGATAGAGCGTGAGGTCGGTCATGTCGGGTCGCATCCAGCAGGGTGTGGCGGCTATTCTAACCGCAGCGACTGACCAATTTGCTTGAAAACTCGATAAGGATTGACCCATGGCAAGGCGTCTGGCAGCAGTACTGGCCATCACCGCGAGCCTGTTGCTCGGTGGTTGCGGTGCCGATTATGGCGTGGACCAACACGGTAATACGGTTAAGGCCGAACAGGTCGACGGGCACTGGCTGGTGCTCAACTACTGGGCCGAATGGTGCGGGCCGTGTCGTACCGAAATCCCTGAACTGAACGCGGCGGCCAAGCAGTGGGCGGCCGACGGCATCAAGGTGGTGGGGGTGAACTTCGATGGCTTGCAGGGGCAGGAGCTGAAACAGGCGGCCGAAACCCTGGGCATTGCTTTCACGGTATTGGCGCAGGACCCGGCCGAGCGCTTTGACCTGCCGCGCAGCGAGGCGCTGCCGGTGACCTACATCATCGATGACAAGGGCAAGGTGCGGGAACAGCTGATGGGCGAGCAGACCCGGGAAGGCCTGCAGGCCAGGATCAAGGCCCTGAAGGGCGCCTGATCCCCTTGGGTTGCTACGCGGTCTTGTGGGAGCGGCCTTGTGTCGCGAAAGGGGCGCGCAGCGGCCCCGGATATCAGCTTCGCCGCTGAAATTGCCGGGGCTGCCATGCAGCCCTTTCGCGACACAAGGCCGCTCCCACAGGCCGCAAAGCGGCCCGGCAATCCTCAGCCTTCTTCAGGCCAGAAGCGTAGTGGCTTGCCTTCGGCCGGCCAGAAGCGCATCTGTTCGATAGGCGACACATCCCAGCGCTGCACCGTTTCCAACGCCTGCAGGAAGCGCTTTTCCTGCTCCATCAACGCCGGTGCGCACAGTTTGCGGGTCTTGCCGACCTTGCCGAAGCTCAGGTGCTCGCCGTCCAGTGTGTACGGCGCGAACCAGTGGTTGCAGCCGCCGTTGCCATAGGCACGACCATCGCTGGCCAGAGTCAGGGTCAGATGGCTGTAGTCGATCAGCGGCCGTTCGCCAATCCACTCCAGCACGTAGCTGCGCTCCTGCTGCAGTTTGGGCGGTTCCGCGGCGCAGCCGAGCAGGCCGCTGGCAATCAGCACGCCGGTCAGCAGATTCTTCACTCGGCGTTCTCCTGGCATCGCGGGCACAGGTGTTTCTCGCCACGGCTGGCCCAGCCCAGCTCGGCAACGCGCGCGCTGGCGGCAGGTTGGCGGGCTTTCTTGCCCAGCTTGGCGTCCACCGCGAACTCGAAGTCCAGCACGGCGTCGCAGCTGTCGCACGCGACCTGCCAGGTGAGGATTTCCAGCTCGTTGAACACTGGGCCGCTGGCTACGGCAACCCACTGGCCGCGCGGGTTGATCAGGTGACGCACGCTCTCCACTGTCAGGCGCATGGACAAGTCCTTGCTGCCCTTGAGGGTAACCAGCAGGGTGTCGCCTTTGTGCATCGAGCCGCCATTGCCGGTGACCTGGTAACGGCCCGGCACCAGTGCACGGCACTCGATCAGGGTGTGTTGCGGGTTGAAAAGGGTGTAGCGGAAATCGTGCTCGACCATGGGTCCTCCAGAAATGCCGCGTATCCTAGCACTAACCCCTCACCAGATTCTGTGGATTGCCTGCCGCCCAGCGGTTGATGTTATCCAGCGAGGTCACGGCGATGGCATCCAGTGCCTCGCGGGTAAGGAAAGCCTGGTGGGCGGTGATGATCACGTTGGGGAAGGTCAGCAGGCGGGCCAGTACGTCGTCCTGCAGCGGCAGGTCGGAGCGGTCCTCGAAGAACAACTGGGCTTCTTCTTCGTAGACGTCCAGGCCCAGGTAGCCGAGCTGGCCGCTCTTCAGCGCGTCGATCAGCGCCGGGGTGTCGACCAGCGCGCCGCGGCCGGTGTTGATCAGCATGGCGCCGGGCTGCAGCCGGGCCAGGCTTTGCGCATTGATGAGGTGCCGGGTGTGCTCGGTCAGCGGGCAGTGCAGGCTGATGATACGGGCTTCGCGCAGCAACTCGGACAATGGCAGGTAGCGTGCGCCCAGGGCCAGCAGCTCGGGGTTGGGGTAGGGGTCATAGGCCAGCAACTGACAGCCGAAACCGGCCATGATGCGGGCGAAGGCGGTGCCGATCTGGCCGGTACCGACCACGCCGACGGTCTTGCCGTGCAGGTCGAAGCCGGTCAGCCCGTGCAGGGTGAAGTCACCCTCGCGGGTGCGGTTGTAGGCCCGGTGCAGGCGCCGGTTGAGGGCCAGGATCAGCGCCACGGCGTGTTCGGCCACGGCGTGTGGCGAGTACGCCGGCACCCGCACGACGGTCAGGCCCAGGCGTTGGGCGGCGGCCAGGTCGACATGGTTGTAGCCGGCCGAGCGCAGGGCGACCAGGCGCGTGCCGCCGGCGGCCAGGCGTTGCAGTACCTGGGCGTCGAGTTCGTCATTGATGAAGGCGCAGACCACCTCGCAGCCAGCGGCCAGGGCTGCAGTATCGAGGGTCAGGCGGGCTGGCTGGAAGTGCAGGTCCAGGGTGGTGCCGCTGGCGGCTCGGGTGAAGCTTTCCTGGTCGTAGTGCTGGCTGCTGAACAACAGGGCGCGCATGGTGGGCTTCCTTTGTGGTGCATGGCTTGGGTTTGAGGTGGTGCGCAAATCGAGCGCCGCATGTGCCAGGACAGCCCCCAAAAACACTCAGGCGCTCAATCTGGCCTGGGTAGCCAAGCGGTTGATTGCCGCATCCAGTTCATCCAGCGCCTGCTGCGCCTGCGGATTTTCCTGCTTGAGCAAGGTTTCACTGCGCTGGCAGGCCGCGCGCAACTGTGGCACACCGCAATAGCGCGAGGCACCGTTCAGGCGGTGTACCTGCTCGATCAGCATTTGGCGGTCGTCGGCCTCGCGGGCCGCGCGTATGGCTTCGCGGTCGGCATCCAGCGAGCCCAGCAGCATGCTCAGCATGTCGGCCGCAAGGTCCGCCTTGCCCGCCGCCAGGCGCAGGCCCTCTTCGGGGTCGAGTACTTTCAGTTCATCGCTGTTGACCTGTAACTCGGCTTGCGCCTGCTGTGGTGTGCCTAGGCTGAGGCCGGTCCACTTCATCACCACCTGGGCCAGTTGCCGTTCGCTGATCGGCTTGGTCAGGTAGTCGTCCATGCCACCGTGCAGCAACGCGCGTTTCTCGTTGGCCATGGCGTGGGCGGTGAGGGCGACGATCGGCAGCGGGTTGCCGCTCTGGGTGTTTTCCCACAGGCGGATCTGCTCGGTGCAGGCGCGGCCGTCCATGCCGGGCATCTGCACATCCATCAGCACCAGGTCGAACGGCTCGTCCTGCACCGCCTGCACCGCCGCGTAGCCGTTATCGACGGCCAGCACCTCGGCGCCCAGGCCTTCGAGCAGAGTCTGCACCAGCAGCAGGTTGGCGGCGTTGTCGTCGACGCAGAGGATCTTCGGCTGGCGCTGGCCGTTGACGCTGTTCACCTCGCCCTGAGGGCGGCGCGGTTGCACCAATTCGAGCAACAGGCGGCGCAGTTTGCGTGTGCAGGTCGGCTTGGACAGCAATTGGCCATGGCCATTGGGCAGGTACGGGTGATACAGCGCCTGCTCGGTGGTCGGGCACAGCACCACGCACTGGCAATGGAAGCGTTCGAGCTGCTGGTGATAATGGCCCAGTTGTTCGGGCGACAGGTTGCCCAGGTTGGCTCCGAGCACGGCGAACTCGAACGGCAGACCGGCCTGGCTGGCGGCTTGCACGCCCTGCAGCAACTGGTCGTAGGAGGCGAACAGGCTGACGCTGAGGCCGCAGTCTTCCAGTTGGTGTTCCAGTGCCTGGCGCGCCAGCTCGTGGCCATCGACGATGGCTGCGCGTCGGCCCAGCAGCGGTTGCAGCGGCAGCTCCTCGACACCGTCGTGGGCCTTGGGCAGGTTGAGGCTGATCCAGAACTGCGAACCCTCGCCCGGGGTGCTGTCGACGCCGATTTCGCCGCCCATCTGCTCGATCAGGCGCTTGGAAATCACCAGCCCCAGGCCGGTGCCGCCGGGCTGGCGGGCCAGCGAATTGTCGGCCTGGCTGAAGGCCTGGAACAGGGTACGCACATCTTGCGGCGACAGGCCGATGCCGGTGTCCTGCACGCTGATGCGCAGCTGCGCGCTGTCTTCGTGCTCGTCGTCGAGCATGGCGCGTACGACGATGGTGCCTTCGCGGGTGAACTTGATGGCGTTGCTGACCAGGTTGGTAAGGATCTGCTTGAGCCGCAACGGGTCGCCGATCAGCGACGACGGGGTATCGCGGTAGATCAGGCTGAGCAGCTCAAGCTGCTTGGCGTGGGCGGCCGGGGCGAGGATGGTCAGGGTGTCCTGGATCAGGTCGCGCAGGTTGAACGGGATGCTGTCGAGCACCAGCTTGCCGGCCTCGATCTTGGAGAAGTCGAGGATCTCGTTGATGATCCCCAACAGGTTGTCGGCGGACTTTTCGATGGTGCTCAGGTAGTCCAGCTGGCGCGGTGTCAGCTCGCTTTTCTGCAGCAGGTGAGTGAAGCCGAGAATGCCGTTGAGCGGGGTGCGGATTTCGTGGCTCATGTTGGCCAGGAATTCCGACTTGATGCGGCTGGCCTCCAGGGCCTCCTTGCGCGCCATGTCCAGCTCGATGTTCTGGATTTCGATGGTTTCCAGGTTCTGGCGCACGTCCTCGGTGGCTTGGTCGATGCTGTGCTGCAGCTCTTCGTGGGCGTTGTGCAGGGTTTCGGCCATGCGGTTGATACCGCGTGCCAGTTCGTCCAGCTCATGGCTACCCATGGCCGGCAGGCGTTCTTCGAGGTGGCCGTCCTTGAGCTGGTTGACCGCGTGCTTGATGCGCTTGATGGGGTCGTTGATGGTGCGGCTCATGCGCAGTGCCAGCAGGCCGCTGAGCACCAGGCAGGCGAGGATCAGCAACAGGCTGGTGAACAGGTTACGGTAGCCGCGCAGCAGGGTGCCGTCGTGGGACAGCTCGATCTCGACCCAGCCCAGCAGGCGTTCGGCTTCAGTCGGCACCGCATCGGTGGCCAGGTCACGGTGGTGGCCGAACACCGGCATCAGGTAGCGGGTGGCGTCATTGCCGCTGCGCTGCAGCAGCTGCGTGCCGGTGCCGCCGCTAGGCGGCTGGTTGAGCATGCTCGGGCCGGCGTGGGCCAGGCGCGTGCGGTCCGGGGCCAGGAAGGCGACGGCGCGCACATCGGCCTGCTCCAGGGTTTGCGCGGCAATGCGCTCCAGTTGCGCCGGCGCCAGCTTGGCCATGGCGGGCGCGGCCAGTGGTGCCAGTTGTTCGGCGATCATCTTGCCGCGTTGCAGCAACTGGGTGCGCAGGTCGTTCTGTTGCAGCCAGGTGAAGTAACTGCCCAGCACCAGGGCCATCAGTGTGGCCGGCAGCAGGGCCAGCAGCAGGACCCGGCTGCGAATTCCCAAGCGATCGAGCACACTCGCCTCCTGTCATGTGCCTGGACGCCGTCAAGCGATGACGGCCAAGCCGGGAAGTTACTCCGCCTGCCGCGCTATTGCACCTCTTTAGTACGTGTTTTGCGCCCTTGCCGGGGCGTTGGTCGCAGGGCGGTTGCCTGGCGGGCGCTGGATACTCAATAATTGTGCAATTGAGAATGTATGGCAGTTGCCAATGAATCCTGTAGCTATTCACAACGCCAATATCCTCGCCATCGAGGATGACCCGGTCCTCGGTGCCTACCTGCACGAAGAGCTGCAGCGTGGCGGCTTCCAGGTGACCTGGTGCCGCAATGGCCTGGAGGGCCTGGAAGCGGCCGGGCGCCAGGCTTTCGATGTGGTGCTCATGGACATCCTGCTACCCGGGCTCAACGGCCTGGACGCCCTCGCACAATTGCGCAAGCGTAGCGCTACGCCGGTGATCCTGATGTCGGCGCTGGGCGCCGAGGCCGACCGCATCAGCGGTTTCCAGCGTGGCGCCGACGACTACCTGCCCAAGCCGTTCAGCATGGCCGAGCTGCAGGTGCGCATCGAAGCGATCCTGCGCCGCGTGGCCCTCGAGCGGCGCCATCAAGCCCCGTCGGCGCAGACCGCCTGCGGCGAGCTGCAGTTTGACGAAGGGCTGTGCGACGTGCGCCTCGATGGCTACCTGGCCGGCCTGACCCCCAGCGAATACCGCCTGCTCGACATCCTCAACCGCAATCTCGACGAAGTGCTGAGCAAGGCGTTCCTTTACCAGCAAGTGCTGCAGCGAGGCTATTCGCGGCATGACCGCAGCCTGGACATGCACGTCAGCCAGATCCGCCGCAAGCTCAAGGGCATCGGCTATCACGAACGGCAGATCCGCACCGTGTGGGGCAAGGGTTACGTGCTCAGTGCCAGCGAGGTGGAGTGACCCATGCTCGACCGCCACTCGTTGTTCTGGAAGCTGGCGATCCTGCTGGTGGGCTTCTGCCTGCTGATGATCGGCCTCAGTTACACCTGGGGCCGGCACATGGAAACCCAGAACGCCTTCCTCTCGGAACCGGCGCGGCAGACCTTGCGTGGCTATGCCGCCGAGGCTGAGCAGGCCTGGCGCAGCGGCGGGCGGGCAGGGCTGGACAACTGGGTAGTGGCGATGCACCAGTGCGAACGCGGCTGGGTTGGCGTGCTCGACCTCAACCTGCGGCCGCTCGACAGTGCCAGCCTCAACCCGCAGATCATGCAGCGCCTGACACGCCTGCGCGGTGTCGACTGGCCGATGAGCCGGCGCAGTGTCGACCAGCCGTGGCTGCGCATACCGTTCCCAGGGGCGCCGGAGCAGGGCATGCTGGTGATCGAACTGCCGCAGCGCTTCAACCCCGGCCAGTACCGGATGCTGTGGCGCATCGTCACCAACGGCATCATCCCCGGGCTGTTTACCCTGCTGTTGTGCGTGGGGCTGTACCGCATGCTGATCGTGCCGTTGAATCAGCTGCGCGAGCAGGCCAATGCCTGGCGCGCCGACCAGCTGTCGGCGCGCCTTGATCCGCGCACCATCGCCCGGCATGACGAACTGGGCGAACTGGCCCGTGCCTTCGACCAGATGGCCGAGCGGCTGCAGGGCACGGTAGCCATGCAGCAGCAGTTACTCCGTGACCTGTCCCACGAAATGCGCACACCACTCAGCCGGCTGCGGGTGGCCTGCGAGGGTGAAACCGAGCTGCAGCGCCTGCGTGAACGCCTGACGCGGGAAGTGGGCTGCATGCAGCAACTGGTCGAGGACACCCTGCAGCTGGCCTGGCAGGACGCCGAGCGTGCGCCGATGAACCTGGAACCGATCGAAGTTCACGCCCTGTGGGAACTGCTGGCGGAAAATGCCAGCTACGAGAGCGGCTGGTCGCCGGCGCGCCTGCGCTGCGAAGTGCCTGCCGACTGCTGGGTGCAGGGCAACCTCAACCACCTGGCCCAGGCGCTGGAAAACATGTTGCGCAATGCCATTCGTCACTCGCCGGCCGATGGTGTGGTGCGCCTCGGTGGGCAGCGTGAAGGCAGTTATTGGCGGCTGTGGCTGGAGGATGAAGGCGGTGGTGTGGCTGAAGAAGACCTGGAACGGATCTTTGCGCCGTTCTCGCGGCTGGACGGTTCGCGGCCCGGGGATGGCGGTTTCGGTCTGGGGCTGAGCATCGCCCGCAGTGCCATCCAGCGCCAGGGTGGCACCTTGTGGGCGCAGAATGGCAAGCGTGGGCTGCGGTTGTGGATGAGATTGCCGTTGCATGTGCCGGCCCCTTCGCGGGTGAACCCGCTCCCACAGGTTCATCACTCCTGTTGAGGCCAGTGGAGCCCCTGTGGGAGCGGGTTCACCCGCGAAAGGGCTGGTACAGGCTATCGATATAGCTTGTAGCTATAACCACCACAGATTGCGTGATATGGCCGAGAAGGGTTTGCCGGTATGATAGGCACCCCTGCCGTCCGGATTGTGAAATACACCATGACCTTGCAGTACCCAACCATCGCCGATTGCGTCGGCAATACGCCCCTGGTTCGCCTGCAGCGCATCGTTGGCGAAACCAGCAACACCCTCCTGCTCAAGCTCGAAGGTAACAATCCCGCCGGCTCGGTGAAGGACCGCCCGGCACTGTCGATGATCACCCGCGCCGAACTGCGTGGCCAGATCAAGCCCGGCGACACCCTGATCGAAGCCACCTCCGGCAACACCGGCATCGCCCTGGCGATGGCGGCGGCGATCAAGGGCTACAAGATGATCCTGATCATGCCCGACAACTCCACCGCCGAGCGCAAGGCCGCGATGACCGCCTACGGCGCCGAGCTGATCCTGGTGACCAAGGAAGAGGGCATGGAAGGCGCCCGTGACCTGGCCGAGAAGCTGCAGGCCGAAGGCCGTGGCCTGGTGCTGGATCAGTTCGCCAACGGCGACAATCCGATCGCTCACTACAACAGCACCGGCCCCGAGATCTGGCAGCAGACCCAGGGCACCATCACCCATTTCATCAGCTCCATGGGTACCACCGGTACCATCATGGGCTGCTCGCAGTACCTCAAGGAGCAGAACCCGGCGGTGCAGATCATCGGCCTGCAACCTATGGAAGGCTCGGCCATTCCGGGCATCCGCCGCTGGCCCGAGGAATACCTGCCGAAAATCTTCGACGCCAGCCGCGTCGACCGCGTGGTCGACATGTCGCAGCAGGAAGCCGAGGAAACCACCCGCCGCCTTGCCCGTGAAGAGGGCATTTTCTGTGGCGTGTCTTCCGGTGGTGCAGTCGCGGCCATGCTGCGCCTGTCCCGCGAGGTGGAAAATGCCACGATGGTCGCGATCATCTGCGACCGCGGCGACCGTTACCTGTCCACCGGCCTGTTCGACCCGAGCTAAATGTCCAAGAAGAAAAGCAACAGCGGCCTGCGCTTCCAGCCGGCCGGCGGCAACCGCAGCCCCCAGGTCCCCGTGGGCAAGAAGCAGTGCCTGGAAATCGAGCGCCTGGCCGGTGATGGCCGGGGTATTGCTTTCCACGAGGGGCGTACCTGGTTCGTCAGTGGCGCCCTGGCCGGCGAGGCGGTGGAGGCGCGGGTGCTCAATGCCCGTGGCAAAGTGGTCGAGGCCCGCCTGGAGCGCCTGCTGCAGGCCAGCCCCGAGCGCCGTCAGGCACCGTGCCGGTATTACGCGCGCTGCGGTGGCTGCAACCTGCAGCACCTGCCGCACGAAGCGCAGCTGGCGCTCAAGCAGCGCACCCTGGCCGAGCAGCTGCAGCGGGTGGCCGGCGTGCAGCCCGAGGAATGGGCGGCACCGCTGAGCGGGCCAGAGTTCGGCTACCGGCGCCGCGCCCGCGTGGCCGTGCGCTGGGACGTCAAGGCGCGTCAGCTGGAGGTCGGCTTCCGTGCCGAAGCCAGCCAGGACATCATTGCCATTGATGATTGCGCGGTGCTGGTACAGCCCTTGCAGTCGATTCTGCGCCACTTGCCGACCGTGCTGCGCTCGCTGAGCAAGCCGCAGGCGCTGGGCCATGTGGAACTGTTCAGCGGTACTGCCGAGGCGCTGCTGGTGCGCCATGTCGCGCCGCTGCCGGCCGAGGACCTGGCCAGGCTGCAGGCGTTCTGCGAGCAGGCCAATGCCCAGCTGTGGCTGCAAGGCGAAGGTGAGCCGGCGCCAGTGGACCCGGCCGCGCAACTGGGCTTTGCCCTGGCGCCGTGGCAGCTGCAGCTGGCCTGGCGCCCGGGTGACTTCGTGCAGGTGAATGCCCAGGTCAACACGGCGATGATCGAGCAGGCCCTGGCCTGGCTTGCACCGCAGGCCGACGAGCGCGTGCTGGACCTGTTCTGCGGCCTGGGCAACTTTGCCCTGCCGCTGGCTCGCCAGGCGCGCGAAGTGGTAGCAGTGGAAGGTGTGCAGGCCATGGTCGATCGGGCCGCGGCCAATGCCCGGAACAACAATGTGCATAACGCACGGTTTTTTCAGGCCGATTTATCGCAGCCTTTGGCGGGCGCCGGATGGGCCGCCGAAGGCTTTTCTGCGGTACTCTTGGATCCACCGCGCGACGGTGCTTTCGAGGTGGTGCAAGGCATTGCCCGCCTCAAGGCCAGCAGGCTGGTCTATGTATCGTGCAACCCGGCCACGCTGGCGCGAGACGCTCAAGTGCTGGTCGGCCAAGGGTACCGGTTAAAAAGGGCCGGGATTCTCGACATGTTTCCTCAGACGGCGCATGTCGAGGCCATGGCGTTATTCGAAGCGGGCTAGCTGACTGGCCCCTTGGTGCGGCTTGCACGGAATGGTGGCCGCACGGTGATCGCCAGCGCACCCGCGTGGTGTGCTGTATGGAAAGGTAAAACAAAGATGGTACAGGTGAGAGTGCACCAGCCGGTCAACACCGACGGCAGTATCAATCTCGAAGCATGGTTGGACCATGTGGTAAGCGTCGATTCGGCACTGGATCGCGCAGCGCTGAAAGAGGCCTGCGAGTTTGCCCATGAGGTCGAGAGAAAGGGCAACCCGGCCAAGCATTCCTGGGCGGACGGTACGTCCAGCTTCCAGGCGGGCCTGGAGATCGCCGAAATCCTCGCCGACCTCAAGCTCGACCAGGATTCCCTGGTGGCGGCGGTCATCTACCGCTCGGTGCGCGAGGGCAAGGTGACCCTGGCCGAGGTCAGCCAGCGCTTTGGCCCGGTAGTGTCCAAGCTGATCGACGGCGTGCTGCGCATGGCCGCCATCAGCGCCAGCCTCAGCCCGCGCCAATCGCTGGTGCTGGGCTCGCAGGCGCAGGTCGAGAACCTGCGCAAGATGCTCGTGGCCATGGTCGACGACGTGCGCGTGGCGCTGATCAAGCTGGCCGAGCGCACCTGCGCGATCCGTGCGGTCAAGGCCGCCGACGACGAGAAACGCCTGCGTGTCGCGCGCGAGGTGTTCGACATCTATGCGCCGTTGGCGCATCGCCTGGGTATTGGTCACATCAAATGGGAGCTGGAAGACCTGTCCTTCCGCTACCTCGAACCCGACCAGTACAAGCAGATCGCCAAGCTGCTGCACGAGCGCCGGCTGGACCGCGAGCGCTTCATCAGCGACGTGATGAACCAGCTGCAGAACGAGCTGCTGGCCACGGGCGTCAAGGCCGACATCAGCGGCCGGGCGAAACATATCTATTCGATCTGGCGCAAGATGCAGCGCAAGGGCCTGGAGTTCAGCCAGATCTACGACGTGCGTGCGGTACGCGTGCTGGTGCCGGAAATCCGCGACTGCTACACCGCGCTGGGCATCGTGCACACCCTGTGGCGGCACATCCCCAAGGAGTTCGACGACTACATCGCCAACCCCAAGGAGAACGGCTATCGCTCGCTGCACACTGCGGTGATCGGCCCTGAGGGCAAGGTGCTGGAGGTGCAGATCCGGACCCACGGCATGCACGAGGAAGCCGAGCTTGGGGTTTGCGCCCACTGGCGCTACAAGGGCACCGACGTCAAGTCCAGCTCCAACCATTACGAAGAGAAGATCTCCTGGCTGCGTCAGGTGCTGGAATGGCACGAAGAGCTGGGCGACATCGGTGGCCTGGCCGAGCAGCTGCGGGTCGACATCGAGCCGGACCGGGTTTACGTGTTCACCCCCGACGGCCACGCCATCGACTTGCCCAAGGGCGCCACGCCGCTGGACTTCGCTTACCGCGTGCACACCGAAATCGGCCACAATTGCCGGGGCGCCAAGATCAACGGGCGCATCGTGCCGCTCAACTACAGCCTGCAGACCGGCGAGCAGGTTGAGATCATCACCAGCAAGCACGGCAACCCCAGCCGTGACTGGTTGAACTCCAACCTGGGCTACGTCACCACCTCGCGGGCGCGGGCCAAGATCGTGCACTGGTTCAAGCTGCAGGCACGCGACCAGAACGTCGCCGCCGGCAAGACCTTGCTCGAACGCGAGCTCAGCCGCCTGGGCCTGCCGCAGGTGGACTTCGAGCGCCTGGCCGAGAAGACCAACGTCAAGACCGCCGAGGACATGTTCGCCTCGCTGGGTGCCGGCGACCTGCGCCTGGCGCACCTGGTCAACGCTGCCCAGCAGTTGCTGGAGCCCGAGCGCATCGAGCAGATCGAACTGGTACCGCGCAAACCTACCGGGCCGCGAACCGGCAAGCGTGGTGACATCCAGATCCAGGGGGTCGGCAACCTGCTGACGCAGATGGCCGGCTGCTGCCAGCCGCTGCCGGGCGACGCCATCGTCGGCTACATCACCCAGGGCCGCGGCGTGAGCATCCACCGCCAGGACTGCGCCTCGGTGCTGCAGTTGGCGGGCAAGGAGCCGGAGCGCATGATCCAGGTCAGTTGGGGGCCGATCCCGGTGCAGACCTACCCGGTCGACATCGTCATCCGTGCCTACGATCGCCCGGGGCTGCTGCGCGACGTGTCGCAGGTGCTGCTGAACGAGAAGATCAACGTGCTGGCGGTGAACACCCGCTCGAACAAGGAAGACAACACCGCGCTGATGTCGCTGACCATCGAGATTCCGGGCCTGGACGCGCTGGGGCGCCTGCTGGGGCGGATCTCGCAGTTGCCGAACATCATCGAAACGCGGCGTAATCGTACCCCTTGATACCGCGGCGCCTGCTTTGCGGGTGAACCCGCTCCCACAGGATGGGTGCAAATCTTGAGATGTGCACCGTACATGTGGGAGCGGGTTCACCCGCGAAGAAGTCTCCACCGAAGGACCTGCTTACATGACCTACACCCTCGAAGACCTGCTGCATCTCATGGCCCGCCTGCGCGACCCGCAGTACGGCTGCCCATGGGACCTGAAGCAGAACTACGCGAGCATCGTCCCGCACACCATCGAAGAGGCCTACGAGGTTGCCGACACCATCGAGCGCGGCGATTTCGAGCACTTGCAAGGGGAGTTGGGCGATCTGCTGTTCCAGGTGGTCTACTACAGCCAGCTGGCCCGCGAGGAAGGGCGTTTCGAGTTCGCTGGCGTGGTCGACAGCATCACCCGCAAGCTCATTCGCCGTCACCCGCATGTGTTCCCCACCGGCGAGCTGTATGCGCCGGTAGACACCCCCAGCCTGAGCGAGGCCCAGGTCAAGTCACGCTGGGAAGAAATCAAGGCCGAAGAGCGCGCGGAAAAGGGCCAGCCCGAACAACTGTCGCTGCTCGACGACGTACCGGCGACATTGCCGGCGTTGTCGCGGGCAGCCAAACTGCAGAAGCGCGCGGCTACGGTCGGTTTCGACTGGCCTGCGGCATTGCCGGTGCTGGACAAGGTACGCGAAGAGCTGGACGAAGTGCTGCAGGCCATGGCCGACGGCGATGCCGATGCGCTCGAGGATGAAATCGGCGACCTGCTGTTCGCCACCGTCAACCTGACCCGCCACCTCAAGCATGACCCGGAAAACGCCCTGCGCCGTGCCAATCGCAAGTTCGAGCGGCGTTTCCGCTTCATCGAACAGGCATTGCGCGACAGTGGCCGCCCCATCGAAGATTGTAACCTTGACGAACTGGATGCCCTTTGGGGTGAAGCCAAACGTCAGGAAAAGAACCTGCCCAGCTGCAGCTGAGCTGTTGCATAAGTGAGTGAACATTCATGAGCCTTTCCCTTCGCGACCAATTGCTCAAAGCCGGTCTGGTCAACCAGAAACAGGTTTCCCAGGCCAACAAGGCCGAGAAGAAACAGAAACGCCTGGAGCACAAAGGCCAGGTCGAGGTGGACGACAGCCAGCAGCGCATGGCCAAGGAAGCCATGGCCGAGAAAGCCAAGCGTGACCAGGAGCTGAACCGCCAGCAGCAGGAAAAGGCCGAGCAGAAGGCCCGGGCTGCGCAGATCAAGCAACTGATCGAAGCCACCCGCCTGCCCAAACTGAACACCGAGGATTACTACAACTTCGTCGACGACAAGAAGGTCAAGCGCATTGCCGTCAACACCCTGATGCGCACCAAACTGAGCAATGGCGCGCTGGCTGTGGTAGCGCATGCCGGTGGTTACGAAGTCATCCCGCGTGAAGCGGCGGTGAAAATTCAGGAACGTGACCCTGGCCGTATCCTGCTGCTCAATACTCACGTCGAGGAAGCGGACGAGGATGACCCGTACGCGGCCTACAAGATCCCTGACGATCTGATGTGGTAAATGCTGAAAACCCCGCCTTGGCGGGGTTTTTCAATTGAAGACGGGTCATTGTGTGGCGCGCTGGTTTTCCAGGTCTTCCAGTTCTGCGCGGTACTGATGCGCTTCGTGTTCGTTGTGGAACATCCCTACCAGCTGGCCTTGTTGGTGCACATCCCAGATCCGCACGCCAGCGGCCAGGCCTTCGTGGGACATTTTCGATTCGTCGCGTTCGGTTACTTGGACTGTCATCGGTAAACTCCACTGCTTCAAGTTGGCTGCGACACTGTGTCGCACAGCTTCTTTATAGAGTTTGTTAGCAGGCTAAGTAAATAAAACAGGCATGAAACAAGTTTCATGAAGCTGAAAGGTGTGTTGCCTGGGCTGGCCCAATCGCAGAAAAAAGCCCCGCACAAGGCGGGGCTTCGGGTGCTGCTGGCAGCGCTGGCTCAGTTGCCCTTCACCGGCTTGCCATCGACCGTGCCATCCTGCAGCACGATCACGTACTCCTTGCCATCGGTCTCGACCTGGCGCAGTTGCACCAGCAGGTAGTCCCAGTTCTTGGCGAACCACAGCTCGGTGATGCGCTTGCTCTGGCTTGGGTCGCGCACGCGCTCGACCTTTACCGCATCGACCTGGCCGGTCTTGGTGGTGACTTTTTCGGTGCCCAGCACGCGGAAGTCGTAGGTGTCGATCTCGTCACCGTCGACCACCTGGTAGGTCATGCTCTTCTTGCCGGCGGCCACGTCATGCTGCAGGGCCAGCTGGTAGGACGACTTGTCCAGCACGCCACGGTTCAGCGGCAGGCTGACGGCGTCGCCACGGTCGCTGCCGGTGACCTTCTTGCTGTTCCAGTCGAAGGTCAGGTCGACCTTCTTGGCCTTGCCCAGGCCACCACGCTCGAAGTGGTACTTCTGCGGCAGCAGGGTGTCGTTGTCCATGCGCAGGGTGCTTTGCTCGGTCAGGCTGGCGATCATCATGGAAGCCTTGAAGTTAAGGTCCCAGGTACCGTTGGCATTCTTGGCCAGGCTGCGCTCGGCGGTGCCGCTCATGGGCAGCTGCTTCCAGTCGGCGGTATAGCTGGCCGAGAAAGGCTTCAGATCAGCTGCCTGGAGGGGCAGGGCGAGCACGGCGAGAGCCAAGAGCAGGGCGCGACGCATAAATTCTCCTAGGATCGAATCAAGTGACCGCTGGCCGCCAGGGGTTGGCCATCCAGTAATGCACCCTGTTCGCCAAGACGCAAGCGCCCTTCAGCGAACCAGCGCACCGCCAGCGGGTAAATCAGGTGCTCCTGGCGGTGTACCCGCTGTGCCAGGCTTTCGACGGTGTCGTCAGACGCCACCGGTACCACAGCCTGTACGACCAGTGGGCCGCCATCGAGTTCCTCAGTCACGAAGTGTACGCTGCAGCCATGCTCGGCGTCGCCTGCCTCCAGTGCCCGGCGGTGGGTATGCAGGCCCTTGTACTTGGGCAGCAGCGACGGGTGGATGTTGAGCAGGCGGCCCTGGTAGTGGCGCACGAAGTCGCCACTGAGGATGCGCATGAAACCGGCCAGCACCACCAGGTCCGGGGCGAAACCGTCGATGCGCGCCATCAGCGCGGCATCGAAGGCTTCACGGCCGTCGAACTGGGTATGCTCGAGCACGACGCTGTCGATGCCGGCCGCCGCGGCGCGTTGCAGGCCGTAGGCATCGGCGCGGTTGGAAAACACCGCACGGATGCGCACCGGGCTGTCCTGGCCTTGGTAGCTGTCGATCAGGGCTTGCAGGTTGCTGCCGGAGCCCGACAGCAGTACCACTACATTGCAGGTCTTGCTTGGCATCAGTGTGCCTTGAGGTTGTGCAGCTCGACCTGGGCAGCGCCCTCGGCGGCTTCGGCGATGTGGCCGATCACCCATGGCTGCTCGCCAGCGGCGCGCAGTTCGTTCAGGGCGGCTTCTACCTGATCCTGGGCCACGCAGATGACCATGCCGACGCCGCAGTTCAGCACGCGGTGCATTTCATGCTCGTCGACGTTGCCTTTTTCCTGCAGGAAGTCGAACACCGCCGGGCGCTGCCAGCTGGCCACATCGATGACCGCCTGGGCGTTGGCCGGCAGTACCCGCGGGATGTTGTCCAGCAGGCCGCCGCCGGTGATGTGGGCCATGGCCTTGACCGCGCCGGTGTTCTTGATCAGCTGCAGCAGCGGCTTGACGTAGATGCGGGTCGGCGCCATCAGCAGGTCGGTCAGCGGCTTGCCATCCAGCTGGGTGTTCTCGATGTCGGTGGCGGACACTTCGAGGATCTTGCGGATCAGCGAGTAGCCGTTGGAGTGCGGGCCCGAGGACGGCAGGGCGATCAGTGCGTCGCCGGTGGCAACCTTGGAGCCGTCGATGATCTCGGCCTTTTCCACCACGCCGACGCAGAAGCCGGCCAGGTCGTAGTCTTCGCCTTCGTACATGCCGGGCATTTCCGCGGTTTCACCACCGACCAGCGAGCAGCCGGCCAGTTCGCAACCGGCACCGATGCCGGTGACCACGGTGGCGGCCACGTCGACGTTCAGTTTGCCGGTGGCATAGTAGTCGAGGAAGAACAGCGGCTCGGCACCGCACACGACCAGGTCGTTGACGCACATGGCGACCAGGTCCTGGCCGATGCTGTCGTGCTTGTTCAGGTTCAGTGCCAGGCGCAGCTTGGTGCCGACGCCATCGGTGCCGGAGACCAGCACCGGCTGCTTGTAGCCGGCCGGGATCTCGCAGAGGGCGCCGAAGCCGCCCAGGCCACCCATGACTTCAGGGCGTGCGGTGCGTTTTGCCACGCCCTTGATGCGTTCGACCAGTGCTTCGCCGGCGTCGATGTCTACACCGGCGTCCTTGTAGCTCAGGGAGGGTTGCTTGCTCATTGATCCAGGCCTTTAGGAGGGAGGGATTCTTAAAAACGACCATGACGGCCAAGGCCGGCTGGTAAGCGGCGGCTGCCTGAAACGTCAGTGGTCTGTGAAGGCGCGCGATTTTATCAGGGTTGCCGGGCAGCGGCCATCCTCAGGCCGACGGGCAGGAGCCGAAAGCATTAAAAAACATCCTTTCACCGGCCGCGACTGGTTGCCGCGCGGGTGGCTGTATAAGGTATAGGAAAGGTGGCGGGCGGAAATGCCCGGTGCCACGGAGCATTTTTTGCCCGTGGCGGTCACAGCCTGCAGGCAGTGCTCCGGCGCTCCATGTGTTCTGGACAGGAATCCTCCATGCGTCTCTTCAATATTCTGGCAGTCGGTTGCCTGGCTCTGATCTCGGCCACGGCCCAGGCTGAAAATGTCTCCGGCCTTTACCAGGTGCGCGAGCCGGTTACCGGACAGGGTGCCGAAGCCCGTGCCGCGGCTACTGCCAAGGCCCTCGATACCCTGGTAACGCGCCTGACCGGCGACCCCAAGGCGGCGCAAAGTCCGGCATTGGCCGGGCTGCGTAAGGACCCGCAGCAAGTCATCAACCAGATTGGCAGCGAAGCCGGGCCACCCGAGTCGGTGTTGGTCGAGTTCGACCCAGGCAGTACCGAGCGGGCCTTGCGCAAGGCCGGCCTGGCCTTGTGGGGCAGCAACCGACCCTCGATCCTCGCCTGGTGGCTGAACGACAGTACCGAAGGCAGCAACCTGGTCGGTGACGGCCAGATCAGCGCCCAACCCCTGCGCCGAGCCGCCCTGCACCGTGGCCTGCCGTTGCGCCTGCCGCTGGCCGACCTGCAGGAGCAACTGCTGGCCAATGCCGAGCAGATCGACGGCAGCGACCCGGCGCCGCTGCGCGAAGCCTCCGGGCGCTACGGCGCCGATGCCTTGCTGGCGGTGCATGCCCGGGAAGCCGACGGCAAGTGGCAGGGCAACTGGCAGTTGTGGCTGGGCGACCAGCGTGAGCAAGGCACTGCCGAGGGCGCCGACGCGGCAGCGCTGGCCGACGCCGTGATGCTGGCGCTCAGCAGCCGCCTGGCGCCGCGCTACATCACCCGCCCGGGTGCCAGCAGCCAGTTACAGGTGCAAGTGCAGGGGATGAACCTGCAGCGCTACGCCGAGCTGGCCCGCGTGCTTGAACCCTTTGGCCCGCACCTGCAAATGGCCGAAGGCAGCACCCTGACCTACGGCGTGACCGCCAACCGCGAACAGCTGCGGGCCCAGCTTGGCTTGGCCAGGCTGCAGGAAGTGCCAGTAGAGCAGGCGCTTGCGGTGCCGGCAACGCCAGTTCCGGCAGCGGCTACCGAGGCCGGGCAACCAACGCCGGTCCAGCCAGCAGCCAAGCCGTTCGACGGCTTGCGTTTTCGCTGGTAAGGGGGGACACCGTGACCGACGTACGTCGCTGGATCTGGCTGGGTGTAGCCCTGCTGGTCGCTGTGCTTCTTTATAGCCTGCACAACATTCTTACCCCGTTCCTGGTCGGCATCCTGCTGGCCTACCTGGCCGATCCGCTGGTCGACCGCCTGGAACGCCTGGGGCTTTCGCGCACCTGGGGCGTGGTGGTGGTGTTCGGCCTGTTCACCCTGCTGTTGCTGGCCTTGCTGCTGGTGCTGGTGCCGCTGCTGGCCAAGCAGCTGTTGCGCCTGTACGAGCTGGCGCCGCAGATGCTCGACTGGCTCGAGCACGTGGCATTGCCCTGGGTGCAGAGCCGCCTGGGCCTGGCTGACGGCTTCTGGAAATTCGACAAGATCAAGGCCGCCATCGGCACGCATATGGGCCAGACCACCGATATCGTCGGCGTGCTGCTGTCCCATGCCACCGCATCGAGCCTGGCCCTGATGGCCTGGTTGGCCAACATGGTGCTGATCCCGGTGGTGGGTTTCTATCTGCTGCGCGACTGGGATCTGATGATGGCCAAGCTGCGCGGCCTGCTGCCGCGCCAGCGTGAGCCGCAAGTGATGGGCCTGGCGGGCGAATGCCACGAAGTGCTGGGGGCGTTCGTGCGCGGGCAACTGATGGTGATGGTGGCTCTGGGCATCATCTATTCGGCCGGGCTGATGCTGGTGGGGCTGGAGCTTGGGCTGCTGATCGGCATGCTCGCCGGGCTGGCTGCCATCGTGCCGTACATGGGCTTCATCATCGGCATTGGCGCGGCCTTGGTGGCTGGCCTGTTCCAGTTTGGCGGCGAGCTGTACCCGATGCTGGGCATCGTTGCGGTGTTCATGGTCGGGCAGACACTGGAAGGCATGGTGCTGACCCCGCTGCTGGTGGGCGACCGCATCGGCCTGCACCCGGTGGCGGTGATTTTCGCCATCCTGGCCGGCGGTGAGCTGTTCGGTTTTACCGGGGTATTGCTGGCGCTGCCGGTGGCGGCGGTGATCATGGTGCTGCTGCGGCATGTGCATGACCTGTACAAGGAATCGGACATGTATGCCGGGGATATCGACCCGCAGCTGTAATCCACAAGCTTGTGCGATCCCTGTGGAAGCGGGTTTACCCGCGAAGAATGCGACGCGGTACACGGCACCGGCTCCGCCGGTGTTCGCGGGTGAACCCGCTCCCACAAGGCTGCAACGCAGCTCGAAACAGCGCAGAAAAGCGCAACTCGTTGATTTTGCTTGTGCTATCCGCTGCCGTGATTGTGCACCCCGCGCTGCGGGTATAGACTTTGCAGATTGTTCACCAAAGGCCCCCTGCGGTCCTGTCGACCGCCCGCGAGCATGAAACCACCGATCCAGTTGCCCCTGGGTGTGCGCCTGCGCGATGACGCCACCTTCATCAACTACTATCCGGGCGCCAATGCTGCGGCATTGGGCTACGTCGAGCGGCTATGCGAAGCCGACGCCGGCTGGACCGAGAGCCTTATCTATCTGTGGGGCAAGCAAGGTGTTGGCCGTAGCCACCTGCTGCAGGCCGCTACCCACCGCTTCCAGCAACGCGGCGAGCCAGCCGTCTACCTGCCACTGGCGCAGTTGCTCGATCGTGGCGTAGAGCTGCTCGACTACCTGGCCCAGTACGAACTGGTGTGCATCGACGACCTGCATGTGATCGCCGGCAAGGCTGACTGGGAAGAGGCCATGTTCCACCTATTCAACCGCCTGCGTGACAGCGGTCGGCGCCTGCTGCTGGCTGCCTCGGCATCGCCGCGCGAACTGCCAATCAAGCTGCCGGACCTGAAGTCGCGGCTGACCCTCGCCCTGGTGTTCCAGATGCGTGGCCTGTCCGACGAAGACAAGCTGCGCGCCCTGCAGCTGCGTGCTTCGCGCCGTGGCCTGCACCTCACCGACGAAGTCGGCCACTTCATTCTTACCCGCGGGGCACGCAGCATGAGTGCGTTGTTCGACCTGCTCGAACGCCTCGATCAGGCCTCGTTGCAGGCACAACGCAAACTCACCATTCCTTTCCTCAAGGAAACCCTGGGCTGGTAACCCCGAAAACGCTGGGCCAGAGCGGCAAAACAAAAAAGTCACATCTTTTTCGATAAAATTTGCAAATGGCCATGATAGAGGGCATAGTTTCACCCTCTAAAGGATTACAGACACGGTCGTGCCCATGCTGAAGCGCTTCGCACCCCTCGTGCCACTCGCACTCGTGACCCTGCTTTTTGGCTGCGCGGCCCAAGGCCCAGCTTCTCATTCAGAGCCGCAGCTCCAGGATCACACCCCGATCGCCGCACAATCGGCGTTCAAGGCCAAAGCCTCGTCGTCGTCGGTATTCGGCGAGCCGGAAGAGCTGGCCACCGAAGATGACCTGGAGGCTTTCTCCAGCAACAAGCCTTACCAGCTGCCAGCTCTGGCTGACAGCGTTCTCGAGCGCGGCATGTCGCTGATCGGCACCCGCTACCGCTTCGGTGGTACCTCGGAGAAGTCCGGCTTTGACTGCAGTGGCTTCATCGGTTACCTGTTCCGCGAAGAGGCGGGCGTGACCCTGCCGCGCTCCACGCGTGAAATGATCAACGTCGATGCCCCGAAAGTGGCCCGCAACAAGCTCAAGCCAGGTGACTTGCTGTTCTTTAGCACCAACGGCCGCGGCCGCGTCAGCCATGCCGGCATCTACCTGGGTGACAACCAGTTCATCCACTCCAGCAGCCGCCGTAGCGGTGGCGTGCGCATCGACAGCCTCGGTGACCGTTACTGGAGCAAGACCTTCATCGAAGCCAAGCGTGCCTTGGCCATGGCGCCGACCACCAATATCGCGCGCAACTGATGGCAAAATGATATATCCTGCCGCGGCGGCGATGCTTTGAAAAAAGCTCGCCGCCGTGCGCATTTATAGAAAGCGTCTAATCTAATTTCTCAACTCTTTTCGGCTGCGGCCCAGCGGTCTCAGACAGGATGTTCTGGCCATGGTAAAGATGGCGCGCTTCGCATTTCTCTCCCTGGCAGCCTTGCTGGCTGCCTGCTCCAGCCGTGCGCCTGCGCCGGCCCCTGTGGTACAGCCGCAGGTTACCTATAGCCAGCCCAGCCCTTCGCCGATTGCCGATGACGTGTTGATGCGTGCCATCGGCCTGGTGGGCACGCCTTATCGCTGGGGCGGCAACACCCCGGACTCCGGTTTCGATTGCAGTGGCCTGATCAAGTACGTCTACCGTGATGCTGCCGGCATCAGCTTGCCGCGTTCGACGCGGGAGATGATCGTCATGCGTGCACCGACGGTGGATGCCAAGGCGCTGCAGTCCGGTGACCTGGTGTTCTTTGCCACCAGTGGTGGCTCGCAGGTCAGCCATGCTGGTATTTATGTCGGGGAGGGGCGCTTCGTGCATGCACCTTCCAGTGGTGGCACGGTGCGCCTGGACTACCTGTCCAACAGCTACTGGGCCAAGGCCTACTTGCAGGCCAAGCGCGTCATTCCGCAAGGGCATCTGGCGCAGAACCCCTGAATCCAAACCTGGTGCATGCCTTGTAGGGACAACTGCCTTGCTGCAAATCTGCCAGTTGGCGTGATCCCTGTGGGAGCGGGCGGGCCCGCGAACACGGGCGCAGCCCGCGAACACGGGCGCAGCCCGTGCCATCCACCGTGTCCGCGTCGGTTGCTTCCGCCGTTCAGGCCGTTGTCAGCCGACCCGTCTCACGGCGCCTTGCTAACTCGCCAGACCACATTGCCGACATCATCGGCTACCAGCACGCCGCCACGTCCATCATTGATCACCCCCACGGGGCGACCCATCGCCTTGCCGCGCTCATCGAGAAACCCGGTGAGCAGGTCCACGGGTTGGCCCGAGGGTTTCCCTGAGTCGTCGAACGGCACGAAAATCACCTTGTAGCCACTGTGCGGTTCGCGATTCCACGACCCGTGCTGGCCCACGAATGCCCCCTGTTCGAAGGGCGGTGGTAGCCCATGCGGTTCGGCGAATGCCAGCCCGAGCGAGGCTGTATGTGGGCCCACGGCATAGTCGGGCACCAGCGCCTGGGCCACTTTTTCCGGCGCTGGCGGTTGCACGCGCTCATCCACGTGCCTGCCATAGTAGCTGTAGGGCCAGCCATAGAAACCGCCGTCCTTTACGGAAGTGATGTAGTCCGGTACCAGATCGCTGCCGATCTCGTCACGCTCGTTGACTGCCGTCCACAACGCGCCGCTGTTTGGCTCCCAGGCCATGCCGTTAGGGTTGCGCAGGCCGGTGGCGAACAGGCGGTGCTGGCCGCTGGCTGGGTCCACTTCCCAGATCGCGGCGCGCCCTTGTTCCTTGTCCAGGCCGTTTTCGCCTACATTGCTGTTGGAGCCGACCGTCACGAAAAGCTTCTTGCCATCGGGGCTGGCGATCACGTTCTTGGTCCAGTGGTGGTTGAGCGGCCCGCCGGGCAACTCGACCACCGGCTGGCCCTCATTGCGGATTTGCATGGCACCGGGTTCGTAGTGAAAGCGCAGCAGCCTGTCGGTGTTGGCGACATAGAGCTCCTTGCCGACCAGGGCCATGCCGAACGGTGAGTTGAGCTCTTCGATGAAGGTTGCGCGGATTTCAGCCACGCCGTCGTGGTCGGCATCACGCAGCAGGGTGATGCGGTTGGCGCTGGGTACGCCTGCACCTGCCCTGTTCATCGCCTTCTTCATGACCCAGCCGCGCAGGCCCTTGCCATCTTCCGGCTTGGGCGGGGCGTTGGTTTCGGCTACCAGAACGTCGCCGTTGGGCAGCAGGTATAGCCAGCGAGGGTGGTCCAGTCCGCTGGCGAACGCTTTCACCTGAGTGCCTGGTGCTGCTTCGGGCTTGACGTCTTTGGGCCAGCCCACTGCCGGGGCGATATTCACGGTGGGAAAGGTAGTCTTGACCGGAGCAGGCAGCTGAGGGGTTGGGCCACTGCCGTCGAGTACATCCAGCAGGGCGGTTTCGCCGCAGGCGGTCAGGTTGGCGACCAATAACCAAAGCATCAGGTGTTTCATGGGCGGCGTCCTCCCAAGAAGGCTTATGGAACTGAGAGGTCGGCGACGTTCGCCAGGTTCCCGGCAACCATCCAACAGCCGTTGCCGTTGCCGTTGCCGTTGCCGTTGCTTTTGCTTCTAAGCGCGCGATAGTTCAGGCGCCGCCGATTGCGACTTCAGGAGGCCGAGCGAAGGGCTTGCGGAGGGAGGTGACGGGCATGGATGCCCGTCAAGCGCTGAGGCCCCATGGATGGGGCCTGCAGCGCGTACTCCCGGGAGCAAGCCCGTAGCGAGGGAACCCCGTAGCGAAGCGGAGGGGCCGGATGATGGGAGCCAGCGTTTTTTGGTTACTTTTTGTCGCGTTTGACAAAAAGTGACCCGCCGTAAGGGCGGAAAGGTGACTTGGCGCCACCATCGCGAATGAATGTCTACTCGATGTGAATGCCCACATCAAAAAAGCAAAAAAGCTTATGCGCCGGTTTTCATACAGCGAACAGTCCATTTGCGATGGCGACGCTGACTCACCTTTTCGCCCTTACGGCGAGTCACTTTTTGTCAAACGCGACAAAAAGTAACCAAAAAACGCTGCGCTCCCATCATCCGGCCCCTACGCTGCGCTCCGGGGTTCCCTCACTCCGGCCTTGCTCCCGGGAGGACCGCGCTGCAGGCCCCATCCTGGGGCCCAGCGCTTGACGGGCATCCATGCCCGTCACCTCCCTCCGCAAGGCCTGCGTTCGGCCTCCTGAAGTCGCGAAGATCAAGATCAAGATCAAGATCAAGATCAAGATCAAGA
>NZ_OLKL01000017.1 GCF_900291015.1 Pseudomonas persica
TCCTTACGGCGAGTTACTTTTTGTCGCGACAAAAAGTAACCAAAAAACGCTGCGCTCCCATCATCCGGCCCCTACGCTGCGCTCCGGGGTTCCCTCACTCCGGCCTTGCTCCCGGGAGGACCGCGCTGCAGGCCCCATCCTGGGGCCCAGCGCTTGACGGGCATCCATGCCCGTCACCTCCCTCCGCAAGGCCTGCGTTCGGCCTCCTGAAGTCGCGAAGATCAAGATCAAGATCAAGATCAAGATCAAGATCAAGAGCGAGCAGGTCTGGTGGTGACTCAATGTGCCAGTGAGATGCGCCGCTGCTATTGCAAAGGTGGCGTGGGGGCGAGCCCAAGAATCAGATTTAACACCTTTCTTGTAGGCCGTTTCCCAAAGAAACTCCCAACGCCTATTCTCCGTTGCGCGCGCCAAATGCGGTCTCTAGTCTCGGCATGTCGTTGACCTTCAATGACCGGGTTAGCCGCCCGAAATCGTCAGACACCGCAGCCGTGCAATACCGAGTAATCGGCATTGGCGCCTTATGGCGGCTGTGCGTGGGGCACCTGCGGGTGCGCCGGGTGCCTGACGTCCCGGTCGGCTAACCCACGTACAGCTGCCACCATACTGTTTAGCCGCGGTTGGTGGTCGCTTCACTACGACAGGAGCCTTAAATGACCACCGAAGACACGAAATGCACAGTTGGCAAAACCATATTCTTTCAAGGTGAAAACCAGACCCACCCCCTGTTCCGCATCGAACCCGGCATCTCCAGCCAGAATGCCCGCGAACACCGGCGCAGCCGGTGTCAGCCACCGCGTTGGACGCTTCGCGGGCACGCCCGCTCCCACAGAGGCCGCGTCGCGCTTGCGAAATGAGTTCCGATCCCGGCCTGCGCCGGAGTTGGTTCAAGCCTGCTTGAGCAGCAACGCCACCCCCGGGAAATACTGCCCCAGCTCGTTGTGCAACTTGCGATAGGCATACGGGAAATACCAGGCGATCGCGCAGGCGGTATGTTTCTGCAGGTCGTCGACCAGGTCTTGCAACTCCTCGGGGCTGGCGTGCTGGCCGGCCTTCCATGGGCTGATGAACAGCGCGCCGGCCTTCAACTGGCTGGGGTAGGCCACCTGGCGGGCAAGGGCGGCGGTCTGCTGCAAGGCGGCCGCCATGTCCAGCCGGGCGATTTTTGGCCAGCGCTGGCTGACACTGAGGTACAGCGCTTCGTCGGCACTGCTGATCGACAGATCGCAGCGCCCTTCGTATTCACCTTCATCACGTTGCTTCTTGCCGGCAAACTGCTGCAGCGCGGCCAGCTCGGCCTGCCAGGCCGCTGCGGCAAGCAGCCCGGCATTGGCAGCTGCGCCATGCCAGTACGGTGCTTCGGCATCGCCGGAAAACTGGTTGAAGCGGTCGATGCAGTCGCCCCAGCGCTCCAGCACCGGGGCGAGAAACTCCAGGCGCGGGTTGTTGATGATCTGGCCTCGCATGCTGCGCTCTCCTGTTGTTGTTGTGATCGCGTTCAGCTGAAAGTGATGGCTATGTGATATCACTGTATTCAGTGTGGCACAACCGGCTGAATTGGCCATTACTCGGGCGATGGCTGTTCGGCTGCAAAGCGGCCTGCTTCGATTGACGCTCCGGGTGCAACCCTCTAACCTTCGCGCGTGTTTCAGGTGCCCTGCCAGCCCCGTCTGGGCAGGGTGAAACTGGGAAGCCGGTGGGTGCCAGCATGGCGCGATTCCGGCGCTGCCCCCGCAACGGTAGGTGAGTCGCGGCCGCGCAGGGCCACTGGGTGCCAGCACCCGGGAAGGCGCGCAGGCCTGGGCCCAGGCCCGCTCACAAGCCCGGAGACCGGCCTGATACTGCCAACGGCATCACGGAGGGTGATGCGCGGTGCACCGTGGCGTTCGGCCACGGCCCCTGCGCGTTCTCCGTCTGCCTGCCTATTACCTGTTGCCGCGCGTTGCCGTGGTGCCAGCCAGCGGAGAACCCTGATGAGCGAATCCACCGAACGCGACGAACGCCACCTGGCGCGCATGCAGCGCAAGAAGGCGATCATCGACGAACGCATCGCCAATTCCCCCAACGAATGCGGCCTGCTGCTGGTGCTGACCGGCAATGGCAAGGGCAAGAGCAGCTCAGCCTTCGGTATGCTCGCGCGCGCCCTGGGCCACGGTATGCAGTGCGGTGTGGTGCAGTTCATCAAGGGCCGCAACAGCACCGGCGAAGAGCTGTTCTTCCGCCGCTTCCCCGAGCAGGTGCGCTACCACGTGATGGGCGAAGGCTTTACCTGGGAAACCCAGGACCGCCAGCGCGACATCGCCGCCGCCGAAGCGGCCTGGGCCGTGTCGCGCCAGTTGCTGCAGGACCCGAGCGTGCAGTTTGTGGTGCTCGATGAACTGAACATCGCCCTCAAGCACGGCTACCTCGACCTTGACCAGGTGCTGTCCGACATCCAGGCCCGCCCGCCGATGCAGCATGTGATCGTCACGGGCCGTGCCGCGAAACCCGAGATGATCGAGCTGGCCGACACCGTGACCGAGATGGGCATGCTCAAGCACGCCTTCCAGGCCGGCATCCGCGCTCAGAAGGGCGTCGAACTGTGAGCCAGCCGCGCCATTGCCCCGCGGTGCTGATCGCGGCACCGGCCTCTGGCCAGGGCAAGACCACCGTCACCGCCGCCCTGGCCCGTCTGCACCGCAACCTCGGGCGCAAGGTACGGGTGTTCAAGTGCGGGCCCGACTTTCTCGACCCGATGATCCTCGAGCGCGCCAGCGGCGCGCCGGTGTACCAGCTCGACCTATGGATGATTGGCGCCGAGGAGAGCCGCCGCCTGCTGTGGGAAGCAGCCGGCGAGGCCGACCTGATTCTGATCGAAGGGGTGATGGGGCTGTTCGATGGCACGCCGTCCAGCGCCGACCTGGCGCGCCACTTCGGCGTGCCGGTGCTGGCGGTGATCGACGGCACGGCCATGGCCCAGACCTTCGGCGCCCTGGCCCTGGGCCTGGCACGCTACCAGGCGGACCTGCCGTTTGCCGGTGTGCTGGCCAACCGGATGGGCAGCCTGCGCCACGCGCAACTGCTGGAAGGCAGCCTGACCGAAGGCCTGCGCTGGTATGGCGGTTTGTCCCGTGAGCGCGGTATCGAGCTGCCCAGCCGCCACTTGGGGCTGGTCCAGGCCAGCGAGCTGAACGACCTGGACGCCCGCCTGGACGCCGCTGCCGAGGCCCTCGGCGCTAGTTGCGATGCTGCCTTGCCGCCGCCTGTGGCCTTTGCCGAACCCGAGCCGCAGGCCAGTGCTGCCTCGTTGGCCGGTGTGCGCATTGGCGTGGCGCGGGACGAGGCGTTCGCCTTTACCTATGGCGCCAACCTTGACCTGCTGCGCAAGTTGGGCGCGCAGCTTGAGTTCTTCTCGCCGCTGCATGATCGTGAACTGCCGGCGGTGGACAGCCTGTACCTGCCGGGGGGCTATCCGGAGCTGCACCACCACGCGTTGGCCGCTAACGCGCCGATGAGCGAAGCGATCCGCGCCCATCACGCCCAGGGCAAGCCGTTGCTGGCCGAGTGCGGCGGCATGCTGTACCTGCTCGATGCCCTGACCGACGTGGCCGGCGAGCGCGCCGAGCTGCTCGGCCTGCTGCCGGGCGAAGCGACCATGCAGAAGCGCCTGGCAGCCCTGGCGCTGCAGGCGGTGGAACTGCCGGAAGGCACCCTGCGTGGTCACACCTATCACCATTCGCTGACCAGTACCGCACTGGAGCCGATCGCCCGAGGCCTGAGCCCCAACGGTGGGCGTGGCAACGAAGCGGTGTACCGCCTGGGGCGCCTGACGGCCTCCTACGTGCACTTCTACTTCCCCTCCAACCCGGATGCGGCGGCGGCGCTGTTGCGACCATGAGCAAACACGCCTACAGCGACGCCGAGCGCGCCGCGATCTACCGGGCTATCGGCGAGCGCCGTGACATGCGCCATTTCGCCGGTGGCGAGGTAGCCCCGGAACTGCTGGGCCGCTTGCTGGCCGCCGCACACCAGGCGCCGAGCGTCGGGCTGATGCAGCCCTGGCGTTTCATCCGTATCACCCAACGCGACTTGCGTGCACGCATCCAGGCCCTGGTGGAAGCAGAGCGGGTGCGCACCGCCGAAGCCTTGGGCGAACGCTCCGACGCCTTCATGAAACTGAAGGTGGAAGGCATTCACGACTGCGCGGAACTGCTGGTGGCCGCCCTGATGGACAACCGCGAGCCGCATATCTTCGGCCGCCGCACCCTGCCGGAAATGGACCTGGCCTCGCTGGCCTGCGCCATCCAGAACCTGTGGCTGGCTGCCCGTGGCGAAGGCCTGGGCATGGGCTGGGTGTCGCTGTTCGACCCGCAGGCGCTGGCGGCGCTGCTGGGCATGCCGGCCGGGGCCAAGCCGGTCGCGGTGCTGTGCCTGGGGCCGGTGACCGAGTTCTACCCGGCACCGATGCTGGTGCTGGAAAACTGGGCCGAGGAACGGCCCTTGAGTGAAATGCTCTTTGAGAACCAATGGGGAGAACGCCAATGAGCGTGGCCTTGCTGACCGTGGCCGGCGTGGCCCTGGATGCCTTGCTGGGCGAACCGCAGCGGCGCCACCCGTTGGTGGCCTTCGGCAACATGGCCAGTAACCTCGAGCGCCGCCTGAATGCCGGTGGGCGTGGCTGGCGCAGCCATGGGGTGAGCGCATGGTTCCTGGCCGTGGTACCGCTTACCCTGGTGGCGCTGATCCTGTCCTGGCTGCCGTACATCGGCTGGCTGGTCGACGTGCTGGCACTGTATTGCGCCGTCGGGCTGCGCAGCCTGGGCGAACACGTGTTGCCGGTGGCCAGTGCCTTGCGCCAGGGTGACCTGCAGGAAGCGCGGCGCCGTGTGGGCTACCTGGTCAGCCGCGAAACCCGCGAACTGGACGAGCCCGCCGTGGCCCGGGCGGCCACCGAATCGGTGCTGGAGAACGGCAGTGACGCGGTGTTCGCCGCACTGTTCTGGTTCGTGCTGGCCGGCGCGCCGGGCGTGGTGCTGTACCGCCTGAGCAACACCCTGGACGCCATGTGGGGCTACCGCAATGAACGCTTCGAACGCTTCGGCTGGTGCGCGGCGCGCGTCGACGATGTGCTCAACTATATTCCCGCCAGGCTGGTGGCATTGAGCTACGCGCTGCTGGGCAGGACCCGCCTGGCCCTGGCCTGCTGGCGCAAGCAGGGCCCGCTGTGGGACAGCCCCAATGCCGGGCCGGTGATGGCCGCCGGTGCTGGTGCGTTAGGGGTGGAGCTCGGAGGCCCGGCGGTGTACCACGGCGAGTTGCATGAGCGGCCACGCCTGGGTGACGGGCCAATGGCCAACGCCGATGCCATCGAGCGCGGCTGGAGCCTGGTGCAGCGCGGCGTATGGCTGTGGCTGCTGGTGATCTGCCTGGGGGCCTACATCAATGCTTGAACACGGAGGCCGCCTGCTGCGGGCGGCACGGCAATACGGCATCGCCCGCGAGCAGTGGCTCGACCTGTCCAGCGGCATTGCGCCATGGCCTTTCCCGATTCCACCGATTCCCATGGAGGCCTGGGCGCGCCTGCCGGAGACCGAGGACGGCCTGGAAGACGCCGCGCGGGCGTATTACGGCGCTCGCCAATTGTTGCCGGTGGCCGGTTCCCAGGCCGCGATCCAGGCCTTGCCGCTGCTGCGCGCAGCCGGCCGGGCAGGGGTGCTGACGCCGTGCTATGCCGAGCACCCATACGCCTGGCAACGGGCGGGGCACCAGGTACTGGAGCTGGACGAAGCGCAGGTCGAGGCGACGCTCGACAGCCTCGACGTGTTGGTGCTGGTCAACCCCAACAACCCCACCGGCCGCCGGGTGCCGCGTGAACGCCTGCTGGATTGGCATGCACGCCTGGCCGCCCGTGGTGGCTGGTTGTTGGTCGACGAAGCGTTCATGGACAACACCCCGGCGGATGGCGTGGTCGATTGTGCCGAGCGCCCGGGGCTGATTGTGCTGCGCTCGTTCGGAAAGTTCTTCGGCCTGGCCGGCGTGCGCCTGGGGTTCGTTGCCGCCGAACGCAGCCTGCTGCTGCGCCTGGCCGAGTTGCTTGGCCCGTGGACCGTCAATGGCCCGACCCGGGTGCTGGCCCAGGCCAGCCTGGCCGACCACGCCGCACAGCGTGTGCAGGTCGAACGCTGTGCTGCCGCCAGCCAGCGGCTGGCTATATTGTTGCGCAGCGCAGGCCTGGTGCCCAGCGGCAGCTGTGACCTGTTCCAGTACGTGCGCAGCGAGCACGCTGCGCAACTGCATGATTTTCTCGCCCGCCGCGGCATCCTGGTGCGGCTGTTCGAGCAGCCGCTGGCGGTACGCCTTGGGCTGCCGGCCTGTGCGGCGGACGAACAGCGCCTGGCCCAGGCCCTGGCGGCCTACCAAAAGGAAACGGCATGACCACCCTCATGGTGCAAGGCACCACCTCCGACGCCGGCAAGAGTACGCTGGTGACCGCGCTGTGCCGCTGGCTGTTGCGCCAGGGCGTCGGCGTGGTGCCGTTCAAACCGCAGAACATGGCGCTGAACAGCGCGGTGACCGCCGACGGCGGTGAAATCGGCCGGGCCCAGGCGGTGCAGGCCCAGGCCTGCCGGCTGGAACCACACACCGACATGAACCCGGTGCTGCTCAAGCCCAACAGCGACACCGGCGCCCAGGTGATTATCCACGGCCGTGCCGTCACCAGCATGAACGCGGTGGCCTACCACGACTACAAGGCTATCGCCATGCAGGCGGTGCTGGCTTCGCACCAGCGCCTGAGCGCTGCCTGGCCGGTAGTCATGGTCGAAGGCGCGGGCTCGCCGGCGGAGATCAACCTGCGTGCCGGCGACATCGCCAACATGGGCTTTGCCGAAGCGGTGGACTGCCCGGTGATCCTGGTTGCCGACATCAATCGCGGCGGCGTGTTCGCCCATCTGGTGGGCACGCTGGAGCTGCTGTCGCCCAGTGAGCAGGAACGGGTCAAGGGCTTTGTCATCAACCGCTTCCGCGGCGACATCGCCTTGCTGCAGCCGGGGCTGGACTGGCTGCAGCAGCGCACTGGCAAACCGGTGCTGGGGGTGCTGCCGTATGTCACCGACCTGCATCTGGAAGCTGAAGACGGCATCGATGTGCGCCAGGGGGCGAAGACCGAGCGCGTGCTCAAGGTGATCGTCCCGGTGTTGCCGCGCATCAGCAACCACACCGACTTCGACCCACTGCGCCTGCACCCGCAGGTGGACCTGCAGTTCATCGGCCCGGGCCAGCCGATCCCGGCCGCCGACCTGATCATCCTGCCGGGTTCCAAGAGTGTACGCGGCGACCTGGCACAATTGCGTGAGCGTGGTTGGGACACGGCCATCGCCCGGCACCTGCGTTATGGCGGCAAGCTGATCGGAATCTGCGGTGGCCTGCAGATGCTGGGCCGCGAAGTGCATGACCCGCTTGGTCTCGAAGGGACCGCAGGCTCGAGCCCAGGGCTTGGCCTGTTCGATTACGCCACGGTGCTCGAAGCCGAAAAGCAACTGCGCAACGTTGCTGGCACACTGAACCTCGAAGCAGTCCCGGTTGCCGGTTATGAAATTCATGCCGGCGTCACTATCGGGCCTGCCCTGGAGCAGCCTGCCGTGCAACTTGCCGATGGCCGTTGCGATGGTGCTGTCAGTGCCGATGGCCAGATACTTGCCACCTATTTGCACGGCCTGTTCGAAGGCAGCCAGTCGTGCGCAGCACTGCTGCGCTGGGCGGGCCTGGAGGATGTGCAGACCGTCGATTACCAGGCCCTGCGCGAACGCGATATCGAGCGCCTGGCCGACCTGGTGGAAAAGCACCTGGACACCGCGCGCCTGCGCCAACTCTGCGGGGTGGCCTGACATGCTCAACCTGATCCTCGGCGGCGCCCGCTCGGGCAAGAGCCGCCTGGCCGAACAGCTGGCCAGCGCCAGTGGCCTGGCGGTGACCTACATCGCCACCAGCCAGCCGCTGGATGGTGAAATGAATGAACGCGTGCTGCTGCACCGCCAGCGTCGCCCCGATGATTGGGGCTTGATCGAAGAACCCTTGGCCCTGGCCGCAGTATTGCGCGCCGAGGCGGCCGAGGGGCGCTGCCTGCTGGTGGATTGCCTGACCCTGTGGCTGACCAACCTGCTGATGCTCGAAGACGACCAGCGCCTGGCCGAGGAGCGTGATGCGCTGCTGGCCTGCCTTCAACAGTTGCCGGGCACGGTCATCCTGGTCAGTAACGAAACCGGCCTGGGCGTCGTGCCCATGGGCGAGCTGACCCGGCGCTATGTCGACCTGGCCGGCTGGCTGCATCAGGCCGTGGCCGAACGCTGTCAGCGCGTGGTGCTGACCGTGGCGGGCCTGCCCCTAATGCTCAAAGGACCTGCACTATGACCCAAGCCTGGTGGCGTGACGCCTGCCAACCCCTCGACAACGCCGCCATGGACCAGGCTCGCGCCCGCCAGCAGCAGCTGACCAAACCTGCCGGTTCGCTCGGCCAGCTGGAAGGCCTGGCCATTCAGCTGGCTGGCCTGCAGGGGCGTGAGCGGCCAACGCTGGAGCACGCCGCAATCAGCATTTTTGCCGGTGACCACGGTGTGGTCGAGGAAGGCATCTCGGCCTACCCGCAAGCGGTGACCGGACAGATGCTGCGCAACTTCGTCGGCGGTGGCGCGGCGATCAGCGTGCTGGCGCGCCAGCTGCAGGCAAGCCTGGAAGTGGTCGACCTGGGCACCATCGACCCGCATCTGGAACTGCCTGGTGTGCGCCATCTGCGCCTGGGCGTCGGTACCGCCAACTTTGCCCGCCAGCCAGCGATGACCGAGGGCCAGTTGCAGGCCGCCCTGCAGGCCGGTCGCGATAGTGCCCTGCGCGCCGCCGAACAGGGCGCGCTGCTGTTCATCGGTGGCGAGATGGGTATTGGCAACACCACGGCTGCCGCAGCCCTGGCCAGCGTCCTGCTGGGCTGCCCGCCAGCTCAATTGAGTGGCCCGGGTACCGGCCTGGACCACGCCGGGGTGCGGCACAAGGCCGAGGTCATTGAGCGGGCGCTGAGCCTGCATGGTTTGCGCGCCGAAGCCCCCTTGCAGGCACTGGGCTGTGTCGGCGGCTTCGAGATCGCGGCGTTGGCCGGTGCCTACATTGGCTGCGCGCAGGCGGGTATCGCAGTGCTGGTGGACGGTTTCATCTGCAGCGTCGCCGCGTTGCTGGCGGTGCGCCTCAACCCGCAGTGCCGGGCCTGGCTGCTGTTCGCTCACCAAGGCGCAGAGCCCGGGCACAAAACCGTGCTCGACGCGTTGCAGGCCGAGCCGTTGCTGGCACTGGGCCTGCGCCTGGGCGAGGGCAGTGGGGCTGCCCTGGCCGTGCCGCTGTTACGCCTGGCCTGTGCGTTGCACGGGCAGATGGCGACCTTCGCCGAGGCGGCGGTGGCGGACCGTCCGACATGATCCTCGACCTGCTGCGCCATGGTGAAACGGAACAGGGCGGCCTGCGGGGCAGCCTTGATGATGCCCTGACCGACAAAGGCTGGGCGCAGATGCGTGGCGCCGTGGCCGAGGCCGGCCCGTGGGAGGTTCTGGTCAGTTCGCCGCTGCAGCGCTGTGCGCGTTTTGCCGAGGAACTGGGCGAGCAGTTGAAGCTCCCCGTACAGCGCGAAGCGGCGTTGCAGGAGCTGCATTTTGGCGACTGGGAGGGCCGTAGTGCGGCGCAGATCATGGAAGACCAGGCGGACGCGCTGGGGCGCTTCTGGGCGGACCCTTACGCGTTTACGCCGCCCAATGGCGAGCCGGTCGAGGCGTTCGCCGAGCGTGTGCTGACGGCTGTCGAGCGCCTGGGCCGTCAGCATGCCGGCAAGCGTGTGCTGCTGGTCACCCATGGCGGCGTGATACGGCTGCTGCTGGCGCGTGCCCGTGGCTTGCCGAGAGCGCAGTTGCTGCAAGTCGAGGTCGGCCACGCTGCGCTGATGCGCCTGCTGCCGGGTGACGACGGCCAGTGGGTCGAGGGGCGCTGAGATGTTGCCGTTGTGGATCGCCTTGCAGTTTCTCAGCAGCCTGCCGGTGAGTCTGCCGGGCATGCCGGCCCCACGCGAGGTGGGGCGTTCGCTGCTCTGCTACCCGCTGGTCGGGTTGCTGTTCGGCCTGTTGCTGTGGCTGGCCAGCCATTTGCTCCAGGGCACGCCGGCGCCGCTGCACGCGGCCATGCTGCTGACGTTGTGGGTGTTGCTCAGTGGCGCCTTGCACCTGGATGGCCTGGCGGACAGTGCCGACGCTTGGCTGGGCGGTTTCGGTGACCGCGAGCGCACCTTGCAGATCATGAAGGACCCGCGTAGCGGGCCGATTGCCGTGGTCACCCTGGTGCTGGTGCTGTTGCTGAAGTTCTGCGCCTTGTGGGGGCTGGTCGAGCAGGGCGTCGGCGTGCAGTTGCTGCTGGCACCGCTGATCGGGCGGGCGGCGATGCTCGGACTGTTCCTGACTACGCCTTATGTGCGTCAGGGTGGTTTGGGGCAGGCGCTGGCCGAGCACCTGCCCCGGTGTGCGGCCGGGTGGGTGCTGCTGGGCTGTGCGCTCTTCTGCCTGGTTCTGGGGGGATGGAGCGTGGTGCTGGCGTTGGCGGTGTTTGCCTGGTTGCGACAACTGATGTGCCGGCGCCTGGGCGGGACTACCGGCGATACTGCTGGTGCAATGCTGGAGTTGCTCGAACTGGCCGTGGTGCTGGGGTTGGCGTTGGGACTCTGAGCCTTTGCTCAGGCCGCTCCACAAATGACCGCGTAAGCAGGATGGTTCTGTAGGGGGGCTGAGCTCAACGTGCCGGTAAATTCCTGAAAAACTCGGCAAGAACCGACATTCTTTCACCGGCGTATGCTTGCCCCTCCGCTAACTGTCGAGGAGTGTTCCCACCATGCGTCATGTCATTCTCGCTGCGTTGTTGTTGGCCATGGGGCCGGCTGCCGTGGCAGCCGATCTCATGGCTTTCTGGAACACCCCCCGCCACGGTGGCAACAGCTTCAACCGGCTACCACCCGATCAAGCCTATTTCGATGCCTTGAGCGCCTATGGCGCGACCTGGGTGCGGCTGTCCTACGACAAATGGCAGCCAGCAAAACGAGACTTCCTCCTCGGCGATGCCGATGCCTATCAAGGCCTGCCAGCCGCCGACCTGGCCATGTTGCGCGCTACCCTCGACCGTGCCCATCAGTCTGGCCTCAAGGTGGTCATCGCGCCGCTCTCGCTACCCGGCATGCGCTGGTCGCAAAACAACCAGGGCCAGTTCGACGACCGCCTCTGGCAAGACAAACGCTACTGGTTGCAGGCTGCGGCCTTCTGGCGGGATCTGGCGCGCGCGCTGAAAGGCCACCCGGCCATCGCCGCCTACAACCTTATCAACGAGCCCGCCCCGGAGAAGCAAGGTGGCCTGGCCGAGCATGCCGACCCCGGGCAAATGCAGCAGTGGTATGCACGGCAGCAGGGCAGTGCGCGTGATCTGCCCGCCCTGTATCGGCAGTTGATAGCGGCCATTCGCGAGGAGGACGCGGATACGCCGGTCATGCTTGATGCCGGCTGGTTCGCCGCCGCCGACGCATTCGATTACTGGCCGGCACCTCTGGAAGACCAGCGGGTGCTGTACAGCGTGCACATGTACGAGCCCTATCTGGTGACCAGCGCACCGAACATGACGCGCAAGCAACCCATCGCCTATCCCGGCCCGGCACCGTTCGCGGGGCAAACGCAGCAGTGGGATGGTCAGCGTGTGGCGCAGTACCTGCGCCAGCCGCTGGACTGGGCCGAGGCCATGAAGCTGCCGCGCTCGCGCCTGGTGGTGGGCGAGTTCGGCTGCATGCGCAGATTGCCGGGCTGCCGGCAATACCTGGAAGACGTGCTCAGCGTGCTGGATCGCTACCGGTTGCATTGGGCCTTCTACAGCTTCCGTGAAGATAACTGGGACGGCATGGACTATGAGCTGGGCTCGGCCAAGGTGCCGTGGCGCTATTGGCAGGCCATCGAGCAGGGCGCTCCAGACCCGCTGGCGCGCAAGGCTACGGTGGAGTTCGAGCCGATTCGCAGGCGCTTGAACCCGGGCAAAGGGTAATGCCTGTCAGTTAGGTAATTTGGGGCCGCGTTGCGGCCGATCGCCGGCAAGCCACAGGGATCGCGCCATTCCTGAATTCTGCGCGGTCCCTGTGGGAGATGGCCCAGCCCTTTGGTCTGCGCTGTCGCATAGAGAACTGAATTCGCAAGCGGTCCTTGCATCCTGTGGGAGCGGCTTTAGCCGCGAAGAATCCAACGCGGTGCATGGCACCGGCTGCGCCGGTGTTCGCGGCTAAAGCCGCTCCCACAGGGGCCCTGCTAATTCAACGAGTTATGTGCAGTTCTATGAGAGCTGGCTTGCCGGCGATGGGCTGCGTAGCCGCCCCGTTAACGCTTTCTCTTGCAACGCTACCGATACGGGTATATACACGTATCCATGCTGACCAGTGAATGCATCTGTACCCATCTGCGTCGTGCCGCCCGTGGGGTGAGCCGGCATTACGACGAGGCCCTTGCCGGTTTCGGGGTCAATGTCGCCCAGTTTTCCCTGTTGCGTCATCTGCAACGGCTCGACCGCCCCAGTATCACCACCCTGGCAGAGGCCATGGGTCTGGAGCGCAGTACCCTGGGGCGCAACCTGCGGGTGCTGGAGGCGGAAGGGCTGGTGGCCCTGACCGATGGCGACGACCAGCGCAACCGCGTGGTGCTGCTGACCGAGGCCGGTAAGCAGTTGCTGCGCGCTGCCCATCCGGCCTGGGAACAGGCCCAGACCGAGTTGGTGGAACGGCTGGGGGCAGGGCAGCGGGATGAACTGGTGCGCTTGCTGGGCCAATTGGCTTGAGTTGATACGACTATATGCGGGTATATACCCGTAAAAACCTTGCGATGTGCTGGAGATAACGACAATGACTTCGGTGTGGCGAACCAGCGGGTGGATATTGGTGGGGGCAGCGTTGATCCTGGCGCTATCCTTGGGTGTGCGGCACGGCTTCGGCCTGTTCCTGGCGCCGATGAGCGCCGACTTCGGCTGGGGGCGTGAGGTGTTCGCCTTCGCCATTGCCTTGCAAAACCTGATCTGGGGGCTGGCGCAACCGTTCGCCGGCGCCCTGGCCGACCGCCTGGGTGCGGCGCGGGTGGTGATCATTGGCGGTATTCTCTACGCTGCCGGCTTGATGCTGATGGGCATGGCCGATTCAGCCTGGTCGTTGTCGCTGAGTGCCGGCTTGCTGATCGGTATCGGCCTGTCCGGCACCTCGTTCTCGGTCATCCTCGGCGTGGTCGGGCGCGCCGTACCGGCGGAGAAGCGCAGCATGGCCATGGGCATTGCCAGCGCTGCCGGTTCTTTCGGCCAGTTCGCCATGTTGCCGGGCACCCTCGGCCTGATCCAGTGGCTGGGCTGGTCCGCAGCATTGCTGGTGCTGGGCCTGTTGGTGGCGTTGATTGTGCCTTTCGTCGGCCTGCTGCGCGATCGCCCGCTGCCAAGTCATGGCGCCGAACAGACCTTGGGCCAGGCCTTGCGCGAGGCGTGCTCGCACTCAGGCTTCTGGTTGCTGGCGCTGGGCTTCTTCGTTTGTGGTTTCCAGGTGGTGTTCATTGGCGTGCACCTGCCGGCCTACCTGGTCGACCAGCACCTGGCCGCGACCACCGGCACCACGGTGCTGGCGCTGGTAGGCCTGTTCAATATCGTCGGTACTTTCACCGCCGGCTGGCTGGGTGGGCGCATGTCCAAGCCGCGCCTGCTGACCGGGCTGTACCTGTTGCGTGCGGTAGTGATCGTGCTGTTCCTCTGGGCACCAGTGACTGAATTCAGCGCTTACCTGTTCGGCATCGCAATGGGCCTGCTATGGCTGTCCACGGTGCCACTGACCAATGGCACGGTGGCCACGGTGTTCGGCGTGCGCAACCTGTCCATGCTTGGCGGTATCGTCTTCCTGTTCCACCAGTTGGGCGCCTTCCTGGGTGGCTGGTTGGGCGGGGTAGTGTATGACCGCACCGGCAGCTACGACCTGGTCTGGCAGGTTTCCATCCTGCTCAGCCTGTTGGCTGCCGCCCTTAACTGGCCCGTGCGCGAACGCCCGGTCGCCCGCCTGCAGGCCCAGGCGGCATGAACCGCTACCTGGCTCGAGGGCTACTGGCTGTTGCCGCCCTGTTGCTGCTGGCGCTGGTGTGGTGGGGCTGGCACAAGGGCGGGATGGCGTTGATGCAACTGGGCATGAGTGTTTGTTAGGCGCTACCCTGCAAGTTCAAGGATTGTCTTGCGGGAGAAACGAGTCATGCGTGCACATTGGTTGACGGTGCCGGTGCTGGCCCTGCTTGCCAGCGCATCGAGCTGGGCTACTGACTGCCCGGCGTTGTTGCAGGGCAGTCTGCCGGAGTTGCGGGGCAAGGGGCAGGTCGACCTGTGCCAGCGCTTTGCCGGCAAGCCGCTGGTGGTGGTGAATACGGCCAGTTATTGCGGATTTGCGCCGCAGTTCGAAGGGTTGGAGGCTACTTACAAGGAGTATCACGGACAAGGTCTGGAGATGCTTGGCGTGCCGTCCAACGACTTCAAGCAGGAAGACGCTGACAGCGAGAAGACCGCCAAGGTCTGTTATGCCAACTACGGTGTCACTTTCACCATGACCAAGACGCAGGCGGTGCGGGGCGCGGATGCGATACCGCTGTTCGCTGAACTGGCCAGCCAGAGCAGTGCGCCGAAATGGAACTTCTACAAGTACGTGGTGGATCGCAAGGGCAAGGTAATTGATAACTTTTCCAGCCTGACCAAGCCGGATGATCCTGCGTTCCGGGCGGCCATCGAAAAGGCTATTGCCTCGAAGCCATAACCTGGCTGCTCTTGCTCTTGCTCTTGCTCTTGCTTCGGCTTTTGCTTCTAAGCGCGCGGTAGTTCAGGCGCCGCTGATTGCGACTTCAGGAGGCCGAGCGAAGGGCTTGCGGAGGGAGGTGACGGGCATGGATGCCCGTCAAGCGCTGAGGCCCCATGGATGGGGCCTGCAGCGCGTACTCCCGGGAGCAAGCCCGTAGCGAGGGAACCCCGTAGCGAAGCGGAGGGGCCGGATGATGGGAGCGCAGCGTTTTTTGGTTACTTTTTGTCGCGTTTGACAAAAAGTGACCCGCCGTAAGGGCGGAAAGGTGAATAAGCGCCACCTTCGAAAATGAATGTTGACCTCGTTGTTGATGCCCACGCTTGAAAGCGAAGAGCGAAGAGCGGAAAAGTACTGGTTTTGATCTCGCGCATAGTCCATTTGCGATGGCGACGCTTACTCACCTTTTCGCCCTTACGGCGAGTCACTTTTTGTCAAACGCGACAAAAAGTAACCAAAAAACGCTGCGCTCCCATCATCCGGCCCCTGCGCTGCGCTCCGGGGTTCCCTCACTCCGGCCTTGCTCCCGGGAGGACCGCGCTGCAGGCCCCATCCTGGGGCCCAGCGCTTGACGGGCATCCATGCCCGTCACCTCCCTCCGCAAGGCCTGCGTTCGGCCTCCTGAAGTCGCGAAGATCAAGATCAAGATCAAGATCAAGATCAAGATCAAGATCAAGATCAAGATCAAGATCAAAGTCAAAAGCAGGGAACGTGCCCGGGTTTCGGGTTACTTCACTTTGCATGCACCGTCATCGCCACCAACCGCACCACCACCGGCCTGACCATCAACACACAAACGAACGCCACAGGCATCGCCAACTGGTATGCCTTCAGTACGTTGCCGAGGTATTCGGGGTTGACTCCGGCATTCGCTGCTGTGATCACGAAACACATCAACAACGCCATGATCGACGACATGTAGAAGGCAAAAACGTAGGGTGTGGCGCTCGGGTGCAATTTGCGTCGGCTGCGTGCCTGGGACAGGTTGCTCATGCGAACTCCTGAAAGGTAAGTAAAGGCGCAGGTTAGCAACGCACTGGCAGCAGCTGTAGACCCGCCGTATTGAGTTCTTTATAAATAGATTCTTACGAATCCAAGGGCTCAGCATGGACCTGCTCAACGCCATTCGCAGCTTTATCAAGGTAGTCGAGGCCGGCAGTATCGCCGCCGGTGCCCGCAACCTGGGCCTGAGCCCGGCCGCGGTCAGCCAGAACCTGGCACGCCTGGAAAGCCACTTGCAGGTTCGCCTGCTCAGCCGTACCACCCGCAGTATGGCGCTGACGGCCGCCGGTACCCAGTATTACGAACGCGTCAGGTACATCGAGCGCGACCTGGCCCTGGCCGAACAGGCCGTCACCACCCCCGACAGTGAACCCCAGGGGCGACTGTGCATTGCCTCGACGTCCGCCTTCGGTCGCCATGTCCTGGCCCCCTTGATCCCCGCATTCAGTGCCCGCTACCCACTGCTTTCGATAGAGTTGGTAACGACTGATCGCCGGGTCAACCATGCGCGGGAAGATGTGGATGTCAGCCTGCGCATTACCCCGCAACTGGAAGACCAGTTGTTGGCCCGGCACATCGCCCGTATCCCGTTCATTTGCTGTGCCTCGCCCGGTTACCTGCAAAACGCCGGCGTGCCGGCCACGCCCGAGGCTTTGCGTGAGCACCGCTGCCTGGTGTTCCGCTACCCGGTGGATGGGCGCTTTCTGCGTTGGGGGTTCATACGCGACGGGCTGCGCTTCGAGGCAGAGTTTGGCAATGTATTGATCAGCGACGACATCGATGCCCTGACCCAGATGGCACTGCACGATGGCGGTATCACCCGCCTGGCCGAGTTCATCGTGCGGCCGCATCTGGCCTCTGGCGCATTGGTGCCATTGTTCGAATACAGCGATAGCGGCCAGGCCTACGCTCAGACCGAACCGATGGATATCTACCTGTGCCTGGCCGACCGTTTCGCCATGACCACGAAAGTGCGCGTGTTCATGGACTACTTGGGCGAATGCCTGGGCGATATCTGGCAGGTGCAGGCATGAAAAAACCGCCACGAGGGCGGTTTTTCATGTAACGCGTAGCGATCAGAAGCGGTAGGTAAGGGACGCGCCGATACCGTGAGCGCTGTTCTCGTACTTGGCCTGGTAGGTACCTTTCAACGCCTGTTGTGTCGGCGAGCCCGACACATTGTTGACCTTGGTATCTTCTTCCCACAGGTACGAGTAGGCAACATCGATGGTCATGTCATCGTTCGGGCTCCAGCCGGCACCAAAGCTGACCACTTTACGATCGCCAGTCGGAATACGCGGCGAGCGATCGTGGTTGTTGGTGGGTGACTGATCGACCGAGAAGCCTGCACGCAGGGTCCATTCCTTGTTGACCTTGTAGGCCGCACCAATGGCATGGGCCCAGGTGTCATGCCAGTTCTGCTCTTCGGTGATGGTCTGCAGCGGGTAACCCGCCGGTGCTTCGTTCTTGACAACGATGCTCTCCAGGCGGCTCCAGCGGGTCCAGGTGCTACCCGCATACAGTGTCCAGTGGTCATCCAGCTCATGGGTGACCGAGAAGTCCACCGACTCTGGCGTCTTGATCTTCAGGCTGGCGTCGAATTTGCCGCTGAGGCCAACAAGACCAACCGGGTAGGAAACACGTGTATTGCCTTCAAGCTTGTAGTCAACCATCGAGTGATAGGTCAGACCCACGCGGGTGCGGTCCGTGGCTTGTACCAGAACGCCGATGTTGTAACCGATAGCGGTGTCGTCGCCTTTGATCTTGATTTCGCCATCAGGGCCACCGCCCACAACTGCCGGGAAGGCTTGGCTGTTCAAGTTCGAGCCCAGTTCACCCTTGATACGGTTGATGGTCGGGCCAAAACCGATCGACACCTTGTCGTTGAAGGCATAGCTGATGGTCGGCTGGAAGGTGACCACCTCGACCTTGCTCTTCTTGCCCCAGTAGCGGGCCGCGTCACCGCTACCGTAGTCGGTGATCAGGCCGTATGGCACGTAAACACCGAAACCGACGCTCCAGTGATCATCAATAGGCTTGACGTAGTAACCCATGGGCACGCCGACGACAGGCACCATGTCACCATCGGTTTCCCCCCCGAAGTTGCTGCCCGGGCCCGAAATGTCGGACTTGGCAATGACGGCTGCGCCACCCACGGTGACCTGTTCGCGCTTCAGGCGCGACATACCTGCAGGGTTGCCAAACACAGTGCTGGCATCTTCGGCAGAAGACGAACGTCCTGCAAAACCGGTTCCCATGCCGCTGATACTTTGTTCGTTCAGCGCGAAACCTGCGGCGAGCAGTTGGCTGGAAGCAAGTGCAACGGCTACGCCGAGGGAGGCTTTGAGCATTACTTTTTTCATTATTAGAAAACTCCTTGGGATCTCCGGGGCGAAAAGCTACCAACAAATCACGCGCCGCGCCATAGCCTGGATCGCAGGAGATAGAGCGGTTTTGTAGGACAATCCGACCAAAATTCCCTTTTTTCCGGGTAGATTGTAGGACGCGTCTTAAGATGCCTGCGGCAATCTCTGATCTATGCAGGTATGCCAGGCGTGAGTGAAGTCGCGCAGGCGACCTTGGGGGTTGAAAATCTGTCGCCAGATCCGCGCCAGCGCGAGCAGGTCGTCGGCGGCAGGCAGTGGCGTGGCCTGCTCTTCGACGAGCATCCAGGCAATGGCGGTGGAATAGCGCAGGTTGACGGTGAGTTCCAGATGCGGGCCGCCGAGGAAGGCGTGCTGGCTGGCCAGGCCGCGGACCAGGCTGGCCAGGTCGGGGTCACGGGCAAGGTAGTCGTCCCAGATCGCCTGGTGACGGTGTTCGCCGATGCGGTACAGGCCATGCCCGCGTCGGTCGTGCAAGGCCGACCCCAGGGCCGACTGGCTGGCGGCGATGCCCAGTAACAAGGCTTCGGCGCTGGCGCAGTGACGGTTCAGGTAGACCAGGGTGGGTCGTATCACATACTGACACAATTCATTCGCCGCGATACCCATGATGCCCCCGAGCAGGTAAGGGCCGGACGGGCGCTGGAGCTTGGCAGCTGGTGAGTGATCAGGCCCGCCGGAAGCGGCAAGTACCGCTCGAGTTGAAGTGTAGTGTGATAAGCGTGGTGTAAAGGGCTGTTTTTAAATCGATTGCTGCCTGACGTACCGGGCTATATGCCTTAAGGCAATTACGCCCGGAGCGTTCAGGCAGGCTTGCGATGGGATGATTCAGCGCGTGAATACCGCAGTATTTGCCGCTCACGCGGTGAGCGACTGGCGGGTTCTGGCGATGACCGCCTGCAGCGGTTCACTGCGGCTGTACTGTTCGGGATACAGGCGCTCGGTGTGGCAGGCGACGCCGTGTTCGTCTACCAGGGTGAAGCTGAAGCTGCCCTTGCGAGGGGCAACGATAAGGCACTTCAACGGCGAGAAGGCCTGGGAGAGGGTGCCAATGGCAGCCTGAATCTGATGATGAGTTTGCATATTGTTGGAGGTTCCTGCTTTAAACACGGGGTTATGATCCGTGCATGATAGAAACGTTCCAGTGACGCCTTTATTAAGGGGCGAACGAACCTGACTGGAACAGAGCAGCCAGAGGGAGCGCAATCAAATGTGGGCGCATGGGCTGACTGGTAGGTACTTCAGAAGGCAGGCAGCACGCCGGGGCCAAGGTTCTAGGCCGCCGGGGTGGGATCCTGATCAATCTGTCGCGTGATTCGTGCTTGAACAGCGCAGGGCTGGCGAGTGAATCATCGAATAGGCCGGTCCTGGTTTCAGCAGCGCCACTCTTGGGGGGAGCGGGTCTGCAAGGACGCTTGAGGCCAGAATTGACTTTCAGCTTGGTACTAACGAGGCGCACCTTAGCGAAAATACAGGCGCTTGGCAAGCATTTCATATTTGCTCAGGTAAGCCGAGCAGTATGGCGCGTATTTGCCCTGCTGGGAAGAGGGGGAAAAAGGCCCGCATCCGGCCTGATGTACCCATTTTGAGCACTCGAGTGAAGGTTTATGGTGCACTTGTTCACATTCGGGGCAGCGCTTGCAACTGCTTGGCAACACGCCTCGTCAGCCTCGCCAATGCCTTGACTGGGCGGTTAAGTCAATGAAAAAAAACACTATTTTTAGCTGGTGAAAAAATCGTCAGTTTGACCGAAAGCCCCAATTCATGGGGGTTTGCGGGTTATGGGAGGGGGTTGTCCACCGAGTTATCCACAGGAACTGTGGATTGTCCCTAGCGCTTGCTCTAGGACGGGCGTGCCAGCAACATAGTGAACTGTCCGACAATCGACATGCTCCGGCAGACCTGTTGGTCATCCACTTGAAAACGTCAAGAAAAGATCGTTGAAAATTTTTTTCAATCCACCGGAAATCGAAAGGTCAGGGCGCTAAAAAAAGGGTAGAGTGGCGCGCCTTTCGAGTTGCCAAACCTGTTGCTCATGAAGTTTCGCGGTAAACACCTCGCCAGCCCCGCTGCATCGACGCCTGCGCCTCCCCCCAAACGTTTCTCCCTCAAGGTGGCCTTGTGGCTGCTCGACAACCCGCGTCTGGGTGACAAGCCGCAGGTCAAGCACCTGGCCGGACGCCTGTTGAAACAGCCGGCGCGCCAGGGCGTGGTTGTGGCGCAAAGCCGCCTGGGGCTGATGTTGTGCCGCGATTGCGGCAATGCCCGTGACCGGCGTATTGGCCATGAACTGCTGCGCCAGGCAGCCCGCGCCGGTGATCGGCGGGCGCAGCTGGAGTATGCGCGGCTGTGCCAGTTCAGCGAACCGGAGCAGGCGCGGTATTGGCTGGAGCTGGCGGCGGGGCAGGGGTCGCAGGAGGCGCGGCGTCTGCTGCGGCAGTGGTTCCCTGTCTGAGGTGTATTGCCTGCACTGGCCTCGTCGCGGGTATCTCCCAACAGGATTACCTCTGCCTTCAGGCCTGTGCGATCCCTGTAGGAGCGGGTTTACCCGCGAAGAGGCCGGAACAGGCAACACACCTGCCGGGCTGATAAGCTGCATTCAATTTGCAACAGAGCGATCGGGGTAAGCATGACAGTGGATCTGGCCAGCATTCTGCTGGGCTTGGTGGCGGGTGCTTTACCCTGCCTGGGGTGGGTCATGCAGGTGCAGCGCCGCCAGGGCGCGCGGCAAAGCGAGCAGGCCTTGCTGGAAGAGCGCCTCAATGCTGCCCAACTGGCCCAGGCCGGCTTGCAGGCGCAACTGGACGCCAGCCGTGACGAGGTCAGCGACCTCAGCGAAGCCAACACCGTCAAGCAGACCCAGCTGGCTGCCCAGGGCCGTGAGCTGGAACTGCTGCAGATTGATCGCGACAATGCCCGTGACGCCGGCCATGCCTGGAATCTCGAGCGTGCCAACCGCGAAGCCGAGCTGCGCCGCCTGGAAGCCCAGAGCGCACGCCTGGAGGCCGAATTGCGTGAGCAGCAGGAAAGCCACCAGCAGCGTCTGGAAGACCTGCAGGAAGCCCGCGACACCCTGCGCGCCCAGTTCGCCGACTTGGCTACCAAGATCTTCGACGAGCGCGAGCAGCGCTTCGCCCAGACCAGCCAGCAACATCTCGGCCAGTTGCTCGACCCACTCAAGGAGCGCATCCAGGCCTTCGAAAAACGTGTGGAGGAAAGCTACCAGCAGGAAGCCCGTGAGCGCTTCTCGCTGGGCAAGGAGCTGGAGCGCCTGCAGCAACTCAACCTGCGCTTGTCCGACGAAGCCACCAACCTGACCCAGGCCCTGAAGGGGCAGAAAACCCAGGGCAACTGGGGTGAGCTGATCCTCGAGCGGGTGTTGGAGCATGCCGGCCTGGAAAAGGGCCGCGAATACCAGACCCAGGTCAGCCTGAAGAGCGCCGATGGCGAGCGTTACCAGCCTGATGTGCTGATCATGCTGCCTGGTGACAAGCAGGTGGTGGTGGATGCCAAGGTCAGCCTCACCGCCTACCAGCAGTTCGTCGCCGGCAACGACGAGGCTGCGCTCAAGCAGCATGTGCAGTCGCTGCGCAGCCACGTCAAAGGCCTGTCGAGCAAGGACTACAACCGCCTCGAAGGCCTGCACAGCCTGGATTTCGTGCTGCTGTTCGTGCCGATCGAAGCAGCGTTCTCGGCAGCCCTGCAGGCCGAGCCGAACCTGTTCCAGGAAGCCTTCGACCGGCAGATCGTGATCGTCAGCCCGACCACCTTGCTCGCTACCCTGCGGGTGATCGACAGCCTGTGGAAGCAGGAACGCCAGGGCCAGAACGCCCGCGAGATCGCCGAGCGTGCCGGCTGGCTGTACGACAAGTTCGTGCTGTTCATCCAGGACCTGGACGAACTGGGCAGCCGCCTGCAGCAGGTGGACAAGGCCTATGCCGCCGCGCGTAACAAGCTGTGCGAAGGGCGCGGCAACCTGGTCAGCCGCAGCGAACAGTTGAAGCTGCTGGGCGCCCGCGCCAGCAAGAGCCTGCCGGCCGACCTGCTGGAGCGGGCGCTGTCCGACGAGGCGTTGCCGGACGCAGCGCTTACTGAACCAGGCTCAGATGGCGATTGAGCATGGCGCGCAGGGCCGCCGGCTTGACCGGCTTGGCCAGGTAGTCCAGGCCTGAGGCATGCACCATGGCGATGGTTTCCTTGCTGCCGTCGGCGCTGATCACCACGCCCGGCACCGGTTCACCCAGGCGCGCGCGTAGCCAACCCATCAGCCCGGTGCCGGTCTCGCCGTCGTCCAGGTGGTAGTCCACCAGCGCCAGGTGCGGGCGCATGCCCTTGGCCAGCAGCGCCTCGCATTCGGCGTGGTTGCGCGCAATCCACACCTGGCAACCCCAGCGGCTGAGCAGGCTGTTCATGCCGATCAGGATGCTGTCTTCGTTGTCCACGCACAGCACCTGCAAGCCAGCCAGCGGCTGGCCACCCTGTTCCACCGGTGCGCTTGGCGCCGGGGCAGCCTGTCGGGCAATCGGCACGCAGACGCGGAATACCGTGCCCTTGCCCGGCCACGAGCGCACCTCCAGCTGGTGCCCCAGTACCCGGCACAGGCCGTCGGCGATCGCCAGGCCCAGGCCCAGGCCCTTCTCGGCGCGGGTTTGGTGGCTGTCCAGGCGCTTGAACTCCTGGAAGATCACCTGCAGCTTGTCGTCGGCGATGCCCGGGCCGCGGTCCCACACCTCAAGCCACAACTGTTCACCCTGGCGCCGTGCGCCCAGCAGGATCGGGCTCTTGCCATAACGCAGGGCGTTGGTCAGGAAGTTCTGCAGCACCCGCCGTAGCAGCTTCATGTCGCTGTCGACCCGCAGGCGGCTGCCGCGCAGGCGGAACTCCAGGCCCTTCTCGGCGGCCAGCACCTTGAACTCGGCGCCCAGGGTGTCGAACAGTTCGTTGAGGGCAAAGGGCTTGGCATCCGGGGTGATCTTGCCGTTTTCCAGGCGCGAGATGTCCAGCAGGTCGCTGATCAGTTCTTCGGCCGAGCGCAGCGAGCTGTCCATGTGCTGCACCAGCTGGCGGGCCTCTTCGTTCATGCCCTCGGCCTGCTGCGACAAGGCGGCGGAGAACAGCCGGGCGGCGTTCAGCGGCTGCATCAGGTCATGGCTGACCGCGGCCAGGAAGCGGGTCTTGGACTGGCTCACCGCTTCGGCATGGCTCTTGGCTTCGGACAACGCCTGGTTCAGTTGCGACAGCTCATGGGTGCGTTCCGCCACCCGTTGTTCCAGGCCTTCGTTGGCATCGCGCAGGGCCTGCTCGGCCTCGCGGAACGGGGTAATGTCGGTGAAGCTCATGACGAAGCCGCCGCCCGGCATCGGGTTGCCGATCAGTTCGATTACCCGGCCATTGGGGAACAAGCGCTCGGAGGAGTGCGCACGGCCCTGGCGCATCCAGTGCAGGCGCCGCGCCACATGCACCTGCGCCTCGCCCGGGCCGCACAGGCCGCGCTCGGCGTTGTAGCGGATGATGTCGGCAATCGGCCGGCCCACGCTGATCAGCCCGTCGGGGTAGTTGAACAGCTCCAGGTAGCGGCGGTTCCAGGCTACCAGGTGCAGGTTCTGGTCGACCACGCTGATGCCCTGGTTGATGTTTTCGATGGCGCCTTGCAGCAGGGCGCGGTTGAACTGCAGCACCTCGCTGGCCTCATCGGCGATACGCACCACGTCTTCCAGTTGCATGTCGCGGCCTTCGATGGCGGCCTTGACCACGGCGCGGGTCGACGAGGTGCCGAGGACACCGGCCAGCAGGCGTTCGGTGTGTTCGATCCAGTCGCCATCGGCGTTCTGGTTGGGGTTGAATCCCTTGCCCTGGCGGTAGGCGAAGCGGATGAAGCTCTGCCGGGCGCGCTCCTCGCCGACAAAGCGCGAGGCCAGGGTCAGCAGGTCGTCGATCTGCACAGCCAGCAGCGGCTTGCTGCTGGGCCTGGCGCTGGTCTGCTGGCCGATGAAGCGGCCGGCCTGCCAATGCTCGGAAACCCGCGTGCGCGACAGCAACGAGACCCAGGCGAACAGGGTGAAGTTGCCCGCCAGTGACAGCACCACGCCCTGGGTCAGCGGGCTGATCGGCAGGTTCAGCGGGTTGCCGTGCAGCCACGCCAACCCCGGGAACAGCTGCAGCGACCAGCCCACGCTGTGCGCGGCAATCGGCAGCACCAGGGTGTAGAACCACAGGAAAATACCTGCGGCCAGGCCGGCGAACACGCCGCGGCGGTTGGCCTGCTTCCAGTACAGCGCACCGAGCATGGCCGGGGTCAGCTGGGTCACGGCGGCAAAAGCGATCTGGCCGATGGTCGCCAGGCTGGCGGTGGAACCCAGCAGGCGGTAGCTGACATAGGCCAGCAGCAGGATCACCACGATGGTTACCCGGCGTACCGAGAGCATCCAGTGGCGGAATGCCTCGAACGGCCGTTCGGCGTTGGTACGGCGCAGCAGCCAGGGCAGCAGCATGTCGTTGGAAACCATGGTCGACAGCGCCACGGCCTCGACGATGACCATGCCGGTGGCCGCCGAGGCGCCACCGATGAATGCCAGCAGGGCCAGGCTCGGGTGTGCCTCGGCCAGCGGCAGGCTGATGACGAACGAATCGGAGATCACCGTGCCCGGCAGCAGCATCTGCCCGGCCAGGGCGATCGGCACCACGAACAGCGCGGCCAGCGCCAGGTACATCGGGAACACCCAGCGTGCCAGGCGCAGGTCCTGGGGTTCGATGTTCTCCACCACGGTGACGTGGAACTGCCGTGGCAGGCAGATGATCGCCATCATCGCCACGGCGGTCTGCACCACCATCGACGGCCAGTTGATGGTCTCTTGCCAGTAGTCCTGCAAATGGATGGACTGGCGGGCCTGGCTGAACAGGTCGTCGAAGCCGTCATACAGGTTGAAGACGATGAAGATGCCCACGGCGAGGAAGGCCAGCAGCTTGATCAGCGATTCGAAGGCAATCGCCAGGACCATGCCACGGTGGTGTTCGGTCACGTCCAGGCTGCGGGTACCGAAGACGATGGCGAACAGTGCCAGTACCAGCGACACCACCAGCGCGGTGTCCTGCACGCGGGTGCCGGTGGCGTCGGCATTGGCGCCGATCAGCAGGTTGACGCCGAGCACGATGCCCTTGAGCTGCAAGGCGATGTATGGCAGCACGCCGACCAGGCAGATCAGCGCCACGACCACTGCCAGGGTCTGCGACTTGCCGTAGCGAGCGGCGATGAAGTCGGCGATCGAGGTGATGTTCTGTTGCTTGCTGATCAGCACCATCTTCTGCAGCACCCAGGGCGCGAAGACCAGCAACAGCACCGGGCCCAGGTAGATCGGCAGGAATGCCCAGAGCTGTTCGGCGGCCTGGCCGACCGCGCCGAAGAAGGTCCAGCTGGTGCAGTACACGGCCAGCGACAGGCTGTACACCCAGGCACGCAGCTTCGGCGGCAACGGTGTGCTGCGGCGGTCGCCATAGAAGGCGATGGCGAACATGATGGCCATATAGGCCAGGGCGACCACGGCGATCAGCCCGCTGGACAACGACATGAAGACTCCGAAGCAAAAAGATAACGCGGTCCCGATCAATCAGTCTGGCACGCAGGTGCCGCTTCGTCAGCGCCGACGATGGTCGCAGTGGCAGGTGGTCGCAGGGCTATCCTGTGCCAGCCCTTTCGCGGGTGAACCCGCTCCCACAAGTACTGCACAGGCATCGAAGACAGCGCGGTCCCTGTGGGAGCGGGTTCACCCGCGAAGAGGTCGGCACAGCCACCTTCAACCCCTGCGGGTACCCAGCCAGTAAAACACCCCCGCCAGTATCACCGACAACACCAGCAGGTAGAAGATCGCCCCCGGCCACAGGTGCACCAGGGCAAACCCCACCATCACCGGCCCCAGCGCTGCGCCGAGATTGGACAGGTTCTGCGCAGCGTAATACACCCCACGCAAGTGCTCCGGCGCGATCAGGTCGATGAACATGTACTCGGCCGGGATCACGATGATCTCGCCCAGGGTGAACACCAGCATCGCCAGGCACCACGCCAGCGCCGAGCCGGCCAGGGCAAAGCCCAGCAGCCCGGCGATGAACAGGCCCATGCCGGCCAGCAGCCAGGGAATCAGGCGTTGGCGACTGATGCGTCGGCCGATCAGGTACTGCAGGGCAATCACCGTCACCGCATTGGTGGTCACCAGGTAACCGACCAGGCGCGCCGCCTCGCTCGGGCTGCTGGTCACCACCAGGTACTGCGACAGGTAGGCGGTGAACTGGCCGAATACCACTGCGCTCAGCACCCCGCCCAGGGTGAAGCATACCAGCCGCCGGTCACGGGCCAGCCCCAGCGCCACCTGGCCAAAGCCGACCCCGCGCTTGTCCGGCGCACTGGCCTGCAGGCTGCGGTCACCCAGGCGCCAGTAGGCCAGGCACATAGCCAGGCCGAGCAGGGCAGAGGCGATGAACGGCATATGATCGTTCAGCTCCAGCATGGCCACGCCCAGCAGCGGGCCGGCCGCGTAGCCGACGTTGCTGAGGGTGTACTTGATGGCGAACACTTCGGCCCGTTCCTCCACCGGCAGCAACGCGCAGAAGCCCGCCTTGGCGGCGATGTCGACCACTGCCAGGGCCAGGTTGATCAGGACCAGGCAGAGAAAGAACAGCAGCGCCGAATTGCTGACGACCGCGCCGACGAAGGCCAGGGCGAACAGCAGGGTGCTGGCGCTGACCAGTGTGTGGTTGCGCAAGGTATCCACCAGGTGGCCACCATACAGGCTCAGCAGCGAGGCGATGATCAGCGCGCCACCGATCAGCAGGCCGATCTGGCTGATCGGCAGCTGGAAGTTGTCGGCCAGGTACACCACCAGGTAGGGCAGGGTAAGGGCGCGGGCGACGGTGAGGATGAAGGTGGTGGTAAGCAGCAGGCGTACGGTGTGCGGGTAGCGTTTCATGGCGGCGAGCATTGCCACGTCCTTGTTGTGGAATAGCCGAATCGGAGCATATGCCACATGGGGACTGCTTTGCAGCCCATCGCCGGCAAGCCAGCTCCCACCTTGACCGCATTGCCCTCAAGTCATGCACAATCACTGTGGGAGCTGGCTTGCCGGCGATAGCGCCGGAACAGGCTTGCTACACAACCACTGCCGACGCCGGCAAATTGTCTGTAGTCACTGCCCAGACCTTGCCCGCGCTTGCCAACCCGCGCATTTCCCATGCAGATTTGTGGCTTGTCGCGCCCGGCGCGCCTCCAATTGAAAAGCCCTCAGGACCAAGGACGATGAGTCACTCCTCGCAATTCACCTTGCTCGGCAAGCGGCGTTTCCTGCCGTTCTTCATCACCCAGTCGCTGGGTGCCTTCAATGACAACCTGTTCAAGCAGTCGCTGATCCTGGCGATCCTGTTCAAGCTCAGCCTGGGCGACGGTGACCGTTCGATCTGGGTCAATCTGTGCGCCTTGCTGTTCATCCTGCCGTTCTTCCTGTTCTCGGCGCTGGGCGGGCAGTTTGGCGAGAAGTTCGCCAAGGACGCGCTGATACGCGCGATCAAGCTTGCCGAGATCGTGATCATGGCGATCGGCGCGCTCGGCTTCATCACCAACCACCTGGCGCTGATGCTGGTGGCGCTGTTCGGCATGGGGACCCACTCGGCGCTGTTCGGCCCGGTGAAGTACTCGATCCTGCCGCAGGCCCTGCGCGAGGAAGAACTGGTCGGCGGCAACGGGCTGGTGGAAACCGGCACCTTCCTGGCTATCCTCGCCGGCACCATCGGCGCCGGGGGGATGATGTCAGCCGACAGCTATGCCACGGTAGTGGCCGGTGGCGTGGTCGGCACTGCGGTACTCGGCTACCTGGCCAGCCGCTGGATCCCGAGGGCTGCTGCCGCCTCACCGCAAATGCCGCTGGACTGGAACATCTTCAAGCAGTCGTGGGTGATCCTGCGCATGGGGCTGGGGCAGCCGCCGGCGGTGTCGCGCTCGATCGTCGGCAACTCGTGGTTCTGGTTCGTCGGTGCCATCTACCTCACGCAGATCCCGGCCTACGCCAAGGACTGGCTGCACGGTGATGGCACTGTGGTGACCTTGGTGCTGACCTTGTTCTCGGTGGGGATCGCCCTGGGTTCGCTGCTGTGCGAACGGCTTAGCGGGCGCAAGGTGGAAATCGGCCTGGTGCCGTTCGGCTCGTTCGGTCTGAGCCTGTTCGGCCTGCTGTGGTGGTGGCACTCCGGCGATGTGCCGGCTGCGGCGGCGCCACACGACTGGCTGGCGCTGCTGGGCATGGGCCAAGCCTGGTGGATCCTGCTGTCGATCGTCGGCCTTGGGGTGTTCGGCGGCTTCTACATCGTGCCGCTGTATGCACTGATCCAGGCCCGCACGGCCGATGACCAGCGCGCCCGGGTGATCGCCGCCAACAACATTCTCAATGCCCTGTTCATGGTGGTGTCGGCAGTGCTTACCATCATCCTGCTGGGCCTGGCCGAGCTGACCATCCCGCAGCTGTTTCTGGTGGTGTCGCTGCTCAACATCGCGGTCAACGCCTATATCTTCAGGATCGTCCCCGAGTTCACCATGCGCTTCCTGATCTGGCTGCTCAGCCATTCGATGTACCGCGTGCAGCACCGCGACCTCGAGCGCATCCCCGACGAAGGCGCGGCGTTGCTGGTGTGCAACCACGTGTCGTTCGTCGATGCGCTGCTGCTGGGCGGGGCCATCCGCCGGCCGATACGCTTCGTCATGTACTACAAGATCTACAACCTGCCGGTGCTCAACTTCGTGTTCCGCACCGCAGGTGCCATCCCGATTGCCGGGCGCAACGAAGACCTGGCCATCTACGAACGTGCTTTCGAGCGCATTGCCGGGTACCTGGCCGATGGCGAGCTGGTATGCATCTTCCCGGAGGGCAAGCTGACCGGGGACGGCGAAATCGATGTGTTCAAGGGCGGCGTCAATCGCATCCTCGAAGAAACCCCGGTGCCGGTCATTCCGTTGGCCTTGCAGGGGCTGTGGGGCAGCTTCTTCAGCCGTGACCCGGCCAAGGGCTTTTTCAAGCGCCTGTGGTCGCGGGTGACCATCGTGGCAGGCGTCGCCATCCCGGTGGAGGCGGCGCAGCCAGAGGCGTTGCGTGAGCAGGTCAGCCGCTTGCGCGGCAACCTGCGCTAGGGGAGGGGGTTAGCTGGCGCTGACTTTCAGGCCGACCAGGCCGGTAACGATCAGCGCCACGCTGGCCAGGCGTACCAACGCCATGGACTCGCCGAACAGGATGATGCCGGCGATCACCGTGCCGACGGCGCCGACGCCGGTCCAGATGGCATAGGCGGTGCCCAGCGGCAGCTCTTTCATGGCCAGGCCCAGCAGGCCCAGGCTGATGGCCATGGCGGCGACGGTGAGTACGGTGGGCAGCGGCTTGCTGAAGCCGTCGGTGTATTTCAGGCCGACCGCCCAGCCGACCTCGAACAGGCCGGCGAAGAACAGGATGATCCAGGACATGGTGCGTCTCCATCGTTGCAAATGATGGGGTCGTCCCCGGAATGGTCACGCGCTGCGTCGTGAGGTCGTCCTCACAGTGGGTGCCATGGTGCCCATATGCGGCCCTCTGGGCAAGCCTGTGCGGCCTCTTCGCGGGTAACCCCGCTCCCACAGGGATCTCCACAACGTTCAGACCTGTGCAGTACCTGTGGGAGCGGGTTCACCCGCGAAAGGGCCGGTGCAGGCGAAAAGTCACTTTCAGGCCAGCACCGGCATTTCATGCCAATCAGACCCCTTGCGGAATCTCCTCGCCACCCAGTGCCTCGAACAGCACCGGCAGGAATTCGGCAAAGGTCATCATCATCAACTGGAAGCTGGCATCGAACTGCTGGGCAGCCTCGTCGCCACCATCCTGCTCGGCCTGTTCCTGCAGCAGCTCTTCGAACTTCAGGCGCTTGATCACCATCTTGTCATCCAGAATGAACGACAGCTTGTCCTGCCAGGCCAGGGCCAGCTGGGTGACCACCTTGCCAGTGCTCAGGTGCAACTGGATTTCCTCGCCGGTCAGGTCCTGGCGCTTGCAGCGCACGATGCCGCCGTCTTCGGCGGTGTCGCGCAGTTCGCACTCGTCCAGCACATAGAAGCCTTCGGCAGCCGCTTGCGACTTGACCCACTCGGTCATGGTGGCAACCGGTGCGATTTTTACGGTGGCCGGGCGCACCGGCAGCGAGCCCATTACTTCACGCAGGGTCGACAGCAGGTCTTCGGCGCGCTTGGCGCTGGCCGAGTTGACCAGGATCATGCCCAGGCGCGGAGCGATGGCGGCGAAGATCATCGAGCGGCGGATGAACGCGCGCGGCAGGAAGGCCTGGATGATCTCGTCCTTGATCTGGTCGCGTTCCTTTTTATAGACCTTGCGCATCTGCTCGGTCTCGATCTCTTCGACCTTTTCCTTCACCGCGTCGTTGACCACGCTGCTAGGCAGGATGCGTTCTTCCTTGCGCGCGGCAATCAGCAGGTACTCGCCGCTGACATGCACCAGGGGAGCGTCTTCGCCTTTGCCGAACGGTGCGACGAAACCATAGGTGGTCAGCTCCTGGCTGGCGCAGGGGCGGGCCGGCTTGCTGGCCAGGGCCGCTTCCAGCGCTTCAGGCTCGAACGGGACTTCCTGGGTCAGACGGTAGGTCAGCAGGTTCTTGAACCACATGAGGGGCAATCTCTCCTTAATGCATAAGGCGGGCATTATTCTCCGAGCGGGGCTCTCAGGCCAACCCTGTCGGAGTGCCAGTAGCTGTTGCTGGATGTAAAGATGCAGGTGACAACGCTAGGTCTTTGAAAGACCTGAGGTTTTTTTTGAAAAAAGTAAAAAAAGTGCTTGCCAGGGTACAGGGGCGTCCGTAGAATGCGCGCCACACCGAGACGAAGGGTGATTAGCTCAGCCGGGAGAGCATCTGCCTTACAAGCAGAGGGTCGGCGGTTCGATCCCGTCATCACCCACCACTCGATGTTTAGCGCAGCGGTAGTTCAGTCGGTTAGAATACCGGCCTGTCACGCCGGGGGTCGCGGGTTCGAGTCCCGTCCGCTGCGCCNCAGCGGTAGTTCAGTCGGTTAGAATACCGGCCTGTCACGCCGGGGGTCGCGGGTTCGAGTCCCGTCCGCTGCGCCATATTTAACTTCCAGGGCCTACTGAACACCCGGAAGAAACAGAGAAAGCGACCTTAGGGTCGCTTTTTTTGTGCCTGCGATTTGGTGTTTTACCGAAATTTGCAAAAAGTTCGATAAGTGCTTGCCAGAGCGCAAAGTCGCCCGTAGAATGCGCGCCACACCGAGAGACATGGGTGATTAGCTCAGCCGGGAGAGCATCTGCCTTACAAGCAGAGGGTCGGCGGTTCGATCCCGTCATCACCCACCACT
>NZ_OLKL01000018.1 GCF_900291015.1 Pseudomonas persica
GGTGATTAGCTCAGCCGGGAGAGCATCTGCCTTACAAGCAGAGGGTCGGCGGTTCGATCCCGTCATCACCCACCACTCGATGTTTAGCGCAGCGGTAGTTCAGTCGGTTAGAATACCGGCCTGTCACGCCGGGGGTCGCGGGTTCGAGTCCCGTCCGCTGCGCCATATTTCACTTCCAGGGCCTACTGAACACCCGGAAGTAACAGAGAAAGCGACCTTAGGGTCGCTTTTTTTTGTGCCTGCGATTTGGTGTTTTACCGAAATTTGCAAAAAGTTCATAAGTGCTTGCCAGGTCGAGTTGGGCGGGGTCTTGATAATCACCTGGGACATGGAGGGAGGGCGGTGGCTCATGCTGGAATGTGCCCCAGCATAGCGCCACGGGGTGTGGGGTTGCCATCGCATGGTGCACTCCTGTGCCGGCCTCTTCGCGGGTAAACCCGCTCCCACAGGTACAGCATTGCCCTCGGGCCTAGTGATATCCCTGTGGAGCGGGTTTACCCGCGAAGAGGCCGGCACAACTGGCCCATTAATTGCTGATCTACCCCTATCCAGGGCCATCAACGTCGACAGCCCACAAAACTTCACGACAAAGGCGCCGTGTTGCCCCGCTTGCAAAGCAAGCCGGGCAGCCGGCGCCTTTTTGCGTTCCCTACAGGAGCCCGCCCATGGCCAACAGCGAAGTGCGCAGCGTCTGCCCCTACTGCGGCGTCGGTTGCGGTATCGTCATGAGCGTTGCCGATGGCAAGGTCGGCAAGATCAGCGGCGACAAGCAGCACCCCGGCAACTTCGGCCGCCTGTGCACCAAAGGCCTCACCGCACATCTGCCGCTGACCGCCGCCGGGCGCATGGAAGATGCCTATGTGCGCCAGCAGCGCAATCAGCAGCCAGCGCGTACCGGCATCGACCAGGCCATCGCCGGCGCCGCCGCGCGCCTGCGCGGCATCATCGACCAGCACGGCCCCGACGCCGTGGCGCTATACGTGTCCGGGCAGATGTCGCTGGAGGCCCAGTACCTGGCCAACAAGCTGGCCAAGGGCTTTATCCGCACCCGCCACATCGAATCCAACTCGCGCCTGTGCATGGCCAGCGCCGGCAGCGGCTACAAGCTGTCGCTAGGCGCCGATGGCCCGCCCGGCAGCTATCAGGACTTCGAGCACGCCGACGTATTCCTGGTGATCGGCGCCAACATGGCCGACTGCCACCCGATCCTGTTCCTGCGCTTGCTCGACCGGGTCAGGGCGGGCGCCAAGCTGATCGTCGTCGACCCGCGGCGCAGCGCCACCGCCGACAAGGCCGACCTGTTCCTGCAGGTGCGCCCCGGCAGCGACCTGGCCTTGCTCAACGGCCTGCTGTACCTGCTGCAGCGCAACGGCCACACCAACCCCGAGTTCATCGCCCGCCACACCGAAGGCTGGGACGAACTGCCGGCCTTTCTTGACGACTACACCCCCGAACGCGTGGCCGCCATTACCGGGCTGGCCGAGGCCGACATCATCAGGGCCGCCGAATGGATCGGCAGCGCCAGCAACTGGATGAGCTGCTGGACCATGGGCCTGAACCAGAGCATCCATGGCACCTGGCACACCAATGCGATCTGCAACCTGCACCTGGCCACGGGCGCCATCTGCCGCCCCGGCAGCGGGCCGTTCTCGCTGACCGGCCAGCCCAATGCCATGGGCGGCCGCGAGATGGGCTACATGGGCCCCGGCCTGCCAGGCCAGCGCTCGGCGCTGGTAGCGCAAGACCGCGCCTTCGTCGAGCAGCAGTGGCAACTGGCACCGGGCAGCCTGCGCAGCGAAGGCAGCGAGGGTACGGTGGCGCTGTTTGAGCAGATGAAAAGCGGCGCGGTGAAGGCCTGCTGGGTTATCTGCAGCAACCCGGTGGCCAGCGTCGCCAACCGTCAGCAAGTGATCGACGGCTTGCGCCAGGCCGAGTTGGTGATTACCCAGGATGCCTTCCTCGACACCGAGACCAACCGTTACGCCGACATCCTTCTGCCGGCTGCGCTGTGGGCCGAAGGGGAAGGCGTGATGATCAACAGCGAGCGTAACCTCACCTTGATGCCACGTGCCGTCGAACCGCCCGGGCAGAGCCTGCCAGACTGGCAGATCATCGCCCGGGTCGCCTGCGCCATGGGCTACGCCGACGCCTTCGACTACCCCGATGCCGAAGCGGTGTTCGAGGAAATCCGTCGCTTCCATAACCCGGTCACCGGTTACGACCTGCGTGGCATCGGCTATGCCGAACTGCGCGAGCAGCCGCGCCAGTGGCCCTGCGCCCCGGGCCGCGACAACCCGCGCAGCCCGCTGCGCTACCGCAACGATGGCAGCAGCCAGGCGTTGTTGCACGATGCCCGGGGCGAGTGCCCTGCGTTGGCCTTCCCGACCGCCAGCGGCAAGGCCCGTTTCTTCGCCCGGCCCTGGTTGCCGGCAGCGGAGCTGCCGGATGCCGATTACCCCATGGTGCTGAATACTGGCCGCGTACAGCACCAGTGGCACACCCTGACCAAGACCGGCAAGGTGCCGGCGCTGAACAAGCTGGAGCCAGGCCCCTTCGTGGAAATCCACCGCGATGATGCTGCCCGGCTGGGCATCGCCGAAAAGGACCAGGTGGCCATTCGCTCGCGCCGGGGGCAGGCCGTGCTGCCCGCGCGAATCAGCGACCGGGTCTTGCCGGGCAACTGCTTCGCCCCGTTCCACTGGAACGACCTGATCGGCGAGCAGCTGGCGATCAACGCCGTGACTTGCGATGCGGTCGACCCGCTGTCGCTGCAGCCGGCGTTCAAGCACTGTGCCGTGACCCTGGAGCGGGTTGCAGGCGAGCGCATCGAAGCCCTTGATCTGAACACTGCCATTTCGGAGCCTGCCCGCATGCCGACCGCCACCCTGTCCCGTTTGCTAGGCCTGGACACCCTGCCAGCTCCGGTGCTGGCCGAGGAAGAGCGCCATTACCTGCAAGGCTTCCTGCTGGGCCTGGACCAGGCCCGCGCCACGGGCGCGCCCTGCCTGCCAGCCAGTGCGCCGCTGGCCGCCAACCGCCGGCTGTTCGTCGATGGCTTGCTGGCCGGGCTGTTCGCCCAGCCGGCGGTGCTGCCCGCTGCAGCGTTGGCGGCACCACGGCACCAGGTGGTGTGGGCCTCGCAGACCGGCAACGGCGAGCTGTTGGCCGAACGCTGTGCCGAGCGCCTGCGCGCTGCCGGCCTCGACGTGCAGCTCAGTTGCATGGATGCGGTGAGCCCGCGTCAGCTGCGGGACGCCGCCAGCGTGGTGCTGATCGCCAGCACCTTTGGCGATGGCGACGCGCCCGACAGCGCGGTGGCGTTCTGGCACGCCTTGCAGGGCGAGGAGGGCGCCCACTGTGCCGAACTGCCCTATGCCGTACTGGCCTTGGGCGACTCCAGTTACGACCAGTTCTGCGGCTTTGGCCGCAAGCTCGATCAACGCCTGGCCGAGCTGGGTGGGCGGCGCCTGCTGCAGCGGGTGGACTGCGAGCCGGACTTCGACGACGCCTTCGCCGCCTGGCTCGATGCGCTGCTGCCCACGCTGGGCAGTGCCGCCGCACCGCAACCGGTCACCGAGCCTGCGCCCGTGGCGGCCTACAGCAAACAGCAACCCTGGGCTGCCACCTTGCTGGAAAACCGCCTGCTCAACGGCCCGGGTGCCAGCAAGGAAACCCGTCAACTGGTGTTCGACCTGAGCGGTAGCGGTTTCACCTATGCCGCTGGCGATGCCCTGGGCGTGTGGCCGCGCAACTGCCCGGAGTTGGTCGACGAACTGCTGGCGCTGATGCAGCTCGATGGTCAAACCATGGTCGAGCTGAAAAGCCAGCCCGCCATGTCGCTGACTGAAGCCCTGCAGGCGCACCTGGAGATCGTCAAGGTCACCGCGCAGCAGTTGCAGGCCTTCGCCAGCAATGCCCCGGACCTGCTGCACCTGCTGCAGCCCGAGTGCAAGGCCGAGCTGCAGGACTGGTTGTGGGGCCGGCAACTGGTCGATGTGTTGCACGCCTTCCCCCAGCAGCTGCCGCTGGCCAGCTGGCTGGACCTGCTCAAGCCGTTGCAGCCACGCCTCTATTCGATCAGCTCCAGCCCGCTGGCGCACCCGGAGCAGGTGCACCTGACCGTTTCCACGGTGCGCTATGGCGCGCGCAAAGGTGTCTGTTCAAGCTTCCTGGCCGACCGCGCACAGGCGCTGAAGGTGGCCATCTTCCCGCAGGTGTCGAGGCACTTCCGCCTCCCCGAGGACGACAGCGTGCCGGTGATCATGGTCGGCCCCGGCACCGGCATTGCGCCTTTCAGGGCCTTCCTTGAAGAACGAGAGGCACGTGGGGCGAAAGGGGATAACTGGCTGTTCTTTGGTGAGCAGTACGCGGCCACCGATTTCTATTACCAGGAGCAGCTGCAGGCTTGGCAGGCTACAGGGCACTTGCGCCTGGACACAGCGTTTTCGCGCGACCAGGCCGAGAAGGTCTATGTGCAGCAGCGCATGCTCGAACAGGGCGCGCAGTTGTGGCAGTGGCTGGAGGCGGGGGCGTACTTCTATGTGTGTGGCGATGCGCAGCGCATGGCCAGGGATGTGGATGCGACGTTGCGGGCCATCGTGGCCGAGCATGGCGGCATGGATGCAGCAGCGGCTGCGGCTTATGTCGAAGCGTTGGGCAGCGCCAGGCGTTATCGGCGGGATGTGTACTGAAGTGCTCCAAGATGGTGATGAATGCACCGGTAATGTGCGTGGCTGTGCCGGCCTCTTCGCGGGTAAACCCGCTCCCACAGGGACTGCCGAGGTCTGAAAATTGCGCCGGTCCCTGTGGGAGCGGGTTTACCCGCGAAGGGGGCGGCACAGGTAACCCAGTTGGCACACTCCCTGCTATACCCCTGATACGACAAGCCCACTGATCAACGGCGATCAACCCGGGCCCCCTACCGTGATGAATACAGGCAAAGGCGCCTGGAGCTTCGGCTCCAGGCGTTTTTTTTTTGATCGAGGATCGGCTTATGAAGGCAACAGCGAGCAGCGGGCAACGAGAGCGACTGGTCATCGTCGGCAACGGCATGGTCGGCCACCATTGCGTCGAACAACTGGTCAGCCGCGGCGCCCTGCAGCGCTTCGAGATGCATGTGTTCGGCGAAGAGCGCCAACGCGCCTACGACCGCGTGCACCTGTCCGAGTACTTCGGCGGCAGCTGTGCCGAAACCCTGGCCCTGTGCGGGCAAGACTTCTACGACGCCAACGGTGTGCACCTGCACCTCGGCGAAGCGGTGCTGGAAATCGACCGTGAGCACGGCGAAGTGGTCACCGCCGAGGGCCGCTACGGCTACGACCAGCTGGTGCTGGCCACTGGCTCCTACCCCTTCGTACCGCCGGTCGAAGGTTCCAGCGGCAATGCCCGCCTGGTCTATCGTACCCTCGACGACCTCGATGCCATCCGCGCAGCTGCAGGTGAAGCCCGTCGTGGCGTGGTAGTCGGTGGTGGCCTGCTCGGCCTGGAAGCAGCCAATGCCCTCAAGTCGCTGGGCCTGGAAGCCCACGTGGTGGAATTCGCCCCACGACTGATGCCGGTGCAACTGGACGGCGAGGGCGGTGCCGCGCTCAAGGCACAGATCGAAGCGCTGGGCGTTGGTGTGCATCTGTCGCGTGCCACCCAGTCGATCAGTACGGGTGAAGACTACCGCTACCGCATGAACTTCGATGGCGGCGAGTACCTGGAAACCGACCTGATCGTGTTCTCCGCGGGTATCCGCCCGCAGGATGCCCTGGGCCGTGCCTGTGGCCTGGACATCGCCGCGCGTGGCGGGGTAGTGATCGACAACCACTGCCGCAGTAGCGACCCACGCATTTTTGCCATCGGTGAGTGCGCCTCGTGGCACGGCAGCGTGTTCGGCCTGGTCGCTCCGGGCTACAGCATGGCGCGCAACCTGGCGGCATTGCTGATGGGGGAAACCGCTGGCGAATTCACCGGTGCCGACATGTCGACAAAGCTCAAGCTGCTGGGCGTGGATGTCGGCTCCATCGGCGATGCCCATGGCGCTACCCCGGGCGCACGCAGCTACCGCTTCATCGACGAAGCCAACAGCGCCTACCGCCGACTGGTGGTGGATGCCAGCGGCAAGCACGTGCTCGGTGCGGTGCTGGTCGGCGACAACAGCTACTACGACACCCTGCTGCAGTACGCCCAGAACGGCATTGCCCTGCCGGCCGACCCGGCGGCGTTGATCCTGCCGCAAGGCGGCGGCGCACCAGCCCTGGGCGCCGATGCGCTGCCCGACAGTGCGACCATCTGCTCTTGCCACAACGTCAGCAAGGGCGCGGTCTGCGCCGCCATCGACAGCGGCTGCGGCGACCTCGCCGCGGTCAAGGGCTGCACCAAGGCTGCCACCGGCTGCGGTGGTTGCGCGGCCCTGCTCAAGCAAGTGTTCGAGCACGAGCTGACCGCCCGTGGCGTGACGGTGGACAAGAGCCTGTGCGAGCACTTCGCCTACACCCGCCAGGAGCTGTACGGGCTGGTGCGGGTGGAGGGCATCCGCACCTTCACCGAACTGCTCGAGCGCCATGGTCAGGGCCACGTTGGCTGCGACATCTGCAAGCCGGCGGTGGGCAGTATCCTCGCCTCGTGCTGGAACCAGCCGATCATGGACCCGGCGCTGGTACCGTTGCAGGACACCAACGACACCTTCATGGCCAACATGCAGAAGAACGGCACCTACTCGGTGGTGCCGCGCATACCCGGCGGTGAAATCACCCCCGACAAGCTTATCGTGATCGGCCAGGTGGCGAAAAAGTACGACCTGTACACCAAGATCACCGGTGGCCAGCGCATCGACCTGTTCGGCGCCCAGTTGCACGAGCTGCCGCTGATCTGGGCCGAGCTGATCGAAGCCGGCTTCGAAACCGGCCATGCCTATGGCAAGTCGACCCGCACGGTGAAGTCGTGCGTGGGCAGCACCTGGTGCCGCTACGGCGTGCAGGACAGCGTCGGCATGGCCCTGCGCCTGGAAGATCGCTACAAAGGCCTGCGCAGCCCGCACAAGCTCAAGTTCGCCGTGTCTGGCTGCACCCGTGAATGCGCCGAGGCACAGAGCAAGGACATCGGTGTGATCGCCACCGACAAGGGCTGGAACCTTTACGTGTGCGGCAACGGCGGCATGCGCCCGCGGCACGCCGAACTGTTCGCCACCGACCTCGACGACGAAACCCTGGTGCGCCTGATCGACCGCGTGCTGATGTTCTACATCCGCACCGCCGACAAACTGCAGCGCACCTCGGTGTGGCGCGAGAACCTGGAGGGCGGGCTGGACTACCTGAAGCAGGTGATCCTCGACGACAGCCTGGGCCTGGCCAGCGAGCTGGAAGCGCAGATGCAGCATGTGGTCGACCAGTATGAATGCGAGTGGGCCAACGCCCTGAACGACCCCGAGAAGCTCAAGCGCTTCCGCACCTTCGTCAACGACCGCCGCGCCGACCCGGACGTGCACTTCGTGCGCGAACGCGAACAGCGCCGGCCTGCTGCACCGCTGCACCTGATCCCAACCGTCGAGGAGGCTGTCTGATGAACCTGTCCAATGCTGCTGTGAAAACCCAAGAGAACTGGCAGATGGTATGCCAGGCGGATGACCTGGTGGCCGATTCCGGGGTGGTAGTGTGGCTCGACGGGGCCCAGGTGGCGCTGTTCTACCTGCCGGGGCAGGCACAGCCGCTGTACGCGGTGGACAACCGCGACCCGCGGTCCGGCGCCAATATCATCGGTCGCGGGCTGGTGGGCAATGTGCAGGGCGAGCTGGTGGTGGCGGCGCCGTTGTACAAGCAGCGCTTCAGCCTGGAGAGCGGGAAGTGCCTGGAAGATAGCCGGCAGCGACTGCGGGTGTGGCCGGTGCGCTTGAATGGCGAGGCGGTGGAGTTGGCTGTGGCCTGATGCTGATCTGTTGCCTGCACCGGCCCTTTCGCGGGTGAACCCGCTCCCACAGGTACTGCACAGATCTGGAGAACTGTGGAGATCCCTGTGGGAGCGGGTTCACCCGCGAAAGGGCCGGTACAGGTTATCTGCATGCGTTAAGCTTGAGCCCATGAACCTCGACACCCGCATCAAGTACCGCCACCTGCTGTGCTTCCTGGAGATTGCCCGGCAGGGCAGCCTGGCCAGGGCTGCCGACATCCTGGCAATCAGCCAGCCGGCAATCTCCAAGACCCTCAAGGAACTCGAAGGCCTGCTGGAAACGCGGCTGTTCGCGCGCAGCCGCCAGGGCGTCGAGTTGACCCCGGCCGGCACGCGTTTCATGCGCTATGCCGGGCCCAGCGTGCAGGCCCTGCGCGATGGCGTCAGCAGCCTGCGTGGCGAGGCGCGGGCGCCGTCGCAAGTGCGCATCGGTGTGCTGTCCACGGTCGAAGGCCTGCTCATGCCCGAGGTGCTGTGCCGCCTGCACCAGCGGCATGAGGCGCTGGTGATCAGTGTGGTCACCGGGGTCAGTGCGCAGCTGCTCGGCCAGTTGCGCCTGGGCGAGCTGGAGCTGGTGGTCGGGCGCATGACCGACAGCCCGCAGATCCAGGGCCTGTCGTTCGAGCACCTGTACAGCGAGGCGATGAGCCTGGTGGTGCGGCCTGGCCACCCGTTGCTGGCCGGCACGCCGGTGGAGCGGGCGCAGGTGGGGCGTTACCCGCTGGTATTGCCGCCCGCAGGCACCACCATCCGCCAACATGCCGACAGCCTGTTTGTGCAATGCGGCATCCAGATGCCGGCGCAGCGCCTGGAAACCCTGTCACTGGCCTTGAGCCGGCGTTACCTGCTGGGCAGCGATGCAGTGTGGGTAGCGCCGCGCGACGCGGTGCTGCTCGACCTGCGCCGGGGCGAGTTGGTCGAGCTCGATCTGGGTGTACGCGAGCCGGGCGGTTCGGTCGGCATCTGTCGCAATGCCGCCTTGCCGCAGAGCCTGCCGGGGCAGTGGGTGTGCGAGATGTTGCGTGAGGTGGCGGGGCAGTACCGTGAAGGCAACTACCCCTGAGCGCAGGTTCGGCCCTATCGTCGGCATTCAGCGAAATAGATCCCCCGCAAAACCGGGCAAAGGTGGCCCAACCGGTCAATACTGGCCAGTGGCTGCACATGCTTTGATGAATAACCCTTTAACTACTGAACTTCCTTGCCAAAACCCGCTCCTATGCCGGTAGCCATTGGTCATGGCCGCCTGCTAAGCTCGCGGCTTTACCCTGATTGCCCTTATGGCGCATGAACAAGGAAATAGCATGAAACAGCATCGTTTGGCGGCTGCGGTTGCCCTGGTAGGCCTGGTACTGGCTGGCTGTGATCAACAGACCAGCAGCCCCGAGCTGAAGACTCCGGCACAGAAAGCCTCCTACGGTATCGGCCTGAACATGGGCAAGAGCCTGGCTCAGGAAGGCATGGAAGACCTTGATTCGAAAGCAGTCGCCCTCGGTATCGAAGACGCCGTTGCCAAGAAAGAACAGCGCATCAAGGACGAAGAGCTGGTAGAAGCCTTCACCGCGCTGCAGAAGCGTGCCGAAGAGCGCCTGGCCAAGGCCAGCGAAGAAGCCGCCTCCGCCGGCAAGAAATTCCTCGAGGAAAACGCCAAGAAGCCAGGCGTGGTCACCACTGCCTCGGGCTTGCAGTACGAAGTGGTCAAGAAGGCCGACGGCCCGCAGCCGAAGCCGACCGACGTGGTCACCGTCCACTATGAAGGCAAGCTGATCGATGGCAAGGTGTTCGACAGCTCCGTCGAGCGCGGCAGCCCGATCGACCTGCCGGTCAGTGGTGTGATCCCGGGTTGGGTCGAAGGCCTGCAACTGATGCACGTCGGCGAGAAGTACAAGCTGTTCATCCCGGCTGAACTGGCCTACGGCGCGCAGAGCCCAAGCCCGTTGATCCCGGCCAACTCGGTACTGGTGTTCGACCTGGAACTGATCGCCATCAAGGATCCGGCCCAACTGCAAGGCGCCGAGCCGGAAGCCGAGGCACCCGCCGAAGCCCCAGCTGAAGCGCCTGCCAAGTAACACTGGCTGGCTCTCGCAAAACGCCCCGTCCTGACGGGGCGTTTTCGTTTGTGCCGGGTGGTTGGACGAACCTGCAACTGCTGATACTGTCCGAGGAAATGCAGCGTGAAGAAGCGGGATGCTTCTGGCGCAAATCGTTTGCGACGTAGGCACTCACGGTGTGAAACGACTGTGTAAAAAACGCCCGATCTGACCGGGGCCCTTGCCTGGCAGGCACCCGGGGTCAGAAACGTCGCCCTGTTCACAAGGTTATCCACAATAAATGTGGATAACCTTTTCCTGTTGGAGGCTCCATGAGCGCACCCTGGAATTTCGCCCGTTTCCTGCCCTTGGCCGAGCGCCTGCTCAGCCGTGGCCGGTTGCCGGCCTTGCTGTTCGCGGTAGCCCGCAAAGGCCCGCGCATCGGCCAGCTGCGTGAAGACGTGAAGCTGCTGCAGTCGTTGTGCCTGGCTTGGTGGCGTGGCGAGTACCGCGCCATCAGCGCCAAGGCCCTGGTCACCATCGTCGCCGGCCTGCTGTATTTCGTCAGCCCCATCGACGCCGTCCCCGACTGGCTGCTGGGCGTCGGCTTTCTCGACGACATCGCGGTGCTGGGCTGGGTGCTGAAGACCGTGGCCGACGAACTGGCGCGCTTCAAGGCCTGGCGCGACAGCCAGGCGCCCGAGCGGCTGCGCGTGGTCGAGCGCTTGCCGGCCAGTCCCGAAGCCCTGCAGTTGGAGCGTAAAACGCAGTGAAACCGGCCTGAGGCACTCCTCAACTGCACAGACCCCGGAGTTGGTAATATAATTGGCATAAGGGTTATGCCTATGGATTACATGCTGTAATCCTTTTTAAAGGGGTTTGTAATGGGTATTCAGGTCATCAGCCGGGACGGTCAACCCGAGTACGCCGTCGTTCCCTGGGAGCAGTACCAGGCACTGCTCAAGGCTGCGGGGCAGGCGCCTGCCGAAGCGGTTGCCGGTGAGGCGGGCAGCGCCCCTGCCAGTGCACCATTGCCGGCGTTCAACCAAGTTGCGCAGATTCGCCAGGCCAAGGGCATTGCCCCTGAGCAGCTGGCGCGCAATGTCGGTGTGAGCCCGGCGTACCTGGCCATGATCGAGTCGGGCGAGCGTCAGCCAGACGCTGCCATCCGACGCGCGTTGGCCTGGCATCTGGGAGTGGCTGGCTGGAGCGAGCCATCATGAGCCAGGTCAGGATCAGCCGTCAGCACTGGGACAACCTGCTGGGCGAGCTTGACCTGGCCCGTCGTCAACGTCACTTGCTGACGTACCGAGCGCTGATCGAGCGCTTGCAACTGCCCAGCCCGGCCATGCAGACGCTGACCGCCGCGCTGGAATACCTGGCCGTACTGGATGCCCGCGCCGAGCAGCCCTTGCGCAGCTCGTTGGTGATCAGTCAGGGCGCCAGCCGTTTGCCGCGTACCGGCTTCTTTGAATGCGTGGAGCGCCTGGGGCGTTTCTCCGGGCCGGTCGATGGTATGGAAGCGGCGTCCTGGCATGCGTCCGAGGTTGTACGGGTGTTCGAGTACAGCTACCCCGAATCGGCCTGATTTACTGCCTGTTCCGGCCTCTTCGCGGGTAAACCCGCTCCCACAGGTTCATCACAGATCTTGAACCTGGTGCTGTACCTGTGTGCGGGTTTACCCGCGAAGAGGCCGTGGCCAATGCATGCCGGTGAATCAAGCCACAAGGCCTGCCATCGGCATCCACCACTTCCAGTGCATCCAGCTGCTGGTGTCGGCCAAACAACTCCAGCAACTGCCCAATCGTGGCATTGAGCCGCACTGTCGGCTGTTCGGCCAACGGCACGTTCATCAGCGCCGGTAGCGGCCGGCTTTCACGCACCCCCAGCTCCTGCGGCCGCCCCAGCAGGTAGCCCTGCACCAGGTTCACGCCCATCTCCACCAGCACCGCCAGTTCCTCCGCCAGCTCGATGCCTTCGGCAATCACCTGCGCCTTCGACGCCCGGGCTATCTGCAAGATCGAACCGACGAACTCTCGCTTGAGCGGGTCGCGGTGGATGCCGTCGATGAAATGCCGGTCGATCTTCACGTACTCGGGGCGCAGCTCCGACCACAGACGCAGGCTCGAATAACCCGCCCCCAGATCGTCGATGGCAATCGAGAAGCCCATGTCACGGTAGTGGTGCAGGGCATTGGACAGCAGCTGGAAGTCGTCGGTCGGGGTGTGTTCAGTCAGCTCGATCACCACCCGGTTGGGCGGCAGGCCGACCTGTTCGAGCAGTTTCAGGGTCTGGCCGGATGGGTAATGCGGCTCCAGCAGTGACTCCGGCGAGACGTTGAGAAACAGCTTGCCCTGCAACTGCTGTTCGCTGAAACGCCGGCAGGCGCTCTCCCGGCAGGCGGCCTCCAGCTCGGTCAGGCGGCCGGCCTGGCGGGCGATGGTAAACAGGTTCAGCGGTGCGTGCAGCGGGCTGTTGGACGGCCCGCGGCTCAGCGCCTCATGGCCGAAAACCCGTTGTTCGCTCAGGCACATGATCGGCTGGAACAGACTGTGAATGCTGCGTTGAGCCAGGATGGCACTCAAGGCACTGAGCTGTTCGGCAACGGTCATGACGTTTTCCTGAAAATGAAAGGGCCGGGCGTTTCCACGCCCGGCCCCTCTATTTCACGACAGCGCGATGACTGTTTGATGACAGGTCGCATTATTCTGCCATCATTGCCGTAGCGCCTTACTTCTTGGCCACCTTGGTGCTCGCACTCAGGTAGTCGATCAGGATGCGACCGGTTTCCGCCAGGTAGGCATCATCTTCCGGCTTGGTGTTTTCATCCTCGGTCGGCAGCGCGTCCTCATCCTCTTTCTTCAGTTCTTTCAGCGGCTCTTCACCCTTGGCCTTGCGGCGGATGTTCTCCAGCGCCAGCTGTTTGGCCTCGATCTCATCGTGGCGTGCACGGCGGTCCTGCTCGTTGAGGCTGACGGTCTTTTCGTTCAGCAGCTTCTGGGTAAGGGCCAGGCGGTCGCGGATGTAGGTGAACTCCGCGTCCTTGTCGCTGCGGGCTTCATGCTGCGCTTTCAGCTGGGCCAGGAAAGGCTTGAACGGGTCGGCCGCCGGCTTGACTACCGGGCGGATGGTGTCCCACGGCATGGCCTCGGGCAGGGCGCTCTCGCCGATTTCCTTGGTGTCGATGATCGACGGGTAGTCGATATCCGGCAGCACGCCCTGGTGCTGGGTGCTCTGCCCGGAAACCCGGTAGAACTTGGCCAGGGTCAGCTTCAGCTCGCCATGGTTGAGTGGCTGGATGGTCTGCACGGTGCCTTTGCCGAAGGTCTGGCCACCGATGATCAGCGCACGGTGGTAGTCCTGCATGGCACCGGCGAAGATCTCCGAAGCCGAGGCCGACAGGCGGTTGACCAACAGTGCCAGCGGGCCCTTGTAGAAGGCACCGGGATTTTCGTCTTCCAGCACGTCGACGCGGCCGTCGCTGTTGCGTACCAGCACGGTCGGGCCTTTTTCGATGAACAGGCTGGTCAGCTCGGTGGCCTCCTGCAGCGATCCGCCGCCGTTGTTGCGCAAGTCGATGACCACGCCGTCGACCTTCTCTTTCTGCAGCTCGGTGAGCAGCTTCTTCACGTCACGCGTGGTGCTCTTGTACTCCGGGTCACCGGCGCGGTAGGCCTTGAAATCGAGGTAGAAGGCCGGGATCTCGATGATGCCCAGCTTGTAGTCACGCCCGTCCTGCTTGAGCTTGAGCACCGACTTCTTCGCCGCCTGCTCTTCAAGCTTCACTGCTTCACGGGTGATCGATACGATCTTGCTGGTCTGGTCGCTAGGCGCGTTGCTCGCCGGGATGATCTCCAGGCGCACCACCGAGCCTTTTGGGCCGCGGATCAGCTTGACCACTTCGTCCAGGCGCCAGCCGACCACATCGACCATTTCCTTGTTGCCCTGGGCCACACCGATGATCTTGTCGGCCGGGGCCACCTGCTTGGTCTTGGCCGCCGGACCTGCCGGCACCAGGCGCACGATCTTGACCTGATCGTTGTCGCTTTGCAGGACTGCACCAATGCCTTCGAGCGACAGGCTCATGTTGATGTCGAAGTTCTCGGCGTTGTCCGGTGACAGGTAGTTGGTGTGCGGGTCGTAGGACTGGGCGAAGGTGTTGATGTAGGCCTGGAAGATATCTTCGGCACGGGTCTGGTCCAGGCGCGCCAGCTGGTTCTTGTAGCGCTTGGTCAGGGTTTCCTGGATCTGCTTGGGTTCCTTGCCGGCGATCTTCTGGCGCAGCACTTCGTCCTTGACGCGTTTGCGCCACAAGTCGTCGAGCTCGGCCTGGTTCTTCATCCACGGGGCGTCCTTGCGGTCGATCAGCAAGGTTTCCTTGGCGTTGAAGTCGATCTTGTCCACGCCTTTGTTCAGCTCGGCCAGGGCGAAGTCCAGGCGTTGCTTGACGCGGTCCAGGTAGCGTTTGTAGATGGTGAAGCCCGGGTCGAGGTTCCCGCTCTTGAGGAAATCGTCGAATTGCGTTTTCCATTTGTCGAATTCGGCAATGTCGGCAGCGGTGAAGTAGCTGCGCGCCGGGTCCAGCAGCTTGATGTAGCTGTCATAGATGATGACCGAACGGGCGTCGTCCAGCGGCGGCTTGCTGTAGTGGTGGCGCTTGAGCAATTCCACCACGTTGAGGCTGGCGACGATTTCGTCGCGGTCCGGCTGCAGGCTGTCCCATTTGTTGGCGGCCGCCGCATTGCCGCCGAGCGCGAGGCTACCCAGGCCGATCATCAGGGCCAGGGCGGTGCTAGGGAGGAAATGCATCATGCTGATTCGACGTGGAGGCAATTGATCACGCATAGTAGGCCGTCTTTTCCGTTCGCCGGTTCCATCGGAGCCGGGCGCATACTGCAAAAAGCCTGGGACATAGCGATCCCAGGCTCGGTCATATGATTCAACTATGGAGGCACTGTGAAGGCATTGCAAGGCGTTGACGGACATGTGGCTTGGGTCGAGGCCGAACGCCCGATCTGTGACGCTGGCCAGGTACGTATTCGCGTGGCCGCAGCGGGGCTGAACCGCGCCGATCTGCTGCAGATGAAAGGTTTGTACCCGCCGCCACCCGGTGCCAGCCCGTACATGGGACTGGAGTGTTCCGGGGTGGTCGAGGAGGTGGGGGCCGGTGCCGATTGGCGCGTAGGTGACCGCGTTTGCGCGCTGCTGGCCAGCGGCGCCATGGCCGAGGAAGTGGTAGTCGATGCCCGCCACGTGCTGCCAGTGCCCGAGGGCCTGAGCCTGCATGAAGCGGCGGCGCTGCCGGAGGTGTATGCCACTGCCTGGCTGAACATCTTCCAGCTGGGTGGCGTGAAGGCTGGCGAGAAGGTCCTGGTGCACGCTGGCGCCAGCGGCGTTGGCTCGGCCGCCATCCAGTTGTGCAAGGCGTTCGGCAGCCCGGTGTGGGTCAGCGTCGGTTCGCAGGACCGCCTGGCCTACTGCGAGGCGCTGGGCGCCGCCGGTGGTGTGGTACGTAACGAGAACCTGGAGGCGCTGGAGGGTTTCGGCCCGTTCGACGTGATTCTCGACCCGGTGGGCGCCAGCTACGGCGAGCTCAACCTCAAGCTGCTGGCCCGTGACGGGCGCTGGGTGATCATCGGCCTGATGGGCGGGCGCAAGTTCGAGCTGGATCTGGCACAGGTCCTGGGTAAGCGCCTGGAGATTACCGGTTCCACGCTGCGCAACCGCGATGACGGCTTCAAGGCCGAGCTGTTGCGCGAGTTGCAGCAGCAGGTGTGGCCGCTGTTTGCCGAAGGGCGTTTGTCGCCGCAGCTGGTCGATACCTACCCGGTGGAGTTTGCCCAGGCAGCGTATGCGGAGCTTGAGACCAACCAGGTTTCGGGCAAGCTGGTGATGGTGATCGACCCAGACCTGGTGTAAACAGGCCCGGCCTCTTCGCGGGTGAACCCGCTCCCACAGGGATCACCACAGGTCGAAGCTTGTGGTATCCCCTGTGGGGGCGGGTTTGCCCGCGAAAGGGCCGGTACAGACAATGCAATAGCTTCAGGACCAGCTCAGAATCGGCCAGCCATTGATCTCGGCATGCTCACGCAACACCGCATCCGGGTTCACCACATGCGGGAAGTCCACTCTCAGCAACAACGGCAGGTCGTTCCGTGAATCGGAATAGAAACTCGCCCCCTCCAGGTTCTCCTGCTCCTGGTCCAGCCATTCCAGCAATCGTGTGATCTTCCCTTCGCGATAGGTCAGCACCCCATGGGTCTTGCCGCTATAAACGCCGTTCTCCGCCTCCAGCTCGATTGCCAGGTACTCGTCCACCCCCAGCCGCGCCGCAATCGGCCCGACCAGGTGCGTACCCGAAGCCGAAATGATCAGTATGCGGTCCCCACGCTTGCGGTGCTCGGCAATGCAGCGGCAGGCGTCGCCGTAGATGATCGGCTCGATCACCTCTTCGACCCACGGCTCCACCAGGTGCTGGACCTCCTCCAGGGTGCGCCCGGCAATCGGCTCCAGGCTGAAGGCCATGTAGTCCTCCATCTGCAGGTGGCCCCTGCCATAGGCTTCCATCAGTTCATGGTCGCGGCGCAGGAAGTCCTTGCCGTCGACCCAGCCCAGTCGGGCCATCTGCTCGCTCCAGAGTGACGCACAGTCGCCGTGGATCAGGGTTTCGTCCAGATCGAAAATTGCCAGTGCCATGGTGTTGATTCTCCTTAGGCCACTTCCCGTAGCGCCGTAGGGTCGATCGACAAGCTTACCCGTTTCCCGTCCGCGTGCAGGTCGGCCGGTGAGCGGTTGAGCACGTCGACCACCAGTTCCACCTCGCGCACCTGCACCCGGTAGCGGATCACGTTGCCCAGCAGGCTGTGGCTGCGCACTTCGGCGTCCAGTTCGCCGTTGATGCCCAGGGTGATCGACTCGGGGCGGATCGCCAGGCGGCTGGTCACCGGGCGCTGCAGCAGGCGGCTGGCGCTGTCGGCGTCGAGCAGGTTGTAGTTGCCGATAAAGCCGGCGGCAAACAGGTCCACCGGCGCGGTGTAGAGGGTTTCGGCATCGCCGCTCTGGACGATGCGCCCCTGGTTCATCAGGAAGATGCGGTCGGACATGGTCAGCGCTTCTTCCTGGTCGTGGGTGACGAAGATGGTGGTCAGCCCCAGTTCGCGCTGGATGGTGCGGATCTGCTCGCGCAGGTGTTTGCGGATGCGCGCATCCAGCGCCGACAGCGGCTCGTCGAGCAGCAGCAGGCGCGGGCGGGTGACCAGCGAGCGGGCCAGGGCCACGCGCTGGCACTGGCCGCCAGACAACTGGTGCGGGTAACGCCCGGCGAAGTTGCCCAGCTCCACCAACTCCAGCGCCTCGCGCACCCGGGCCTGGCTTTCATCGGCCTTGACCTTCTGCATGCGCAGGCCAAAGGCGACGTTCTGCTCCACGGTCATGTTGGGGAACAGTGCGTAGCTCTGGAACACCATGCCAATGCCACGCTTTTGCGGGCTCAGTGGCACGATGTCGTGGCCGTCGAGCAGGATCTGCCCGCGGTCCACCGGGGTCAGCCCGGCGATGCAGCGCAGCAGCGTGGACTTGCCGCAACCGGACGGGCCAAGCAGGGTGACGAACTCGCCGCGTTCGATACGGCAGTCGATGTTCTCGAACACCGGGCTGCCGGCGTAGCTTTTTTGCAGTTTCTGTACGCTGACGAAGCTCATGTCAGGTCTTGTCCTTGTTCAGGCGGTTGGCGACCCAGGTCAGTACCAGCACGAAGGCGAAGTACGAGATCACCAGCGCGCTGTTGAAGTGGCCGCTGCTGTTGCGCATGTTGTTCAGGTACACCTGCAGGGTCTCGTAGCGGGTGCCGACCAGCAGGTTGGCGAACACGAACTCGCCGAACAGGAACGAGAACGACAGCAGCAGTGCCACCATCAGGCCCTTGCGCAGGTTCGGCAGCACCACCAGCAGCGCCGCCTGCCAGGTGCTGGCGCCCAGCAGTTGGGCGGCGTCCATCAGGTCGCGCAGGTTGATCGCCTGCAGGTTGTTGGTGATGGCCCGGTACATGAACGGCAGGGCGATGGTGAAGTAGCAGCCGATCAGGATCCACGGTGTGCCGACCATGGCCATGGGCCCGCTGCCATACAGCTGCAGCAGCCCGACCGACGACACCACCGGCGGCACCGCGAACGGCAGCAGGATGAGGATGTTCATCAGCGCGTCGAGCCTGGGGAAGTGGTAGTGCACCACGAACAGCAGCGGCAGGATCAGCACCACCGACAGCAGCAGCGCGCCCACGCACACCAGCAGCGACTGGCCGAAGGCGGCCAGGAAGCGCGGCTCGCTCCACAGCGCGATGTACCACTTGAAGGTCAGACCGCTGGGCAGCAAGCTGGCCGACCAGCTGGTGGCCAGCGAGTAGAGCAGGGTGCCAGCCAGCGGCAGCAGCAGGATGAGGAACAGCAGGTAGACCACGGTGCGGTGGTACCAGCCGCCGGAACGGGGGTCAGCGCGCATGGTAGCTCCTTTTCAGCAGCCATTGATGCACCACCGTGACCAGCGTCATCAGCCCCACCAGGACCATCGCCAGGGCGCTGGCCAGGTTGGGGTCGAGGCTGATGTCACCGGCCACCAGGCCGGCGATGCGGATCGGCAGTACGTTGAAGTTGCCGGTGGTCAGCGCGTACACGGTGGCGTAGGCACCGAGGGCGTTGGCCAGCAGGATGACGAAGGTGCCCAGCAGTGCCGGGGACAGCACCGGCAGGCCGATGTGCCGCCAGAATTGCCAGTGGCTGGCGCCCAGCAGCGCGGCCGACTCGCGCCAGTCTTCACGCAGGGCGTCGAACGCGGGGTACAGCAGCAACACGGCAAGCGGGATCTGGAAGTAGGTATACACCAGGATCAGCCCGCTCTTGGAATAGATGCTGAAGTCTTCCAGCAGGCCGACCTGCTTCAGCAGCAGGGTCAGCGCGCCGTTGAAACCGAGCAGGATGATGAAGGCGAAGGCCAGTGGCACCCCGGCAAAGTTGCTGGTCATGTTGGCGAAGGCGCTGACGAAGTCACGCAGCTTCGAGTCCACCTGGCGCAGCGAGTAGGCGCCGAGGGTGGCGATGACGATGCCGAACAGGCTCGACCAGAAGCTGATCTCCAGGCTGCGTTGCAGGGCCTGCAGGTAGAACTTCGAGGCGAACACCTTGCTGAAGTTGTCCATGCCCCAGCCCGCTTCCGATTGCAGGCTGTTGATCGCCACCCAGGCCAGCGGGGCGATCTGGAAAATGACGAAGAACGCGGCGAACGGCAGCAGGCAGAGCAGGGCCAGGTAGCGGCCACGGTTCACTTGAGCAACTCCCGGCACACCGTCTTGTCGTGCGCGGCGCCCAGCAGCTCGCAGATGGTCCCGCACAGCTCGGTCTGCAGCGGTTTGGCCGCAGGGTCGAGGCTGAAGGCATCGCCGAAGACGAACAGCGGCACTTCGCGCTCCTCGGCGAGCAGGCCGTTGTGCGAGCGGTCATTGTTCATGCCGTGGTCGGCGGTGACCAGCACCTGGTAGCCCTCTTCGAGCCAGCCCGGCAGGTAGTCGGCCAGCAGGATGTCGGCGCTGCGTGCGGCATTGCGGTACTGGCTGCTGTCCAGGCCGTGGTGGTGGCCGACGTCGTCGATGCTCATCGGGTGCACCAGCAGGAAGTTGGGGGCATGGCGGCGGCGCAGGTATTCGCCATCGGCCAGCAGGTGCGAATCGGGGTAACGGTCGTCCCAGTAGAACAGCCCGTGCTGGATCGGCAGCTTCGGCGCGTGGGTATGGCGATCGCGCTGCGGGTCGAAGGGCGAGCGGTTGTACAGCTCGCTCATCCAGTGATAGGCCGCCGCCGCGGTGCCCAGGTTGGCCTCGCGGGCGTAATGGAACACGCTGCGCTGGTTGGACAGGCGGTTGACGTTGTTGTGCACGATGCCGCTGTCGATCGGCGGCACACCGGTGAGGATGCACTCGTACAGCGGCCGCGACAGCGACGGCAGTTCACATTCCACACGGTACAGCGCGGCACGATCGGCCTCGACGTAGGCGTGCAGGTGGCCCATGGCATGGTGGGCGACCTGGTAGTTGAGGCCGTCGAGCAGGACCAGGATGACGTTGTGTTGCATGGTGGCTCCAGTCATGAATCGCGTTGGCTTCATCGCCGGCGAGCCAGCTCCCACAGGTACCCCACAGGATTCAAACCCTGTGGGGTACCTGTGGGAGCTGGCTTGCCGGCGATGAGGCCAGTCCAGGCGCTACAGAAGATAGCCCCTTACTCCATCTCGATGATCACTTGCTCCTGCCACATCTGCGGCAGTTTCTTCGAGGTCGCTTCCCAGGCTTCGGCATTCTTGATCGGCTGCGCCGCTTTGTACTGTTCGTTGGGCAGCAGCTTGGCCTGCACGTCTTCGGGAAGCTTCAGGTGCTCGGCACGGATCGGCCGCGCATGCCCCTTGGCCAGGTTGATCTGCCCGGCGTCGCTGAAGATGTATTCACGCGTCAGCTTGGCCGCATTCGGGTGCTTGGCATACTTGTTGATGACAGTGGTATAGCCGGAGATCACCGAGCCATCCGACGGGATCAGCACGTCGAAACGCTTGGGGTCGATCTGCTCACGGTAGCTCAGGCCGTTGAAGTCCCACACCACGCCCACTTCCACCTCGCCCTTCTCCAGGGTCTGGATGGTCGGGTTGGCCAGTGACAGGCGCTTCTGCTGGGCCAGCTTGGTGAACAGTTGCAGGCCCGGTGCCAGGTTGGTCTCGTCACCCTTGTAGGCGATGGCCGCAGCCAGCACGCCGTTGGCCGCCTGGGCGGCGGTGCCGACATCGCCGATGGCGACCTTGTACTTGCCTTTTTCCAGGTCATGCCAGGAGGTTGGCCGCTCGCCTTCCTTGACCAGGTCCTTGTTGATGATGAAGGCGATGGTGCCGGTATAGGCCAGCGCCCAGTGGCCATCCTTGTCCTTGGCCCACTCCGGCACCTGGTCCCAGGTGCTCGGCTTGTACGGTTGGCTTACGCCCTTGCTCACGGCGATCGGGCCGAAGGCGGCGCCCACGTCGCCGATGTCGGCACTGGCGTTGTCCTTCTCGGCTTCGAACTTGGCGATTTCCTGGGCCGAGCTCATGTCGGTGTCGCTGTGCTTGAGGCCGTACTTGCTGGCCAGGTCTTCCCAGGTGCCTTTCCAGTTGGCCCAGGCATCGGGCATGCCCACGCTGTTGACGTTACCTTCCTTGCGGGCGGCGTCTTCCAGGGCCTTGAGGTCGGGGCCGGCGGCCATGGCCGAGGTGCACAGGGTAATGGCCGAGCCGAGCAGTGACGCCATGAACAACTTTTTCATCCGAAGCTCCTTGGGTGGGTGCCTTTAGCGATGGTTGTTATGAGTGAAGCCGTTGTCTGGTGACCGTTGGTCTAGGTCAGCAAACCTTGAGCCAAGGTAGGCTGCTTGCGTGACAGTTTGATGTAGGTAAGGGCCGGTGAAGGCCCTGAAGCTACAGCGTAGACCACGGAATCGCCCCGGCTCTGCTGGCTTGGCGCGTTTCTGGTAGTGTCTGGCCAAAGCCTTTGTCACAGGATGTTCATCCACCCTGCCTAGGCTTGCACTATTCTCCAGGTGCCCTGTTCTGGGGCTGGACTAGTCCAAATAGGTAACCTTTGATGCAGTCGATGCCACCGCGTGCGGTAACAGCCATCTGCCACGCCCTGCAGGAGCAGATCGAACACGGCCTGCTGGCGCCGGGCGGCAAGCTGCCGGCCGAGCGCAGGCTCAGCGAGGTGTTCGACACCACGCGTATTACCCTGCGTGAGGCGCTGGCGCAGCTGGAAGCCCAGGGGCTGATCTACCGCGAAGAGCGCCGCGGCTGGTTCGTCGCCCCCGAGCGGTTGACCTACGATCTGATCGAGCGCAGTCACTTCCATGCCATGGTCCGTGACCAGGGGCGGGTGCCCAGTACCGAACTGTTGTCGGCGCGGCTGCAGCCGGCCTCGGCGGCCATCTGTGCGCGTTTGCAGCTGCCGGCGTTGTCCAGCGTGGTGCGTATCTGCCGGCTACGGCGGATCGATGGGCGGGCGGTGCTGTATGCCGAGCACTACCTCAACCCCCGGTACTTCCCGGAAATTCTCGAGCAGGACCTGGCGCAGTCGCTGACCGAGATTTATGGGCGGGTGTATGGCATCCAGTACGGGCAGGTGTGCTTCGAGATCTTGCCGACGGCGTTGCCGGTGGAGGCTGCCAGTGCCTTGAAAGTGTCGGTGGGGAGCCCCGGGTTGCATATCACCCGGGTCAACAGTGACCAGCATGGGCACCTGATCGACTGTGACCTGGAGTATTGGCGGCATGATGCCATCCGCATTCGCGCCCAGGCGGGCTAAGGTGTGGCCTTCTTCGCGGGTAAACCCGCTCCCACAGGGTCTGCGCAGTAACTGTGGGAGCGGGTTCACCGGCGAAGAGGCCCTAACTGGAGGAACCGGTTTCCGCCATCCCGCCACCCCCGGCGGTAACCACCTGCACCGACAACCGCGGCGTCGCCAGGTCCAGCCCGGCCTCATCCAGCTGCCGCTTCAACGCCAGGTTGAACGCCCGCGACACCTCCCACTGCTTGATCGGCGCGGTCTTGAACCGCGCCCGCAAGATCGCCGAACCCGACTCGAAGCTCTCCACCCCCTGTAGTTCCAGCGGCGACCAGATGTTGCGGCGCATCAGCGGGTCGTTGCGCAGCTTCTGCCCGACCTCGCGAATCAGCGTGATCGCCTGGTCGATGTGCATGCTGTGCGGGATCGCCACGCGGAAGATCGCGTAGCCGAACTCGCGCGAGTAGTTCTTGATGCTCTTGATTTCGCTGAACGGGATGGTGTGCACGATGCCGTCGATATCACGCAGGCGCACGGTACGGATGGTCAGCCCCTCGACCGTGCCCAGGTGTCCGCCCACATCCACGTAGTCGTCGATGGCCAGCGAATCCTCGATGATGATGAACAACCCGGTGATCAGGTCGGCCACCAGCGACTGCGCACCAAAGCCGATGGCCAGGCCGATCACCCCGGCACCAGCCAGCAGCGGGGTGACGTTCATGCCCATGTTGGCCAGGGCAACGATCACCGCGATGATGAAGATGACCACGAACATCACGTTGCGGATCAACGGCATCATGGTTTGCGCGCGGGCGTTGGCCAGGCCCCGGCGCGAACGCACCAAGGCGTGGTGCACGGCGGTGTCGGCAAGGATCCACACCAGCCAGGCGACGATCAGCGTGCCGGCCAGGCCCAGCAGGCGCACGCTTATGTCGTGGCCGTCGCCCTCGGCGAAGCCGATCATCGACAGGCCCCATACGCGCAGCCCCAGCTCGATGAACACCAGCCAGATGAACAGGTGCACCAGCAGGTAGCCGAAGTTGCGCAAGCGCTCGGCGTACACCGCCTGGCGCTTGCTGGCGCGCTTGGGGTTGGCGGCGTGGCGGCGCACCAGGCCGTTGAGCACCATGCACACCACCACCAGCACCGTGCACATCAGCGACTGGCGCAGGGCGGTGCTGGTGTCGCCGGCCGAGATGAAGGTAGCGAACAGCGAAATCGCCACCAGGATCAGTGCCGGCACGAACCAGAAGCTGCCGAGGATCTCGATGGTGTCGCTGAGGGTGCGCCGGGTCAGGCGCCGTGACAGCGGCTGGTTGCGGATCAGGTGGGCGATCGGGCGGCGGAAGCGCAGGATGAACAGCCCGGTGCACAGCGCCGCAATCACGTTGGCCAGGGTGGCCAGGGTGTGGGCCAGGTGGGTGCCGAGCGCGACCATCAGGCGCGGGTCGCTCATCGCTTCGCCAAACGCGGCGAAGCTGCCGATCAGCCACAGCGGGCGGAATGCCTGATGGCGCAGGATGTGCAGGGCGCGGTGGCGGTGCGGGCCGTCGAGCAGCGAGAAGGCGATCACGCAGATGGCCGAGAAGCAGGTGCCGACGACCAAGGCATAGGCCAGCACCATGGCCAGCGATTTGCCCAGTGACGGCGGTAGCACGAAGCTCAGGTATACGGTGAACACCAGCGCCACCAGCCACGGGCCCAGCTTGCGCAGGGCAAAACGCACCAGGTCCCAGGTGCGCGGGTGCTGTGGCAGTTCCTCGCTCAGGCCAAAGCGCAGGCGTACCCGGTGGCCGACCCAGTTGAGGGCGTAGGCCAGCACGCTCCACACGGCGATGACGGCGGCAAAGCCGAACAGGATGGCCGGCCACTGGTGCACCGGCACTATCAATTCGGTCAGTTCGGCCTGGGCCTGCTCGATTTCCGCGGCCCAGCGATGGAACGGGCTGGCATCGCCGCTGAACTGTTTTTCGAAGTCATTCAGGGCACCGCCGATCAGGCCGAGCACGCCCTGTTCGACGCTGGGTTGCGATTGCCTGGTGGCGTCGCGCAGCTTTTTCAGGTCGGCCAGCAGCTTGGCGCGCTGCTGGTCGTTTTCCAGGTTCTTGATCACCTCGTCCAGCGACTTGCCCAGCGGTTCGGTCGCTTCCGGCTGTGCCGGCGCACTGCCACCAAGCAGGCCGGGCAGGCCCGCCGCCTGTACCGGGGTGAGAAAGAGGAACAGCAGCAGGAACAGGCAACGTAGAAGGGCAGGCACTGGCAAAACTACCTCAGGTCAAACGATTGACCGAGTGTAGAGGTTCACGACGGCAGTTGCTCCAGGATTTTCCAGCAGGTGAGGCCGAAGATACCCAGCGTGCCGACCCACATCATCACGACGCCGATGTTGCGCTCGCGCAGGCTGAAGCCGACGGTCAGCAGCAACAGGAACAGAAACACTGGCACGAACAGGGAGAGGAACGGGGACATGGACAGCAATCCTTTTGCAATGGGGCCATGCAACAAGCATAGCGGGTAGCGGGCAGAGCGGGATTGACCTTGAGCAGGTGCAAGCAGGCCCGGCCTCTTCGCGGGTAAACCCGCTCCCACAGGTACCGCACAGTTCCTGTGGGAGCGGGTTTACCCGCGAAGAGGCCGGGCCTGCTTGCATCAAGGCATCAAGGCAGCTCGCGGCTACGGTAGAAGGCGCTCAGCACTTTCACCAGGTGCGCCAGGTCATGGCTACCGCACAGCTCGCGAATCGAGTGCATGGCAAAGGTCGGCAAGCCGATATCCACCGTACGCACGCCCAGGTGGCTGGCCGCGATTGGCCCGATGGTCGAGCCGCAGCCCATGTCGCTGCGCACCACAAAGCTTTGCACCGGCACTTCCTCGGCCATGCACAGGTGGCGGAAGAACCCGGCGGTTTCGCTGTTGGTGGCGTAGCGCTGGTTGTTGTTCACCTTGATCACCGGCCCGGCATTGAGCTTGGGCCCGTGGTTGCCGTCATGCTTGTCGGCGTAGTTGGGGTGTACGCCGTGGGCGTTGTCGGCCGACACCATCAGCGAGCGCTGGAGGGTGCGCACGTAGGCGTCGCCATCCGGTAGCAAGCGCTGCAGGGTCTGCTCCAGCATCGGGCCGTCGGCACCGCAGGCCGAGCAGCTGCCGACTTCTTCGTGGTCGTTGCACACCAGCACGCAGGTTTCGTCGCTGTCGGCTGCCAGCAAGGCCTGCAGGCCGGCGTAGCACGACAACAGGTTGTCCAGGCGCGCACCGGCGATGAAGTCGCCGTTCAGGCCGACCAGCGCGGCGTCCTGGGTGTCGTAGAAGCTCAGCTCGTAATCCAGTACCACGTCGGCGATCAGCTCGTGCTCGCGGGCCAGTTGCTCGGTGAGCAGGGCGCGGAAGTCGATGCGCTCGTCACCCGCCACCTGGGCCAGGATTGGCGGCAGCTCGTTCTGCGGGTTGATCGCCCAGCCTTCGTTGGCGGTGCGGTTGAGATGGATGGCCAGGTTGGGGATGATCGCGATTGGCAGCTTGAAGTCGATCAGCTGGCTTTCAACCTTGCCGTCACGGCGATAGGTGACCCGGCCGGCCAGCGACAGGTCGCGGTCGAACCATGGCGCGAGCAAGGCGCCGCCATACACTTCTACACCCAGCTGCAGGAAGCCCTGGCGTTGCAGTTCGGGCTGCGGCTTGACCCGCAGGCACGGGCTGTCGGTGTGGGCACCGACCATGCGGATACCGTTCAGCAGTGGGGCTTGCTTGCCCAGCTTGATGGCGATGATCGATGAGTCGTTCCGGGTGACGTAATAGCGACCGCCAGGCACTGTGGCCCAGCTGTCGCGCTCGTCCAGGCGCTGGTAGCCGGCAGCTTCCAGGCGCTGGGCCAGGCTGGCGGTGGCATGGAAGGGCGTGGGGGAGGCCTTGAGGAAGTCGATAAGGCCAGAATTCAGTGCGTCGCGCATAGCTCACTCCAGACAGCAGTGGCGCGAGTTTAGCGTATTAGGTCGACAATTTGTGTCTGCCTCTTCGCGGCTAAAGCCGCTCCTACAGGTACTGCACAACCCTCGAAAGCGGTGCGGTCCCTGTGGGAGCGGCTTTAGCCGCGAAGAGGCCAGTACAGACTGTACAAATTCAGAAGGGCGCAGGGCACTCGAACTTCAACCGCTCCCCGGACACCGGGTGGGTAAAGCTCAGCATCGAGGCATGCAGGCACAGCCGCTCATGGGCCGCCAGTGCCTCGGGGTTGGCATACAGCCGGTCGCCCAGCAGCGGGTGCCCGATCGACAGCATGTGCACGCGCAACTGGTGCGAACGCCCGGTAATCGGTGTCAGTTCTACCCGGCAGTAATCACCGCAGCGCTCGACGATACGCCAGAAGGTCAGCGCATGCTTGCCCTGCTCATGGTCCACCACATGCCGTGGCTTGGTCGGCGGGTCGTAGCGCAGAGGCAGGTCGATGCTGCCGCTGTCCAGCGTCGGTTGGCCCCAGCACAGCGCGGTGTAGGCCTTTTCGGTTTCGCGGTCATGGAACTGGCGCGACAGCTCACGGTGGCTGTCGGCATCCCGGGCCAGCAGGATGATGCCGGAGGTTTCCCAGTCCAGGCGGTGCACGATCAACGCGTCGGGGTAGCCGTTTTCCTGCAGGCGAGTGATCAGGCAGTCCTTGTTGTCCTCGGCGCGGCCGGGTACCGACAGCAGCAGGGTCGGTTTGTTGATCACCAGGATGGCGGCGTCTTCGTGCAGGATCTGGATGTTGGACAGCGGCATTGCTTGGTCTCGGTTAACTCGGGGGAAAACAGCGGGGCCGCTTTGCGGCCCATCGCCGGCAAGCCAGCTCCCACAGGGTTGGCGCTGTACCTGTGGGAGCTGGCTTGGCGGCGATGGGCTGCAAAGCAGCCCCAATGATCCAGGCCTGGTCGCGAAATCAGCGATCCGGCAAGGTGATGTTCAGCTCCAGAATCGAGCAGCTACCCTGGTTTTCCAGCTCGATATGCACATCATCGTTGCCGATGTTCACATACTTGCGGATCACTTCCAGCAGCTCTTTCTGCAGCGCTGGCAGGTAGTCCGGTTCGCTGCGTTGGCCGCGCTCGTGCGCCACGATGATCTGTAGACGCTCTTTCGCTACCGACGCGCTGGTCTGTTTCTGTCTGCCACGAAAGAAGTCAAAAAGGTTCATGGTTTACTTGCCTCCAAACAGGCGCGCGAAGAATCCTTGCTTCGGCACTTCGATGAACCGCAGGGGCTTTTCTTTGCCCAGCAGACGGTCGACGGTATCGCTATAGGCCTGGCCGGCATCGCTCTGGTCGTCGAGGATGACCGGGATACCCTGGTTGGAAGCCTTGAGCACTGCCTGGCTCTCGGGGATCACACCCTTGAGCTTGATCGCCAGGATCTCTTCGACGTCGGCGATGCTCAGCATTTCGCCCTTTTCCACGCGCTCCGGGTGGTAGCGGGTGATCAGCAGGTGTTCCTTGATTGGCTCTTCGCCGTTCTCGGAGCGGCGCGACTTGCTCGACAGGATGCCCAGCATGCGGTCGGAGTCACGTACCGAGGACACCTCGGGGTTGGTGACCACGACGGCCTCGTCGGCAAAGTACATGGCCAGGTGTGCACCTTTCTCGATACCGGCCGGCGAGTCGCAGATGACGAATTCGAAGTCTTTCTTCAGCTCCATCAGGACCTTTTCCACGCCTTCCTGGGTCAGCGCGTCCTTGTCACGGGTCTGGCTGGCGGCCAGCACGTACAGGTTCTCGAGGCGCTTGTCCTTGATCAGGGCCTGTTGCAGGTTGGCTTCACCGTTGACCACGTTGACGAAGTCGTACACCACGCGGCGTTCGCAGCCCATGATCAGATCGAGGTTACGCAGGCCCACGTCGAAGTCGACGATGACGGTCTTGTGGCCACGCAGTGCGAGGCCGGTACCAATGGCGGCGCTGGTGGTGGTCTTGCCCACCCCCCCCTTGCCGGAAGTAACCACGATAATCTTGGCCAAGGTGTTTCACCCCTAAAATAATCGGGACACAAGTCCCTGCAAAAATACAAATAAATGGCAACGGTAAGAAAAGTTGCACTAAAAATGCTGGCAAGTATCCGTTAAAGACGGGTGATGTTCAACACGTCGCCAGACAGGCTGACTTGCACGCCGGTGCCCCACAGCGGGTCGCGGCGCAGGTCTTCGCAGACCTTGTACTGGCCGGCGATGGAGACCATTTCGGCGGTCATCTGCTGGCAGAAGATACGTGCCTTGGTATTGCCTTTGATGCCGGCCAGGGCGCGGCCGCGCATGGCGCCGTACACATGGATGTTGCCATCGGCCAGAAGTTCCGCCCCCGGGCTGACCGAACCGGTCACCACCAGGTCGCCGCCCTGAGCATAGATCTGCTGGCCGCCACGTACTGGCGCAGTGATGATGCGGGTCGGGCGCACTTCGGGTTCCAGGATCGGCGGCGGGACGGGGGCCGGTTCGGGTTTCTTCACCTCGGGCTCGGGCTCCAGCGGCCGCTCGCGGGCGCCGGATGGCGGCAGCACCGGCAGGTCGATGGCGATGGCGGCGGCGATGTCCTCGATGCGGTTGGCGCGGATGGCCAGGGTACGCAGGCCGTGGTGGCGGCAGATCCGCATCAAGCCAGGCAGGTCGATTGCCCCCGCGTCGGCCGGCAGCTTGTCCAGCGCCAGCACCAGCGGCGTGTTGCTGAAGAAGTTCGGTGCCTGGGCGACTTTGGCCGCCAGCTGGCGGTCGAGGGCTTCAAGGTCATTGCGCGCCAGTTCCAGCACGGTAATGGCGAGCATGCTGCCCTTGAGCTGGAACACGGAGGCGGTGTCGGGTGTGTGGTTTGGGCTCATGGTCTGCATAGACGGCTTGTTGCGAAAAAAGTGCCCTGACTTATAACGATAACACCGGTTGCCCGCAACATGCGCTGATCCGTTGTAGAATGCGCGGCCTTTGTCTTTCCGGAAGCTTCAATGGAACGCCCGCGTTTTCGTCCCTATTTCCTTCACCCACGTTTCTGGGGCCTGTGGCTGGGCCTGGGCCTGCTGTGGCTGGTGGTCCAGTTGCCGTACCGGGTCCTGTTGAAAGTCGGTGCCGCGCTGGGTGCGGTAATGTACCGCTTTGCCGGTGAACGGCGGCGGATTGCCGCGCGCAACCTGGAACTGTGCTTCCCCGAGTTGTCGGTCGACGAACGGCAGCGTCTGCTCAAGGCCAACTTCGCCTCTACCGGTATCGCCTTCTTCGAAATGGCCATGAGCTGGTGGTGGCCCAAGGCCCGGCTGGCGCGCCTGGCCCATGTCGAGGGGCTGGAGCACCTGCAGGCCGCCCAGCAGGCGGGGCAGGGTGCCATCCTGATGGCGGTGCACTTCACCACCCTGGAAATCGGCGCCGCGCTGCTGGGCCAGCAGCACACCATCGACGGCATGTACCGCGAGCACGGCAACCCGCTGTTCGACTTCATCCAGCGCAGCGGCCGCGAGCGGCATAACCTCGACTCCCTGGCGGTGGAGCGCGAGGATGTGCGCGGCATGCTCAAGCTGCTGCGTTCGGGCCGGGCGATCTGGTACGCACCCGACCAGGACTATGGCGCGAAGCAGAGCCTGTTCGTGCCGCTGTTCGGCATCCCGGCGGCGACGGTGACCGCCACCACCAAGTTTGCCCGGTTGGGCAAGGCGCAGGTGATTCCGTTCACCCAGAAGCGCCTGGAAGATGGCAGCGGCTATCGTCTGGTGATCCACCCGCCGCTGGCGGACTTCCCCGGGGAAAGCGAAGAGGCCGACTGCCTGCGCATCAACCAGTGGGTCGAGAGCGTGTTGCGCGAGTGCCCCGAGCAGTACCTGTGGGCGCACCGCCGGTTCAAGTCGCGGCCCGAAGGGGCGCCGCGGCTGTATGACAAGAAAAAGCGCTGAATTTCGTTTGGCCTGTGCCGGCCTCTTCGCGGGTGAACCCGCTCCCACAGGTATTTCACAAGGCTTGAAGGTTGTGCAGCCCTAGTGGGAGCGGGTTCACCCGCGAAGAGGCCGAGCCTGAACGCACATCAATCCCAGGAAGGACTCCATGGCGTCACCCCCGGTAACCGGTCTTATCCTTTCTGGCGGCGGCGCCCGCGCCGCCTATCAGGTCGGCGTGCTGGCCGGCATCGCCGAGCTGCTGCCCGCTGGCGCGCGCAACCCGTTCCCGGTCATCGTCGGCACCTCCGCCGGCGCCATCAACGCCGTCACCCTGGCCAGCGGCGCCACCCATTTCAACGATGCCGTACAACGGCTCACCGCCTTCTGGCAGAACTTGCGCAGCCACCTGGTCATCCGCAGCGACTGGCCCGGGGTGGTCCGCCAGGCTAGCCGCTTCGTTGCCCATAACCTGTTGGGCGTGGGTGGCCCGGCGCCAGTGGCGCTACTGGACAGCAGCCCATTGCGCGGCTTGCTGCAGGCGCAGTTGAACCTGGACGGCATCGCCCACTCCCTGGCCGCCGAGCAACTGCGCGCCGTCGCGGTGACCGCCTTCGGCTACGAATCCGGCCAGGCGGTGACTTTCTATCAGGGCCGCGGCACCATCGAAGCCTGGTTGCGCCACCGCCGCATCGGCATGCCCACGCCGTTGACCATCGACCACCTGCTGGCCAGTGCGGCCATCCCGCTGCTGTTCGCTCCGGTGCGGCTGGGCGACGAATATTTCGGTGATGGCGCGGTACGCCAGTCGGCACCGATCAGCCCGGCCCTGCACCTGGGCGCCAGCCGGGTCCTGGTAGTCGGGGTCAGCGGCAACCCGCAGCGGCCGGCGCCACCGTTGCCGACCCAGCGCGTGTTCAGCGGGCAGCAGCCGAGCCTGGCGCAGATCGGTGGGCACATGCTCAACAGCACGTTCATTGACAGCCTGGAAGACGACATCGAGCTGCTGCAGCGCCTGAACCACTTGAGCCAGCTGTTGCCGGCGCACCTGGATGCCCGGCGCCTGGGCCTGGCGCCAATCGACGTGTTGGTGGTAGCGCCCAGCCAGCCGCTGGACGAGATTGCCGCGCGGCACCGGCGCGAGTTGCCGGCGGCGTTGCGTGTGTTCCTGCGCGGACCGGGGGCGACGCGTACCAGCGGGGCGGGGGTGTTGAGCTATCTGCTGTTCGAGGCCAGTTACTGCAGCGAGCTGATTGAGCTGGGGCGAAAGGATGCGTTGGCCAAGAAGCGGGAGCTGTGCCAGTTCCTGGGGATTTGATGTTGCCTGTGCCGGCCTCTTCGCGGGTGAACCCGCTCCCACAGGTACGGCACAGCCCTTGAGAGCGGCGCGGTCCCTGTGGGAGCGGGTTTACCCGCGAAAGGGCCGGGCCTGCCTACTCGGCTATCTGCAGTTTGCGCGCCTGGGTATACACATACCGCACCTTCTCGTATTCGAACGGCGAGTTGAGCTGGCCATAGCGGAATTTGGTGCTGTAGCGCTTGTCCACCACACGCAACACGGAGATTTCCGGGTGGTCGCTGCTGGCTTCGGCCACGTTCAGGTAGTTGATCGCCTGTTCGCCCGCATAGTCCACCAGCAGCCCGGTGGTGTCGCGCAGGTTCGACGGCCCCAGCACCGGCAGCATCAGGTATGGCCCGTCCGGTACGCCATAGAAGCCCAGGGTCTGGCCAAAGTCCTCGCTCTGCCGTGGCAGGCCCATCGCGGTCGCCGGGTCCCACAGCCCACCCACGCCGATGATGGTGTTGAACATCAGCCGCGCGGTGATCTCCGCCGAGCGCTTGGCCTTTAGCTGCAACACGCTGTTGAACAGGTTCGGCACGTCGCCCAGGTTGTTGAAGAAGTTGCTCACCCCGGTGCGCACGAAGCGCGGGGTAACGTACTGGTAGCCGCTGACCATCGGCAGCAGCACCCATTGGTCCAGGCGGTAGTTGAAGTGGTAGACGCGCCGGTTGATCGACTCCAGCGGATCGTACACGTTCAGTGCTTGCAGGGTAGAGCGCTCGAACTCGCGCTGGTCCAGCCCCGGGTTGAATTTCAGCTCGCGCAGCGGGTCGACGAAACCATCGGCCTCGGGTGCCAGCGGTGCTGCGGTGACTTGCGGGTCGGCCTCGATCACGCTGGCCCGCGGGGCGGGTTCGGTGGCCAGGGCGTGGCCGGCGGCGAACAGGGCAGTGGCGAAGAGGAGTTTGTTAACCACGGAAGAACTCCAGCATGGCGTCACTGTTGACGCGGTAGTTGAGGTTGCCGCAATGGCCGCCATGGGGGTAAAGGGTCAGGCGCTCACCGAACACCTTGCGCAGGAAACCGATGTCGCCCGGGCCGAGGATGACGTCGTCGGCGTTGTGCATCACGGCGATCTTGTCGCTGCTGCGCAGGTAGTCTTCCAACGCATACAGGCTGACCTGGTTGACCAGTTGCAGGATGCTGTTGCCGTCGGTGCGGGCGCGCCACATGGGGATGACCTGCTCGGTCATGTAGCAGTCGAAGTCGCACTGCAGGGCACGCTTGAAGAACGGTGTGAGGCTGCTGCCCTCGGTGATCGGGAACTTCGGCGGAATGATCAGGCCGCGGCGGTTGATCAGGTCGGAGGTGAAGGCGATGTCGGCCGCCGAGAAGCGGAACGAGGTGCCGATCAGCATGGCCATCTGCTCGTTGGACAGGTGCTGGCGCGACTGCTGGAAGTCGTACAGCAGGGCCTCATTGAGGTCGATGTAGCCCTTTTCCTGGAAGTAGCGGGTCAGCTTGGCCAGCATCAGCTCGTAGAAGGTGGTGCTGCGGTCGATACCCTTGACCTGGGTCTGCACCAGCTTGTCGAGGTTGTTGATCGAGGTGTACAGGTTGACCGGTGGGTTCAGCAGCAGCACGCGTTTGAAGTTGAAGCTGCGGCGGGTTTCGTCCAGGTGGCTGACGAAGGCAGCGTCGAGTGCGCCCAGGCTGTAGCCGGTGAGGTAGAACTCGCTGACCGGCAGGCGCGGGTGCTGGGCGCGCACGGCCTGCATCACCCGGTACATGTCTTCGGCATCATCCTGGCTGACGCCGGGGGTGGCGAAGCGCGAGGCGGCGCTCATGAAGTCGTAGCTGGTGGGCGACGACAGCTGCACCACGTGGAAGCCGGCCTGGTAGAACAGCTTTTTCAGGTACTCGTTGATGCTGCTGGTATAGGGCGCACCGGTGCCGGCGATGATGAAGATCAGCGGCGCCTCGCGGTCCTGGCGGGCCAGGCGGTACTTGAGCTTTTTCACTGCCCAGAAGTTGTCGGGCAGGGTGAACTCACGGTCCGGGCGCAGGTTGAGGCTGTAGTCGGACTGGCTGATTTCGTCGTCGCCGGGCAGGGTGGGGCGCTGCTCCGGCGGCGTGGTGGCGATGGTCGCCTCGAACGGGTTGGTCAAGGGGTAGCCATAGCTTGCGGCGTCGATATCCCGCGCCGAAGCGGCCACAGCCATGAGCAGGCCGCCGAGCAAGGCAGCGAGGCGCAAAGATCGAAGCATGTAATCCCCCAAAAGAACGCAAGGTCGAGCAGTGTGCAGGCTAGGACCACATTTAACCGGGCAAAGTTGCCTGTTGCGGTGGCCTTTGGTGTGCTTGTTATCTGCAACATAGTTGCAGGGTTGTGATTTTGCCTTGCTACAGGGCATAAGCGATCATGGATGCTTTCGATTACCGATATAGGAAAACAGGATGTCTCGCTCGCTGCCGGTTGCGCTAGTGGCAATTTTTATCGGGCTGTTGCTCGCAGCCAGTTACGGCGTGCGTTATGGGCTGATGGAAGACGGTCAGTGGGTAGGGCTGTGCACGGTGCCGACAGCGTACTGGCAGTGCGAGGTACGCTCGCTGCTGGGGTTGGGCATTCACCACCAGGTGCTGGCCTGGGGTGGGTTGGGGCTGGCGCTGCTGGCACAGTTGGTTGCCGCGCGGGTCGGCTGGTGGCTGGCAGTGCTGGCGTTGGTGTTCGCGGTGCCGGCACTGGTGCTGTATACCGCCAGCATTGCGGTGTTTGCGCTGGTGCTGGCGGGGTTGCGGCTGGTCAGGTCACGGCGGCGCGGCTGACAGGGGGCTGGCTTGGGTGTGGTGGCGGCGCTCGATTTCCGCCCCACCACAACAATCAAACCGGTCGCAACCGCAAGCTCCGCCACAACGCCACCGTCATCAACAAACTCACCGCCGCCCACCCCCAGGCCTGCTGGTTCTCCAGCCCCTCCACAAACAACTGCGGCGCCACCCCGGCACCGACGATGAACGCCAGCAACGCCACCTCGGCCCGCGGCGCTCGCACCGGCCACAGTGCAAACACCAGTGCCGGCAACGCCAGCGCTGCGCTGGGGAAGCTGCGATAGCGCGGGTCGAACACCATCGCCAGCATGCTCACCGCCGCAGCAAAGCCCGCCGCCAGCAACAGCCAGCCGGCCCGCGCCTGCAACCAGGCGTACAGGCGCTCGCGCCAGCCCGCACGCCGCGCCAGGGCCAGCACGGCATGAGCCAGCACCAGCAGGTTAAGCCCCGCCAGCAGCAGCGCCCACAGCCATTCCCCGGCAAAGCGCGCATGGGTACGCATCAGCTCACCCCAAAGCCCCAGGCAGCCCGCGCCGAACGCCGCCAGCAACGGCAGCAGCACGGCCGCCGTCGGCGTGGCGGGGCGCCCGGCAAGCATCAGCATCAGCACCGTCAGCACGGCACTGGCCAGCAACCACTGCGGCCAGGAAGGCAGGTTGCTCACTGGCCCTTCAAGTACGCCCTTGTCCTGCCGGTCGGCATTGTAAAGCCCCCAGTAACCGCCGACCGCGCCCTCATTGGCGCGCTTCCATGGCTGGTCGAACGCCTCGATCAGGTTGTAGTGCCAGCCGTTGCTTTCGGCCATGGCCACGAACCCACGAATGAAGCGCGCCTCGTTGACCCGGCTGGGCTCCGCGGTCTCGCGCTGACGGCCTTCGCTGGGCCAGCCGGTTTCGCCGATCAGGATGTCCTTGGGCGCGAAGCGCGTGGCGAACACCCGACGCACATCGGCGACATGGGCCAGGGCTTCGTCGATGCCACGCGGGTCGTCTTCCCAGTAAGGCAGCAGGTGGATAGTCAGGAAGTCCACTGCAGGCGCCACTTGCGGGTGCTGCAACCAGAATTCCCACACATCGGCGTAGGTCACCGGCACCTTGACCTGGCTTTTCACCCGGGCGATCAGCGTGGCCAGGTGCGCGCCGGTCACTTCCTTGCGTAGCAGCGTCTCGTTGCCGACGATCACCGCGCTGACCACGTCGGGGTTGGCGTTGGCGGCGGCGATCAGCAGGTCGATTTCCTTCTCGGTGTCGGCCGGGTGGGCGTTGACCCAGGCACCCAGCATCACCTTCAGGCCATGCTTGCGCGCCAGCGCCGGGATCGCCTCAAGACCGGTCTGGGAATAGGTACGGATGCACTGGAAACGCTCGGCCAGCAACGCCAGGTCGGCATCCATGCGTGCCGGGCGCAAGCGCAACGGCTGGTCGTAGGGCGACTGGTCCTTGTCGAACGGGGTGTACGAGGCGCATTGCAGCTTGTGCGTCGTGCTGGCCGCGTCGGGCAGTTGCACCGGCTTGCCAAGCCCGTACCAGAGCCCTCCGAGCCCGAGCAGGGCGAGCAGGCAGGCAAGCAGGTAGAACGGCAGCAGCAGGCGGGTAGAACTGGGCATCGGGCGGTCCATCGTCAGGCGCAAAAGGGTAGATAGTAGCCCGGCGCCAAACCTTTGGCATGCAAGGATCACGCAGGTCGGCGCAGGCCGATGGCGCTAATGGCATAGTGCTGTCGCATATGGGACGGGTACAGGTCGTAGCTGGAGCAGGTCGACTATTGTTGCAGGACGATGATGCAAATTCCGAGACCTGACGAGGGGATGCTTTGATGGCTGCTATTACAAAAGTGCGACGTTTCCTGGGTGTGGGCACCGCCATGGTACTGGCCATGAGTGCGGCACAGGCAATGGCCAAAGAAGTCAGCATTGGTTACGTGGATGGTTGGGCCGACAGTGTGGCGACCACCAACGTGGCCGCCGAAGTGATCAAGCAGAAACTCGGCTACGACGTGAAGTTGCAGGCCGTGGCTACCGGGATCATGTGGCAGGGCGTGGCAACCGGCAAGCTCGATGCCATGTTGTCGGCCTGGTTGCCGGTGACTCATGGCGAGTATTGGGCCAAGAACAAGGACAACGTGGTCGACTACGGCCCGAACTTCAAGGACGCCAAGATCGGCCTGATCGTCCCCGAGTACGTCAAGGCGGTGAGCATTGCCGACCTCAAGACCGACGACACCTTCAAGCAGAAGATCGTCGGCATCGACGCCGGCTCCGGCGTGATGCTCAAGACCGACCAGGCCATCAAGGACTATGACCTGACCGGCTACAAGCTGCAGGCCAGTTCGGGGGCTGCGATGACTGCGGAGCTGGGCCGTGCCTATGCCAAGCAGCAGTCGATTGCGGTGACCGGCTGGGTACCGCACTGGATGTTCGCCAAGTGGAAGCTGAAGTTCCTCGAAGACCCGAAAGGCGTGTATGGCGCCGCGGAAACCGTGAACAGCATCGGCAGCAAGGAACTGGCGACCAAGGCCCCGGAAGTGGCGGAGTTCCTGAAGAAGTTCAACTGGCAGTCGAAGGACGAGATTGGCGAGGTGATGCTGGCTATTCAGGAAGGCGCCAAGCCTGAAGCGGCGGCCAAGGACTGGGTGGCCAAGCACCCTGATCGCGTGAAGGAGTGGACTGGCAAGTAAGCAAACCTGCAGGGCCGGTGTTGCTGCTTCGCGGGTAAACCCGCTCCCACAGGGATATCACAAGGCTGAAGCTTGTGGCGATCCCTGTGGGAGCGGGTTTACCCGCGAATGGGCCATGGCTTTGTTACTCAATCTGTAAAACACCGTTGCATCTAAGACTAAGGTCGTCTGGTTGGCGTCCGATAGCCGCATAAAGTAAGGGTCGTGGGTTCCACCCCTATCTGTGCTGCTAGGACAAAAACAATGAACGACAGCATTTACCTCTCGATACAAAACAGCCCCCGCTTCAAGGAGCTGGTCACCAAACGCGAACGGTTCGCCTGGATTCTCTCGGCGATCATGCTCGGCCTGTACTGTGCCTTCATCCTCCTGATCGCCTACGGTCCTCAGATCCTGGGTACCAAGCTCAGCCCTGAGTCATCGATTACCTGGGGCATTCCCCTGGGCGTCGGCCTGATCGTCTCGGCATTCGTCCTGACCGCCATCTACGTACGCCGCGCCAACGGCGAATTCGATGAGCTGAACAAGGCCATCCTGAAGGAGGCGCAACAATGATTCGCCATGCCAAAGCCTTGGCCGTACTGGCCTGCGGAGCCTTCGCACCCGCCGTGTGGGCTGCCGATGCCCTGACCGGCGAGGTGCAGAAGCAACCACTGAACGTCTCCGCGATCGCCATGTTCGTGGCCTTCGTCGCCTTCACCCTCTGCATCACCTACTGGGCCTCCAAGCGCAACAAGTCGGCATCCGACTACTACGCTGCCGGCGGCAAGATCACCGGCTTCCAGAACGGCCTGGCAATTGCCGGCGACTACATGTCGGCTGCCTCGTTCCTGGGTATTTCCGCACTCGTGTTCACCTCTGGCTACGATGGCCTGATCTACTCGATCGGCTTCCTGGTCGGCTGGCCGATCATCCTCTTCCTGATCGCCGAGCGCCTGCGCAACCTGGGCAAGTACACGTTTGCCGACGTGGCCTCGTACCGCCTCGGGCAGAAGGAAATCCGCACCCTGTCGGCCTCCGGCTCGCTGGTGGTGGTGGCGTTCTACCTGATCGCCCAGATGGTCGGTGCCGGCAAGCTGATCGAGCTGCTGTTCGGCCTGGACTACCACGTGGCGGTAATCCTGGTGGGTATCCTGATGTGCCTGTACGTGCTGTTCGGCGGCATGCTGGCCACCACCTGGGTACAGATCATCAAGGCTGTGCTGCTGCTGTCCGGTGCCAGCTTCATGGCGCTGATGGTGATGAAGCACGTGGGCTTCGACTTCAACACCCTGTTCTCCGAAGCGATCAAGGTGCACACCAAAGGCGAGGCGATCATGAGCCCGGGTGGCCTGGTCAAGGACCCGATCTCGGCGTTCTCGCTGGGCCTGGCGCTGATGTTCGGTACCGCTGGCCTGCCGCACATCCTGATGCGCTTCTTCACCGTCAGTGATGCCAAGGAAGCGCGCAAGAGCGTGCTGTACGCCACCGGCTTCATCGGCTACTTCTACATCCTTACCTTCATCATCGGCTTTGGCGCCATCCTGCTGGTCAGCACCAACCCGAACTTCAAGGACGCTGCTGGCGCCCTGCTGGGCGGCAACAACATGGCAGCGGTGCACCTGGCCAACGCCGTGGGTGGCAGTGTGTTCCTCGGTTTCATCTCGGCAGTGGCCTTCGCCACCATTCTGGCGGTGGTTGCGGGCCTGACCCTGGCCGGTGCCTCGGCGGTGTCCCACGACCTGTACGCCAGTGTATGGCGCAAGGGCAAGGCCAACGACAAGGACGAGATCCGCGTGTCGAAGATCACCACCGTCGCCCTGGGGGTGCTGGCGATCGGCCTGGGCATCCTGTTCGAGAAGCAGAACATCGCCTTCATGGTCGGTCTGGCGTTCTCCATCGCCGCCAGCTGCAACTTCCCGGTACTGCTGCTCTCGATGTACTGGAAGAAGCTGACCACCCGCGGCGCCATGATCGGCGGCTGGCTGGGCCTGGTGAGCGCGGTGACGCTGATGGTCCTCGGCCCGACCATCTGGGTACAGATCCTCGGCCACGAGAAGCCGATCTACCCGTACGAGTACCCGGCGCTGTTCTCGATGGCCATTGCCTTCGTCAGCATCTGGTTCTTCTCGGTCACCGACAAGTCCAAGGCAGCTGAAGACGAACGTGCACTGTTCTTCCCGCAGTTCGTGCGGTCGCAGACTGGCCTGGGGGCGAGTGGGGCGGTTTCTCACTGATGCCGGCGTAATGCCTGCTTGTTGATCGAGATGGGCCGCCTTGCGGCCCATCTCAGGGTTTGGGAAATGTCAACAAAGTCGTAAGAGGCGTCGCCTTGTAAGGGGTGGCGCTGTCTCCTCATGCTGCTTCATTGCCCTGCTGAATCAGGCGCTTCCCGCGCCTGGCATGGGTGAGAGGTGCCGAGGGGAAAAGAATGAAGAAAACAGAAGTTCATGTGGCCATCTGCGTTTCAGGGTTGGGCTTGCCGCGCTGGCAGTGGCTGTTGGTCCTGATGCTACTCCTGTACGCCGGCTTGTCTCAGGCTGCGCAGGTGCATATCAAGGCAACTTATCGCAATGGCAAGTTGCAGATCGACTCGCCAGCTGCGCCTTACTGCAAGATATGGCCTGACTTGTGCACCACTGCCCAGACCCTGCCGATACCGATCAACTATACGAAATCCTTCGATCCCCGCGCTGGCCAGCGGGAGCGTCTCTACCTCAAGCCACCGCCAGTACGAACAGGAATGCTGGCTAGCGAGACCGGGGGGGATGCCTACCCCTTCGAGTTCAAGTTCCTGGTCTTTGGCATGATGGTGCGCGCGGCGTATTCGCTATACAACCCGGCGATGTTCTCTTTCTATGGCTGTTCCCCGCTTCGTGTGCAGCCCCCTCCCTTTGAGGGCGACTGGGCTACCGTCGCGCTGCAGATGCGCGACAGTGGGGCAGCATGTTATTCGGACCGCGGTCCCTTCCCCGGTTACTACAACGTCTACGTGAAGGAAATGGGGGCGGCCTACCAACTGGTACTGCCCTCCCTCGGCAGCATGAAGCCAGGCCGTTATAGCGCCACGCTGTCCTACAGGGTCGACAATGGTGGGGATATAGACCTCGGGAACAATCTGAAGGTGATCAATGACACGGTGCTGGACGTGCTGCTCGAGCTCACCGTCAAGCGTGACATTCATGTCGAGTTTCCGCAGGGGGCCGACCGTGCCGTCCTGGAGCCGCCCGGCGGCTGGTCTCGCTGGTCGGGTGGCAAGCCACCGAAGCAGTTGGCGCGGGACATACCGTTCCGCATCACGATCGATGGCCCATTTGCGGTCTATGTGAAATGCCAGTACACCGTTTCCGCCGATAGCTGTGGCTTGCGTAACCAATACGCAGACGAAGTGCCCGTTTCCACGCGATTGACGCTACGCAGCGCCACCTCGGGAGGCAGCAGCGCGGTCAAGGTGCTATTGCCGACCCTCGAGCATGACAAGCGCGTCCTCGAACCTGCGCAGCCGTTGCTCTACCAGCCAGGCACGTTGCATTTCAGCGTGGAGAGCGAAGGGGTCGAGCAGATGGTCAAGCACCCTGGCAGTACCTATCAGGGGCAGGTCACCGTGGTGTTCGATGCCTGGATCTGAGAGCGGGTGTGGCTGTTGGTTGGAGGGAAAGCTTGGGAAATTTCCACAAATCGTCAGGAGCGATCGTGTATTTCCCGAACCGCGACTATCGAATAATTCTCCTGTCAGCGGCGAAAAGCCTGTTTGACATTTTTAGCTGACGCTGTCGGCAATTTCCAAGGAGATCTATTCGTGAAAGCAGCTTACTTAGCCATTCCCTTCCTGGCATTCGTCGCCGGTTCTGCCGTTGCGGACGATGCCATCGAGAAGCAGGTTCAAATCACTGCCACCGTCCCAACCGCGAACTTCTATGTCGAGCCGGTCGGTGGCAACTGGATGAACGAACCGCAGGAAATGGCCTGGAACTCTTTTCAAGGCACCCTCGAGCCGGTACGTAAGCAACTTCAGGCCAAGAGCACTGTCGGGCCGATCACTGCCCACCTGCTGTACCCGGCCGCAGTCACCAGTGGCCTCGATGCCATTGACCTGGATGTGAAGGTCGGCACCACCGTGCTCACGACCAAGTCCGCTGAGGTCATCGATGCAGCCCAGGCAGGTGCTGGTGCGCTGGTCGACTTCGAAGTGGCCCCGAAACAGCCGGCGGGTGGTTACAAGCCAGGTAGCTACCAAGGGCTGGTCAGCATGATGTTCGAAACCGCCGCGCCTTGATGTAACTGCGCACTGCCTCTTCCCTAATCCATCGCTCCACCTCGCTCCCGGGCTTGTCCCGGGGGTGGGGAGGGCATTGCCTGCAGATAGAGTCATGGTTGCTTTTCCCCCTCTTGCTTATGCGCGCATCTGCCTGGTGCTGGCGCTGCTTTCCGGGCTGCCTGCGGCCTGGGCTTCATCGACGTCTACCGGGGCGATGGCCTCGTTGATCCAGGCAGAAGGTCTGCCACGGGAATTCGAGGCGCATTTCTTCGATGTGCCCTTGGCGGTACGTATCGACCTGGATGGCCGTTATCTCGGTGATGCCATGGTGGTCTTGAGCCGTGACGGGCAGGTGCAACTGCTCGAGTTCACCGACACCCAGGACAGTCGCGAACCGGCGGCTGCAAGGCGGCGTTGGCAAGAACGCCTGGAGAAGGGGCGACCGCTAGGGGGCTGCACCCGCGATTGCGTCGATGGCTTGCGGGCGATTCACTACAGCCTGGTCAATTCCCAACTCTCCCTGCTGACCGAGCATGCTGAACAGGAAGGTGAGGTCCAGCGCTTTCATGCCCTGCCCGAGCAAGGCAGCTATGGCCTGCTGGTGCGCAACCAGCTCAACCTGGTCAACAGCGGCAGTGCAACCAGTGGTGGGTATTTTCTCCAGGGCCAGGGCAGCCTGGGCAACTGGACGACCCTCGCCGATGCCCGCTTCGACCGTGCCGGCGACAGCCGGGACGGCACACGCTATCGCATGGAGCAGCTCTATGCGGAGCGCTTGCACGATGAACACTTCTTCCGCTTGGGGTATTTTACCCCGAGCGCCCAGGGCCTGACTCGCCAGCCGCGTTTGATGGGCAGCAGGCCCGACAGTACTGTGGGCCTGATGTTTGGCAGCAGCGACAGCCTGCTGGTGGATAACGGTCAAGCCAGTTCCACGCCGGTCTATGTGACGCCCAATCGCCCCGGTGTGGTGGAGATCTATCGCAACGGTGTGCTGATCAACAGCCAGGCCGTGCAGCCAGGTCTACAAACCCTTGATACCCGGGTGCTGCCCGGTGGCATCTATGAAGTCGAGGTGCGCTTGCTCGAAGACGGGCAGGAAACCTCGCGCAGCCAGGCGTTCATCTACAAACCGAGCAACTGGAGCAACCCGGAAAACCGCTGGCGCTATAACGTCTACCTCGGCCAGCAGGACACACTGCTGGGCAATTGGGATGACGACCGGGACGCCAGTCTCAGTGCCGGTATGCTGGCCAACTACCTGGTGCACCCGCGCGCGGTGCTGGGCGCCTCCGTGCAGCAGGTGGACGGGGTCATGCAGTACGGCACCTCGCTGGATTTGGACCCGACCGATCGCCTGAAGGTATTTGGCAATGTATTCCGGGCAGAGGGGCAGGGCGATGGCTTCGACCTGCAGCTTGTCCAGAACCACGACCTGGGCTCCCTGGTGTTCAGCCATAGCCGTAGCTGGCTCGATGAGCGCCGTTTTGCATCGCACGGCATGGTCCGTTCGCGACAGGCCCGGGAGCAGAGCCAGACCTCTGTGCTGTTCAATCATCGGCTCGATACCCGTAGCTCGGCGACGCTGCGGGTCTCTCATGCCACAGGCTCGACCGAAGGGCTTGGCATCGACCTGGGTTGGTCGTATTACGGCAAGCTCTTGGGGTCCGACGCCAGCTGGCGCCTGTCGTTATTCGACCGTCCGGGCTCCAGCAGCAGCGGCGAGGCGCGCAACCGGGGTGTCATTGTCACCATGAGCATGAGCCTCGGCCAACCTGGCCAGCGCATCTCTGCAAGCCTTGGCAGCCGTACCTCGCGCGACGGCGGGCGTGACCAGAACGCGTCGCTGGCTTACCAGCAGGACGTCGAACTCGGCCCGATCCACAGCCTGGGTGGCAACCTGACGGTCGACCGCTATGGCATGGGCCTGGGTGGCAATACCCAGTTCCAGAGCAAGGCCTTGTATGGCGATGCCTATGCCCAGCGCTCGTCTTACAACGGCGAATTCACAGGTGGGCTCAACCTGCAAAGCATCGTTGGCCTTGGCAGCGGCAAGGTGGTCATGAGCGGGCAGTACCTGCCCTATGACGCGGGGCTGATCATCGATGTCGACAGTGACATGAAGGACCTCAAGCTGCGCGCCGACGACCAGTCGGGCCTCGGCGCCACCTTGCGCCCTGGGCGCAACATCATCCCGGTCGGTGCCTACAAGGCCGGTTATGTGCAGTTCGATTTCGAAGGCGATCGTGATCCGGCGGCAGTCATCCAGCCCTCCAGCCTCGACTATCACCTCAATCGCGGTGGCGTTGAGTATCGCCAGCTGCATGTAATGCGCACGGTGACCGTGCTCGGGCGCCTGCTCGACCGGCAGGGGCAGGCGATGTCTGGGGCGCTGGTGCTCAATCACGCCAGCCGCAGTGTCAGCGAACCTGGTGGGTATTTCGCGGTGGAGATGAGTGAATCCACGCCAATCCTGGAGATTCGCCAGGATGGCCAAACGGTGTGCTTGCTGACGCTGGATGTCAACCGGCTGGAGCGCGAGGGCGATGTCCTGCTGGCGGGGGACGTGTCCTGCCAGGCCGAGGGGCTGGCCAAGGCGCAGGTTGGCAGATGAGGTATGCGGCGGTGCTCGTGCCATGCCTGGCCGAGCCGTGGTCGCCAAAAAATCTGGCTGATGAGCACTGAGGCGTCGGCTGTCTTTAGGAAATTTCGCATTTTTCTTGGGAAGCGTCTGACTTTCCAGAGGTGTTATCTGGCGAATAATGGCGCGTTGGATGATGGTGGTTGGCTAGTGCGGATGATCGCGAGGTTGTGCAATGAATCCATGGAAACTCCTGTGTCTGGCTCTGTTGCTGGCGCCGCTGAGCGTACACGCAGCGCCTGAGTTGAATGTCGGTGAGCTTTACGACTACCTGCCCGACGGCAAGAGCACCTTGCTCAAGCGTGTGCGCAATGGCGGTGATAGCACGGCCTTCGTCAAGGTCGCGGTGGTCGAGCTGGTCTATGACAAGAACGGCGTCGCCCAGGAAGTCGACCTGGAGGGCCTGCCGTTGGAGCAGCGTGGCGTGGTGGCCAGCCCGGCCCGCTTGATCGTGCCGGCCCGGGGCATGCAAACGGTGCGCTTGCTGTATCGCGGCAAGCGTGACCAGGAGCGCTACTTCCGATTGCGCTTCATCCCGGTGCTGCCTGAGCAGAACGATGGCTTTGCGGTCAGTGCACAGGAAGCCAAGGACTATCGCGAAAGCCTCACGGCAGGCGTCAACCTGCTCGCCGGCTACGGCACCTTGCTGTTCGTGCGGCCCAACGACACTCAGTTCGACACCCCGGTACGCGAGGAGAATGGGCGCGTGCGGGTGACCAACAACGGTAACGCCACGGTGGTACTCGACCACCTGCGCCTCTGCGCGGCTGATGGCCGTGATTGCTCCAACGCGACCAAGCAGCACTTGTTGCCAGGGCGGACCCGCACGCTCGATCAGCAACCGGGGAAGCACTATCGCTTCGAGCTGCAGGAAGGTGACAGGCACCAGGAAATGGTTTTCAACAGTTGAGCCAGCGGCTCTACCTGTAAAGGACGAAATACCATGAGAATTCTTGTCGTGGACGACCACCCCTTCATTCGCTCCAGCGTTTGCATGCAACTGAGCCATGATGGCCACGAGGTGGTTGGACAGGCGGGCAACGGTATCGATGCCGTGCGCCTGGCCCGTGAATGCATACCGGACCTGGTGTTGCTCGACATCATCCTGCCCGGCCTGGATGGGCTGCAAGTGCTGGCCCGGACCCGAGAGATAGAACCGCCGCCCAAGGTGCTGGTGCTGACCTCGCAGACAGCCGATTACTTTTCCCTGCGCTGCATGAAGGCCGGTGCTTCAGGGTTCTTGTGCAAGAGCGATGACTTGACGGAGTTGAGCAAGGCGGTTCAGGCATTGCGTTCGGGCTACAGCTACTTCCCGGATGTCTCGCACAGTTCGGTGAGGTGCGAGGACATGGCGGTCAGCGAGTCCCAGCGCCTGGCCATGCTCAGCAATCGCGAGATCATCATCCTCCAGCACCTGGCCCGTGGTTTGTCCAACAAGGTCATTGGTGAAAAGATGCTACTCAGCAACAAGACCATCAGCACCTATAAAGGCCGGTTGTTGGAGAAACTCAGGGTGAGCACGCTGATCGAACTGGCCGACCTCGCACGCCGCAACCAGATGATCTAGCCCTGTGTCTGCGTGTTGATGCGTTTTCTGCTTGCGATCGTGTTGTGCAGTTGTGCCATGACATTCGCCCAGGACGCCCCGCAGTTGTATTCGCGCGCGTGGCCCGAAGGCGTTCGCCTGGACCTCGATGGCCAGCAGTTGCGCTGGTTGTGGGAGCACCGCCAGCTTCGCCTGGGGGTGATCAACCGGGAGAACCCGCCGTTCGATATCCTTGGCACGGGGCTGACCTACGAAGGCATCACCGCCGACTACGCCGGGATGCTGGCCAGGCAACTGCGCTTGCATCTGGACATCACGCTGTTCGTTACTTTCGAAGAGGCCGCCGCAGCCTTGCGTGATGGCCGCATCGACCTGCTCGGCTCGGTCACGTCCCGGCAGGCGATGGAGGCTGGCCTGCGGTTGTCGCGGCCCTACGCCCATGATGAACCTTGGTTGCTCGAGCAGGCCGATGATGCGTTTGTATCGCTTGAGCCGCAACGGCCCTTTCGCCTGTCGGTTCTGGAGGGTTATCGCTCACCGGAGCAGATCCGCACGTACTATCCGAACGCCCAGGTACAGCCCTACCCGGCGCCTGCCAGCGCCCTGGCAGCTTTGATGCTGAACCAGGCCGACGTGTTCCTGGGCAATGCCCAGGGCATCCGTTATGTGCTGGGGCGCAATCAATCGGGCGAGTGGCGGGAGGTCGGCCGTGCCGGGATGCCGGGGCAGGACGTGGGCTTTGCCATGGCGGACAATCGCAGCCCCTTGGCGGAACTGGTCGACATGGCGCTCGATAGCCTGACCGAGGAGCAGCATGCCAGGGTCCACACGCGCTGGCGTTCGAGCATCACGGAAAACGACCTCTCCAGTCCCTTGCAACTGACCGATGCCGAAGAGCGCTGGTTGCATGACAACCCGAGGATCACCGTGCTGCTGGACGAACACCTGCTGCCGCTGAGCTACCGTGACGCCAACGGCGAGTGGCGTGGCCTGAGCCTGGACATCCTGCAGATGATCAGCCGGCGCACCGGCCTGCACTTCGATGTCAGGCGCGGCGGCACTATCGAGCAGATGATCGATCAGTTGCGCAGTGGCCAGGCGCAATTGATCGGTGGCCTGCCCGACAGCCCGTCGCGTCGGCGGCAACTGGACTTCAGCCGTGCCTACCTCAGTGCGCCCCGGGTGCTGGTGACCCGTGACGAAGCCTGGGCGCCGTCCGACCTTGCCCAGCTCGAAGGCCAGCAGGTGGCGGTGGTGGCCGGGAGCGTGTCGCAGGAAACCTTGCGCCAACGGTATCCCGGAATTCGCACGCACCTGACGGCTGGGCCGCTGGAGGCCCTGCGTGCGGTGGCGCGCGGCCAGGCCATGGGGGCGATACTGACCTACGATGACGCCCGCTCCATGATTGCCCGCTGGTACCCCGGGAGCCTGAAGATAAGTGCCAGCCTGCCCTTGTCACCGGTGCACTTTGCCTTCGCCAGTGTCCGTGGTGCGAAGGAGCTGCAAGGGATCCTCAACAAGGCGCTGCTCACGCTGGCCCCGCAGGAAATCGACAACCTGGTACGGCGCTGGCGTAACCCGATGATCGTCGCCGACGGCGTGTGGCCGCGTTACAAGAGTCGGATCCTGCTCGGTTTCTCGGCGGTGCTTGTCCTGTTGGCCATGACCTTGTTGTGGGTGCGCTACCTGCGGCGGCTGCACCTGAAGTTGCGACGTGCCACCCGTAAGGCCGAGCAGGCGAACCAGGCCAAGACCGATTTCCTGGCGACCATGAGCCATGAGATCCGCACGCCGCTGCACGCGGTGCAGGGCATGCTGGAGCTGGCTCAGCGCAAGGCTGCCCAGGGTGTGCTCGACCGCCTGGCCATCGATGTGGCCAGTGATGCCGCCCATGGCTTGCTGGAGTTGATCGGCGATATCCTCGATATCACCCGCATCGAGGCGGGCCGTTTGCAACTGGTGCCGGAACGGGTTGGCCTGCACGAACAGGTCGCCCGGGTGGTGCAATTGTTCGAGCAACAGGCGAACGCCAAAGGCGTGGCCTTGCACCTGGAGGTCCAGGGCGACATCCCTGCATGGGTCATGCTGGACCCGCTGCGTTTCAAGCAAGTGCTGGCCAACCTGGTGAGTAACGCTATCAAGTTCACCCAGCAGGGGTATGTACGAGTGAGTCTGCGGGGGCGACGGCAGGCGCAGTGCCTGCAGGTCGAACTGTCGGTCGAGGATACCGGGATCGGCATCGCCGCCTCGGAGCTGCATGCCCTGGGCCAGTTGTTCCGCCAGGCCAGCAACCAGCGGCAATCCGCCCGTAGCAGTGCGGGCCTGGGCCTGGGCATCAGCCGCAGCCTGTGCGAGATGATGGGGGGTAGCCTGCAGATACACAGCGTGCTGGGCAAGGGGACTCAGGTGAATGTCTTTCTGGACCTGGCCCTGGCCGAGAGCGAAGCTCGCGTCGAGCCGCAGCCGGTATTGCCGGAGCCCGTCCGGCAAGCGCGTCTTCGAGTGCTGGTGGCCGATGACTATTCGTCCAACCGTCTGTTGCTCGCGCAGCAGCTCGATTACCTCGGGCACCAGGCCAGAGTCGTCGAAGATGGCGCCCAGGCGCTGCGCCTGTGGCTCAAGGAGGACTTCGATATGGTGATCAGCGATTGCTGTATGCCACGCCTCAACGGTTATGCCTTGTCACGCGCGATCCGCGAACATGAGCGGCGCACGGGCAGGCTGCCCTGTCGTGTGATCGGTCTGACCGCCAGCGCCGTGGAGCGCGAGCGCCGGCGTTGTCGTGCGGCCGGCATGGACGAATGCCTGTTCAAGCCATTGGGGCTGAACAGCCTTGCGCGTGCCTTGGCCAATTGCCAGCGGCGGGCCCAGGACCAGCAGGCGCCGATGTTCGACCTGAGCCACCTGGAGCACCTGGTGGGTAGCGATAACGCTGCGTTCAAGGCTTTGCTGCGTGACCTGCGCAGCAGCAACCGGGACGACCTGCAGTGTCTGGAGGCGCTCAACGATGATGTGCCTGCGTTGGCGGAACTGGCTCATCGGGTCAAGGGCGGCGCTCGGATTGCCCGCGCCGATGCCCTGATGGCCGCGTGCGAGCAGGTCGAACGGTGTTGCCACGCCCAGCCTCTGGAACGCGCTGCGCTCGGCTTGGCAGTGCGTGCCATGGGCGACGCCATGCGGTGCCTCGAACTGCAGCTGGCGCGCCAGGCCGGGCAGGGCGTGGCGGGGTCATATCATGCCGAGCAACAACAATACCAACAGGACCACCAGCACCACGCCGACGATGCCGGACGGGCCGTAGCCCCAGCTGCGCGAGTGCGGGAAGACCGGTAAGCCACCAATCAGCAGAAGGATCAGGATGATGATGAGGATCGTGGTCATGACGGAGTCCTTGCGTGGTTGAAGGTCAAGGGCCTCGGACTGCTGGCCTCTTGTAAATAAGGACTGGTGGGGTATGTCAAAGATTCCATTTGAATGGTTGCCTGTGCCGGCCTCTTCGCGGGTAAACCCGCTCCCACGGGGACAGTGCAGCCCTCAGGCCTGTGGTGATCCTGTGGGGGCAGGTTTACCCGCGAAGAGGCCGGAGCTGACTACATACAGTCATGCCCGCCCATTCACTATCCTGATGAACCCTGCCAGCCCCCCAGGCCTTGATTAGACTCGTTGCACCACCCATCGGAACAAGGCCAGCCACCATGCAAAACCGCATCATGATCACCGGCGCCGGGTCCGGCCTCGGCCGCGAGATCGCCCTGCGCTGGGCGCGTGAGGGCTGGCGCCTGGCGCTGGCCGATGTCAACGAAGCCGGCCTGCGCGAAACCCTGGCGCTAGCCTGCGCGGCTGGCGGCGAGGGCTTCGTCCAGCGCTGCGACGTGCGCGACTACAGCCAGCTCACCGCCCTGGCCCAGGCCTGCACCGAGCAGTTCGGCGGCATCGACGTGATCGTCAACAACGCCGGCGTCGCCTCGGGCGGGTTCTTCGCCGAACTGTCGCTGGAGGACTGGGACTGGCAGATCGCAGTCAACCTGATGGGCGTGGTCAAGGGCTGCAAGGCCTTCCTGCCGCTGCTGGAGCGCAGCAAGGGGCGGATCATCAACATCGCCTCGATGGCCGCGCTGATGCAGGGCCCGGGCATGAGCAACTACAACGTGGCCAAGGCCGGCGTGCTGGCCCTGTCGGAAAGCCTGCTGGTGGAACTGCGCCAGCTGGAGGTGGCGGTGCACGTGGTGTGCCCATCGTTCTTCCAGACCAACCTGCTGGACTCGTTCCGCGGGCCGAACCCGGCAATGAAAACGCAGGTTGGCAAGCTGCTGGAAGGCTCGCCGATCAACGCGGCGCAAATCGCCGACTACATCCACCAGCAGGTTGGCGCGGGTGAATTCCTGATCCTGCCCCACGAGGCCGGGCGCCAGGCCTGGCAACTGAAGCGCCAGGCCCCCGAGCGGCTGTATGACGAGATGGCTGAAATGGCGGTGAAAATGCGCGCCAAGGCCCATTCGCGCTGATTGGTCTGTAGGGAAATTTACCCAAAAATGTAGGGCGTTTCTGAATCACTGTAGCGCTATTGAGTAGCCGAATGCCATCAAGGCAGGCTCCGGTTTTCCCTTTCGCTGGAGGATCGGAGCATGTTGGTAATAGGGCGCGAAGTAGGGGAGGTCATCGTGATTGGTGATGACATTCGGGTCATGGTGGTGGAGACGCGGGACGGGGTGGTGCGCTTTGGCGTGGATGCCCCGCGCCAGGTACCGGTGCATCGGGCCGAGGTGTACAAGCGCATCAAGGCTGCCAAGCAAAGCAAAGCCTGATGCCGCCTGCACTGGCCTCTCCCACAGGGATCGCATCGCTCGCGAGGATTGTGCCGTACCTGTGGGAGCGGGTTTACCCGCGAAGAGGCCAGGCCTGCTAGTCGAGCAACTCCCGGGGCACATCATGCCTGGCCAGCAACTGGCACTGCTGGCTTTCCGGGTCGAACAGGATGAACGCCTGGCCCTTGGCCAATGCCTGGCGCACCCGCAGCACACGGGTTTCCAGCGGGGTGTCGTCGCCGTTGTCGGTACCGTCGCGGGTGACGAAGTCCTCGATCAGGCGAGTCAGGGTTTCGGCTTGCAGTTGGTCGTAGGGGATCAGCATGGTGGGCGTTGCCTAGGGGTTGGTGGGGGCATGCTACGCGAAAAAACTGGCATTTTGGGGCCGCTTTGCATCCCCCTCAGCCCTTGTTCCCGAGCAGGCTATCCACCGCCGGCACCCGTGTCTCGCTCTCCATCTGCGCATCATGCTCCAGCTGGTGGCTGAAGCGTTCCAGCGACGCATTGGCCGGTTGCGAATCGCTGGCAAACACCGGCGGGCTCAGCAGGTACGCCGACAGCAACCGGCTCAGCGCCGCCAGGCTGTCGATATGGGTTCGCTCATACCCATGGGTGGCGTCGCAGCCAAACGCCACCAGCGCGGTACGAATGTCGTGCCCCGCCGTCACCGCTGAATGGGCATCGCTGAAGTAGTAACGGAACACATCGCGCCGCACCGGCAGGTCGTAGTCGCCGGCCAGTTTCAGCAGGTGGCGGGACAAATGGTAGTCGTAAGGCCCTGACGAGTCCTGCATGGCCACGCTCACTGCATGCTCGCTGGAGGCTTGCCCGGGCGCCACCGGGGCGATGTCGATGCCGACGAACTCGCTGACATCCCAAGGCAGCGCGCCAGCGGCGCCCGAGCCGGTCTCCTCGGTGATGGTGAACAGCGGGTGGCAGTCGATCAGCGGCTGGCGGCCGCTTTCCACCACGGCTTTCAGCGCCGCCAGCAGCGCTGCCACACCGGCCTTGTCGTCCAGGTGGCGGGCGCTGATATGGCCGCTTTCGGTGAATTCGGGCAGTGGGTCGAAGGCTACGAAATCACCGATGCTCACGCCCAGTGCCTCGCAGTCGGCACGGGTGGCGCAGTAGGCGTCCAGGCGTACCTCCACGTGTTCCCAGCTGATCGGCATCTGGTCGATGGCGGTATTGAAGGCATGCCCGCTGGCCATCAGCGGCAGCACGCTACCCCGGTATACGCCAGTGTCGGTGAACACGCTGACCCGGCTGCCTTCGGCAAAGCGGCTGGACCAGCAGCCGACCGGCGCCAGGGCCAGGCGGCCGTTGTCCTGCACCTGGCGCACACTGGCGCCGATGGTGTCCAGGTGGGCGGATACGGCACGGTCGGGCGAGGTCTGCCGGCCCTTGAAGGTGGCGCGGATGGTGCCCCGGCGGGTCAGCTCGAAAGGGATGCCCAGCTCGTCCAGGCGTTCGGCCACGTAGCGCACGATGGTGTCGGTGAAGCCGGTGGGGCTGGGAATGGCGAGCATCTCCAGCAACACGCGCTTGAGGTAGTCGAGATCGGGTTCGGGATGTCGGTCGGACATGGTTGGGGACTCCTTTACTCCTGTGCCGGCCTCTTCGCGGGTAAACCCGCTCCTACAGGTACAGCGCTGCCCGCAGGAACTGTGGGGTCGCTGTGGGAGCGGGGTTACCCGCGAAGAGGCCGGCACTGGTTTATGCCAAAGGCCGGCTATGCGGAAACAGTAGGTCCATAAATCGCTCGGCGGTCGGCTGCGGTTCATGGTTGGCCAACCCGGCACGCTCGTTGGCCTCGATGATCACGTACTCCGGTTGCCCGGCATCAGGCACCATGAAGTCCAGCCCCACCACCGGAATCTCCAGCGCCCGCGCAGCGCGCACGGCGGCATCGGCCAGCACCGGGTGCAGGCGTTCGGTCACATCCTCCAGGGTGCCACCGGTGTGCAGGTTGGCGGTGCGCCGCACGGCCAGGCGCCGGCCGGCGGGCAACACGTCGTCATAGCCAAAGCCCGCCGCGCGCAGGGTGCGCTCGGTTTCGTCATCCAGTGGAATGCGGCTTTCGCCAGCGGTTGCCGCCTGGCGCCGGCGGCTCTGGGCCTCGATCAGCTGGCGGATGCTGTGCGTGCCATCCCCCAGCACCTGCGCCGGGTGACGGATGGCGGCGGCCACCACTTCATAGCCGATCACCACGATGCGCAGGTCCTGCCCGGCATGGAAGCTCTCCAGCAACACGCGGCTGTCGAACTGGCGAGCATGTGCCACGGCGCGGGTGATGTCGTCAATGCAGGTGAGGTTCACCGCCACCCCTTGGCCTTGCTCGCCATCGACCGGCTTGACCACCACCGCGCCATGCTCGTCGAGAAACGCCAGGTTGTCGTCGGCATTGCCGGCCAGCTGCTGTGCCGGCACCTGCAACCCGGCGTTGTGCAGGGCATGCCGGGTCAGGCGCTTGTCCTGGCACAGGGTCATGGTCACGGCGCTGGTCAGGTCGCTGAGCGACTCACGGCAGCGAATGCGGCGCCCGCCCAGGCTCAGGGTAAACAGCCCGCCGGCGGCATCGTCCACTTGTACCTCGATGCCCCGGCGCAGCGCTTCGTCGACAATGATGCGCGCGTAGGGGTTGAGCCCGGCCTCGGGGCCCGGGCCCAGGAACAGCTGCTGGTTGATGCCGTTCTTGCGCTTGACCGCGAAGGTCGGCAGGTTGCGAAAACCCAGCTTCTGGTACAGGCGCTTGGCCTGGCGGTTGTCGTGCAGCACCGACAGGTCCAGGTAGGCCAGGCCGCGGCTCATGAAGTGCTCGATCAGGTGGCGCACCAGCACTTCACCCACGCCGGGGCGGGTGCAGTGCGGGTCTACTGCCAGGCACCACAGGCTGCTGCCGTGCTCGGGGTCGTCGAACGCCTTGGCGTGGTTCAGGCCCATGACGCTGCCGATTACCGCGCCGCTGTCTTCGTCCTCGGCCAGCCAGTACACCGGGCCGCCCAGGGGCAGTGGGGTGAGCAGTTCGGCGTCGACCGGCAGCATGCCGCGCGCCTGGTACAGGGTGTTGATCGCCTGCCAGTCGCCCGGGTTCTGCGCCCGGCGCACGCGGAAGCCGCGGAACACCCGCTGCGCCGGGCGGTAGTCGGTGAACCACAGGCGCAGGGTGTCGGATGGGTCGAGAAACAGTTGCTGCGGGGCCTGGGCCAGCAGCTGCTGCGGCGCGGCCACGTACAGGGCGATGTCGCGCTCGCCGGGGCGTTCGTCCAGCAGGTCGGCGGCCAGGTCGGCCGGGTTGGGGTAAGTGTGGCCGATCAGCAGCCGGCCCCAGCCGCAATGCACGGCGCGCGGCTGGTCGTGGGGCTGGCTGCCATCGCCGGCCAGGCGCGCCTGCAAGCGCTCGTAGGACGGCGCCTGGCCGCGCAGCAGGCGCTGACCGTAAGCGATCTCGTGAGCTTTCATCGGTCAGATTCCTTGTTCGCTCAGCCACAGGTTCAGCGCCGCCAGTTGCCACAGCTTGGAGCCGCGTAGCGGCGTCAACTGGCCGTGCGGGTTGCCCAGCAGGCGGTCGAGCATGGCCGGGTTGAACAGCCCGCGGTCCTGGCTGGGGTCGGTCAGCAACTCACGCACCCAGCCGAGGGTGGCGCCTTCCAGGTGCTTGAGGCCCGGCACCGGGAAGTAGCCCTTCTTGCGGTCGATCACCTCGTGCGGAATCACCCGCCGCGCCGCCTGCTTGAGCACCTGCTTGCCGCCGTCGGGCAGCTTGAAGCGTGCCGGAATGCGCGCCGACAGTTCCACCAGGCGGTAGTCGAGGAACGGCGTGCGCGCCTCCAGGCCCCAGGCCATGGTCATGTTGTCGACCCGCTTGACCGGGTCATCGACCAGCATCACCGTGCTGTCCAGGCGCAGCGCCTTGTCTACCGCATCGGGGGCGCCAGGGCGGGCGAAGTGTTCACGGACGAAGTCGCCGGCCGCGTCGGTTTCAAGCAGCCAGGGTGCCTGCACGGTGTCGCGGTACTCGGCGTGGCTGCGGTCGAAGAAGGCCTCGCGGTAGGCGGCAAAGGCGTCCTCGGCGCCGTCCACCTGTGGGTACCAGTGGTAGCCGGCGAACAGCTCGTCGGCACCCTGGCCGCTTTGCACGCCCTTGCAGTGCTTGGCCACTTCGCGCGACAGCAGGTAGAAGGCGATGCAGTCGTGGCTGACCATTGGCTCGCTCATGGCGCGGAAGGCGGCTGGCAGCTGCTCGATGATCTCGTGCTCGGCGATGCGCAACTGGTGGTGACGGGTGCCGTAGTGCTTGGCAATCAGGTCGGAGTACTGGAACTCGTCGCCGCGTTCGCCGCCGGCATCCTCGAAACCGATGGAGAAGGTCGACAGGTTGTCCACGCCCACTTCGCGCAGCAGGCCGACCAGCAGGCTGGAGTCGACCCCGCCCGACAGCAGCACACCCACGTCCACCGCTGCCCGTTGGCGAATGGCCACGGCGTCGCGAGTGGCATCGAGTACGCGGCTGGTCCAGCCTTCCAGGTCCAGCTCACGCTCATCGGGGTTGGCGCCGTAGTGCAGCTGCCACCAGGTCTGGCGTTCCACTTCGCCATGGTGGTCGATGCGCATCCAGGTGCCGGGTTCCAGCTTTTGCACGTTGGCCAGCAGTGTGCGTGGCGCCGGCACCACGGCGTGGAAGTTCAGGTAGTGGTTGAGCGCCACCGGGTCGAGCATCGGGTCGATGTCACCACCCTTGAGCAGCGCCGGCAGGGTCGAGGCGAAACGCAGGCGCTCGCCGTTGCGTGACAGGTACAAGGGTTTGACGCCCAGGCGGTCGCGGGCCAGGAACAAGCGCTGGTTGTCGCGTTCCCAGATGGCCAGGGCGAACATGCCATTGAGCTTGGGCAGCAAGGCAGCGCCCCAGGCGTGGTAGCCCTTGAGCAGCACCTCGGTGTCGCCGTCGGACCAGAAGCTGTAGCCCAGGGCCTGCAGCTCCTGGCGCAGTTCGGGGAAGTTGTAGATGGCGCCGTTGAAGGCCAGCGACAGGCCCAGGGTGTTGTCGACCATTGGCTGGGCAGAGCCGTCGGACAGGTCCATGATTTTCAGGCGCCGGTGGCCGAGGGCGATCGGGCCGTGGCTATGGAAGCCCCAGGCATCAGGGCCGCGGGGCGCCAGGTGGTGGGTGATGCGCTCTACCGCAGCCAGGTCGGCTGGGCGAGGGGCTTGGTCGATGGGGGTGAAACGCAACTCTCCTGCTAATCCGCACATAGGTCCTTACCGGTTTTTCCGTTGGGGAGGGGGTGCCCCGGATTAGGGCACCTCAAGGAACTGACCTGTGTGCTTTATGAGAGTTTTAGACCGATCTGTTATATGGGGCTGCTGCGCAGCCTGCGAAGGGCTGCACGGCGGTCCCAGTTCCCTATTTCCCGCGAATCAACTTGCGCAAGGCAAACCGGTTCGGGTGACAAGCCTCCGCGACCGCCCGTGGCAACGGCAGCGGTTCCCCGCACACCCAGGCCGCCACCAGTTCGCCGCTCAACGGTGCCGTGATCAACCCGCGCGAGCCATGCCCGCTGTTCACATACAACCCAGCCAGCCAAGGGCAGGCCACATCCGGCACCTGCCGCGCATCCCGGCCCAGCACTGCGTAGGCTTCGGTGAACGCCTGCGCATCCGCTACCGGCCCGACGATCGGCAGGTAATCCGGGCTGGTGCAACGGAACGCCGCGCGCCCCTGCAATTGCCCGGCGTCCAGCTCGGCGGCACCCAGACGCTGGGCCAGGTCGACCGAAATCTCCTCCAGCAACGCCAGGTTGCCCTGGTGCTCGGCCACCGTCGGCGCCAGGTCTGTGCTGTGGAAGTCGAAGCTCGCACCCAAGGTATGTTCATCCCCGCGCGGCGGCGCCACATAGCCTTCCGCACACACCACGGTGCGCAGCGCGCGGCTGCTGGCGGTGGCCGGCAGGCGGGTGATCTGCCCGCGGATGCGCTTGAGCGGCAGCTGCGCGCACGGCTCGAAGCGCAGTACGTCGGCGGCACCGGCCAGGACCACCACCGGCGCGCTGGCCAGCAGGCGTTCGCCCGCCCAGGCTTGCCACTGCCCGTCGAGCTTGCGCAACTCGAGCACCTCCAGGTGCGTCAGCAGGCGAATACCCGGGTGCTGCAACTGCTGCAGGCACAGCGCCGGCGGGTGCACCCAGCCACCTTCGGGATAGAACAGCCCACCCGCCGGCAAGGCCACCCCGGCGACGGCTTCAGCCTCTGCACGTTGCAGCGAGTGCAGCAGGCCATGTTCGAAGGCGGCGGTCAGTTTGCCCTGGCGTTCGGCTTCCTTGTTGTCGAAGGCCAGTTGCAGCACGCCGCAGGCATCCCAGTCGCGGCCACGTTGCAGGCGCTGCAGCTGGCGCCGGGTGTAGCCGAAACCGGCCAGGATCATCTGCGACAGCGCCGTGCCATGGGCAGACAGTTTGAGGTACAGCACCCCTTGCGGGTTACCCGAAGCTTCCCGTGCCGGGGTGTCGTGGCGTTCCAGTACGGTAACCTGCCAGCCACGCCGGGCCAGGCTGGCGGCGGTTGTGCTGCCGGCGAGCCCGGCCCCTATCACCAGCGCTTCACGCCGCCCCGCCGTGGCAGCCGGGCGTGCGTACCATGGCGCGCCGGGGCTGGGCACGGGGCCGACATAGGCGCCGCTCATCACTTCCCATTTCTTGCCGATGCCCGGCACCTTCTTCATGGCGAAGCCGGCGTCGACCAGGCTGCGGCGTACCCAGCCGGTGGTGGTGAAAGTGCCTAGCACCGTGCCGGGGTGTGACAGCCGCGCCAGCTGTGCGAACAGCTCCGGGGTCCACATGTCGGGGTTCTTGGCCGGGGCGAAGCCATCGAGGAACCACACATCGATCTGCGCATCGAGTTGCGGCAGCTGTTCCAGTACGTCACCTATCAGCAGGGTGAGGGTGACCCGGCCGTTGTCGAAGGTGAACTGCTGGAAGCCCGGGTGCACTGCCACGTATTGCTCCAGCAGGGGCTGGCTGTAGGCCGCCAGTTCCGGCCAGAGGCGCAGGGCGCGGGCCATGTCGTCGCGACCGAGGGGGTACTTTTCGACGCTGACGAAATGCAGGCGGGCGTGGGCGTGGGCGTGTTGCTCGAACAGTTGCCAGGCGCAGTAGAAGTTCATGCCGGTGCCGAAACCGGTTTCGCCGATCACCAGGCAGGTGTGCGGGGCAAGGTCGGCAAAGCGCTCGGCCAGGCGGGTTTGCCCAAGAAACACGTGCTTGGTTTCTTCGATGCCTTCGTTGACCGCGAAATAGACGTCGTCGTATTGCCGCGAATGGGGGCGGCCCTGGTCGTCCCAGTCGATCTGGGCATGCTGGAGGAGGGTGGACATGGTTGGCTCGGTTGCAGCGGATGGGCGGATTTTATGCCATCCGGGAGGTTTGCGCAGGCTGTGCCGGCCTCTTCGCGGGTAAACCCGCTCCCACACGATTTTTACCGCCTTCAAAGGTAGCGCAGTACCTGTGGGAGGCAGCTTACAAATCCGCTAGTCTTGCTTATCCATTGAAGGAGCCAGTGCATGTTCGAATCCGCCGAAATCGGCCATAGCATCGACAAGGAGGCTTACGACGCCGAGGTGCCCGCTTTGCGCGAGGCCCTGCTTGAAGCCCAGTACGAACTCAAGCAGCAGGCGCGTTTCCCGGTGATCGTGCTGATCAACGGCGTCGAAGGCGCCGGCAAGGGCGAGACGGTCAAACTGCTCAATGAGTGGATGGACCCGCGCATGATCGATGTGCTCACCTTCGACCAGCAGACCGACGAAGAGCTGGCCCGCCCGCCGGCCTGGCGCTACTGGCGGGCCCTGCCACCGAAGGGGCGGATGGGCGTGTTCTTCGGCAACTGGTACAGCCAGATGCTGCAGGGGCGGGTACACGGGGTGTTCAAGGATGCCGTGCTCGACCAGGCCATCACCGGTGCCGAACACCTGGAGCAGATGCTGTGCGATGAAGGCGCGCTGATCATCAAGTTCTGGTTCCACCTGTCCAAGAAGCAGATGAAGGCGCGGCTGAAATCGCTCAAGGACGACCCCTTGCACAGCTGGAAGATCAGCCCGCTGGACTGGCAGCAGTCGGAAACCTACGACCGTTTCGTGCGCTTTGGTGAGCGCGTGCTGCGCCGCACCAGCCGCGACTATGCGCCATGGCATATCATCGAGGGCGTCGACCCGAACTACCGCAGCCTGGCGGTAGGGCGCATCCTGCTGGAAAGCCTGCAGGCGGCACTGGCCAACAACCCCAAAGGCAAGCACCAGGGCAACGTCGCGCCACTGGGGCGCAGCATCGACCAGCGCAGCCTGCTCGGTGCGCTGGACATGACCCTGCGCCTGGACAAGTCCGACTACCAGGAGCAACTGGTCACCGAGCAGGCCCGCCTGGCCGGCCTGCTGCGCGACAAGCGCATGCGCCAGCATGCCCTGGTGGCGGTGTTCGAAGGCAACGACGCTGCCGGCAAGGGCGGTGCCATCCGCCGCGTGGCCGCGGCGCTGGACCCGCGCCAGTACCGTATCGTGCCGATTGCCGCGCCCACTGAAGAAGAGCGCGCGCAGCCTTACCTGTGGCGGTTCTGGCGGCACATTCCGGCGCGTGGCAAGTTCACCATCTTCGACCGCTCCTGGTATGGCCGGGTGCTGGTGGAGCGGGTGGAAGGCTTCTGCAGCCCGGCCGACTGGATGCGTGCCTACAGCGAGATCAACGATTTCGAGGAACAGCTGGTGAATGCTGGCACGGTGGTGGTCAAGTTCTGGCTGGCGATCGACCAGCAGACCCAGCTGGAGCGCTTTGAAGAGCGCGAGCAGATCCCGTTCAAGCGCTACAAGATCACCGAAGATGACTGGCGCAACCGCGACAAGTGGGGCGCCTATGTCCAGGCGGTGGGGGACATGGTCGACCGCACCAGCAGCGAGATTGCGCCGTGGACGCTGGTGGAGGCCAACGACAAGCGCTGGGCGCGGGTGAAGGTGTTGCGCACCCTCAACCAGGCGCTTGAGGCGGCGTTTGCCAAGGACAAGAAATAATCGAAGTTCCTGTTTGCCTGTGCCGGCCTCTTCGCGGGTTTACCCGCGAAGAGGCCGGCACAGGCAACACATCGGGCAAGCCATGCCGCAGAAGAATGACCTGATGAATTCTTTTCCCGGCATTCGCCACCGTCCCCACCCTCGAAGCCCGTAGAATTCAACCACCCCCACCACGGGCTTGATCGAGGACGTTATGCACACCACTACTGGCCGCTGGGGCTATGGCCTGTTCCTGGCACTTCTGACTGCACTGCTCTGGGGCATCCTGCCGATCAAGCTCAAGCAGGTGCTGCAAGTGGTCGACCCGGTCACCGTCACCTGGTACCGCCTGCTGGTCTCCGGTGGCCTGCTGTTCGCCTGGCTGGCCGCCAAGCGCAGGTTGCCTTCCTTCAGCAAACTGGCGCCCAAGGGCAAAGGCCTGGTGGTAGTGGCCGTGTTCGGCCTGATGGGCAACTACGTGCTGTACCTGATCGGCCTCAACCTGCTCAGCCCGGGCACCGCGCAACTGGTGGTGCAGATTGGCCCGGTGCTGTTGCTGGTGGCCAGCGTGTTCGTGTTCCGCGAGCGTTTCAGCCTGGGGCAGGGCATGGGCCTGCTGATCCTGCTGGCAGGGTTTGGCCTGTTCTTCAACCAGCGCCTGGAAGAGCTGCTGTCCTCGCTCGGCACCTATACCACTGGTGTGCTGACCATCCTGCTGGCCACCAGCATCTGGGTGTTCTATGCGCTTAGCCAGAAGCAGCTGCTGACTGTGTGGCATTCGCAGCAGGTAATGATGGTGATCTACCTCGGCTGCGCCGCGCTGCTGACGCCCTGGGTCCACCCGCTGGAGGCGTTGCGGCTGACCCCCGTGCAAGGCTGGCTGTTGCTGGCCTGTTGCCTGAATACCCTGGTGGCCTATGGCGCGTTTGCCGAGGCGCTGGCGCACTGGGAGGCGTCACGGGTGAGCGCCACGCTGGCGCTGACTCCGCTGGTGACCTTTGTGGCGGTGGCGCTGGCGGCCTTGGTGTGGCCTGAGTATGTGCATGCCGAGGACATCAATGGCCTGGGCTATGTGGGGGCGGTGACGGTGGTGCTGGGCTCGGCGCTGGTGGCGCTGGGGCCATCGCTGGTGGCTGGGTGGCGGGCGCGCAGGGCGCGGCTGGCCCAGGTTCAGTGATGGCCTGTACCGGCCTCTTCGCGGGTGAACCCGCTCCCACAGGGACCCCACAATATTCAGCTTTGTGGTAATCCTGTGGGAGCGGGTTTACCCGCGAAAGGGCCGGTAAAGGCAGCACATGACTTAGCCTTTGCCCCCCGGGGCCAGCATGTTCTCCGGCCTCACCCACTGGTCGAACTGCTCATTGGTCAGGTACTTCAACTCCAGTGCCGCCTCGCGCAAGGTCTTGCCTTCGCCATAGGCCTTCTTGGCAATTTCCGCCGCCTTGTCATAGCCAATATGCGGGTTCAGCGCCGTCACCAGCATCAGCCCCCGCTCCAGGTGTGCCGCCATCTGCTCGGCATCCGGCTCGATGCCCGCCACGCAGTGCTGCTGGAAGTTGCGGCAGCCGTCAGCCAGCAATTCGATCGACTGCAGCAGGTTGTGGATGATCACCGGCTTGAACACGTTCAGTTGCAAATGCCCCTGGCTGGCGGCAAAGCCGATCGCGGCATCGTTGCCCAGCACCTGGCAGGCCAGCATCGACAGCGCTTCGCACTGGGTCGGGTTGACCTTGCCTGGCATGATCGAGCTGCCTGGCTCATTGGCCGGCAGGCGTACCTCGGCCAGCCCGGCGCGCGGGCCGGAGCCCAGCAGGCGCAGGTCGTTGGCGATTTTCATCAGGGCCACGGCCAGGGTCTTCAGGGCACCGGCCAGGCTGGTCAGCGGCTCGTGGCCGGCGAGGGCAGCGAACTTGTTCGGCGCAGTGACGAACGGCAGGCCAGACAGCGCCGCCAGCTCGGCGGCGACGGCTTCGGCAAAACCATGCGGGGCGTTGAGCCCGGTGCCCACGGCAGTGCCGCCCTGGGCCAGTTCGCACACCGCTGGCAGGGTGGCGCGGATGGCGCGCTGGGCGTAGTCGAGCTGGGCGACGAAGGCCGACACCTCCTGGCCGAAGGTGATCGGCGTGGCGTCCATCATGTGCGTGCGGCCGGTCTTCACCAGCTTGTGGTGGCGTGCCGACAGCTCGGCCAGCCCCGAGGACAGCTCGGCGATGGCCGGCAGCAGCTTGTTGTACACCGCCTGCGCCGCGGCAATGTGCATGGCGGTGGGGAAGCAGTCGTTGGAACTCTGCGAGCGGTTGACGTGGTCGTTGGGGTGCACGGGCGCCTTGCCGCCACGGCCCTTGCCGGCCAGTTCGTTGGCCCGCCCGGCGATCACTTCGTTGACGTTCATGTTGCTCTGGGTGCCGCTGCCGGTCTGCCAGACCACCAGCGGGAACTGGTCGTCATGCTGGCCGCCCAGCACTTCGTCGGCGGCCTGTTCGATCAGCCGGGCGATGTCGGCCGGCAAGTCGCCATTACGGTCGTTGACGCGTGCCGCGGCCTTCTTGATCAGCGCCAGGGCGTGCAGCACCGCGATGGGCATGCGTTCCTTGCCAATGGCGAAGTTGATCAGCGAACGCTGGGTCTGCGCACCCCAGTAGGCGTCCTCAGGAACTTCGACCGGGCCCAGGCTGTCTGTCTCGATACGGCTCATTCTGTACTCACTCCTGTGTAGTTCGAAATCGCAGTTTAGGCCCTGATTCGACCGGGCGGTTCAGTCGCTCGTCGTGCCACTTGAGCACATCGCCACCACGGCGCAGAATGCTCTACTCTGAGGTACCCGCCTCCCTCTCTTCTGAAGGAAATGCAATGACCCGTCTCCGTGTCCTTTGTGCCGCCGTTGCCCTGGCTTGCGCCAGCGGCCAGGTACTCGCTGCCACCGCCAGCCACAACGCTGCTGCCGAGAAATTCCTGACCCTGGCCAACGCCGACAAGCTGGGCACCCCGGTGTACATGCAGGTCCAGCAGATGTTCGCCCAGCGTTTCGCCCAGACCAAGGCCCCGGCCACCAAGCAGCCGCTGCTGGAAAGCTACCAGGCCAAGGCCAACGCCGCGCTGGACAACGCCATCGGCTGGAACAAGCTGAAGCCGAAGATGGTCGATCTGTACACCCAGACCTTCACCGAGCAGGAGCTCAAGGACCTGGTCAAGTTCTACGAATCGCCGCTGGGCAAGAAAGTGCTGCGCGAAATGCCCAAGGTCACCCAGCAGTCGGCCCAGCTGACCCAGCAGAGCCTGGAGCCAGCGGTACCGGTAGTGAACAAGCTGCTGGACGACATGACCAAGGAACTGGACCCGAACGCTGGCAAGGCCGCCGCCCCGGCGAAGAAGTGAGTACCCCGCGATGACCATGCAACAGCGTATCGAACAGCAGCTGGCTGCCCTGGCGCCGCAACACCTGCAAGTGCTCAACGAAAGCCACATGCACAGTCGTGGTCAGGAGACCCACTACAAGGCAGTGATCGTCAGCGAGCAGTTTGCCGGGTTGAACAGCGTCAAGCGCCACCAGAAGGTGTACGCCACCATGGGCGAGCTGATGGGCGAGATCCATGCCCTGGCCATCCACACCTACACCGCCGAAGAGTGGGCCAAGGTCGGCGTTGCACCGGCCTCGCCGGTGTGCGCGGGCGGCGGGCACTGAAACCTTGCAGTTGTTCTGGTAGAATCCGCACCATCCCAAAGGGGGCTGCTGTGCAGCCCATCGCCGGCAAGCCGGCTCCCACTATCTGTGGGAGCCGGCTTGCCGGCGATGGGTCGCGCAGCGGCCCCCTGTTTCTTGTGTAACCCGGTCCGCCCTTTACGAGGGCAACCACCTGGAGATTCTGCTTCATGTCCCAAACCATCGTCGTCGCGGCGCTGTACAAGTTCGTCACCCTGGAAGACTACGTCGAGCTGCGTGAGCCACTGCTCCAGAGCATGCTCGACAACAATGTCAAAGGCACCCTGCTGCTGGCCCACGAGGGCATCAACGGCACCGTGTCGGCCACCCGCGAAGGCATCGACGGCCTGCTGGCCTGGCTGCGCAACGACCCGCGCCTGGCCGATGTCGACCACAAGGAGTCGTACTGCGACGAACAGCCGTTCTACCGCACCAAGGTCAAGCTCAAGAAAGAGATCGTCACCCTCGGCGTGCCGGGCGTGGACCCGAACCAGGCGGTCGGCACCTACGTCGAGCCCAAGGACTGGAACGCGCTGATCAGCGACCCGGAAGTGCTGCTTATAGATACCCGTAACGACTACGAAGTGGCCATCGGCACCTTCAAGGGCGCCATCGACCCGAAGACCGAAACATTCCGCGAGTTCCCCGACTACATCAAGGCCAACTTCGACCCCGGCAAGCACAAGAAGGTTGCCATGTTCTGCACCGGCGGTATCCGTTGCGAAAAAGCCTCCAGCTACATGCTCGGTGAAGGCTTCGAGGCGGTCTATCATCTTAAGGGCGGCATCCTGAAATACTTCGAGGAAGTGCCTCAGGAAGAAAGCCTGTGGGACGGCGACTGCTTCGTCTTCGACAACCGCGTCACGGTGCGCCATGACCTGAGCGAAGGCGAGTACGACCAGTGCCACGCCTGCCGCCACCCGATCAATGCAGAGGAGCGCGCGTCCGAACACTATTCGCCAGGGGTCAGCTGCCCGCATTGCTGGGACACCCTGAGCGAGAAGACCCGGCGTAGCGCCATCGACCGGCAGAAGCAGATCGAGCTGGCCAAGGCCCGCAACCTGCCGCACCCGATCGGTTACAACTACAAAGCCGAGGCTTGATGCATGTCTGCACGCCTGATCTATGTAATGGACCCGATGTGCTCCTGGTGCTGGGGTTTTGCGCCAGTGGCCGCGGCTCTGATCGCCCAGGCGCGTGAGGCAGGTGTGCCGACCCGCCTGGTGCCGGGCGGGTTGCGTACCGGCGGCAGTGCCCTGGACAGTTCTACCCGCAAGTACATCCTCGAACACTGGCAGGCGGTGGCCGATGCCACCGGCCAGCCGTTCCGCTTCGAGGGGGCCATGCCCGACGGCTTCGTCTACGACACCGAGCCGGCCTGCCGTGCCCTGGTCACCGCCCGCGAGCTGGACGCCGAGCGTGTCTGGCCACTGCTGGCGCTGATCCAGCGCTCGTTCTACGAGCAGGGCGTGGATGTGACCGTTGCCCCGCATCTGGTCGAGCTGGCCGAACAGGCAGGCTTCGACCGTGCCGTGTTCGCCGAGGCCTTTGCCCGTGCCGACACCCGCGCCGCCACCGCAGCCGATTTCAGCTGGGCCCAGGACCTGGGCATCGCCGGTTTCCCGACCCTGCTGGCCGAACGCAATGGCCAACTGGCCCTGCTGACCAACGGCTACCAGCCGCTGGAGCGCCTGCAACCCTTGCTCGGCCGCTGGCTGCAGCAGGCCGCCTGTGCTTGATGTACCTGGGTCACCCGACCCGGTGCCGGGCAAGCCTCACAGTGCGGCCGATCGACTGAGCTGGGCGGAAATCCGCCGCCTGGCCCTGCATCACAAGAAAAACCTCTGGTCAGCCAACCTCATCGCCGTATTGGCGGCCTGCTGCAGCGTGCCCATCCCGCTGCTGCTGCCGCTGCTGGTGGACGAAGTGCTGCTGGGCCATGGCAATGCCGCGCTGAAGTGGATGAACCACCTGCTGCCGTCCAGCTGGCAGGTGGCGGCCGGCTACATCGGCCTGATGTTGCTGCTGACCCTGTGCCTGCGCCTGGCCGCCCTGGCGTTCAACGTGATCCAGGCCAAGCTGTTTGCCGGCCTGGCCAAGGACATCGTCTATCGCCTGCGCATTCGCCTGATCGAGCGGCTCAAGCGCATCTCGCTGAAGGAATACGAAAGCCTGGGCAGCGGCACGGTGACCACCCACCTGGTCACCGACCTGGACACCCTCGACAAATTCGTCGGCGAAACCCTCAGCCGCTTCCTGGTCGCCATGCTGACCCTGACCGGCACGGCGGCCATCCTGATCTGGATGCACTGGCAGCTGGCCTTGCTGATATTGCTGTTCAACCCGCTGGTGATCTATTTCACCGTGCAGTTGGGCAAGCGCGTCAAACACCTGAAAAAGCTCGAGAACGACAGCACCGCGCGGTTTACCCAGGCGCTGGCGGAAACCCTCGACGCCATTCAGGAAATTCGCGCCGGCAACCGCCAGGGCTACTTCCTCGGTCGTCTCGGCCTGCGCGCCCGCGAAGTGCGAGACTACGCCGTGGACTCGCAATGGAAGAGCGATGCCAGCGGCCGTGCCAGTGGCCTGCTGTTCCAGTTCGGTATCGATATCTTCCGCGCCGCAGCCATGCTCACCGTGCTGTTCTCCGACTTGTCGATCGGCCAGATGCTGGCGGTGTTCAGCTACCTGTGGTTCATGATCGGCCCGGTGGAGCAGTTGCTCAACCTGCAATACGCCTATTACGCCGCCGGTGGTGCGTTGAGCCGCCTCAACGAACTGCTGGCGCGTGCCGACGAGCCGCAGTACCCGGCCGCCAGCGATCCGTTCGCCGGCCGCGAGACGGTGGGCATCGAAGTGCGTGACCTGCGCTTTGCCTATGCTGACGAGCCGGTGCTCGAGCACCTCGACCTGTCCATCGCCCCGGGCGAGAAGGTGGCGATCGTTGGTGCCAGCGGTGGTGGCAAGAGCACCCTGGTGCAGCTGTTGCTGGGCCTTTATAGCGCCCAGGCCGGCACCATCCGCTTTGGCGGTGCCAGCCTGCAGGAAATCGGCCTGGAAACCCTGCGCGAAAACGTCGCGGTGGTGTTGCAGCACCCGTCGTTGTTCAACGACACCGTGCGCGCCAACCTGACCATGGGCCGTGACTGCAGCGACGAAGCCTGCTGGCAGGCGCTGCATATCGCCCAGCTGGATGCCACCATCGCCGCCTTGCCGCAGGGCCTGGACAGTGTGGTGGGGCGTTCCGGCGTGCGCTTGTCCGGTGGCCAGCGCCAGCGCCTGGCCATTGCCCGCATGGTGCTGGCCGAGCCCAAGGTGGTGATCCTCGACGAAGCCACCTCGGCCCTGGATGCGGCCACCGAATACAACTTGCACCAGGCCTTGGCGCGCTTCCTCAGCGGCCGTACCACACTGATCATCGCCCACCGCCTGTCGGCGGTGAAACAGGCCGACCGGGTTCTGGTATTTGACGGCGGGCATGTGGCCGAGGATGGCGACCACCAGCAGCTGATTGCCGAGGGTGGGTTGTATGCCAAACTTTATGGGCACCTGCAGCAGAGCTGATCCCTCGAAGGCCGCTCCCACAGGGCCAGTACAGGCCATGTGCAAACCACCCCTTTCTGTCATAAAAAACCCAACCGCAAGGGTGGCAAATCGCCTACGCTGTGCTTGTCTGGGTTGATTTGCGCCTCATCTGCTCTGTGACAGGGACTCCATGAAGGGACATCGCACTCTAGAAGCGCCAAAGTTGCTTGGCATCACCTGGCCCTTCATCGCCGTTGTGATCTTCCAGGTAGCCTTGGGCAGCCTCAGCCTCTACACGCTCTCGGCCGTGCGTGCCTATGTCGCGGGCGAAAGCCTGTGGTCCAAGGCGCAGAAAGACGCCATCTACTACCTCGACCTGTACGCCGAAACCCGCGACGACAGCACCTACCAGCGCTATCGCCAGGCTATCACCGTGCCCCAGGGCGACCACCAGCTGCGCGAGGTGCTCGACCAGCCCATCCCTGACCTGAACGCCGCGCGCCAGGCCGTGCTGCAAGGCGGCAACCACCCCGACGATGTCGAGCGGATCATCTGGTTCTACCGCAACTTTCGCAACGTCAGCTACATGCAGACGGCCATCGATTTCTGGGACATCGGCGACGACTACCTGGGCAAGCTGGATATGCTGGCCTTGGAAATGCGCAGCAGCTTCGCCGCTGGCCCGGTCGACGCCCGCACGGTCAGCGACTGGAAGGCGCGCATCGTCACCATCAACGAAGGGGTAACGCCGGCTGCCAGGGCGTTCAGCGATGCCTTGGGCGAAGGCTCGCGTATGCTGCTGCGGGTGCTTATGATTACCAACCTGCTGACCGCGATGTTTCTGATCGCCATTGCCTGGCGCCGCTCCAGCAAGCTGCTGGCCCAGCGCCAAGCCTTTGCCAGCGCCCTGCAGGAAGAAAAGGAGCGGGCGCAGATCACCCTGCAGGCCATTGGCGATGCAGTGATTACCGCTGATGTGGAGGGCAGTATTGGCTACATGAACCCGGCCGCCGAGCAACTGACCCACTGGCAGACCGGCCAGGCCCAGGGCCTGCCGCTGTCGGCGCTGTTCCGCCTGGTGGACGAGCAGGCTGAGGAAGACGGCCGCAGCCTGGTCGAGCAGGTGCTCAGCGGCAGCCTCAAGGGCGGTGCCGAGCATGCCCGGCTGATCCAGCGCCTGGACGGTAGCACTGTGTCGGTCAACCTGGTCGGTTCGCCGATCGTCAGTGATGGTCAGGTCAGCGGCATTGTGCTGGTGCTGCACGACATGACCCAGGAGCGCCAGTACATCGCCAACCTGTCCTGGCAGGCGACCCACGACGCCCTGACCGGCCTGGCCAACCGTCGCGAGTTCGAATACCGCCTGGAGCAGGCGCTCAATGACCTGGCGCGCCAGGCCGGGCGGCATTCGCTGATGTTCCTTGACCTCGACCAGTTCAAGCTGGTCAACGACACCTGCGGGCATGCCGCCGGCGACGAGCTGCTGCGGCACATCTGTGCCGTGCTGCAGTCTGGCCTGCGCGAAGGTGACACCCTGGCCCGGCTGGGTGGTGACGAATTCGGCGTGCTGTTGGAAAACTGCCCGCCCGACCAGGCCGAGCGCATCGCCGAGCAGTTGCGCCAGCTGGTGCAGAGCCTGCATTTCGTGTGGAAGGGGCGGCCGTTCGTCACCACCGTCAGCGTTGGCCTGGTGCACATGGCCCAGGCCCCCGGCACCCTCGAGACCTCGTTGCGTGCTGCCGACATGGCCTGCTACATGGCCAAGGAAAAGGGCCGCAACCGCGTGCAGGTGTACCATGCCGACGACAGCGAGCTGTCCATGCGTTTTGGCGAAATGGCCTGGATCCAGCGCTTGCACGTGGCCCTGGAGGAAAACCGCTTCTGCCTGTACGCTCAGGAAATCGCCCCGCTGAAAGCCTTCGAAGGCCCTGGCCATATCGAGATCCTGCTGCGCCTGCACGACGAAAGCGGCCGTACCATCCTGCCCAGCAGCTTCATCCCGGCGGCCGAGCGTTACGGCTTGATGACCGCGCTGGATCGCTGGGTGGTGCGCAATGTGTTCAAGGTCATTCGCCAGTGCCTGGACGAAGGGCGCGAGGGTCCGCTGTCGATCTGCGCGATCAACCTGTCGGGGTCGAGCATTGGCGACGACAAGTTCCTCGAATACCTGCAACGCCTGTTCGGCGAATATGCCGTCCCGCCGCGGATGATCTGTTTCGAAATCACCGAAACCAGCGCCATAGCCAACCTTGGCAGCGCCATCCGCTTCATCAATGAGCTGAAGGGGCTGGGTTGTCGCTTCTCGCTCGATGATTTCTGCGCCGGCATGTCGTCGTTCGCCTATCTCAAGCATTTGCCCGTGGATTACCTGAAGATCGACGGGAGTTTCGTCAAGGACATGCTCGACGACCCGATCAACCGGGCCATGGTCGAGGTCATCAACCACATCGGTCATGTAATGGGCAAGCGCACCATTGCCGAATTCGTCGAAACACCCTTGATCGAGCAGGCCTTGCAGGAGATTGGCGTTGATTACGCCCAGGGCTACCTGATTGAACGCCCCCAGGTGTTCACCAGTGACAGTCTGCAGCGCCAACGGATCGCCACCCGGCCTCTGTTGCAGCGGGCACCTGGCACGTTTCGTTAGCTAGAGATCGCAAGGATCAAGGAGCTCAAAGTGATTGATGCATTCGTTCGTATCGGCCCTCTGATGGACCCTGCAAGCTACCCCCACTGGGCCCAGCAACTGATTGAAGATTGCCGCGAAAGCAAGCGCCGGGTCGTGGAGCACGAGTTCTACGCACGGCTGCGCGATGGCCAGTTGAAGCAATCGACCATTCGCCAGTACCTGATCGGTGGCTGGCCGGTGGTGGAGCAGTTTTCGCTGTACATGGCGCACAACCTGACCAAGACCCGCTATGGTCGGCACCAGGGCGAGGATATGGCGCGGCGCTGGTTGATGCGCAATATCCGGGTCGAGCTCAACCATGGCGACTATTGGGTCAGCTGGGCCCAGGCGCATGGCGTGCACCTGCATGAATTGCAGGCGCAGAACGTCCCGGCCGAGCTGAACGGCCTGAACGACTGGTGCTGGCGTGTGTGTTTCACCGAAAACCTGGCCATCTCCATGGCGGCGACCAATTACGCCATCGAAGGCGCGACCGGAGAATGGTCGGCGGTGGTGTGTTCCAGCGACACCTATGCGCTGGGCTTTCCGGAGGATGAGCGCAAGCGGGCGATGAAGTGGCTGAAGATGCATGCCCAGTATGACGACGCACACCCATGGGAGGCGCTGGAGATCATTTGCACCCTGGCCGGTGAGAACCCGACGCTGGGGCTGCGTACCGAGCTACGCAGGGCGATATGCAGGAGCTATGACTGCATGTACCTGTTCCTGGAGCGGTGCATGCAGCTGGAAGGGCGCCAGCAGGAACGTAGGCGCCCGGCGTTGGCGGTGGGCTGATCGTTCGTCTGTATCGGCCTCTTCGCGGGTAAACCCGCTCCCACGGGAGAGTCACCGTCCATGAGGGCAGTGCAGTACCTGTGGGAGCGGGTTTACCCGCGAAAGGGCCGGTACAGGCAAACCTTCACTGGGCGTTGAACGCCTGCCCGTTCACTCCTTTGCTGTCCGGCCCCATCAGGTACAGGTACACCGGCATGATCTCTTCCGGCAGCGGGTTGTTCTGCGGGTTTTCGCTGGGATAGGCCTGTGCCCGCATCGCCGTGCGCGTGGCGCCGGGGTTGATGCTGTTGGAGCGCACCGGCGCCACGCCTTCCAGTTCATCGGCCAGGGTTTGCATCAGGCCTTCGGTGGCGAACTTCGACACGCCATAGGCACCCCAATAGGCCCGGCCCTTGCGCCCGACGCTGCTGCTGGTGAACACCACCGAAGCGTCTTCCGACAGCTTCAGCAGCGGCAGCAGGGTGCTGGTGAGCATGAAGGTGGCATCGACGTTGATGTGCATCACGCGCATGAAGTTGTCACCCGACAACTGCTCCAGCGGCGTGCGCGGGCCGATGATCGAAGCATTGTTCAGCAGGCCGTCGAGGCGGCCGAACTGTTCCTCGATCATCACCGCCAGTTCATCGTACTGGTGAGGCAGGGCGGTTTCCAGGTTGAACGGGATCACCACCGGCTGCGGGTGCCCGGCGGCTTCGATCTGGTCGTAGACCTCGTTGAGGTTGGCCTCGGTCTTGCCCAGCAGCAGCACGGTGGCGCCCAGCGCAGCGTAGGCCTTGGCGGCAGCGGCGCCGATGCCGCGGCCGGCACCGGTAACCAGGATGACCCGGCCTTGCAGCAGGTCGGGGCGGGCGGTGTAGTCGAACATGGTAGGTCCTTCGAGTTCGTTGGCGCGGCACCGTCCCCTGTAGGAGCGGGTTTACCCGCGAATGCGTACGATCAGGCGCCGGTGTCGCCTGGGCTGACGCATTCGCAGGTGAAACCCGCTCCCACAGGGGCCGTGCTGCGGTCTAGACGGGAATCAGCAGCCGCACAGCGCGCTGTCGATCACTTTGCGCAGTTCCAGCGGGTGGTCCACCACCACATCGGCGCCCCAGTTGTTGGGGTTGTCCTCTGGATGAATATAGCCGTAGCGCACTGCCGCCGTGCGGGTACCGGCGTCGCGGCCAGACTCGATGTCGCGCAGGTCGTCGCCGACGAACAGCACGCTGGCCGGGTCCAGGCCCAGGGTCTTGCAGGCCAGGATCAGCGGCTCGGGGTCGGGCTTGCTGTTTTTCACGTGGTCCGGGCAGATCAGCAGCGCCGAACGTTCGGCCAGGCCCAGTTGCTGCATGATCGGCTCGGCGAAGCGCACCGGCTTGTTGGTGACCACACCCCACAGCAGGTTGCCTTTCTCGATGTCGGCCAGCAGCTCGGCCATGCCGTCGAACAGCTTGCTGTGCACCGCGCAGTCGCGCTGGTAGCGCTCGAGGAACTCCAGGCGCAGGGCCTCGAAGCCTTCGGCCTCCGGGCTCATGGCGAAGGTGGCGGCGACCATCGCCCGGGCACCGCCGGAGATCACGTCGCGGATCAGTTTGTCATCGACGGCCGGCAGGCCGCGCTCGGCGAGCATCGCCTGGCAGATGGCGATGAAGTCCGGCGCCGTGTCGAGCAAGGTGCCGTCCATGTCGAAGAGTACTGCTTGCAAGCGCATGCTCATTCCTCGCGCAGGGTCTGGATCATGTAGTTGACGTCAACGTCGCTGCTGAGCTTGTAATGCTTGGTCAGCGGGTTGTAGGTCAGGCCGATGATGTCCTTCACCTGCAGGCCGGCAACGCGGCTCCAGGCGCCCAGCTCGGACGGGCGGATGAACTTCTTGAAGTCGTGGGTGCCGCGCGGCAGCATCTTCAGGATGTACTCGGCGCCGACGATGGCCAGCAGGTAGGCCTTGGGGTTGCGGTTGATGGTGGAGAAGAACACCTGGCCACCAGGCTTGACCATGCGGTAGCAGGCGCGGATGACCGAAGACGGGTCGGGCACGTGTTCGAGCATTTCCAGGCAGGTGACCACGTCGAACTGTTCGGGCATTTCCTCGGCCAGGGCTTCGGCGGTGATCTGCCGGTATTCCACCTGTACGCCCGACTCCAGCTGGTGCAGCTGGGCCACGGCCAGCGGCGCCTCGCCCATGTCGATGCCGGTGACCGTGGCGCCGCGCAGGGCCATGGCCTCGCTGAGGATGCCGCCGCCGCAACCCACGTCCAGCACTTTCTTGCCGGCCAGGCTGGCGCGCTCGTCGATCCAGTTGACGCGCAGCGGGTTGATTTCGTGCAGCGGCTTGAACTCGCTTTCGCGGTCCCACCAGCGGTGGGCCAGCGCTTCGAACTTGGCGATTTCGGCGCGGTCGACGTTGCTCATTGAACAGTCCTCTGAAACTTCGCAAAATTGCGCCGGAGTATACCCGAGCGCTCGGCCACGAGGGTCGCTATAATCGCCGGCTTTTGATATCCGAACGACGGGGAGAGGCGATGCGCGAGCGACTTTTGGCGGCGGAGAAGGTGACCGGGATCCGCTGGCAGGGCGGCGTCTTGCACCTGCTCGACCAGCGCCTTCTGCCGTCAGAAGAACGCTGGCTGGCCTGCGACAATGTCGCGCAGGTGGCGGCGGCGATCCGCGACATGGCCGTGCGCGGCGCCTCGGCCATCGGCATTGCCGCGGCCTATGGTCTGGTGCTGGCCCTGGAAGAGCGGCTGGCCGAGGGTGGCGACTGGGAAATGGACCTGGAAGACGACTTCCTCACCTTGGCCGAAGCGCGCCCTACCGCCGCCAACCTGTTCTGGGCGCTGAACCGCATGCGCGAGCGCCTGCAGCGCCTGCGTCCGGATGAGGGCGTGCTGGCGGCGCTGGAGGCCGAGGCGGTGGCCATCCACGAAAGCGACCGCGAAGCCAACCTGACCATGGCCCAGCACGGTATCGAGCTGATCCGCCGCCACCAGGGCAACGCCCAGACCCTGCTCACCTACGGCAATGCCGGCGCCCTGGCCTGTGGTGGCTTCGGCACCGCGCTGGGGGTGATCCGCGCCGGCTACCTGGAGGGCATGGTCGAGCGGGTGTATGCCGGCGAGACCCGCCCCTGGCTGCATGGCTCGCGCCTGACCGCCTGGGAACTGGCCAACGAAGGCATCCCGGTGACCCTGTGCGCCGACTCGGCGCTGGCTCACCTGATGAAGAGCAAGGGCATCACCTGGGTGGTGGTGGGCGCGGACTGCATCGCCGCCAACGGCGACGTTGCCGGCAAGATCGGCACCTACCAGCTGGCGGTCAGCGCCATGCATCACGGTGTGCGTTTCATGGTGGTGGCGCCGAGCACCAGCATCGACCTGAACCTGGCCACGGGTGAGGACATCCTGCTGGAGGAGCGCGCTGCCGACGAGTTGCTGGACATTGGCGGCACCCGCGTGGCGCCGGATGTCGAGGTATTCAACCCGGTATTCGATGTGACCCCGGCCGACCTGATTGACGTGATCGTGACCGAGCGCGGCATCGTCGAACGCCCGGACACTGCCAAGCTGGCGCAACTGATGTGCCGTAAGCGCCTGCACTGATATTTGCAGCGCCAGTGCCGCAGGGATAACCCAAGGCCTGAGGGCGGTGATGTAGCTGTGGGAGCGGGTTTACCCGCGAAGAGGCCGGCACTGGCAGCGAAAATCCCAGGATTCAAACCCGCGTGAGGCCACCTGCCACATCTCCCCACCGCCCCCGCCTTTGTGATAACATCCGGCAGTTTCCAAGACCGCCCACCACAGCGGCCTTCATTGCGCAGATCCATGGCACAACTCATTGATTTGTCGTAAGTCGTCGCACCCTTATGCGCTGCGGCGGCGAGCTTCGTTCGGCCCTTGATGGAGCTGCGAAGTTTCACCAGAAAAAGGAATCAGGCTTCTCATGGGCGAACTGGCCAAAGAAATCCTCCCGGTCAATATCGAAGACGAACTGAGACAGTCTTACCTCGACTACGCGATGAGCGTGATTGTCGGGCGAGCGCTGCCCGATGCGCGTGACGGCTTGAAGCCCGTGCATCGTCGCGTTCTCTATGCGATGAGCGAGCTGGGCAACGACTGGAACAAACCGTACAAGAAATCCGCCCGTGTGGTCGGTGACGTGATCGGTAAGTACCACCCGCACGGCGACACCGCGGTCTACGACACCATCGTGCGTATGGCCCAGCCGTTCTCGCTGCGCTACCTGCTGGTCGACGGCCAGGGCAACTTCGGTTCGGTGGACGGCGACAACGCCGCGGCCATGCGATACACCGAAGTGCGCATGGCCAAGCTGGCCCACGAGCTGCTGGCCGACCTGCACAAAGAGACCGTCGACTGGGTGCCCAACTACGACGGCACCGAGCAGATCCCGGCTGTCATGCCGACCCGTATTCCCAACCTGCTGGTCAACGGCTCCAGCGGTATCGCCGTGGGCATGGCAACCAACATCCCGCCGCACAACCTCGGCGAGGTCATCGATGGCTGCCTGGCACTCATCGACAACCCCGAAGTCACCATCGATGAGCTGATGCAGCACATCCCCGGCCCGGACTTCCCGACTGCCGGCCTGATCAACGGCCGCCAGGGCATCATCGAGGCCTATCGCACCGGCCGTGGTCGCATCTACATGCGCGCCCGCTCCGAAATCGAAGATATCGACAAGGTCGGCGGCCGCCAGCAGATCGTGGTTACCGAGCTGCCGTACCAGCTGAACAAGGCCCGCCTGATCGAGAAGATCGCCGAGCTGGTCAAAGAGAAGAAGATCGAAGGCATCACCGAGCTGCGCGACGAGTCCGACAAGGACGGCATGCGCATCGTCATCGAGCTGCGTCGCGGCGAGGTGCCGGAGGTGGTGCTCAACAACCTCTACCAGCAAACCCAGCTGCAGAGCGTGTTCGGCATCAACGTGGTAGCCCTGGTCGACGGCCGTCCACGCCTGCTCAACCTCAAGGATCTGCTCGAGGCGTTCGTCCGTCACCGCCGTGAAGTGGTGACCCGTCGTACCGTGTTCGAGCTGCGCAAGGCCCGTGAGCGCGGCCACATCCTCGAAGGCCAGGCGGTCGCGCTGTCCAACATCGACCCGGTCATCGCCCTGATCAAGGCCTCGCCGACCCCGTCCGAAGCCAAGGAGGCGCTGATCTCCACTGCCTGGGAATCCAGTGCCGTGCAGGTCATGGTCGAGCGCGCCGGCGCCGACTCCTGCCGCCCCGAGGACCTGCCGGAGCAGTACGGCCTGCGTGAAGGCAAGTACTACCTGTCGCCGGAACAGGCCCAGGCCATTCTCGACCTGCGCCTGCACCGCCTGACCGGCCTGGAGCACGAGAAGCTGCTGGCCGAGTACCAGGAAATCCTCGAGCAGATCGGTGAGCTGATCCGTATCCTCAGCAGCGCCGAGCGCCTGATGGAGGTGATCCGCGAAGAGCTGGAAGCCATCCGCGCCGAATATGGCGATGCCCGCCGCACCGAAATCCTCGATGCGCGTCACGACCTCAACTACGGCGACATGATCCCGGAAGAAGAGCGCGTGGTGACCATTTCCCACGGCGGCTACGCCAAGACCCAGCCGTTGTCCGCCTACCAGGCCCAGCGCCGTGGCGGCAAGGGCAAGTCGGCCACCGGGGTGAAGGACGAGGACTACGTCGAGCACCTGCTGGTTGCCAACAGCCACGCCACCCTGCTGCTGTTCTCCAGCAAGGGCAAGGTGTACTGGCTGAAGACCTACGACATCCCTGAAGCGTCCCGTGCCGCCCGCGGCCGCCCACTGGTCAACCTGCTGCCGCTGGAGGAGGGTGAGCGCATCACCGCCATGCTGCAGATCGACCTCGAGGCCCTGCAGCAGAATGCTGGCGCCGACGAAGAGCTGGAGGATACGGAAGACACCGTGCTCGAAGGCGAAGTGGTCGAGGCCGAGGAAGTCGATGAGGAAGACGGCGACACCCCTGAGTGGGTGGCCGAGCCGACCGGCGCCTACATCTTCATGGCCACCGCTTCGGGTACCGTGAAGAAGACCCCGCTGGTGCAGTTCGCCCGTCCGCGCTCCAACGGCCTGATCGCCCTGAAGCTGAAGGAAGGCGACACCCTGATCGCCGCGGCCATCACCGACGGTGCCAAGGAAGTCATGATGTTCTCCGACGCCGGCAAGGTGATCCGCTTCGCTGAAAGCGTGGTGCGCGAGATGGGCCGTAACGCCCGTGGCGTGCGCGGCATGAAGCTGGGCAAGGGCCAGCAGATCATCTCCATGCTGATCCCGGAATCCGGTGCGCAGATCCTCACCGCCTCCGAGCGTGGCTTCGGCAAACGCACCCCGCTGTCCAAGTTCCCGCGTCGCGGCCGTGGTGGCCAAGGCGTGATAGCCATGGGCACCAAGGGGCGCAACGGCCTGCTGATCGGCGCCATCCAGGTGCAGGAAGGCGAAGAGATCATGCTGATCTCCGACCAGGGCACGCTGGTGCGGACCCGCGTTGGCGAAGTGTCCAGCCTGGGCCGTAACACCCAGGGCGTGACCTTGATCAAGCTGGCTACCGACGAGACACTGGTGGGCCTGGAGCGTATCCAGGAGCCGTCCGAGGAAGAGCCCGATGATGTGATCGGGGCCGACGAGGAGGGCGTCGAGGCTGACGCACCGGATGCTGAAGCTGCTGGCGCCGAAGAGGTCCCGCAGGAGTAAGCAAGCGTAAAACCCGAACGGGGCGACCAAGGTCGCCCCGTTTGACTGATTACAGTTGGCAACGTCCTCAAGGGCGGTGCAATACCCTGTGGGAGCGGGTTTACCCGCGAAGAAGACACCGCGGTGCATGGCAAGGGCTTCGCCCTTGTTCGCGGGTAAACCCGCTCCCACAGGGTACCCGGCAGCATTGAAGAATTGTTCTATTTGGCAGAGCGAGAGTGGATGTGAGCAAACGAGCCTTTAACTTCTGCGCAGGCCCTGCCGCGCTTCCTGACGCTGTTCTGCAGCGCGCCCAGGCCGAGATGCTGGATTGGCGTGGCAAGGGCTTGTCGGTGATGGAAATGAGCCATCGCAGCGACGATTACGTGGCCATCGCCGAGAAGGCCGAGCAGGACCTGCGTGACCTGCTGTCCGTCCCCTCCAACTACAAGGTGCTGTTCCTGCAGGGCGGTGCCAGCCAGCAGTTCGCCGAAATCCCGCTGAACCTGCTGCCGGAAAACGGCACCGCCGACTACATCGAGACCGGCATCTGGTCGAAAAAGGCCATCGAGGAAGCGCGCCGTTTCGGCAACGTCAACGTCGCCGCCAGCGCCAAGCCCTACGACTACCTGGCCATCCCGGGTCAGAACGAGTGGAAGCTGACCGAGAAGGCCGCCTACGTGCACTACGCGTCCAACGAGACCATCGGTGGCCTGCAGTTCGACTGGGTGCCGGAAACCGGTGACGTGCCGCTGGTGGTCGACATGTCGTCCGACATCCTCTCGCGCCCGATCGACGTGTCGCAGTACGGCCTGATCTACGCCGGCGCGCAGAAGAATATCGGCCCAAGCGGCCTGGTGGTGGTGATCGTGCGCGAAGACCTGCTCGGCCACGCCCGCAGCAGCTGCCCGACCATGCTCGACTACAAGGTCTCGGCCGACAACGGCTCGATGTACAACACCCCGGCCACCTACTCCTGGTACCTCTCGGGCCTGGTGTTCGAGTGGCTGAAAGAGCAGGGTGGCGTCGAGGCCATGGAGCAGCGCAACCGTGCCAAGAAAGACCGCCTGTACGGCTTCATCGACAACAGCGAGTTCTACACCAACCCGATCAGCCACAACGCCCGTTCGTGGATGAACGTGCCGTTCCGCCTGGCTGACGAGCGCCTGGACAAGGCCTTCCTCGCCGGCGCCGATGCCCGTGGCCTGCTCAACCTCAAGGGCCACCGTTCGGTAGGCGGCATGCGCGCCTCCATCTACAACGCCCTGGGCCTTGACGCAGTCGAAGCCCTGGTGGCCTACATGGCCGAATTCGAGAAGGAGCACGGCTGATGTCCGAGCAGGAACTGAAGGCGCTGCGCGTTCGCATCGACAGCCTCGACGAGAAGATCCTCGAGCTGATCAGCGAGCGCGCCCGTTGCGCCCAGGAAGTGGCCAAGGTCAAGACCGCCTCGCTGGCCGAGGGCGAAAAACCGGTGTTCTACCGCCCCGAGCGTGAGGCTGCCGTGCTCAAGCGCGTGATGGAGCGCAACAAGGGTCCGCTGGACAACGAAGAGATGGCGCGGCTGTTCCGCGAAATCATGTCGTCGTGCCTGGCCCTGGAAGAGCCGCTGAAAATCGCCTACCTCGGCCCTGAAGGCACCTTCACCCAGGCTGCGGCCATGAAGCATTTCGGCCACGCGGTGATCAGCCGGCCGATGGCGGCCATCGACGAGGTGTTCCGCGAAGTGGCGGCCGGTGCCGTCAACTTCGGCGTGGTGCCGGTGGAAAACTCCACCGAAGGCGCTGTCAGCCACACCCTGGACAGCTTCCTCGAGCACGACATGGTGATTTGCGGCGAGGTCGAGCTGCGCATCCACCACCACCTGCTGGTGGGCGAGAACACCAAGACCGACAGCATCACCCGCATCTACTCCCACGCCCAGTCGCTGGCCCAGTGCCGCAAGTGGCTGGACGCGCACTACCCGAACGTGGAGCGCGTGGCTGTGTCGAGCAACGCCGAGGCGGCCAAGCGGGTCAAGGGCGAGTGGAACTCGGCGGCGATCGCCGGCGATATGGCGGCCAATCTGTATGGTTTGACCCGCCTTGCCGAGAAGATCGAAGACCGCCCGGACAACTCCACGCGCTTCCTGATGATCGGCAGCCAGGAAGTGCCGCCGACCGGCGACGACAAGACCTCGATCATCGTTTCGATGAGCAACAAGCCGGGTGCCTTGCACGAGCTGCTGGTACCGTTCCATCAGAACGGCATCGACCTGACCCGCATCGAGACCCGCCCGTCGCGCAGCGGCAAGTGGACCTACGTGTTCTTCATCGACTTCGTCGGCCACCACCGCGACCCGCTGATCAAGGCGGTGCTCGAGCAGATCAGTCAGGAGGCCGTGGCGCTGAAGGTGCTGGGGTCGTATCCGAAGGCGGTGCTTTGATCGAAGATTGCCGGGGCCGCTTCGCGGCCCATCGCCGGTAAGCCAGCTCCCACAGGTACAGCGCAAGCCATGAGATTTGTACGGTCACTGTGGGGCTGGCTTGCCGGCGATGGGCTGTAACGCAGCCCCAATGGCCTTAACAGGCTGTCTGGATTTCTGAACAGGGTTCGCACCAGTGGTAAAAGCAGTAACAACCAAACCCGCGCCAATCATCAACCGCCTGGTCGTGGTCGGCCTCGGCCTGATCGGTGGCTCGTTCGCCAAGGGCCTGCGTGAAAGCGGCCTGTGCCGCGAAGTGGTCGGTGTCGACCTGGACGCCCCCTCGCGCAAGCAGGCCGTGGCCCTGGGCGTGGTCGATCGCTGCGAGGAAGACCTTGCCGCTGCCTGTGTCGGTGCTGATGTCATCCAGTTGGCCGTGCCGATCCTGGCCATGGAAAAACTCTTGGCCCGCCTGGCCAGGCTTGACCTTGGCGATGCCATCATCACCGACGTCGGTAGCGCCAAGGGCAACGTGGTCCGTGAAGCGCGGGCTGTTTTTGTAAACGAGAGCGCCGAGCGCCTGCCACGTTTCGTCCCCGGCCACCCCATCGCCGGCTCCGAGCAGAGCGGGGTAGAGGCCTCCAATGCCGCCCTGTTCCGCCGGCACAAGGTCATTCTGACGCCGCTGGCCGAAACCGACCCTGCCGCCCTGGCCCTGGTCGACCGCCTGTGGCGCGCGCTGGACGCCGATGTTGAGCATATGTCGGTCGAGCGCCACGACGAAGTGCTGGCGGCCACCAGCCACCTGCCGCACCTGCTGGCCTTCGGCCTGGTCGATTCACTGGCCAAGCGCAATGAAAACCTCGAGATCTTCCGGTACGCTGCGGGAGGCTTCCGCGATTTCACGAGAATCGCCGGCAGCGACCCGACCATGTGGCACGACATCTTTCTCGCCAACCGCGACGCTGTCCTGCGCACGCTTGATACATATCGCAGTGATCTCGACGCCTTGCGCGACGCGATCGCTGAAGGGGACGGGCACCAGTTGCTGGGTGTATTCACCCGCGCACGCGTTGCCCGCGAGCATTTCAGTAAAATCCTGGCCCGCCGGGCCTATGTGGACGCTATGAACGCCAACGATCTGATTTTCCTGGCCCAACCGGGTGGCCGCCTGTCCGGGCGAATCCGCGTACCGGGCGACAAGTCGATTTCCCACCGCTCGATCATGCTCGGCTCGCTGGCCGAAGGCACTACCGAGGTCGAAGGCTTCCTCGAGGGTGAGGACGCGCTGGCGACCCTGCAGGCATTCCGTGACATGGGTGTGGTCATCGAAGGCCCCAACCATGGTCGCGTGACCATTCACGGCGTTGGCCTGCACGGCCTCAAGCCGCCACCCGGGCCGCTGTACGTGGGTAACTCGGGTACCTCGATGCGTCTGCTGTCGGGCCTGCTGGCCGGCCAGCCGTTCGACGTGACCATGACCGGCGACGCTTCGCTGTCCAAGCGCCCGATGAACCGTGTGGCCAACCCGCTGCGCGAAATGGGTGCCGTGGTCGAGACCGGCCCGGACGGCCGCCCGCCGCTGACCATCCGCGGTGGCCACAAGCTCAAGGCGCTGACCTATACGCTGCCGATGGCCAGTGCCCAGGTCAAATCCTGCCTGCTGCTGGCCGGCCTGTACGCCGAAGGCAAGACCACTGTCACCGAGCCTGCGCCAACCCGTGACCACACCGAGCGCATGCTGCGCGGTTTTGGCTACAGCGTCGAGAGCAACGGGCCGGTAGCCTCGCTGCAGTCCGGTGGCAAGCTCACTGCTACCCGTATCGAAGTGCCGGCCGACATTTCCTCGGCAGCGTTCTTCCTGGTGGCGGCATCCATCGCCGAGGGCTCGGAGCTGGTGCTGGAACACGTTGGCATCAACCCGACCCGCACCGGCGTGATCGACATCCTGCGCCTGATGGGCGGCGACATCACCCTGGAAAACCAGCGTGAAGTCGGCGGCGAGCCAGTGGCCGACCTGCGTGTGCGCGGTGCCAGACTGAAGGGTATCGACATCCCTGAAGAGCTGGTGCCACTGGCCATCGACGAATTCCCGGTACTGTTCGTTGCCGCTGCCTGTGCCGAAGGGCGTACCGTGCTGCGTGGTGCCGAAGAGCTGCGGGTGAAGGAATCCGACCGCATCCAGGTCATGGCCGACGGCCTGATTACCCTGGGTATCAAGTGCGAGCCGACCCCGGACGGCATCATCATCGACGGCGGCCAGCTTGGCGGCGGCGAAGTGCATGGCCACGGTGACCACCGTATCGCCATGGCCTTCAGTGTTGCCTCGCTGCGCGCCAGCGCGCCGATCCGCATCCACGACTGCGCCAACGTCGCCACCTCGTTCCCCAACTTCCTGGCGCTGTGCGCCGAAGTGGGTATCCGCGTGGCGGAAGAGGGCAAGTCGTGAGTGCCCTGGCGCCGGTCATCACCATCGACGGGCCAAGCGGTTCGGGCAAGGGTACGGTCGCCGGGCTGCTGGCTCGCGAGCTGGGCTGGAAGCTGCTGGACTCTGGCGCGCTGTACCGGTTGCTGGCGTTCAACGCCAGCAACCACGGTGTCGACCTGACCAACGAAGAGCTGCTGACCAAGCTTGCCGCCCATCTGGATGTGCAGTTCATCGCTGCCGAGCCCGGTAAGCTGCAACAAATCATCCTCGAGGGTGAGGACGTCAGCAACGTCATCCGCACCGAAACCGTCGGTGCCGGTGCGTCGATGGTGGCCTCGCTGCCGGCCGTGCGGGATGCACTGCTGGTGCGTCAGCGTGAATTCCGCGAGGCTCCGGGCCTGATCGCCGACGGTCGCGACATGGGCACCGTGGTGTTTCCGGACGCGCCGTTGAAAGTCTTTCTCACCGCCAGCGCGGAGGAGCGGGCACGTCGCCGCTACCTGCAGTTGAAGGACAAGGGTGAAGATGTTAGTCTGTCGAGTCTGCTGGATGAGATTCGTGCGCGTGATGAGCGCGACACCCAACGTGCAGTGGCCCCGCTGAAGCCAGCGGCCGATGCCATTCAGTTGGACTCTACCGAGTTGTCCATCGAGCAGGTGTTGCAACGTATCAGGAGCGAGATCGCGCTGCGCGACCTTCTCTGATAGCCAGGAGAGCAGGCAGGTGCACCAGTCAACGTCCTGCCGGCTTTCCTTTACTTAAAACAAACCCACATTGTCTGGAATGTGGCGATGGGCGTCTGTTTCGCCCGAATCTACAGGAATTAAAATGAGCGAAAGCTTTGCAGAACTCTTTGAAGAAAGCCTGAAAACCCTCAATCTTCAGCCGGGTGCGATCATCACCGGTATCGTTGTCGACATCGACGGCGACTGGGTTACCGTACACGCTGGCCTGAAGTCCGAGGGCGTCATCCCGCTCGAACAGTTCTACAACGAAGCTGGCGAGCTGACCATCAAGGTCGGTGACGAAGTTCACGTTGCGCTGGACGCGGTCGAAGACGGCTTTGGCGAAACCAAACTGTCCCGTGAAAAAGCCAAGCGCGCCGAGTGCTGGATTGTTCTGGAAGCAGCTTTCGCCGCCGAAGAAGTGGTCAAGGGCGTTATCAACGGTAAGGTTAAGGGCGGCTTCACTGTCGACGTTAACGGCATCCGTGCGTTCCTGCCGGGCTCCCTGGTTGATGTCCGCCCTGTGCGCGACACCACCCACCTGGAAGGCAAAGAGCTGGAATTCAAGGTCATCAAGCTGGACCAGAAGCGCAACAACGTTGTCGTTTCCCGTCGCAGCGTGCTGGAAGCCGAGAACAGCGCCGAGCGCGAAGCCCTGCTGGAAACCCTGCAGGAAGGCCAGCAAGTCAAAGGTATCGTCAAGAACCTCACCGACTACGGCGCCTTCGTGGACCTGGGCGGTATCGACGGCCTGCTGCACATCACCGACATGGCCTGGAAGCGCATCAAGCACCCATCGGAAATCGTTAACGTTGGCGACGAAGTCGACGTTCGCGTTCTGAAGTTCGACCGCGAGCGCAACCGCGTTTCGCTGGGTCTGAAGCAGATGGGCGAAGATCCGTGGGTAGCTATCACTGCCCGCTACCCAGAAGGTACTCGCGTACAGGCTCGCGTTACCAACCTGACCGACTACGGCTGCTTCGCTGAGCTGGAAGAAGGCGTTGAAGGTCTGGTACACGTTTCCGAAATGGACTGGACCAACAAGAACATCCACCCGTCGAAAGTCGTTCAGGTTGGCGACGAAGTGGAAGTCATGGTTCTGGACATCGACGAAGAGCGTCGTCGTATCTCCCTGGGCATCAAGCAGTGCAAGTCCAACCCATGGGAAGACTTCTCCGGCCAGTTCAACAAGGGTGACAAGATCACCGGTACCATCAAGTCGATCACCGACTTCGGTATCTTCATCGGCCTGGACGGCGGCATCGACGGCCTGGTTCACCTGTCCGACATCTCCTGGAACGAAACCGGCGAAGAAGCCGTACGTCGTTTCAAGAAGGGCGACGAGCTGGAAACCGTCATCCTGTCGGTCGACCCAGAGCGCGAGCGCATCTCCCTGGGCATCAAGCAGCTGGAAGACGATCCGTTCTCCAACTTCGTTGCTGTCAATGACAAGGGCGCTATCGTCAAGGGCATCGTGAAAGAAGTTGACGCCAAAGGCGCCATCGTCACTCTGGCCGACGACATCGAAGCTACTCTGAAAGCTTCCGAAATCAGCCGTGACCGCGTTGAAGACGCGCGTAACGTCCTGAAGGAAGGCGAAGAGATCGAAGCCAAGATCATCAGCGTTGACCGCAAGTCCCGCGTTATCAGCCTGTCCATCAAGTCGAAGGACGATGCTGAAGAGCGCGAAGCCATCCAGAGCCTGAAAAACGCTCCGGAAGCGGCTGCCGACACCACCATGGCTGCGCTGCTGCGCGAAGCAATGGCCAAGCAGAACTGAGTTCTGTTTGATCGGTAAAAAAGGGCGACCCTCGGGTCGCCCTTTTTTTTGTCGGAAATGGACCATATCGGGGGTGGGTGATGTTGATGTTTGGCGACGTCATGGAAGGTCGCGGGCGGGATAACAATTTCCTGATTATCAGGTTGCTGGCGGCAACCGCTGTGGTGGTTGGGCATTCCTTTGCGTTGTCCTACCTGGAGTGCCTGAGTTGTACCGACCCGGCGCTGCTGCTGGGTATGCCGGTGCCGGTGCACAGCCTGGGTGTCGAAGTGTTCTTCATGGTTAGCGGGTTTTTGATCGCTGCCAGCGGTGAGAGGAATGGTACCCGGAATTTCTACCTGGCGCGTGCGCTGAGGATCTTGCCTGGTTTGCTGGTGTGCCTGTTGCTCATGGCCTTTGTGCTGGGGCCTGTGGTTACCTCGTTGCCGCTTGCCGAGTATTTTGCGAAAGGCCAGGTTTACAAGTACGTCTATAGCCCGATGTTGATATTCAAGGATGCCCAGTTCGTGCTGCCCGGGGTGAACTTTACCCCGCGTTTCCATGGGGTTTCGGTCAATGGCAGTTTGTGGACCATTCCGCTGGAAATGCGCATGTACCTGGTGCTGGGGGTGTTGGTGCTGGTGGCCAGGGTTTGTCGCTGGCCAATGGCAGGGCTGACGCTGGCGGCGCTGGTGATTGCGTTAGGGCTGCATACTCTGCATCCGGCTTATGGGGAGTACCCGTTCAAGCTGGTGGTGTGTTTCCTGGCGGGTTCGGCGTTCTATTCGTGCCGGGCGCTGATCCCTCATGCATGGTGGCTGCTGCTGGCCTGTGTCGGGCTGTTCCTGCTGAGCAAGGGTGGGCGCTTCGAGGTGTTCGCCTGTGCCATCCTGACGCTTTACGGCACGTTGTACTTTGCTTACTGCCCGCAGGTGAAGCTGCCTTCATGGGTGCAGGACTACTCGTACGGTATCTACCTGTATGCATTTCCGATCCAGCAGGTGTTGGCGGGGGCTATGCCATGGGCCGGGCCTTACTGGTTGATGTTGGCTGCCGTGCCAGCGTCCTGGCTGGCGGGGTATGTGTCGTGGGAGCTGGTAGAGAAGCCTGCCCTGGCGATGCGAAAACGCTTTTCCCGGTCAGGTGCGCGCGAGCAGTTGGCCTGAGCGTGGGGCTTGCACCTGTCTTCTGGCCTGTGCGGGCCTTTGTGGGAGCGGCCTTGTGTCGCGAAAGGGCTGCTCCCACCACTGAGTGGTGCTGGCTAACGGCAATGAGGCCGGGCCTGCTCATCCCTACCGGCTAGACCATTCCTGTAAAACTTCAATCTTGAATTTTTTTATTAAGTCAAGAACCACCCTGTTCAAATTCCTCCCAGCGTGCTACAAACTGGTTAAGCAATGATCTAGCTGCTTGATAACGAAGGGAAAAATATGACGAAGTCGGAGCTGATCGAACGTATTGTCACCCATCAGGGGCTGCTCTCGTCCAAGGACGTGGAGCTGGCCATCAAGACCATGCTTGAGCAGATGTCACAATGCCTTGCCACCGGCGATCGCATTGAGATTCGCGGTTTTGGCAGCTTCTCGCTGCACTATCGCGCCCCTCGCGTAGGCCGTAACCCGAAGACCGGCCAGTCGGTCAGCCTCGAAGGCAAGTTCGTGCCGCACTTCAAGCCAGGCAAGGAGTTGCGCGACCGGGTCAATGAAGAAGAAGATGAGGCCCACACCTGATTCCACAAGGAGCAATCTGATGCGTAACCTCAAGCGCGCCCTGGTGGCGGTGTTCGTGCTGCTGTTGGCGGCTGTGGTGCTGTTCTTCGTGCTGGAGAACCAGCAAACCGTCTCGTTGGTCCTGTTCGGTTGGGCAGCCCCGGCCATGCCAGTCGCCGTGCTGGTCCTGGCCGCCTTGGTCATTGGCCTGGCAGTCGGGCCGTTGCTGGGTGCCTACGGCGTGCAGCGCAGCAAGCGCAAGATCAGGGCTTCTGCCCGCCAGGCAGCGCTGAGCGGTAACTAAGGATATTTCCTACACCTGTTTGGGAAAGCCTCACCTATGCCTGCGCCGGCCGTCATGGAGTAATGACGCACTTCATTTTCGGCCAAGGCGAGTGTGCGCAGCATGGAATATCCCGTCCTTTCCCATCACGGTGGTGCCCGTGGCGTCACTGGCTCCTGCCATCAGCTGCACCTCGCCCCGTCCATCAGCCTGCTGATCGACTGCGGCCTGGAGCAGGGTGCCGAGGCGGCACCAGGCGTAGCATCGGCACCGCTCGGTTTCGATGTGCAGGGTATCGAGGCCCTGGTTGTCACCCATGTGCATCTTGATCACGTTGGCCGCATCCCGGCACTGCTGGCTGCCGGCTACCGTGGCCCCATCCTGTGCAGCGAGCCGTCCGCCCGGCTGCTACCACTGGTGCTGGAAGACGCCTACAAGCTGAGCATCAGCAGCGAGCCCGCCCATGTGGCGAAGTACCTCGATTTCATCCGCGACCTGATCGTGCCCCTGCCTTTCGAGCAGTGGCACACCCTGGTCGAGCACCCCGGTCTCACCTGCCGCATTCGCCTGCAACGCGCCGGCCATCTGCTGGGGTCGGCGTATGTCGAGTGCGACATGCAGCACGAACAAGCCAACACCCGCTATGTGTTCTCCGGTGACCTCGGCGCGTGTGGCAACCCCTTGCTGCGCCCCGTGCAGCCCCCGGAACGGGCCGATGTGCTGGTGCTGGAAAGCACCTACGGCGACCGCCTGCACCCGCCTGCCGGCGACCGTCAGCAGCGGCTGGAAACGGCCATCGACCGCGCCCTGGCCGACCAGGGCACGCTGCTCATTCCTGCATTCAGCCTCGGCCGCACCCAGGAACTGCTATACGAGCTCGAAGGCATTCTTCACCGCAAGGCCTTGTTGAACAAAGCCGGTCCGGCCCCCGATGGCGACCCGCTCGACTGGTCGCAGTTGCCCATCATCCTCGACTCACCACTGGCCCAGCGCATTACCGGTGTGTACCGGGAACTGCACGACTACTGGAATGCCGAAGCCAGGGCGCGCCTTGCCGAAGGGCGCGACCCGCTGGGTTTCAGTCAGTTGATCAGCGTGGACACCCATGCCCGTCACCAGCAAGTGGTCAATTACCTCAAAAGCACCGGGCGGCCGGCGATCGTCATTGCCGGCAATGGTATGTGCTCGGGTGGACGCATCGTCAATTACCTCAAGGCCATGCTGGGGGACTCGCGGCATGAGGTGATGTTTGTCGGTTACCAGGCCAAGGGTACGCCCGGCGCGGTGATACAGGCCTGCGAGGGGGCTGAAGGGTTTGTGCAGATCGACCTGGATGGGCAGATGTATGAGGTGCGGGCAAAGGTCGTAACTTTGCCGGGGTACTCTGGCCATGCGGATCAGAAGGGGTTGGTGAGCTTCGCACTGGATGGTGCGAACGCCGCCGGGAAGGTTGTGCTGGTCCACGGAGAAACCCGGGCGAAAGCAGCGTTGGCCCAAGCGCTACGCAGGCGCGGCGGTAGGGCGGTCGACGTCACGGTTGCCGTGTAGCGAGCCGCAGGTCGTCGGCTCGTGGGGGCGGTGGTGGAACTTTGTTGACGGTATCTTCCTCTTAGATCGGATAAGTGCTGGGGCTGTAGGTCGTTTCGTGCGCTCTGCGCTGGATGAGCAAAATGCCGCTACGCTGAGTTCAGCAGGCTTGTGCGTCGGATCAGCTGCAGCCTCGCTGGCATAGGAATCATGCAAATGGTCGGATCTAAGGAAAACGAGAACAAATGCGAAATCAACGTAGCCCTGGAGTCGAAACTGACGAAGTTGATGTTCTCGAGCTCTGGCATGTCTTGTGGGGGCGAAAGCTGCTCATCCTTTCATGCATTGTTTTAGTTACAGCAGCAGCGTCTGTTTATATCTCACTCAAGACGCCGATGTACGAGGCCAAGTCTTTTATCCTGCCGCCGACCAAGAATGATATTGCCCAATTGAACTATGGTCGCACCGAAAACAGCGGTCTCGAAGTGTTCACGCCCAAGGGTGTTTATGAGATCTACCTGCGATCCCTGCAGTCTGAGTCTCTGCGGCGTCAGTTCTTTCGCACGGTCTATTTGCCCAATTTGCCAGAGGCTACCCGCCAAGACTCTCAAGATGCACTTTATGACCAGTTTGGCAAGGTATTGACTATTGGCCCTGTGGCGGGAGATAGTGCCGAGCGCTTTTTGATAAGAGCGCTGAGTGACGACCCCAAGATGAGTGTGAAGTGGGTAACGCGCTTTTCGGAGATGGCCAGCGACACTGCTAAAAAGACGCTGGTTGAAGACGCTGATACTGAAGTCAAGGTGCTGGTCAAGAATCTGGAGCAACAGGTCCGCAGCGCACGGGAAGCGGCGCACAAGCAGCGTGAAGATCAAATCGCCCGCCTGGAAGAGGCGCTGAAAGTTGCAAAGGCAGTGAACCTGAGCAAGCCCCCCATCATTGCCAGTGGCATGAGCGCTGAAGTATCTGGCGATATGCAGGGTGCACTAACCTACATGCGGGGCAGCCAGGCCCTTGAGGCAGAGCTTGCAAACCTTCGCGCGCGGGAATCCGACGACCCCTTCGTCGCCGATTTGCGGGAGATCCAGGAGAAGCTCGACTTCTACCGCAACCTGCACCTGAACCCGGCCGTGATCGAGGTATTTCGGCAGGATGGTACCATTGAGGTGCCTGATAGCCCGGTCCGGCTTCGCAAGTTGCTCATTGTGGTAGGGGGCGTGTTCGCAGGGTTGGTTCTCGGTGTGTTTTTGGCCGCATTTACCCACCTGGTTTCTGCTGAAAGGGAGCGCCGCATGGGGCGCGCTTGAGTTGCCAATCTCCGAGCCTGAATGCTGCGGAAAGAACCGATAGTGATGAATTTTAACAAGAGGCGGGTTGCGTGAAGCTCATAGAAACTAACATCTCGGACGTGGTCGTTTTTGAACCAACCGTTTTCGAGGACGACAGGGGCTGGTTCTATGAGTCTTATAGCGAGCCTAAATTCCATGCGCTGCTCAGTGCGCAAGGTATTACCCTGCCGCCTTCTTTTGTTCAGGAAAACTGCTCGTTATCTAAAAAGGGTGTCATGCGCGGCTTGCATTATCAACTTTATCCATTTGCCCAGGGGAAGTTGGTAAGTGTGGTTCAGGGCGCGGTGTTCGATGTGGCGGTGGATATTCGCAAAGGCTCTCCTACCTTCGGGCAGTGGGTAGGCATGGAACTATCGGCGGCTAACCGCAAGATGATGTGGGTGCCTGAAGGTTTCGCCCATGGTTTCATCGCGCTGGAAGAAGATACGGTGTTCCAGTACCGCACGACCAATGTCTATTCCAAAGAGCATGAACGCAGCATTGCCTGGAATGACCCGGATCTGGCTATCGAATGGCCGCAGGTGGAGGGGCTGCTGATCAGTGACAAGGATGCAGTGGCGCCAACCCTTGGCGAGGCTGACTTGCCACCTTTGATCCTGAAGGGGCAGGCGGAGGATCTGCTACTTCCGGTTATCGGTGACGACCGCGGGAGCCTGATCAGCATTGAAAAGGCGCTGAATATCCCGTTCGCCATTCGCCGCGTCTATTACATCTTCGGTACCAAGGCCGGCGTCAGTCGTGGGTTCCACGCTCATCGGGATCTCCAGCAGCTGATCGTCTGCCTGGCCGGTAGTTGCCGCATGACCCTGGATGACGGTACCGGCCGGGTTGATCATGTGCTTGACGCGCCACAGAAAGCTCTGCTGATCAAGAATATGGTCTGGCGTGAAATGCATGACTTCAGCGAGGACTGTGTACTCATGGTCATCGCCAGTGAAACCTACGATGAGCGCGATTACATTCGCAGTTATGAGGACTTCAAGAGGCTGATCGCCCATGCCTAGTATTCATGCGCTGGCCGATGTGCAAACCGATGCCATCGGAGAAAAAACCAGAGTCTGGCAATACGCGGTCATCCTCAAAGGCGCGCGAATTGGCAGCAATTGCAACATTTGCGCTCACACCCTGATTGAGGGTGGCGTGGTGTTGGGGGATAACGTCACCGTAAAAAGTGGTGTGTTTCTCTGGGAGGGGCTCGTGATCGAGAACAATGTCTTCATCGGCCCCAATGCTACCTTCACCAACGACCGGGTGCCGCGCTCCAAGTGCTACCCCGAAGCTTACGAAGTCACTGTGCTGAAGGAAGGCTGCAGCATCGGTGCGAATGCGACATTGCTCCCAGGGGTCACGATTGGTCGACATGCCATGGTAGGTGCCGGTGCCGTCGTGACCAAGGATGTACCTGATTACTGCGTGGTAGTGGGTAATCCAGCAAAAATAATAAGGGAGCTAGAGCATGGTTGATTTCCTGAATCTGAAGGCCGTCAATAAACAGTACCGCGAGGAGCTGTTGCAGGCTTGCGCCGATGTCATCGACTCCGGCTGGTACATCGGTGGTAGCGCCCTGGCCCGCTTTGAAAGCAACTTTGCCGCTTATTGCGGTACCGCTCATTGCATTGGCGTGGCAAACGGCCTCGATGCGCTGACATTGACCTTGACCGCCTGGAAGCGACTGGGGCGGGTGAAGCAGGGGGATGAAGTCATCGTCCCGGCCAATACCTACATTGCGAGCATCCTGGCAATCACCGCCAGTGGGCTGGAGCCCGTGCTCGTCGAACCGGACCCTGCAACGTTCAATATCGATACATCCCTCATTCGCCAGGCGATCACCGACAAGACCCGTGTCATCTTGCCGGTGCACCTGTATGGGCAGATTGCTGACATGAAGGCGATCAACGAGATTGCCGCCGAGTACGGTTTGCTGGTGCTCGAAGACTCGGCTCAAGCTCACGGTGCCTCTATCGATGGCAAGCGGGCGGGTAACTGGGGGAATGCCTCGGGCTTCAGTTTCTATCCGGGCAAGAACCTGGGCGCGCTGGGTGATGCAGGGGCGATCACTACCTCGGATGGCGAGTTGGCGGAAGTGCTGCGAGCCCTCAGAAACTATGGCTCCCATGAGAAGTACAAGAACTTGTTCGTCGGTGTGAACAGCCGTCTGGACGAGATCCAGGCGGCAATGCTGGATGTGAAGCTCAAGTATCTTGATGAAGAAATCAGCAGGCGCCGGCATATCACCACGTGCTATCGCGCAGGCATTCACAATGCTCATATCGGCCAGCCGCAAAATAGCGCTGCCGAGGAGCATGTGTGGCATCTGTATGTAGTACGGACGGCCCACAGAAACGAGCTGCAACAACACCTTCGCGAGCAGGGTGTACAGACGCTGGTTCACTACCCGATCCCGCCTCACAAGCAGCAGGCTTACCGCGAGTACAATGGTTTGAGTCTGCCGCTGACTGAAAAAATTCATGATGAAGTGCTCAGCCTGCCTGTGGACCCCACCATGAGCGACGCGTCTATCCAGACGGTCATCGATGCCTGCAACAGTTTTACTGTTTCCGGGCAATAATTCATGACGTTGATCAAGACCAGTCTGCTGAATGCAATTGCTGTTTTTGTAAAGATGGCGACATTGCTGGGGCTCAACAAGGTGCTGGCCCTTTATGTGGGGCCAGCGGGTTACGCGGCGATCGGGCAATTGCAGAATGCCGTGACCATGTTCACGACACTGGCCAGCGGTGCAGTCAGTACAGGGGTAACCAAGTACACGGCGGAGTTTGCCGATCGGCCGGACGAACAGCACAGGATCTGGCGAACCGCCGGGACGCTGTCCCTGCTGGTTTCGTGTGTGCTGGCAGTGCTGATCTTGGTCCTGCGAGCACCATTGGCAGGCTGGTTTTTCAATGACGAAACACTTGCACCTGTGCTGGTGTGGTTTGCCGCTACCTTGGTATTTTTTGCCTTCAACTCGTTGCTGCTGGGCATTCTGAACGGCAAGAAAGACGTTCAGCGCTACGTGCTTGCCAATATTCTCGGCAGCCTGATCTCGCTGGTGGTGACTTGTGCCCTGACCATCAAACTGGGGTTGTACGGTGCGCTGGTTTCGCTGGCTGTTTATCAGTCGCTGAGCTTCGTGGCCACCTTGGTCATCTGCATGCGCACGCCTTGGTTCCGCCCCACCGATTTCATCGGGGCGCTGGACAAGCAGGCGCTGTCCCGCCTTGCAAAGTTTGCTCTCATGGCTGTGGTGACAGCGTGCTCGCTGCCCGTTTGCCATGTGTTCATCCGGGACTACCTGGGGGCGGAGTTCGGCTGGGATCACGCAGGTTACTGGGAGGCCATGTGGCGGTTGAGCACGGCCTATCTCATGCTGATCACCACGACGCTTGCGGTCTATTACCTGCCAAGGCTCTCGGAGCTCTCCGATGCAGGTGAACTGCGTCGGGAAATCATCCAGGGGTACAAGCTCATCCTGCCCCTGACTGTTGCTGCCGGCCTGGTTATCTACCTGCTCAGGGACTTCATCATCCATGTGCTGTTCTCGGAGTCATTCTTGCCCATGCGTGAACTGTTCGCGTGGCAGATGGTCGGGGACAGCTTGAAGGTAGTCAGTTGGCTGATGGCCTACCTGATGCTCGGCAAGGCACTTACCCGGTTGTATCTGGTCACCGAGATCCTCTCGACCCTTTCGCTGTATGCACTGACTGTCTATTTCACCCAGCTGTGGGGGTATGAAAAAGTTACTCTTGCTTACGCGGCAAACTACTTGTTGTACGGAATTGTCATGTATTTCTCGGTATTCCGTCGTTTGCACATTATTGTTGGCGATACGGCGCGGAGCTGAGTAGAGATGAAGGACGTCATCGAACAGTTACATGGACGCATCCTTGGCGCTGAACCTGCCCAGGCATTGGTGCAGGCGCAGGTCTATGGGGCATTGCTCTGGGCGGTGGACCTGGGGATTTACGACGCCACCGCACTGGAGCGTCACCTGGTGGCCCAGTGCGCCAGCCAGGTCACGTTGCTGGCTGCCAGCAGCGTATCGCGCGGCTGCCTGCATGTGGTCAGCGAACCCTATATGCAAGGCGGCCACACCCGGCTGATGGAGCGCCTGGCGCACATGCACGAGGGGCCTGTGGACTTGCTGGTGGCACGCAGCGCCAAGCCGCAGGTGCTCGAACGCCTGGCCGGCTATTTCGCCCATATCGAGGTGGCGCGCGGCGATGACCCGTGCGCCCGGCTGCAGTCCATCGTCGACACCCTGGCGCAGTACGACAAGGTGGTGCTGCACATTCATCCGGACGACATCATCACCACCGTCGCCTGCGGCCTGCTGAAGCAGCAGCGTGGTGCCGCGCTGACGGTGTACTTCGTCAACCACGCCGACCATGTGTTCAGCTTTGGCGCGTCGGTGGCCGATGTGTATTTCGAGATCAGCGCCTACGGGCACCACCTGGACAAGAAGAAGCACCTCACCTGTCAGAAGAGCTTCCTGGCGATCCCGATCGAGACCAGCGGCGCCAAAGCGCCGGACGCCGTGCCCACTCACGAGCGGATCAAGGTGTTCAGCGCTGCTTCGGCGGCCAAGTACAAGCCCCACGGCGGCCTGGACATGCGCCCGTCGATCACGGCGATTCTCGAGCGCTTCCCCCATGCCGAGTGCTGGATCATCGGCGCCAACCCGCTGACCAACACCTGGTGGTGGACAGTGAAGCTGCGTTACCCCAGGCGCTTCTTCATCCGCCGCCACCTGCCGTACAAGGACTACCTGGCCTTTGCGGAAAAAGCCGACTTCTACCTGGACAGCTACCCTATACCCGGTGGCACGGCGTTCGCCGAGCAGTTGCTCAAGGGCCGACGTTGCGTGGGGCTGGTGGCGCCGATCCAGGGCTACTCCCCCGCAGACAGCCTGAAGGTGGCCAGCGTCGACCAACTGCTGGCCAGCATCGCACAGCCCCGGCCCAGTGCCCCGGTGGTGGAGGCGGTGCAGCGAGTCAACTCGGTGGAGGCGGTGAAAGCACGTTACCTGGCCTGCATCGAGCGGGGCGAGTTCAGCGACAATGAACTGGCAGCCATGTTGCCGTGGACGGGCAACCTCGATTTCATGAAACCGACAGGTAAGGTCACTAGCATGATCCCTGCGGATGTCTTCGACACCCTGTGCCGCATAGACACGAGCCTGGCGCGGCGAACTCTGCTTTCCTACGCCTGGGTGCCGAGAATCAAGCTCTTGATCAAGGTCACGCTGTTCCGGCTGGCCAGGCTGGCCAGAGCGCGAGGGTGAGTGTGATCAGGATCTTTATCGGCGTGCTGTTCTGCCTGCTGTTCTTCAGCGACTTCGTCGTGTTGACGCTGGGGCTGGGCAGTGTGTTTGCCGGTTGGCGAGAAATGATCAGCCTGCTGATGATCACGTGGCTGCTGCTGCGGGCGCTGGCCAGCGTCACGGTGCGTGGCAGGGTCAACCTCGAAGTCGGGCGGTGGTTGCTGGTCGTGCTGTTCTTTGCCTTCCTGTACCTGCTGTTCGGCGACCTGAGCGCATCGTCGGTGCGCATGTTCCGCGCACTGGCTGTGCCGGTGTTCATTGGCATGGCGGTGGCCATCTGGGCCCAGGCGGTGTCGACCGAGCGGAAGCTGCGGCATGTGTACTGGTCAGTGCTGGCAATGAGCGTAATCACCGGCCTGTATGCGTTGTATCAGTACCTGACCATCGCCTCGGCCGAGCAGTTCTGGTACTGGCCGCTGCTTGCCGCCAAAGGCTATGAGCTGCAACCCTACAACTCGATGCGTGACGGGCTGCCGCGGGTTTCCGGTTTCTTTACCGGCACGCTGGAGTTTTCTGCAGCCATCCTCAATACCGCCGCCATGACCCTGGCCGTATTGCTCAGCGGGCGCAACTGGTCGTTGATCCGGCGCCTGCTGCTGAGTACTGCCTTCCTGCTGCTGTGCGGGCTGGTAGTGATCGGTTCGGTGCGCACGGCCTTGATCGGCCTGGTGTGCATCTGCTCGATGCTGGTGGCGGCCCGGATACTGCGCACGGCCTGGCTGATCTCGCTGTTGGGCTATGTGCAGTTCATTGGCCTGACCGTGGCGATTTTCGTCTACCTGTCGATGGGCTACACCCAGGATTTGTCGGCGCTGGACCGCGAGCGCCAGTGGCTGCACATGTATGAGGTGCTGAGCGCGCACCCCATGGGCTATGGCTTTGGCGCGGTGGGACCGGGCCAGCAGCACTGGTTCGATTCGTTCTGGCTCAACCTGCTGGCCACCTGCGGTTGGGTCGGCCTGCTGATCATGGCCGGGTTGATCCTTTGGTATCACAAGCTGGTGACGATCATCGTCCGGGACAGGGCCCATGCCAGCGCCTGGAAAAACGGCTTGGGCAACTTCGTGATTGCCAGCTACCCGTTCTTCCTGAGCTCGTTCTTTTTCCAGTCCTATACGAACAGTGTTGTCCTCTACATTTTCGCGATCGTGGTGATGGTGATCATTGGTGAAAACAGAAGAACAAAAGTTGAGTCTGGCAGTCCTGATCGTTCTGTATCGGAAAACTAGCCAGGACTCGATTGCCCTGCAGTCGCTGCTCGCCCAGCAGGCGCTGCTGCATGGTGAGGGTATAGACCTGCAGCTGTACGTCTGGAACAACTCCCCCGGCGTGGCGCAGCCGTGCCCGGGCGTGCGCTGGTACGAGGCGGACAACCAGCGGCTTTCTGTGGTCTACAACCAGGTTGCCGAACAGGCGTTTGCCGCCGGGGTCGACCTGTTCATGATTTCGGACGACGACACCAACTACTCGAACATCCGCCTGTCCAGCTGCCTGGCGCAGATCGGCCAGGTGCGTCGTGCGCCGGGTGGCGACCAGGTGGGCGTGTTCATGCCCCGGCTGGTCAGCCATGGGCAACTGGTCAGCCCCGGCAGGCGCTGGCTGTTCATGGGCCGTCTCACACCCAACGTGGCCGCCGGGCTGGTGGACTCGAAAAACCTGCTGGGCATCAACAGCGGCCTGATCTTCACCCGTGAGTGCTTCCAGCGCATGACACCGTTCTATGACGAGCGGCTGCGCTTCTATGCCACCGATACCGACTTTTTCATCCGCTACGAGGGGTATTTCCCCAAGGCTTGCGTGCTGGATGTGGAGATTGCCCATGACCTGTCCGAGCACAGCGCCGATACCCCCGAGCGTGCCTTGTTCCGTTTCGAGGAAATGATCCACGGGCTGCGTATCAGCTTCCATTCCCACGGCCTGCTGGAGCGCGGCCTGCTTGACCTGTACCTGGTCTATGCGGCCATTCGCAAGGCGGTGGCTTACCGCCGTCCGGCCTTCGTCAAGGCCTTGTTTACCCAGGTGAGGGCGGTGAAATGATGCATGCCTTGCTCGAAAAGCTGGTGCTGCTGGTTAAAAAGCGCCCATTGGTGGTCGACCGGCGTATTTCGTCGGGCTACCTGCTGGGGTTGTTCGTGACCAAGCTGCTGATGGCCTGCCGCGGCGTGATTCGCCTGCGCCGGCGGCGCCTGGCGTTCATCGGCTCGGGGGTAACCCTGAAGGAAGTCGGCAAGATCGAATACGGCCCGGGGCTGGTTATCGACCAGGGCTGTTTCGTCGATGCCTTGTCCAATGACGGCATCCGCTTCGGCACCGCCGTGTCGCTGAACAAGCACATCATCATTGAATGCACCGGCAGCCTGGCCAATATTGGCAAAGGCCTGGTGATTGGCGACAACGTCGGCCTGGGCGCCGGTTGCTTCCTGGGTTGCGCCGGCGGCATCGAGATTGGCAGCGACACCATCATCGGCAACTTCGTCAGCTTCCATTCGGAAAACCACAATTTCGAAGACCCGCTGCAACCTATCCGCCTGCAGGGGGTGAGCCGCCAAGGCATCAAGGTGGGCCGCAACTGCTGGATTGGCGCCAAGGTGACCGTGCTCGATGGCGCGGTGATCGAAGACGGCTGCGTGTTCGCTGCAGGGGCGGTGGTGGCTGCGGGGGTGTACCGCAAGAATTCGATTTATGGCGGCGTGCCGGCCAAGTTCATCAAGGCGCGCGTAGCGGAAGAAGGGGTGGCATGAAAACGTTGCACTTTGTCCACCTGCTGAATGACTACAGCGGCAGCCCCCGGGTGTTGAACCAGACCATCACCGCGCTGCAGCAACATGGCGCCGACTGCACGCTGCATGTGGGCAGCAGCGGCCACGGTGTGCTCGACGAACTGCAGGTACGCACCTGCAAGTTTGCCTACAAACGCTTCGACAACCGCTGGCTGACCTTGCTGGCGTATGCCGGCTCGCAGGTGGCGCTGTTCTTCAGCCTGTTGCGTCAGGTGCGGCCGGGGTCGGTCGTGCTGGTGAACACCATGCTGCCCTTTGCTGCCGCCCTGGCCGCCCGTTTGCGCGGTGCCAAGGTGGTTTACCACGTGCACGAAACCTCCATCCGGCCTGCGCTGCTCAAGGCGTTCCTGCGCCGGGTGATTGCCGGCTGTGCCAGCAAGGTAGTCTACGTTTCGAAGTACCTGCAGGTACAAGAGGGTGTGGCCGGCGTGCCGGCGGTGACCGTGTACAACGGCCTGGCCGAGGGCTTCCAGCAGCAGGCGATGGCCACGCCGTACCAGCATTTGCACGACGGCCGCTTCAATGTGCTGATGCTGGCGTCGTTGAAGGGCTACAAGGGCGTGGACGAATTCGTCGCCCTGGCCACGGCACTGGCCGCGGACCCTGTGCTGAAGTTCACCCTGGTGCTCAATGCCAGCCCGCAGGAAGTGGATGCCTACTTCGCCGGCAAGGCTCTACCGCAAAACCTCATGCTCAGCCCGGGCAGTGCCGAGGTTGCGAGGTTCTACCGCAATGCCAGCCTGGTGCTGAACCTGTCCCATGTGGATGGCTGGGTCGAAACCTTTGGCCTGACCATTCTCGAGGCGATGGCCTTCGGCATCCCGACCATCGTGCCCCCGGTAGGCGGCCCGGTCGAACTGGTCAGCGACGGGGTAGAGGGTTACCAGATCGATTCGAAGAACCATGAACAACTGGTGCGCACCGTTGCGCGCCTGTCGCAGGACTCACAGGCGTGCCAGGCACTGTCCGAGCGCGCACGCAGGAAAGCGAGTGAGTTTTCCACTGCCAACTTTCAGAAAAATATCGTGATGGTGTTTGATGACCTATAAGATTGCAGTAATTGGCACGGTAGGTTTACCCGCTCAATACGGAGGTTGGGAAACACTGACCGAACAATTGGTGCGCAACCTGCCGGGTGACTGCGAACTCACCGTTTATTGCAGTGCGCCCCATTACCCTCAGCGACCGAAGTTTTTCGAGCGTGCCCGGCTGGTCTACCTGAACCTCAAGGCCAATGGCGTGCAAAGCATCCCCTACGACGTGCTGAGCATGCTGCACGCCTACCGCAAGCATGACCTGATGCTGATTCTGGGTGTTTCCGGCTGCATTGCCCTGCCATTCATGCGCCTGCTGACCCGCAAGCCGATCGTGGTGAACATTGACGGCTATGAATGGAAGCGCGCCAAGTGGTCCAACTTCGCCCGCTGGTTCCTGAAGTTGTCCGAAGCGGTGGCCGTGCGTTTTGCCCATGCGGTCATTACCGACAACAAGGTGCTGCAGGAATACGTAACCGCCGAATACAACAAGCCCAGCGAACTGATTGCCTACGGTGGCGACCAGGCCCGGTCCGGTGAGCCGACCGAGCAGGCCCGCCTGGCTTACCCGTTCCTTGCTGCGCCCTATGCCTTTACCGTGTGCCGCATCGAGCCGGAGAACAACATCCATGTCATTCTCGAAGCCTTCGCCGGCTCTGGCATGCCGCTGGCGATCATCGGCAACTGGAACCACAGCGAATACGGCGTGCAACTGCGCAAGCAATACGCAGGGGCAAGCAACATTCACCTGCTGGACCCGATCTACGACGTGGAGCAACTGAGCCCGCTGCGCAGCAATGCCACGGTGTACCTGCATGGCCACAGCGCCGGCGGCACCAACCCGTCGCTGGTCGAAGCCATGTGGCTGGGCCTGCCGGTGGTAGCCTTCGATGTGTCGTTCAACCGCGCTACCACCGAAGACCAGGCGCTGTACTTTGCCGACAGCACCTCGCTGCGCAACCACGCCCAGGCACTGTTTGCCGATGAAGGCGCGCGTGCGCAACTGTCCGTGCGGCTGCACGAAATTGCCAACCGCCGTTACCGCTGGCCAGTGGTGGCAGAGCAGTACCGCAGCGTGTTCACCCGCCTGCTGGGCCGGGCGGGGAGAGGTTGATGGCCGGGCAAGGCAACGCGCCAACGCCGGGTATCCTGGCCACTGGTGGAAGCGGTTTTGTCGGCAAGGCGTTGCTGCAGCGGCTTGCTGCCGACACACGCTGGGCGCCGCGTGCACTGGTGCGGCAACTGCCCGGCCAGCGGCTGGCTGGCGTCGATTACCGGCCATTCAGCGAGCTGGCGGCGGTAGATGTGGCGTCCGGGCATTTCGAGCAGGTCGACACCGTAATCCACCTGGCCTCCCGCGTGCACGTCATGCAGGAAACCGCCGCCGACCCGCTGGCCGAGTTCCGTCGGGTAAACGTGGAAGGCACCCTGAGCCTGGCCCGGGCCGCTGCCCAGGCCGGCGTGCGGCGCTTCATTTTTGTAAGTTCGGTGAAGGTGAATGGCGAAACCACCGATGGCCGCCGGCCCTTCACCGCCGACGAGGCCCCCGCGCCTTCGGACCCGTACGGCATCTCCAAGCGCGAAGCCGAAGACGGTCTGCGCCAACTGGCGGCTGAAACCGGGCTGGAAGTGGTGATCGTACGGCCGGTGCTGGTGTATGGCCCGGGCGTGAAAGCCAACTTCCGCAGCATGATGAACTGGCTGAGCAAAGGCGTGCCGCTGCCGTTTGGCGCCATCCACAACAAACGCAGCCTGGTGGCGCTGGACAACCTGGTGGACCTGCTGGTGACCTGCATCGACCACCCGGCCGCTGCCAACCAGACCTTTTTGGCCAGCGATGGTCACGACCTGTCCACCACCGAACTGCTGCAACGGCTGGGCAACGCGCTGGGCAAGCCAGCCAGGTTGCTGCCTGTGCCCGCTGCCTGGTTGAAGGGCGCGGCCACCTTGGCCGGCAAGGGCGGGCTGGCTCAGCGCCTGTGTGGTTCGCTGCAGGTAGACATTGGCAAAACCCGTGAACTGCTGGGCTGGCAGCCGCCGCTGGATGTCGACCAGGCACTGCGGGCCACGGCCCTCAACTTTTTGAAAGAGCAAGACAAATGACGGCATGGTGGCTTATTCCCTTGGTCGCGGGGGTATCCCTGCTTTTGACCGCAGCGCTGCGGCGCTACGCCCTGAACAAGCAGATCATCGACGTGCCCAATGCGCGCAGTTCGCACACCGTGCCCACTCCACGGGGCGGCGGTGTGGCCATTGTGCTGAGCTTTCTGGGCTGCCTGCCGCTGCTGGGCCTGGCCGGTGCAGTGCCGCTGTCGGCGCTGGTCGCCATCGGCGGGGCAGGGGCACTGATCGCGGTAATCGGCTTCATGGACGACCATGGCCACATCGCCGCCCGCTGGCGCCTGCTCGGCCACTTCGCCGCAGCCGCCTGGATGCTGTACTGGCTGGGCGGCCTGGCGCCGCTGCAGGTGTTCGGTTTTACCCTGGACCTGCAGTGGTTCGGCTACATCCTGGCCGCGCTCTACTGTGTGTGGATGCTCAACCTGTATAACTTCATGGACGGCATCGACGGCATCGCCAGCGTCGAAGCGGTGACCGCCTGTCTGGGCATGGTGCTGCTCTCGGTCCTGGCCGGTGCACCGCAGCTGATGGCGCTGCCGCTGTTGCTGGCCGCGGCCACGTTCGGCTTCCTGTGCTGGAACTTTCCGCCGGCCAGGATCTTCATGGGGGACGCCGGCAGCGGCTTTCTCGGCATCGTGCTGGCTGGCCTGTCGCTGCAGGCGGCCTGGGCCGCGCCGCAGCTGTTCTGGTGCTGGCTGATTCTGCTCGGCGTGTTCGTGGTCGACGCCACCTTCACCCTGATCCGCCGCCTGTTGCGCGGTGACAAGGTGTACGAAGCGCACCGCAGTCACGCCTACCAGTTCGCCGCGCGCCACTACGGCAAGCACCTGCCGGTGACCCTGGCGGTGGCCGCGCTCAACCTGTTCTGGCTGCTGCCGATAGCCCTGTGTGTACTGTTGTTGGGCCTGGACGGCGTGTGGGGCGTGATCATCGCCTACCTGCCATTGGCGTTTCTGGCCGTGCGCTGGCGCGCCGGTGAACTCGAACACTAGCTAAAGTGATAGGAAGAAGGCAGTAGACATGTCACTTTGGCAAGCTCTCAGAGGTTCTATGGATAAGCTGCGGTCAAGACTGTTGGGACTACCTCGACGCCATAAACGGCTGATCCAGGTAGCGACTGATGTCATTCTGGTCTGGTTCGCGCTGTGGCTGGCGTTTGTCGTGCGCCTGGGCATCGATGACCTGGCCAACCCAGTCCGTGACCACACCTGGCTGTTCATCACAGCACCGATCATCTCGATCCCGCTGTTCATCCGCTTCGGCCTGTACCGGGCGGTGATGCGCTATTTCGGCAATGACGCACTGATCGCCATCATCAAGGCGGTGACCCTGTCGGCGCTGATCCTCGGTTTCATCATCTACTGGGCCAGCAACCACCAGAACGTGGTGCCGCGCTCGATCACCTTCAACTACTGGTGGTTGAGCCTGATCATGGTCGGCGGCCTGCGCCTGGCCATGCGCCAGTACTTCCTCGGTGACTGGTTTGCCACCGCCGTGCAGCACGTGCCCTTTACCAACCGCGACGACGGCCTGCCACGGGTGGCCATCTACGGCGCCGGTTCGGCCGGTAACCAGCTGGTGGCGGCGCTGCGCATGGGCAAGGCCATGCGCCCGGTCTCCTTCATCGACGACGATGCCAGCATTACCGACCGGGTGATCGCCGGCCTGCAGGTGTACCAGCCGGAACAGCTGCAACGCATGATTGACGATACCGGCGCTGAAGAAATTCTGCTGGCGTTGCCCTCGGTCAGCCGCAGCCGCCGCCGTGAAATCCTCAACCTGCTGGAAGGCTACCCGCTGCACGTGCGCAGTGTGCCCGGCTTCATGGACCTGGCCAGCGGCCGGGTCAAGGTGGACGACATCCAGGAAGTGGACATTGCCGACCTGCTGGGCCGCGACGCGGTGCCGGCGCAAGGCGACCTGCTGCAGCACTGCATCATCGACCAGACGGTGATGGTGACCGGTGCCGGCGGCTCGATCGGCTCCGAACTGTGCCGCCAGATCCTCGGGCAGACGCCGCGCACCCTGCTGTTGTTCGAGCACAGCGAATTCAACCTGTACACCATTGCCGGCGAACTGGAGCAGCGCATTATCCGCGAAGGCCTGGCCGTGCAGTTGATCCCCATCCTCGGTTCGGTACGCGACCAGGCCAAGATGCTCGATGTGATGCGCGCCTGGCAGGTGGATACCGTGTACCACGCCGCAGCCTACAAGCACGTGCCGATTGTCGAGCACAATATTGCCGAAGGCCTGTCGAACAATGTGTTCGGCACCCTGTACACCGCCCAGGCGGCGCTGCAGGCCGGCGTTGCCAACTTCGTGCTGATTTCCACCGACAAGGCCGTGCGCCCGACCAACGTGATGGGCAGTACCAAGCGCCTGGCCGAAATGGTGCTGCAGGCCCTTAGCCGCGAGGTGGCGCCGGTACTGATGGGGGAAACCGGCAACGTTTCGCAGGTGAACAAGACCCGCTTCACCATGGTGCGTTTCGGCAATGTGCTGGGCTCATCGGGCTCGGTCATTCCGCTGTTCCACAAGCAGATCAAGGCCGGTGGGCCGCTGACCGTGACCCATCCGAAAATCACCCGCTACTTCATGACCATCCCCGAGGCCGCGCAGCTGGTGATCCAGGCCGGCTCCATGGGGCAGGGCGGTGATGTGTTCGTGCTGGACATGGGCGAGCCGGTGAAGATAGTGGAGTTGGCGGAAAAGATGATTCACCTGTCCGGCTTCAGCATCCGCTCCGAGCGCAACCCGCTGGGCGACATTGCCATCAACTTCACCGGCCTGCGCCCGGGCGAGAAGTTGTACGAAGAGCTGCTGATCGGCGACAACGTGATTGCCACGCGCCACCCCATGATCATGAGCGCGCACGAGGACTACCTGCCCTGGGATGTGCTGAAACAGCGCCTTGACGCCCTGCGCGCGGCGACTGCGGAGGATGACTTTGCCACCGTGCGCCAGCTGCTGCGCGACACCGTCAGCGGTTACGTGCCAGGTGGGGAAATTGTCGATTGGCTGTACCAGCGCCGGCGCATGGAGCCCTGACGCTGCACCTATAAGAACGGGCGTTGCCGGCGGTGCAACGCCCACATGAACTTCAAACGTTGTGAAGTTTGAACGCGGGAATTGGGAAGAACTGAACGATGACTATTCTGGTAACTGGCGGTGCGGGCTTCATTGGCGCGAACTTCGTGTTGGACTGGCTGGCCGGCAATGACGAGCCCGTGGTCAACCTCGACAAACTCACCTACGCAGGCAACCTGCAGACCCTGAGCAGCCTACAGGGTGACGCGCGGCACATTTTCGTGCATGGCGACATTGGTGATTCCGCGCTGGTTGAACAGTTGCTGAAAACCCATCAGCCGCGCGCCATCGTCAACTTTGCCGCCGAGTCGCACGTCGACCGCTCGATCCACGGCCCGGAAGACTTCATCGAAACCAACATCGTCGGCACCTTCCGCCTGCTGGAAGCCGTACGCGCCTACTGGGGCGGCCTGGATGAACAGGCGCGCCAAGCGTTCCGCTTCCTGCATGTGTCCACCGACGAAGTGTACGGTTCTCTGGGCGCCGGCGACCCGGCCTTTACCGAGACCCACCAGTACCAACCCAACAGCCCGTACTCGGCCAGCAAGGCCGCCAGCGACCACCTGGTGCGCTCGTATCACCATACCTACGGCCTGCCGGTGCTGACCACCAACTGCTCGAACAACTACGGCCCGTACCACTTCCCGGAAAAGCTCATTCCGCTGATGATCGTCAACGCCTTGGCCGGCAAGCCGCTGCCGGTGTACGGCGACGGCCAGCAGATTCGCGACTGGCTATACGTCAAGGACCACTGCAGCGCTATCCGCCGCGTACTGGAAGCCGGCACCACTGGCGAGGTGTACAACGTCGGCGGCTGGAACGAAAAGCCCAACCTGGAAATCGTCAACCGCGTGTGCGCCCTGCTGGACGAACTGCGCCCCCGCGCCGACGGCAAGCCCTACGCCGAACAGATCACCTACGTGACCGACCGCCCCGGCCATGACCGCCGTTACGCCATCGACGCCCGCAAGCTCGAGCGCGAACTGGGCTGGAAGCCTGCCGAAACCTTCGAAACCGGCATTCGCAAAACCGTGGCCTGGTACCTCGACAACCAGGAGTGGGTGCAGAACGTACAGTCCGGCAGCTACCGTGACTGGGTCGAGAAAAATTACGCAGGGCGCTCGGCATGAAGATTCTGCTACTGGGCAAGGACGGCCAGGTAGGCTGGGAACTGCAACGCAGTCTGGCCCCGCTGGGCCAGGTGCTGGCGCTCAATTCCCGCAGCCAGGCACACTGCGGCGACCTGGCCAACCTGTCGGGCCTGGCCGAAACCGTACGCGCCTACGCTCCCGATGTCATCGTCAACGCCGCCGCCTACACCGCCGTGGACAAGGCGGAAAGCGACCGCGAGCAAGCCTTCAAGGTAAACGCCGAAGCCGTCGGCGTGCTGGCCCGTGCTGCCGCCGACTGCGGCGCACTGCTGGTGCATTACTCCACCGACTACGTGTTCCCGGGGCAGGGCACCCAGGCCTGGCGCGAAGACGATGCCGTCGGCCCGCTGAATGCCTATGGCGAAAGCAAGCTGGCCGGCGAACAGGCCATCCAGGCTGCCGGTTGCCAGCACCTGATCTTCCGCACCTGCTGGGTGTATGCCGCACGCGGCAACAACTTCGCCAGGACCATGCTGCGCCTGGCTGCGGAACGCGACAGCCTGGGTGTCATCGACGACCAGCACGGTGCCCCGACCGGTGCCGAACTGATCGCCGACATCACCGCCCACGCCATCACCGCCACCCGTCGCGAGCCGGCCCTGGCCGGCCTGTACCACCTGGCGGCGGCCGGCGAAACCACCTGGTGCGGCTACGCCCGTTACGTGCTGGAGCAGGCAGTGGCCCTGGGCGTGCCATTGAAAGCCCATGCCGAACAGGTCAACCCGTTGACCACCGATGCCTACCCGACCCCGGCCAAGCGGCCGGCCAACTCGCGCCTGGACACCCATAAACTGCAGAAAGCCTTTGCCCTGACCTTGCCAGACTGGCGCCTGGGTGTGGCTCGCATGCTTACGGAAATACACGAGAAATGACCACTATGAAGCGTAAAGGCATCATTCTGGCAGGCGGGTCGGGTACCCGCCTGCACCCCGCGACCCTGGCAATTTCCAAGCAACTGCTGCCGGTGTACGACAAACCGATGATCTATTACCCGCTGACCACCCTGATGCTGGCGGGTATCCAGGACATCCTGATCATCTCCACCCCGCAAGACACCCCGCGGTTCGAGCAACTGCTGGGCGACGGCCACCAGTGGGGCATCAATATCAACTACGCCGTGCAGGCCTCGCCAGACGGCCTGGCACAGGCCTTCCTGATTGGTGAAGCGTTCATCGGCAACGACCTGTCGGCGCTGGTGCTGGGCGACAACATCTATTACGGCCACGACTTCCAGCAATTGCTGCGTAATGCCATGGAGCGCGGCGAAGGCGCCAGCGTGTTCGCCTACCATGTGCACGACCCCGAGCGTTACGGCGTGGTGGAGTTCGACGCGCAGGGCAAGGCGATCAGCCTGGAAGAAAAGCCTGCCAAGCCGAAATCCAGCTATGCCGTGACCGGGTTGTACTTCTACGACAGGGACGTGGTCGAGATTGCCAAAGGCATCAAGCCGTCTGCGCGGGGCGAGTTGGAGATTACCGATTTGAACCGGGTCTACCTGGAGCAGAACCGCTTGTCGGTGGAGATCATGGGGCGCGGGTATGCCTGGCTGGATACCGGGACGCATGATTCGTTGCTGGAGGCTAGTGGGTATATCGCAACCATCGAACGGCGGCAGGGGTTGAAGGTGGCTTGCCCGGAAGAGGTGGCGTACAGGCAGGGGTGGATTGGGGCGGAGCAGTTGCTGAAGCTGGCTGAGCCGTTGGCCAAGAATGGGTATGGGCAGTATTTGAAGCGGTTGGTGGGGGATAGGGTTTATTGAGTTATATGTAGATGCCTGAGTATAGAAGCGCTCCGTTTATCGCTTCAAGTTAGTGATGGACAGAGCGCTTAAGAATGCAATGGGGACCGTCTAGGTCGGTTTTTAAAGTTGTGAACTGGCAGGCGTCTGTCAGAACAAAACCCCCTCTTGCGAGGGGGCGCTAAGCTTTATGACTGGTGTGTGCCAGCTACAGTGCTCATAATATTTGGCATTTTCTCGTACAACTTAAGCGATCCCGTTGTGCTCAGGTGCCCAGGGTCTCGATAGATCGGTACGCCATCGATGATCGTCTTGCACGAATTGGCATCGCAGAGCACGTCGGACAGGTAGATCACTCTGGCACCCAAAGTGGTCTCTGCGTACTTCATGAGGTTGAGCACGTTCTTGTGGGATCGCTCGAACAGCTTTCTGTCGAGCAGACATTTGTTGGACTGATTGAGCGATGGGTTGGCCATCTCGCCCTGAATGCAGCTCACAATGGTGTTGTTGAGTGGCGGTGGCGGAGCAATGATTACCACCTGCTTGCCCAGTGCCTTCAGCTTCTCAACGACCACTTGCATATCTTTCATGGCGCGCTCTGGGGTCGACTTCGCAATTTGCATTGCTCCTTTGGCGTCGAAGGAAATCGACTCATAGGAGTCCTGCATGTACTGTCCATACGAGCCCGCCAGGATAACGGTCTTGATCGTCGGGGTTTCGCTGATGAATTTGAAGGCGCTGTCGTTAAAACCGACACATTGGCGTGCCTGCTCTTCGAAGTTGCTCCGTTTGGTGTTCGGCGCTGTGTTCAGGAAGGGTGCGCATGAACTGCGGGTGGCCTGGCGGATGTCGATTTTCTGTGATTGAGCCATCCCTGGGATGTTGTGCATCGCGTAGGAGTCCCCCCACACGATGATCTTCGGGTCTTGCGAGGTCCGGCACTTCTCGGTGTCTTTATAGATGTTGGCGCCACAGGAACGGTCAAGGCCGTAGTTTGGAGCGAACAACTTCTCGATCTTTTCAGCCGATTGGACCTTCAGGAACGCGTGCGAGAGGCCGAACAGTGCCAGGGTCAGGGCAGGGAACACGACCAACGAAGGCTTGAAGCCGTACTGCATCTTCCGGAACGGCTCTTCCACCAGGTGGTACAGCGCGAGGGCCGACGCCAACGATGCGGCCAGCAGGGTCGCTTTCACCGTCATGCTTTCAGTACTGATGGTGGCGTTTGCGATCGCGATAATTGGCCAGTGGACCAGGTACAGCGAGTAGGAAATATCGCCGGCCTTCTTGATGGGAAGTGTCCACGTTTGGCCGTTGAGTTGTCGGTGGTTCGCCAGCAGGACGATGGCCGTTGCAAAGCACACCACCACGGCGTCCAGGCCAGGATGCGACAGGCCAGAGTTAACGAACGGTGAAACCAGCAGTACGGCGAAGGCAGGAATAGCCAGCTTTGATGTGACGCTCTTGACGACGGTGCTGTGCACGAGCATCGACGCGATGCTACCAATCAGAAGTTCCCAGGCGCGGGTGGGGAGAAGATAAAATGCAGCCGACTGATTGCTCGCTGACAGGTACAAGCAGCCAACGAAGCTGACAATGGCAAGCGCTATCAGAAGCTTGCGCCAGTGCTTGGCTGGGGTGAAGGCCAAGAGCGCAGGGACGAAGAAGTAGAACTGCTCTTCAACCGCGAGCGACCACATATGCAGTAATGGTTTGGTCGCCGACTCAAGGTCGAAGTAGCCGGCTTGGCTCATCAGTACAAAGTTAGTGGAAAAGGTGAGTGCGCCGATAATCTGCTGTTTTAGAGATTCTATCTGCATGGGTGGCAGGAAGAACTTCGCAGCGATGATGGTCGCAAAAATTGTTACGAAAGAAGCGGGCAGCAAACGCTTTGCTCGCCGAAGATAGAACTGCTTGAAGGAAAAGCTGTCGCGTTCAAGTCCCTTTGAAACGATCGATGTAATCAAGAATCCAGAAATTACAAAGAATATGTCGACCCCTAGATATCCATATTGGAAGCCAGGAATAGCCAAGTGTTCAAGAACGACGAATAAGACAGCAAGCCCGCGTAAGACCTGAATATCAACCCTGATTGTAGACATCTCATTCCCGATTTGGATTTTTGCGAAAGGTGCAAATTATATCCATAACCCATGCCATTACCAAGCCGGATGCGGGGCATTTTTAAAATGCTAGCTAAGGCGGAGTCGCCGTAAATCTAAATATTAGGCTGAATCTGCTTGCCTTCTTCGATGGTTTGGCTGTGCTTCTTGACCTATGCACACATAGCACAGTGCACGGGCTATGCCCGCCAGCCATTACAACCTCGGTTGCAACGCGAGGCGTAGTGGTCAGCACAGCCAGTTGCCACGTAGCTGTGTCAGGTGGCCAGCCGATGTAATGCTTGTTGCTACGCATTGATCAACGCGTAGTCGAAACGGCACGCCTACAGGATCTGGGGACCGCTAAGACGCGCTCACACCTAGGTGGGGATTTGGTGTTTTGAACACCATACCGAGGCTTGTACCTCCGCGTCCCTTGGGAGATCGCGGTTGCGGTGCTGCTCGCCTGAAATCCTGTTAGGCAGAATTTTTGGCGAATTGATCGGGGGCGGTTGCCTATGTCAAGGCTTAAGCCGACCAAATACCGTGATATGATCGGCCTGACTCTTGGCTATTATTCAGGGCGTTCTAGATCTTTTGCGATGCATTGAGCGGAGACTTTTTCTTCTTTTGGATCTTGATAGAAAGCCACAACGGTTACTTCCCCTGAAGTCTCGGGAATCGGGAAGCGTGCGGACTGTGAAGTTTCATACCAGCGTGCAGCATGTCGATTGCCGTCAATGAGTAGGTAAAATGCAAATTTGCCACTTTCGTGTATTTTTCCATCAACGACAAGTGAGCAGTGCGCGAAGACATCGCTCTTGGTTTTGTAAGCGGCAACAATGACCTTAGCACCGTCGGAAACGAGTGGCGAAGCGTTTGCCAATGACTCTTTGCTTGTCGGTTTTGTGTGGTTGTCGGGGGCTGTTTCTGTGCTCAGTAAAGCCAAAGCTTCTTTATAATAGCGCTCGCTATAATGGAAGGGGGATATACCCCAGCGGTGCGTTTCGTCCGCAGTCAAAATATCGGGTGAGAACTGCAGGAACTGGTGTTTTCCGAGCTTTTTCTCGAGCTCATTGTACATCCAATCTAGTTCTTGGTTGGCTTTCTCGGTGGCTGCAAGGGTTACCGGGAACTCTGTATCACTCGAGTGTTCAAACTGGCTAGCCCAGTAGACTTTATTGATGACTACGGAGTTTAGCTTGCCATGCGATTCCAACAGGTCCAGGAATTTTTGCATTCCTTGAAGCCATAGTTCACGACGCTCTTTCGAAGCGTGCTTGATCAGTCGGTATCCACTGACGGAACTGTCCGCCAGCAAACCACTCTCGGCAAGTTCGCTTGAGTTAGTGATAATATGCCCCGTTGGTAGGGCGACCAAATCGAATCTTTCATCGATCAGATCTATCAATATCACATCGGCACTGCTTAGGTTTTCCGTCTCAGTGAGTATTTGCTTGGAAAAATCGTACGCAACCATGCGTCGCCGAAACGCTGAAGGTATGCGATTGAGCGCTTCTTCATTTTCGTAAGGGCCGCTACACAGCGAGGCCATTGAGGAGCGTGCGAAGTAAGCCGTTAACTTAAAGTTCCGGTTTTCCTCTAGGTTGAATATATCTCTAGATACACAGCTACCGTAAATCATTAAGTTCTTGAGCACAGTTTACTTCAGCCTTCTATACTTTTGATTTATATAAGTGGGTATGCATCCCGCTCCGCCAGGCCGCTCCTTGGATCCAGTCACCAAGCGTCCCGGCTGCAAAGGAAGCCTTGGGTGCTAGGTGTAACTGAAGAACCATTATCCATAGACGGATTCAGGAATGCAACGTGCGGATTTCTTGGCCCCTTCGTTCAGGGATTACCATGAATATGCGCCGAAATGGATCCAATAAGAATCGCTAGATATATGAACTTTTTTGGCTTGAAGGTGTCGCTGAGCGATCATGTGCGCAGGACCATTGCAAGACAGGGTGTGCTCAAAATGAGAGGCGTTTTGTGATCTTCGTCACATAAATGGAGCTTGGGCAAGCTCCGCGCCTGCACACCTTGCTTAGGCGGAATGAAAGGGCTTAAGCGGAAGTTTCAGTATTGCAGCTATCGAGAGACTCATGGCAGGCGCTAATGCGCTACAGTCAATGCTACGCTTTCTTTAACGGGCTATAGAATTCGAGGGCAGCCTTTCTTCCCGTCAGGTAGGTATCCCCCTCGCAGTCTTTGATGGATGTTATATAGAACTCCTCAAAGATTTTGGCGGTTGCCTTCAGTGCTTCGTCGTCGGTCGCTTCGGCAATCTGTTTTGCCAAGTGCACTGCTCTCGTTTGGCCATAATCTGGAAGTGCTACGGCTTCAATGGAATAGGAGAAATACTTGTTTTCAAATATCTGCTTCCTCAAGTTCTTCGACATCGTAAGTAAAGATTGCTCGATGGTTTTGTCGACAAAGCTCAGGCTTGTAAGCTTACGGTATTTCATGAGTGCAATGATTGCGCCTATGTGGCCATTGTAGACACGAAAACGCATGTTTCCATTTTCCTGCATTTCGGTGCCAAGTCTTTTCAGGTACTCAATTTCGTTTTCTTGAGGCGTGAAAACATATTCATAAAGCCAAAGATCGCCTTGTGAGTCCTCTTCCGATAGTTTAATTGTTATATCTTTGGATGTGATTGTACGGATTAGTCTGAAGGCCTTGCTTAGGTACTTTTCATCTTTGGTTGTCTCGTAAAGTCGCATGTATCCATACGCTGTATAGGCGTTCATGAAGGCGCCATAGAAAGGTTTCTTCATTGTTGCCCAGTACATGGGGAATGCAAAATCATTTCTTATGTAGGCATGATCCTCTATTGTTTCGGTATAGATGCTAGCCGCCAGATCAAGATAATCGATTTGATCGCGCATGGCCTTTGATAAGCCGTGTTTCCTAGATGAAGCATCTAGCGCGCATGCATTGATGGCGAAAGCGAATGGATTGAATGGCTGGTGGTAGTCGGTGACGTATTTTTCCGGCCATGACCTGAATAGATCAAGATGATGCTTGGGCTGCCAGTCGGTTCTGTTTGGGCCGGTGCTCATCGCCCTGTCGAACCAGTCGTTTGTCAATGCTTCGTAATGAATCTTCATGGGTCTCTATCCTTCACCCAATGTGTAACGGCCAGTGAAATTCTGGTGTCCTTACATATCCGCGATGTAGGTTCGGGTCGTAGTGTTATCCGGTCTGCGGAAACGTCAGGTGGCTGGAAAAATATACCCCCACAACGAAACTGTTCGTGGTGGGAGTATCAAGATTGCAAGGTGGTCCAGAATCGCTCAGAGGATGCTGGTTATTGCTGTTTTTCTTGCCAGTAAATGCTGACTACGGCTGGATTCTTGTCATTAATCAGAACGCCAATGGTTGGCGAGTTTTTCTTGACGTAATGAACCTTCAGCGTTGTCGACGCTACGTTTGTCTGTTCGGAAACAGCATAACCCAAGGTGCGGAAGTGCTCGTCAAATTTTGCTTTTGTAGCATCTTGTGCGAGCGTGTACTGAACCTCATAGCTCTTGAATGTACCGTTTTCAATAGGTTTGCTGGTGTTCTTGGTGATGCTGCCCTCAAGGGTCAGTTTCTCGCCCGAGGGGAGTTGAATATCAACGCCTTTTTCCTCATTGCAGCCGCCCAAAGCGAGCAGGCAGGACAAAACGGCAACGCAGGTGATTTTTTTCATTTTGAACTGTAAACCTAGGGTTGTTAGTGTTGAGACGTAATTTCGGATTTTACCAAGCTTGGCAGCGGGTTGCTATTCCGTTTGCTTGAACTCCGCATGCTTGGGTGAGGTTTTGAGCAAGTCGAAGGCCATCCTCCTTTTGATAGCTTTTCGTGAATATTTTTGTATAAACTCATTTCGAGCAGTCTGGCGAAATTCCAGGCTTCTGAAGGATCTTATTGCGCCCTCAATATCGCATGGATTGAAAACGGCTGCATTCTGAATTCGGTTGCTGGCAAAACGGCCTGGGTAGCCCGATAGGCCGGCTAGTATCGGTTTCTCAGTGGCTGCGTACTCGAACAGCTTTGATGGCAGCACGCGACGGAAAGCCTTCATGTCATTCAGGTGCAAAAACAGAACATCAGCTTCACGATAGAGTTTAAGTAGGGCATCACGCTTCATTGGCGGAGTCAGGTAAACGTTGCTCACCTTTTCACTTTCAAGCGCTTTTTTAAGCCGGTCAGCAGCACCACCAGATCCAATGATGTGGAATTCCACTTCCTTTTCCAAGCGTTTGGCCAGTTGCGGCACAATCAGATGTAAACCTTGGCCTGCACCTATGTTCCCTGCATATACAATTTTTAGTTTGCGTGGTAGTGCAGGGAGGCTTTGCACTGCAACTGTTGCCGGGAGTGGCGTCAGGAACAGCTCATCGATTCCGTTCGTATAGAAGGTAAAGGCTTTTTCCGGATAGCGCTTTTTAAAATATGAGGTGAATCCTGGTGAAATAAGATTCACTTTGGCGGCTTGCCGGATGGTGGTAGCCTCTACCGATGAAAAGATTGCAGACGTTATTCTTCCAAGTGCCGGAGGCAGCACCCCTTGCAAGGTATCGACAAAAATGTCCCTGATGTCCAAGTATAGCTTGGTCCCAGTTCTTTTGGAGATATAGGCCCCTAGGGAAGCGGTCATCAGGCGTGACGAGGTGGCGAAGATCAAATCGTATTGCTTGTTTCTGGCTGCCTTGCACACTTGCATGGCAAAACTACCGAAAGAAAAAGCCTGGTCAACAAAACCACTTTTGTGTGAAGGCACGGCAAGACGCCGTACAGTGAGATTGGAAAACCGCTCATAGCTGGGCGCGGTGGCCTTGAAGGTATGATACCGATTGGGCTGGGTGGTGATGACATCGATTTCCACGTGGTCGCTGACATTATCCAGAAGCGCGTTTACCAGAGCTTCCGCACGGAAAGACCCTGCCGACAAGTCCGGTGGGTAGTAAAAGCTCAAAAAGAGAATGCGAGTTTTCACGGTCGGTTACCTGGCTTGAGCCGGGGCAAACAACACCCGTTCATATAGATCGACTAGGCTCTTTTCCTGTGCTTCCCAGTTCAGATTCCGTGCGGTATTTCTCGCATTGTGGGCAAAGCGTTCGCGAAGCTCGCGATCGCCAAGCAACTTCACAATGGTGTTGCTTAACGCCTGCTCGTCATTTCCTGGCACCAGCAAGCCGATTTCGTTGGCTCTGACAATTTTGCGGATCTCTGGAAAATCAGTGGCCACCACCGGCAACCCGGCGATCACATACTCGAAGAGTTTGTTTGAATCCGTCGTGTAATGATTGAGGCATGTGTTCTCGATTGGCTGTACACCAATGTCGGCGGATGCTGTATAGGCCGGCAATTCTGCCAATGCCACTGTCGGGATGAAGTGGACTTTATGTTGAATATTCAATTCATGTGCCAATGCCATGAGCGGCTGAGCCAGCCTGCCCCCGCCTATCAACACGAAGAAGCAATCAGGCACATGCTGTGCGCAGCGGATCAGCTTTTCCAGGCCGCGTCCTTGTTGCAAGCCGCCCTGGTACACCACGATCGGCCATGGCTCAAGCAGTCCCAGTTCATCCCTGATCTTGTTGGAGCGCGGGCTCTCGACAAGTCTTGGACGGTTTTGCAGTACCAGTGGGCGCTCCACGCCATAGGCTCTGGCGAAGTATTTGGCGCGTGCGTCGGTGGTGGTGATGGTGCCATTGGCAGCCGGCATCAGCCGCTTCTCGACGAACCCCACCACTTTTCTCAAGCTCTTGTAACCTTCGCGGCTGGTACTTATTTCATGTGCGTCATATACCAGCTTGGCTCGCGACAGTTTTGCAGCCAACCAGGCAGTTGGCAGGGTATTTACATCATGTGAATGAACCACCGGAGCCCGGTACTCAAGCATCTTGACCAGCAGGGCAAAGTGGGTCCAGCCGCGCGCGATGGCTCTGAATACCAGCGTCTTAAGGCTGGGTTTGATTGAGGTGGGTTTGGCCGCTTCGACAGCTGCCTTGGTGGTAGCCGGTACATTTTTCTTTCGCAGTTTCCACAGGGGAGACCGGGCTACCCGCACGACTTCAATGCCATCCTGCAGTACAGTGTGCTCCTGGGTAACGCCTGGCGTATGCAGCGCAAACACCCTCACCTTGTAGCCTGCACGTTGCAGCGTTTGCGCTTCCTTCATTACGCGCGCGTCATTCAGGAACTCATTCCAGACGATCATCGAAACTTTTGTCATTGCGTCGCCACCTCTGCAGTTGCAGGTGTATCAAAAATTTCAATGCAATTAACGATGTCGGGTGTCAATGCAAGGGCCGCCGAATAGTCTTTTCGCACGATATGTCTTTCCAACATGTACATCAGTGCGGCCAACCACACTTTATGAGGGTCGATCGACGCCAGTGCCTGGCGTTGATCTGCACTACGCAGTGTTTCAAACAGTGCGTCCTTCTGGGCAACAGGCCAGCTGCAGCCAATGGCTTCGATTCGCCAATTGCTCCAGTGGCTGAGCACAAAGCCGGAAGCAGGCGAAGCCAGAAGCGTGTTGTTGGTGATGTCCAGCGGCACGATCTGGCGGGGAAGCGTGGCGAGATAGCCGTTAATGGCAGGCAAGTTGTCGATGATATTATCTACGTTAGTTGTATCATCCTCGTTGATGCAAGCCAGGCGCAACGCGTTGATTGTCGTTTCATCCAGACGCTGCTCAAGGTACAGGCGTGTGCGCGTGAACTGCGCGATCAGCGCTGCGGAGGGCTCGAGCAGCAGCAGTTTTTGTGCAATCGCCAGAATGCCTTCGCCAATCTTCCGGCCGCCGATCAGCTTTTCAGCGCCGTCAAACTTGTAGACATGGCAATCAATGTCGCTCACTCGGTAGTGACCAACAAATGGCAGGTCTGGCAGGCCAGGTTGCGTAGTCAGCAGCGTGCGTTCCTGCAAGGCGGAAGACGAAATGTTGCTGCCAAACACCTTGACCAGCAGTGTACCGGTGTCGTCCTGCTGTTCCAGTTGCAGGGTGAACGCGTAAATATCGGCAAAGCCGACCTGGTGCCAATGCATCTTGTAGCCGTCGGCTGCTTCCAGGCCTAGTTTATCAAGCAGTGCCTTGACCCACCTTTCCCTGTTCTCGGCATCCAGAATGTATTCCAGGCCGTTACTTTGTGGTCGAAGCTCGATAAGAGGCTGGGATTGATAGAACAATGCGTTGACTTGTCGATGCTGAATACGCAGGCCGATCACGTCCAGGATCATGCTGGACAGCCTCTGCAGCCCTTGGCGCATAATCAGCACGGCAATCACTGCATTGAAAATCTTGCTGTGCTGGTAGTACAGGAAGTCGGTAACCAGGAAGAAAAAGCTCAGGAGAAAGCCGGTTGCGGCCAGGGCGTTGAGAATCGGGCCGTAATGATGATGAAAGCTCTCGCGGACTCTTCTAACGTGGTTGTAGGCCAGGACGCTAACGCTGCTGGCAATGACCAGGTAAACAAGAATCGCCAGCAGCAAGCTTGGGTACACATACAATAATGCCAGCGCGCTCAGGCTGAAGAAAGCTGCGCCGGCCATGGCACGATTGAAGCGTGAGTAAGCATTGGTGGCAATTTTGTCCTGGTTTTCGAACAGGTTCAGCTTCGAAGTGCGTGCTAGAAGTTTTCGCGTACCGTTGCGGCAAAGCAGTGCGCTGGCCAGTTCTGATAACAGGTAGGCGATGTAGCAAAGCGCTGCCGCTGCGGTTAGTGAATAGATCAGATGATCTTTTTCGAGCGTATGCAAAATGGACGGGAAATAGGCGGGTGTTTTTTCCGAGCCCAGCAGAATGATGACTTTGAGTGGCAGGAAAAACGCCAGGAGAAGAAATATCTGGCTCGCTAACGTGCTGATCTGTACCAGAAGCGTAATAATGGGTACAACCCGGACGAATTTTACGCCCAGGGAAATGCACCAGCCGACAGTTGCTTTGATCTGCTGTTGGAGTTTCATATCAAACCGCAAGCGTAAGCGCAAATTTCGTGCTTGTGTCCATTACTTTTCCTGCCAATAAATGCTGGCGAGAGTTTCGTAATCGTCGTCCTTGTTTCGTGTGGTAAAGATTGCGCCAATCGGAGGTACAGCCTTTTTGTAATACTGTACCTTGAACTGATTGGCGTCGTTGACGATGATCTTGCGGGTATAGCCATTGGCTTTCAGCACCGCGTAGACATCATTTTCGGCAATTTTATCCACGCCGGAGTAAACGAATTCATGCATGCTTAGGAAGCCCGCATTGTTGGGTTTCCTGTGCGATTTCTGATGCGTCCCTCTGAGTAGCACGTACGTGGAGTCACTCAGATGCAGGGCATTGGCAGACTTTGCATCTGCCATTACATCCGCTGCAGGTGGTTGTTCGCAACCGGTCAGCATTGTCAGCAGCGCGATAATGAAAACGTATGGCTTCATGGTGTGGTCACTTCAATTGATGATCCGTGCCAGCAATTGCCTGGCAACGGTGCTGTAGTAGGTGCCATGGTAGTAGTAGGGGCAGAATGCCCACTTGTGCTCGTTTTTCGAGACGTATTGCACCATCTTCGCTAAGGCTTGTTTGGCAATGGTTCTGTAATACGAACTGTCATAGTGATAGGGGCAATAGGCCCAACGCGGGGCGCCACCAGCTATCAGCCCGGCATCCTTGCCACCAATTCGTTCTACCGGGACTGTCAAGTCTTCCAGGCTATCCAGCATCGGGTCGATGATTGCATTGTTCAGATCGATCAGGCCCTGGAACGTGCTGCCAGCGAAGCTGGCAACGGCCTCTTTGCTCTTGTACTGGCTCGCCCAGTTGGCCTGATGCACAAAAATGTTCGGGCACAGGCTGGCCACGCGATCCAGGAACATGGGCAGGGCCCAGGCGCGCAGTTGCTTTGCCTGTTCACTCCAAGGGGCTTGCACGGTGTATTCGATACCGCATTTAGCCAGCGTCTTGAGCATCAACGGGCTGGCCGTCACGATCGAGGTGCCAAATGTGGCAATGCCAATGCTTTCGTCAAAAAAATCCACAATGACGATGTCGGGGCGAGATTGTTCGAGTTGTTGCCAATGCTCTTTCGACGCATCCCACTCAACGTGCTTGGCCTCTGCGCCTTCTGCTTCAACGCTGAACCGTGCATCGAGACATGGCGGCGCCATGTACGAAATCACCGACGATTGAGACATGTAGAAACACACCTCAAAGCGCTCCAGCGTCTTTTTCTGGAACTTGAACAGATTATGGGAAGCGCTTGAGCCAAGAATTGCGACGCGTATCTTGCCTGACCCCGTTTTGACGGGGTTCGGCCGCGATGCCTTTTTTTCAAGCCTGGCCTTCTGTGACAAGAGGCTGTTCACCACCTCTGTATCGGGGCCGTCAATGTTCTTTTGCTCAGCCTTGAGCTGTTGGCGTACGTTGTTGAGTTTCTCCAGGTACTTGTGAGGCATGCCCAGCGGCGATTGCCTGAGTAGTTGGCTCAGGTAGTCGAGCCGTGGTTGTTGCAGGCCAAACCGTGCAAACAGGGCTGGGTCGAAACCTTTGACGCTTTCGGGGGTGCCAAGTATGCGCGCCCGAGCGCCAAAGAAGTAGGAATCGCTAAGTGGATGCTTGGTATAGAGGTACAGTGGCTCTTCACGTGTGAGGTGAATGTGCTCGGCAGAGATCTGCTGCTGCTCCAGGGTGGTGACGACAAGATGATGCGCATACTGGGTAATCGCATGTGTCTTGGGGCCACTGGTTTTGTCGACCATCGTCAGCGCCAGAGCCAGCGTGTCGTAATCCACTGGGCGATAGCATTGGTCCGAAGGCAGAAATTCCAGTCCATTCTTCAGCGAGATCAATAACACCTCCGAGATATTGTGCTCGGAGGTGGCCTCGGACTGAATCAGGTCGATGACGCTTTCATGGATACAGTCATCGTCGTCAATGCGTGACGTGACCAGTGTCGCCGCATTGACCCCCTTGAGCAGAAGCATGACTTCGCGGCTGACCATGCTGTAGTCGCTGACCTGAAGCGTGCGGGCATTCAGGTCAGTGTTGCGCAGTAACTGCTCAAGGCGCGTGCGGTGCAGGACCGGTAATGCTTCATCAATGAAGATGATCCACTCGAAGCCTTGATTACTTTGGTTGGCCAAGGATGGGAGAACGGTGTTGGCAAAGATCTCCAGCCTGTACGACAGCCACAGTTCATCCTTGATGCCGATACCAAAATTGGTGAAAACAAAGTGCTTCAAAGCGGATTTCAACATATCTTCAATGGTTCTGAATCACGGCGATTTCCCGCTCTGCCATCTTGTGGCTGGTGCTCTGCCCGCGAACTCGATTGGCCGCAGCCTTGGATTTTTCCACGAAGGTATCGCCATTGAGGTACATCTCCTCAATCGCTTGAGCCAGTTGCTCGTAGTTTTCTGGTTCGACCACGTAGCCGGAGGTGTGGTCGACGAACTCGGGAACGGCGGCTACAGCCGTAGTGACCGGCACCAGGCCTGACGACATGGCTTCGTCGCGGGATACCCCTTGGGTATCCATACGGCTCGGGCAAAGGAAGATGCCATAGTCCTTGTGCGTATCTGCAATTTCCGTGTGATTGAGGAAGCCCTGCTGGATCTTTACGTTGCTGAAGTTGCGCAGCGGTTTCAGGGTTTCGTCAAACAGTGGGCCGTCACCGATCAGGCAGAACTCCATGTCGTTGAACCAGGATTTGCCCGCCAGGCTCTGGATCGCTTTCACGGTCAGGTCGTTGGCATAGGTCTTCGAGGTATATGGACGAATGGACAGCACTTTCTTGCGCTGCTCGACCGACTTTTCGCGATAGTCGAACAAGTCGGTGTTGATCGGGTTGTGAATGATTTCGAACTGGCCTTCCGGTAGGCGGAATCCAAGGTCTTCCATCACTTCTTCCGCGAAGTAGCGCGATACGAACACCAGTTTCAGGTTCGGGTGCATCGGCTGCAGCAGTTCGCGCCAGAACGTCATGCGTTTTTCGCTGGCGAGCTTGCCCAGGCGCAGTTGCTCATCAGTGGTGAAGTTGAACTCACGACGCCACCAAGGCTGGATATCTGAACCATGTACCCAGACAGTGATGCGCGTGCTATTCAGGAACGGACGCAGTGCGTTCCACATCTGCTCGTCGAGGAAGTGCACGAGGATCGACTTGTAGCGATTTTTCTCGAGCATTTTTGTCAAGGTCGAAGTGCAGCCGGTAACCACGTCGACGTTCTGGAATTCGTGGTAGCTGACCGTTTCGTTCGGTCGCAGCCGGAATACGTCTACGTTGACCCCACGCTCTTGGTATGCCGTGACCCGGGTGTGTACGAACTTGTTGCGGTACAGGTCAGAATAGGTCGGGTAGTGGTTGGTCAGTAGCAAGTGCTCACCGCGGCCCATCATTTCAGATGGCTGCAGGTTGCGGTGGCCCAAGACCAGTGCCTTCAGTTCGGCACTGCCTGCAGCATAGGCGCGCAGACCGAAGCGAATGTAGACGGCTTCCGGTGGAATGTCGGCAGTCTGGTTGCGATTGGCATACTGCATCACATGGCTGATACGCTGCTTGTCGGCATCCAGGAACAGCACGACCAGCTGCAGGTTCAGGCCAGGAGTGCAGTCAACGAACAGCTTGAGGCGGCCATCTTCGCAGCCCAGTTCATCCACACGGACTTCCTGTTGGGCATAGATATATTCATGCTTGCCATCGGCCAGCTTGGAGTGCACGCGCCAGGTATCGCCGTCGACGACCAGGTCAACGAATTTGTTGCGAACGACGCCAAACATCTCGGCCAAACCGCGTCCCGTGATCTCCGGTGCGTCGTGGCTGATCTGCAGCGGGGCAATGGACTCCGCACGCGCCTGCAACTGGTCGATGGTCATGCCGAGGTTCAGCTCGAGGTCGTCGACCTTGGCGCTAATGGTTTCATGCTGTGCAGCGCCGTTCTCGCAATAGTTGAACGGGTCGATGGCTAGGCCCTGGGCATGGGTGTACTGTAGCGACGGCAGGTTCTTCAGCCAATTGCGCAGCGGTTGTCCGGCAACGATTTCGGTAGCAACCAGCGAACGGCGGGCGCTCAGGGTCTGGGTCGGGCGATAGGCCTGTTCGTTCCACTGCAGTTCGGCATTGTGGCCCTTGCAGGTGAAGTGGGCCGCTTTACCGACTAGCTGGGCGCGGCTGTAGCGGGTAGCCAGCGCCAGGTCGAGCAGATAGTTCGGGCCGTAGTAGTCGCCAGGCACAAAGGCGGCGACCCAAGGTGTATTGCCAACCAGTTCGCCCAGCGAGGTCTTTTTCAGCTGTGCCGGCTTGAGCACCAGGATGCGCGGGTCATCACTGACGATGCTGCTCTGGTAGGCATCGCTGATGATGACCATGCGTACCTGGCTGTAGGTCTGACGGTTCAGATGGGCGCGCAGCATGTCGAACTGTTCGCGGTCCTGGGCTTCACCGATCACTACGATTTCCGGCAGGCGCTGGGCCCTCGCGGTACCGGTGACCTTGCTCATCACGTATTCCAGGCGCTGGGTGTAGGTGTGCTCCTGCATCACTTTGCGCAGGGCTGCCAGCCGCAGCTTGTCACTGTTCAGTGGGTCTTCGGCCAACAATTGCAGGCGGCGCAGCATTTCCTCGCCGTTGTCGGTGGTAACGACCAGATCGCCGAACAGCAGGCGTACACCGCGCGAGAAGTTGCTCACGGTCAGGGTGTTGCAGCCGAGCAATTCGAAGACGCGACGGGCAAACATCGATTGCGATTGCTTGATCGAGTTCAGGTTGATCGCATAGCGGTAGCCCTTGTAGGCCGTGTCGATCTTCTCGAAGGGCAGGGTACCGACGATATAGGGCTGGTATTCCTCGGGGAACTGGTAGTTCGCATCGTTCTTGCCGAAGTTGCGGTCGAAGATTTCCAGCGGGCGGAACTTTGGCAGCTCGCAGACGAAGTTGCCCAAGTCGCGGGTACGTTCGGGGTAACGAACGTAGTAAGCGCCGGCAAAGCAGAAGGCGTCCTTGCGTTCGTACAGCTCGACCGGGTTGTGCAGCGCAGGCTGGCAGGCGAACGGCAGCAAGTAGACGCGGTCGTGACCGAGTGCTCCTTTATAGCGGTGAATACAGTCGATATCGGTGGTGAACACGTGGTCGAACTGTTTGGCGGTGGTCAGGAAGGTCTCGAAGTGAACCGGGTCTTCCTTGTTCCAGAACACGGTTGGTACCTTGTTCTGACGGCACCAGGCCAGAATGTCCTGCAGCTCCTGGCCGTTGTGGCCGACTTTGCTGCCCCATAGGTCATCCTTACCGCGCCAGGCGGACTCGATGAACAGCAATTCCGGGCCAAAGCCTTCGATTTCCGCTTTCCAGTTGGTTGGGGTGAGCGGCATCAGGTCACATTCGTAACGATAGGAGCCGAAGGTGAACTCATCCATCACGCACGCCACTTTCAGGCGGCTGACAGGCTGGTCCGCCTGACGCAGCAGGGTAGTGCGGCTCTGCTCGCTGGTCGGCAGGGCCGCTGGCAGCTTCAGGTAGTTTTCATCTTGTACCGGTGCCGGCGGCAGCAGCGCCTTGCGCGGTTCGTTGGCCAGCAGCTTCTGCTCGTTTTGCTGGCGTTGCTGGCTGGCTTTGCGATACAGGCGTAGCAGGCGGATTGGCAGCTTGACCAAGCCGCCCAGCGAGGTCGCGCTGTTCTTGATCTGGTAGCCGAGCTGATAGGTCATGCTTGCGCGGGTTTTCACCAGGCGCTGCTCTGCTAGGTGGCGCTGGGTGTTAGCGCGCTCCAGATTTTCATTGAGCTCGTCGATCTTGCGCTGCTGAGCGGTACTGCGTTCAAGCAATTGATTGAGGCTGGCCTTCAATTGCGGGATTTGTTCGCCGGTCAGGGCGCGGTACTTCATGTTTGCCGCACCAAGGCCAGCCTTGGACGAGTTGAGTTCGGTTTCAAGTTGCTCGCGCAGACCTTGCCACTCTTCATTGGTGGCACTGAGGCTGGCTTCAGCTGCCTGACGGCTGGCCCTTTCAAGCATCAGCTGTTCTTCGAGCATTTCTTTGGCCAGGTTGAGCGACGCAATGGTCTCTGCCATGGCCACCCGCGCTTCCTCAGATTCAGTGGTGGCAGGTGTCAGCTTAAGCAGTTGGTCTTCCAGCTGGGTACGTTGTTCAAGCAAGGTTTTGATGGAGTTTGCCTGGGCGGTATGCTCACGCTGGCTTTGGGCTTGAGCGTCATTCATCAGCTGCAACTGAACTTCCAGTTCAGTCTGCCGGCCTTGCAGTGCAATGACCGTTTCGGCATGAGCTGCATTAGCCTGCTGGCTTTGAAATTGCAGTTCGTTCATGGCTTGCCGCTGCTTGCTCAGCTCTGCCTTCAGTTCAGCTTGACGTGCTTTCAACAGGGCAATGGTCTCTGCCTGAGCAGCGTCGGCCCGTTGGGTTTGGGCCTGCAATTCGTTCATATACTCCAACTCGCTTTCAAGTTCGGCTTCCAGTTCCGCTTGGCGCATGCGCAGCGTGGTGATCGTGTTGTCTTTCTCAGCAATATCCTGCTTGCTTTGGGATTGCAGACGGGTCGTTGCATCAATCTGGTTTTGCAATTCAGCACCCATCGTCGCCAACTGTTCGTGCAATCCTGCGATGGTTTCAAGGTGGGCAGTGTTGGCTTGGTCAGCCTGGGTCTGAAGCTCGCTCATTGCTTGCAAATGGCGTTCAAGGTCGGATTCCAGCGCCGTTTTCTGGGCTTGCAACTCAGCAATAGTCTGCAGATGTGTTGCCTCTGCGCGTTGAGCCTGAGCCTGATAGTCGCTCATTGCCTGCGCCTGGTTTACCAGCTCGGCTTGCAATGCCGCCTGTTGGGTGTGTAGCGCAGTGATCGCTTCAATATGCTCTGCGTTTTTCTGTTGTGCATCGAGCAGTAATTCAGCCGCTTGTCGCTGCTGGCTTTCCTGTTCGGCTTGCAAAGCCACCTGCTGGGCACGTAACGCAGTGATTGTGTCGATATGCTCTGCGTTTTTCTGTTGTGCATCGAGCAGTAGTTCAGCCGCTTGTTGCTGCTGGCTTTCCTGTTCGGCTTGCAAAGCCACCTGTTGGGTACGTAACGCAGTGATTGTCTCTAGATGCTCTGCGTTCTTCTGCTGAGCATCGAGCAGTAGTTCAGCCGCCTGTTGCTGCTGGCTTTCCTGTTCGGCTAGCAGTGCCGCCTGTTGGGCGCGTAACGCGGTGATCGCGTCGATATGCTCTGCGTTTTTCTGTTGTTCATCGAGCAGTAGTTCAGCTGCTTGTTGCTGCTGGCTTTCCTGTTCGGCTTTCAATGCTGCCTGATAGGCGCGCAGGTCGGTGATGGTGGCGATATGGCTATCGATGATTTCCTTCGCCTGAGACAACTGGTCGGCTACAGCCTTGCACTGCTCTTCCTGCGCCCGTTGCTTCTCTGCAGAGCCACGCAGCTCGGCAGTTGCCTCAGTCAATTGCTTTTGAGTTTTGGCGTACTGATTCTGCAACTCGTCGAGTTGCAGCTTCGCGTCAGCCAGGCTTTGTGCGCGAGCTTCCTCAACCGCCACTAACTGCTGTTCAAGTTGGCCATACTGCTCAGTCGCAACACGATACTTTTTGTTGGCTTCCACCAGTCGCTGCGTGGTCTCTTCAAGCTCCCGGACACGCTGTGCCTTGGCTTCGAGGATCTCCCGGTTGGATTTTTGCAGCGTTGCGATGTCTGCTTCGCGCGTTTGCAATTGTTTGAAAAGCGCTTCGGCTTTTTGCACTTCTGGCTTCAGCAGAGTGATTTGCTCAGTAGCACCGCGATACTTTTTATTCGCCTCTTCCAGACGCTTGCCGATTGCCGCGAGATTCTCGCGCAAAGTGCGCTCGATGGATTCGAACGCCTTTTCCAGCTCTCGAACACGATCAATGGTCAGCGAGTCGATGGCACCTGGCTTGTGCGTGTCGCTCTTCACTGCAACGATGCCCAGCCATTTGCCGAGCATCTTCACATCAATGATCTGCAAGTGCTCGGCCAGCAGCCGGAACGGTTCCATCAGGTAGAACGTGTGTTTGTGGTCAATGAAGTCGTTGACCCCGAACGGCACGGTGATCACCAGCCGGCCACCCTGCTTGAGCAGGTCGTGGGCCTTTTCTACGAACAACTCCGGGCGTACCAGGTGTTCGAGCACTTCGCTGATGACAATGGTGTCCGGTTCAACCTCGAGCGTGTCCAGCGCGAGGAAGTCTGAATTGATATACGTGACGTTCTGCTGGATGTGTGCAGGCTCGGCGGACAGGTAGCCTTTGGCCTCTTCAATGGCCTGCGGACTGGTGTCCACGCCAGTGACCTGGCAGCCTTCACGTGCCAGCAGCAGGGGCACGATGCCCTGCGAGCAGCCAACATCCAGGATCCGGCGCCCTTTGACCTGGGCGCAGATCCAGTGGATGCGGGACTGCGTTTCGCGCATGAACTGATCCCCCAGCTTGCCGTAATAGGCTTCCATCACGCGGTCATGAATATCGGCCAAAGGTGACGGCAGCTCTGTGTTCACGGTAGGTTTCTCAAGCGTGGGGTTGTTCATGCGGTTTGATCCATCAAGCCTGGGTAACGCCAGCGGCGTCGATCACGAATGCTGCGTCACGTATGTTGAAGGTGCCGCGGAATTCGCGGTGCTTCACCAGCAGTACGTGGATATCGGCGCTGTCCTTGGCAAAGTCGAAGTCCACGTGCTCGTGGCGCGCCAGGCGCTGCGGCAAGGCTTCGATGTTTGGTTCGACCAGTTGCAGGGTCGCTTCCAGCTCATTGCCCAGGCGCTCGGCGATGCTCAGGGCCGGGCTTTCGCGCAGGTCGTCGATATCGGCCTTGAAGGCCAGGCCGTAGCAGGCAATTTTCACTTGCTGGGCCGATTTGCCCGGGTTCTTGATCAGGAAGTTGGCCAGGGCCATCTTGACCTTGTCGATCACCCACTCGGGCTTGCTGTCGTTGACCACGCGGGCCGTGCGGATCAGGCGCGCCTGCTCTGGGGTCTGGCTGACGATGAACCATGGGTCGACGGCGATGCAGTGGCCGCCCACGCCTGGGCCAGGCTGCAGGATGTTGACGCGCGGGTGGTGGTTGGCCAGGCGAATCAGCTCCCACACATCGATGTCCAGCTTGTCGCAGATGATCGACAGTTCGTTGGCGAAGGCAATGTTCACGTCACGGAAGCTGTTTTCGGTCAGCTTGCACATTTCTGCGGTGCGGGCGTTGGTGACGATGCACTCGCCTTCAACGAAGGTGCGGTACAGGCGTACGGCCGCTTCGGAGCACTTGTTGGTCATGCCGCCGATGATGCGGTCGTTTTCCACCAGCTCGCGCAGTACGTGGCCTGGCAGTACGCGCTCAGGGCAGTGGGCAACGCGGATGTCGGAGTCTTCGCCGTGGGTTTGCGGGAAGCTCAGGTCCGGACGGGCTTGGGCCAGCCAGAAGGCCATCTGCTCGGTGGCGCCAACCGGCGAGGTGGATTCGAGGATGACCAGGTCACCCTTTTTCAGCACGGGCGCGATGGCCTTGCTGGCGGACTCGATGTAGCTCAGGTCCGGCTGGTGGTCATCCATGAACGGGGTTGGCACGGCGATCAGGAAGGCGTCGGCAGCTTCCGGAACGGTGGAGGCGCGCAGGAAACCTTCGGTTACGGCCGCGTGTACCACCATGTCCAGCTCAGGCTCGACGATGTGGATTTCACCACGGTTGATGGTGTCGACTGCATGCTTGTTTACGTCGATGCCGATGACATGCTTCTTGCGTGCGGCGAAAACGGCGGCGGTTGGCAGGCCGATATAGCCCAGGCCTACGACGGAAATTTTATTGAAGCTCATGCTGCGTCCTTGGAGTTAGAGAAGGCGGAAAGTGCGTCGAGGATTCGCGCGCACGCTTTTCCATCGCCGTAGGGGTTGTGGGCGAAGCTCATCTCGCGATAGGTCGCATCGTCGGTGAGCAGTTTCGCCAGGTGTTCGGTGATCGATGCCACGTCGGTGCCCACCAGCTTGACGGTACCGGCGGCCACGGCTTCCGGGCGCTCGGTGGTGTCACGCATGACCAGTACCGGCTTGCCCAGGGCGGGGGCCTCTTCCTGGATGCCGCCGGAGTCGGTCAGGATCAGGTAGGAACGGGTCATCAGGTAGACGAACGGCAGGTAGTCCAGCGGCTCGATCAGGTGAATGTTGCTGACGTCGGCCAGCAGGCGGTTGACCGGTTCGCGCACGTTCGGGTTGAGGTGTACCGGGTACACGATGTCCACATCAGGGAACTGGCGCGCGGTTTGTACCAGCGCCTGGCAGATGCGCTCGAAGCCGTCACCAAAGTTTTCCCGGCGGTGGCCGGTGACCAGCACCATGCGGCGCTCGGGGTTCAGGAAGCTGAACTGGGTTTCGAACTGGCTTTTCAGTGCGGGGCTTTCAAGCTTGCGGACCACTTCCAGCAGCGCGTCGATCACGGTGTTGCCGGTGGTGTGGATGGTCGCGGCGTCGGTGCCTTCACGCAGCAGGTTGTCCTGCGACGTGGAGGTGGGCGCGAAGTGCAGGGCGGCCAGTGCGCCGGTCAGGCGGCGGTTGCCTTCTTCCGGCCATGGCGAATACAGGTTGCCAGTGCGCAGGCCGGCTTCCACGTGGGCAATCGGAATCTGCTGGTAGTACGCGGCCAGGCTGGTGGCCAGGGTTGTTGCGGTGTCGCCGTGCACCAGCACCACGTCGGGCTTGAACTCGGCCAGCACAGGTTTCAGACCCTGCAGGATGGCAGTGGTCACATCAGTCAGGTCCTGGCCTGGCTTCATGATGTTCAAGTCGTAGTCGGGCGTGATCTCGAACAGCTCCAGTACCTGGTCGAGCATCTGGCGGTGCTGGCCAGTTACGCAGACGCGCGACTCGAAACGGTCGTCCTGGGCAAGGTTGAGGGCCAAGGGGGCCATTTTGATGGCCTCAGGGCGGGTGCCAAATACAGTGAGGGTCTTGAGGGGCACGGCGACGGTCTTCTTTGTGTGATTGAAGGCTGTTGGATCAGGTGCTACAGGTGCGAATCGCGGGTATTACGCAAATCGGCCGGGGGGATTGGCCTGGGGCGCTCCACACACGCAAGCGCGAGCGGGGAGTTTTGAAGGTGGTGAAAAAAAATTCATTTAGCTTGGATCCTTCAAGCGTAGCGGTTGTCCGACTGCCGCAAATTTATCACTTCGTCATCAATATGGCATCCCGTCTGGCACGTTTTTTTCCCCTGAGCGGCCAATTTTGCCCATATGTATCGACAGATTGGATCCTATATTTGTAAGTTGCATCAGGAAAAACGATTGTTTGATGTTAATCAGGCATCATGCCAATAAAGTCAATTCGACTGAGGCATGCGACGAACGGGCAGTGGCCTTGCTCGGCAAGGCTTGTGAGAAAAACAACAGCGTTTGGTCTGAATGAAACCTAGGTTAAACGGGAATTTACCTGAAGGCTATTTGCCATCATCTTTGTTTCATGAAGGTACCCTGAAATATGGCGTAATGCCATTGTTTTTGGGTAAGCCGAAGTTGCATTTTTAATGTCGGATTCGGTAACGATTAACCGGGCCAAGTACCTGTTTGCAAAAAGGCAGAACCGCTAGGGTTGATTGCGCAGCCGAAGGAAAACGGCTGCTGGAAAATGACCAACCCAAGGAGTGTTCACCATGCGTAACAACGTTCTGTCGTACCTGCTGCTGCCGCTGTTCGCCAGCCTGTCCTTTTCCCTTAGCGCCGCCCCGGCCAGCGCCACGGCGGTGCCCGAACCAGTGCCGGTGGTGAGCCAGCAGCAGGCCCAGCAGCCGCAGCGGCTGGACCTGAACACGGCTGATGCGCTGACTTTGCAGAAGGAGTTGAACGGTATAGGGAAGGCCAAGGCCGAGGCCATCGTGGCCTACCGGGAGGCCAATGGGCCGTTTGCTTCGGTGGATGAACTGCTGGAGATCAAGGGCATTGGCAATGCGTTGCTGGAGCGCAACCGGGACAAGGTGATGGTGGAGTAAGCGGGAAAAGGGGCTGGGGCTTATGCCCTGGCCCTGACCATGCAGGAGATCGCCCAGCCCTTTGGGCTGCGCTGTCGCGTAGAGAACTGAGTTCGCTGCCTAGCGGTCTTGCGCGTCCTTGGCATCCGCTTCGGCATTGCGCTCATGCACCTTGCGCAGCTGTTCTTCGGTCAGTGGCAGTTTTTTGGCCGTATCGCGCAGCAGCATCAGCCCGCCGACGATCGAGCCGAGGGCTATGATGAGTATCAGCCAGGCATACCAGGGCATTGTCGTTCTCCTTTGCTGCTGATGGGCAGCGCTTGTACGAATATTGAGCAATTGCCCGTTCCGTTGGTTCAATTATAGGAGCCAGCTACTGTCGGGCCAATTCCATGACCCGCGGGCCCCAAAGCCTGCGCTACTTCGTTTACAATGCGCGCCGTTTTCGACTTGCCAAGAGACCCTGCCCATGTCCGCCTGCCAGACGCCCCTGATCGTCGCCCTGGATTTCCCTAGCCGTGAGGCCGCCCTGAAGCTGGCTGACCAGCTTGACCCTGCGCTGTGCCGGGTGAAGGTTGGCAAGGAGCTGTTCACCAGCAGCGCTTCGGGCATTGTCGAAACCCTGTGCGACAAGGGCTTCGAAGTGTTCCTGGACCTCAAGTTCCACGACATCCCCAACACTACCGCCATGGCGGTGAAGGCTGCGGCCGAGATGGGTGTGTGGATGGTGAACGTGCATTGCTCCGGTGGCTTGCGCATGATGGCGGCTTGCCGCGAAGAGCTGGCCAAGCGCAGCGGCCCGCAGCCGTTGCTGATTGGCGTGACCGTGCTGACCAGCATGGAGCGTGAAGACCTGGCCGGTATCGGCCTGGATGTCGACCCGCAAGAGCAGGTGCTGCGCCTGGCGGCGCTGGCCGAGAAGGCTGGCATGGACGGTCTGGTGTGCTCGGCGCTGGAGGCCCCGGCGCTGAAGGCGGCCCATCCGTCACTGCAGCTGGTGACCCCGGGCATTCGCCCGGCGGGCAGTGCGCAGGATGACCAGCGCCGTATCCTCACTCCGCGCCAGGCGCTGGATGCGGGTTCGGATTACCTGGTAATCGGTCGCCCGATCAGTCAGGCCGCCGACCCGGCGCAAGCGCTGGCTGCGGTGGTGGCGGAGATTCGTGGGTAACCAGCCTGCATTATTGAGAAAGGCCGGTACGCAAGTGCTGGCCTTTTTTGTTTCTGCCTGCCTGGCACAGAAGCACACAACCTTTGGAGCTAGTGCGATGCATGTGGGAGCGGGTTCACCCGCGAAGAATGCAACACGGTACATGGCACCGGCTGCGCCGGTATTCGCGGGTAAACCCGCTCCCACAGGTACAGCGTCGGGTTCAAGGGTGGTGCTTTACCTGTGGGAGCTGGCTTGCCGGCGATGAGGCCAGTGTTGGCTACCTCAATCTCAAACCTTGAGCACCAACTTGCCAAAGTTCTCCCCACTGAACAGCTTCAGCAAGGTCTCGGGGAAAGTCTCCAACCCTTCCACCACATCCTCCTTGCTCTTCACCTGCCCGCTGGCCAGCCACCCGGCAATCTCCAGCGCAGCCTTGCCATAGTCCTTGGCGTAATCCATCACCACAAAGCCTTCCATGCGCGCGCGGTTCACCAATAGCGACAGGTAGTTGGCCGGGCCTTTGACCGCCTCCTTGTTGTTGTACTGGCTGATTGCGCCGCAAATCACGATGCGTGCCTTGAAGTTGATGCGGGTCAGCACGGCGTCGAGGATGTCGCCGCCAACGTTGTCGAAGTACACGTCCACGCCTTTAGGACATTCGCGCTTCAGGCCGGCCAGCACGTCTTCGGCCTTGTAGTCGATCACCCCGTCAAAGCCCAGTTCGTCCTTCAGGTACTGGCATTTCTCGGCGCCGCCGGCAATACCGACCACGCGGCAGCCTTTGATCTTGGCAATTTGCCCGACAATGCTGCCCACCGCGCCGGCCGCGCCGGAGATGACCACGGTATCACCAGCCTTGGGCTGGCCGACGTCCAGCAGGGCGAAGTAGGCGGTCATGCCGGTCATGCCCAGCGCCGACAGGTAGCGGGGCAGGGGGGCCAGGCTGGGGTCGATCTTGTGCAGGCCCTGAGCCTCGCCGGTGAAGTAGTCCTGCACGCCAAGGGCGCCGCTGACATGATCGCCCGGCTTGTAGGCGGGGTGGTTGGAGGCGACCACTTCGCCAACGCCTAGCGCGCGCATCACCTGGCCGAGGGCCACGGGCGGGATGTAGGACTTGCCTTCGTTCATCCAGCCGCGCATGGCCGGGTCCAGCGACAGGTACAGGTTGCGCACCAGTACCTGGCCTTCGCCGGGGTGTTCGGCGGGCACGCTCTCGAAGCTGAAGTCGTCACGGCGCACGGCGCCGACCGGGCGTTTGGCGAGCAGGAAGCGGCGGTTGGTGTGGGTCATGGCGGATCCTTGTGGGCAGTGGAGGGGTAGGTGTTCAATCTACCCTGTTGATGTAGGCAGGTCGTTAACATCACTGACAAGCATGGTAGCCCAACCGGTGGGGTGATGATGCTGCCCGGTCGGATGCTGCCTGACTATGCTCTGAGCCCCATCAAGCACGCTTTGGAGCACGCGATGAGCATGACCTTTTCCGGCCAGGTAGCCCTGGTCACCGGCGGTGCTGCCGGCATCGGCCGGGCAACCGCCCTGGCTTTCGCCCAGGAGGGCCTGAAAGTGGTGGTGGCCGATCTCGACCCGGTCGGTGGCGAGGCTACTGTGGCCTTGATCCGTGCGGCGGGCGGCGAGGCGCAGTTCATTGCCTGTGACGTTACCCGCGACGCCGAGGTGCGCCAGCTGCATGAGCGCCTGATCGCCGCCTATGGCCGGTTGGACTATGCCTACAACAACGCGGGTATCGAGATAGAGCAAGGCCGCCTGGCCGAGGGTAGCGAGGCGGAGTTCGATGCCATCATGGGCGTTAACGTGAAGGGTGTGTGGCTGTGCATGAAGTACCAGCTGCCGCTGCTGCTGGCCCAGGGCGCTGGGGCCATCGTCAATACCGCTTCGGTGGCGGGCTTGGCGGCGGCGCCGAAGATGAGCATCTACAGCGCCTCCAAGCACGCGGTGATCGGCCTGACCAAGTCGGCGGCCATCGAGTACGCCAAGAAGGGCATTCGAGTGAATGCGGTGTGCCCGGCGGTGATCGACACCGACATGTTCCGCCGCGCCTACCAGACCGACCCGCGCAAGGCCGAGTTTGCCGCCGCCATGCACCCGCTGGGGCGCATTGGCAAGGTCGAGGAAATTGCCAGCGCCGTGCTGTACCTGTGCAGCGACGGCGCGGCGTTTACCACCGGGCATTGCCTGACGGTGGATGGTGGGGCTACGGCGATCTGACCTGATGCCGTGTGGCCTTCTTCGCGGGTAAACCCGCTCCCACAGGTACCCCGCTGGCCTCAGGGCTGGTGATACCCCTGTGGGAGCGGGTTTACCCGCGAAGGGGCCCTGGCAGACCACCACAATGCCAGCCCAACCACCAAACACCCCATCACCAGTACCACACCAAACACCAGCAGCGCCAACCGCGACCCCAACCGGTCACTGAGCAACCCGGTAAAGATCACCGGCAAGCTGAACCCTAGGTACGCCAGCAAAAAGAAGCCGGCACAGGCCCGTGTCTTTTCGTTACCGGCCAGCTCGTTCACCGCCGCCAGCCCGCCAAGGTAGATAAACCCGTAGCACGCACTGCTGGCCGCCACCGCGCCCAGCAACACCGCCCCCAGCTGCCCGCGGTCGGCACCCCAGGCCAGCACGGCATAACCACACGGCAGTATCAGCAACCCCAGCAACGCGGCCGTTCGGCTACTCAGGCGCCGCGCCATTGGCTGGAAGATCAACCCGCAGCTGATCACGCAGAAGGTCGAGAACCCCGACCAGGCGCTCAGCCCATGCTGGCGCAGGATGCCTGGCAGCAGGGCGATAACCACCCCCGAGCAGGCCCACGCCAGCAAAATGGCCAGGCCATAACCCACGCTGCCACGCGGGTAGCAGGGCAGGCGCAGCATGGGGGTGCGTTGTGCCGGGCGTGGATCGGGCAGGCGCCATACCAGCAGCATGGCCAGCGCCGCCAGCAGCAGTTGCAGGTGGAAGCTGCCCGGCGTCAGGCTGGGGCCGCGCAGCAGAAACAGGCTGGTCAGCGCCGCGCCCAGGCCGAAGCCCAGCGAGGTGCTGGCGGTGACCCATGTCGCGGCGCGGGGGCCATGCGCGCTGCCCATCAGCTCGCCCATGTAGGCGGTTGCCGTGGCGGTGGCCAGGCCCGTGCCCAGGCCCAGGCACATGCGCGCCAGACCCAGGGTTTGCAAGCTGGGGGCCAATGACATCAGCCCCGTGGCGACCATCGACAGGGCCAGGGCGGCCAGAATCAGCGGCCGGCGCCCGACCCGGTCGGCCAGGCCACCCAGGGCCAGCAGCACCGGCAGCACGCCAAGCACATAGCCGGAGAAGGCCACTGCGGTGGCGGCGGCGCCTTGGCCGGAAAGGTCGGCGTAGGTGATGTACAGCGGGGCTGGCAGGTTGACGGCCAGGGTGATCAGGCAGAGGGCGAAGGCCAGGCGGGCCGGGGCGCAGAGCATGGTTGGGGGTCCTGGTTTTCTGATGGTTGTTCCGGCCTGTTCGCGGGTGAACCCGCTCCCACAGTTACTGCACTGCTTTCGGGCTGGGTGCGATCCCTGTGGGAGCGGGTTTACCCGCGAAAGGGCCGGGCCTGCTCACTTTGATCTTTGGCCCACCCCGCCCACCAGACACACCACCAACCCTTTTATGCTTAACTGTTCGCTAAAAACTAGCGAACACTTACCCCATGTACCTACCCCTCGACCGCACCAGCCCCACCCCACTGGTGCAGCAACTCACCGACCACCTGCAAACCTGGATCGACCAGCAACGCCTGCGCCCCGGCGCGCGCCTGCCGTCGATCCGGGCCTTGGCCCGCAGCCAGGCGGTCAGCGCGTCCTGTGTGATCGAGGCCTATGACCGCCTGGTCGCCAGCGGCTGGCTGGAGGCCCGCCACGGCACCGGTTTTTTCGTCGCCGAGCGCAAACCCGGCCTGACCATGGACGACGCTCAACCCTGGGGCGAGGCCGGCGACGGCAGCTGGCGGCAGTTCCGCGAGGGCCATGATCAATTGCTGAAACTAGGCTGTGGTTGGCTGCCGAGCAGCTGGCGCGCCGCCACCGAGCTGGCCCAGGCAGTGCGCCAGGTCAGTCGCGGCGCCCCGCAGGACCTGTTCGACTACTGCCCACCCCTGGGTTTGGCCAGCTTGCGCCAGCAATTGCACAAGCGCCTGGCGCAGTTGGGCATTGCCGCCGGTCCTGAACACATCCTCACCACCCATGGCGCCAGCCACGGCCTCGACCTGCTGGTGCGCACCCTGCTGCGCCCGGGCGACACGGTGCTGGTGGAAAACCCCGGCTACTACAACCTGTACAACCTGCTGCGCCAGCACCAGGTGCACATGCTGCCGGTGCCGCGTACCGTCGACGGCCCGGACCTGGCCATTTTCGAAGCCCTGCTGGCCAGGCACAAACCGCGCTGCCTGTTCGTCAACAGCCTGTACCACAACCCCACCGGCAGCAGCCTGACGCCAAAGGTGGCCTACCGCCTGCTGGAGCTGGCCCGCGAGTACGACCTGCGCATTATCGAGGACGATATCTACGCCGACTTCCAGGAGGGCCCGGCCACCCGCCTGGCTACCCTCGACAGCGAGCAGCGGGTGATCTACATGGCCAGTTTCTCGAAAACCCTCAGCAGCTCGCTGCGGGTCGGCTACCTGGTTGCCGACCCGGCGTTGCTGGCGCGCCTGGCCGAGTTGAAGATGGTCAGCGGCATCGGCACCTCGCGCTTTGCCGAACAGGTCGTCGGGCAGATGTTGGCCAACGGTAGCTACCGCAAGAGCGTGCAGCGCCTGCGCGTGCGCTTGGGCCAGTACATGGCCAGGCTGCTCGGCCAGTTGGAGCAGGCGGGCTGGCAGGTGTTCTGCGAGCCTTACGGTGGCATGTTCGTCTGGGCCCGCGTGCCGGGCCGGGATTTCGCCAGCCTGGAGCGCCTGGCCCTGGAGCACGAGTTGCTGCTCACCCCCGGCAGCGCCTTCGATTACCAGGGCGCGGGCAGCACCTGGTTGCGCATCAATGTCGCCTACGGGCAGGATTCCCGCGCCCAGGCCTTCATTCGGCATGCAGGGCGACCTCTGCCAAGCTGATAGCGACACGCTCATAGCTATTTGACACTATTCTGCGGCCAGGCCCTTGTTCATCGGCTGGCAACGTTGCCACCCTTGGCCTTCGGGATAACCTCGCACGCAAAAGGGGAATCGGCATGGGCGCGAGCAAGCACGGTGTGCTGGCCAACCTGGGCATGGCCCGCAAACTTGGCCTGGGCTTTGCCCTGGTGCTGGTGCTGACCCTGGCAGTGGCGGCCATAGGCATTGCCGCGCTGCACAGCGTTGGCCAGCGCTTCGACAGCTTGCGCCAGCTGGCCCAGTTCAATACCGACCTGCTGCGCTTGCGCCAGCACGAGCAGGCTTTTGCCCTACGCTCCGACCTGCAGCAGGCCGAGGCCTTGCGCAACGGCCTGAAGGGCCTGGCCGAACGCGCCCGTGGCCTGCCGGCGCTGGCGGCGGCGCAAACCGACCTGGCGGCCTATGGCCAGGCGTTCGAGGCCTTTGTCGAGGCGGTGCAGGCCAAGGAGCTGGCGCTGGACATGGCCAGCTGGTCGGTGTCCAGCGTGGCCAACAACCTCGATGTACTGCAGGCCGGCCTGGCCGATGACGGCGTGTACACCCTCAAGCAGTCTCAGGGCCAGCAGGGCGGCGCGTTCCTTGAACAGGCCGCGCAGGTGGCGCAGGTGTCGCGGCTGATGCTGCAGGCCATGGACGAAGCGCGGGTACGCCTGGAAAAAAGCCGCAAGGGCGAAGAGGGCGTCAGCCAGGAGCGCATCGCCCAGACCATCGAGGCCGCCAGCCTGGTCAGCCAGTTGCAGGGCGCCGTCAGCGATGCCGGCTACCAGAGTGTGCTGGGCGAAGTCGCCGGGCACATTGGCAGCTTCTCGGAGAAACTCAACGAGTACACCGACCAGCTGGCCCAAGAGCAGGGCCTGAAGGCGCAGTTGCAGGCCAGTGCCGAGCAAGTCACCGGGCGGGTCGACCAGGCCTACCTGGGGCAGGAGCAGGCCCTGCAGGGCGAACTGCAACGCAATGCCATGGCCATCGGCCTGGCCACGGCATTGGCACTGCTGGTGGGGGTGCTGGCCGCCTGGCTGATCACCCGCGCCGTGGTCGGGCCGCTCAAGCATGTGATTGCCCGCGCCCAGCGCATTGCTGCCGGCGAGCTGGGCTTTGACGCCCAGGCGCCACGCCGTGACGAAGTAGGGCAGCTGATGCAGGCCATGCAGCAGATGGCGGCGGGCCTGTCGGGCATTGTCGGCGGTTTGCAGCAGGGCATCGAGCAACTGGCCGGCAATGCGCAGGCGCTGTCGGCGGTGACCGAGCAGACCAACCGCGAGGTGGGTAGCCAGAAGGAAGAGACCGAGCAGGTGGCCACCGCCATGCAACAGATGACCGCCACCGTGCACGATGTGGCGCGCAATGCCGAGGAGGCCGCGCAGGCGGCCCAGGCTGCGGATGAGAAGGTTGATTCCGGGCAGCAGGTGGTGCGCCAGAGCATGCAGCGCATCGAGCAACTGGCGGCGGCGGCGGAGACGGCCAGCGCCGGTATCGACAGCCTCAGTGCCGAGATCCACACCATTGGCGACGTGCTGGAAGTAATCAAGAGCGTGGCCGAGCAGACCAATCTGTTGGCGCTGAATGCCGCTATCGAAGCTGCCCGGGCGGGTGAGCAGGGGCGCGGCTTTGCCGTGGTCGCTGATGAGGTGCGGGCGCTGGCGCGGCGTACCCGGCAGTCTACCGAGCAGATCGAGACCTTGGTGGCCAGTTTGCGCGGCAATGCCCAACAGTCGGTGGCGCAGATTCGCGGCAGTACCGAGCTGGTGCGCCTGGCGGTGGCCGATGCGCTGCAGACCGAAAGCGCGCTGGGCAGCATTGCGGCGGCGGTATCATTGATCCAGCAGATGAACCAGCAGATTGCCGCGGCGGCCGAGCAGCAGAGCTCGGTGGCGGAAGAGATCAGCCGCAGCGTCACGCAGATTCGCGGCAGTGCCGATCAGGCGGCGTTGGCGATGCAGGATAATGCCCGGTCGAGTATCGATCTGGCGCAGCTGGGTACCGACCTGAAGGGGATGGTGGGGCATTTCAGATTGTGATCCGGGCCTGGGCTTTGTGTTGCCTGTACCGGCTTCTTCGCGGGTAAACCCGCTCTCACAGGAATACCACAGGGGTGAATGTTGTGTGAGCCCTGTGGGAGCGGGTTTACCCGCGAAGAGGCCTGTTCAGGCTATAAAAAACTCAAGCCCTGCGCGGGTTGAGGATCATCAAGGCCAGCACCCCCGCCACAATCCCCCAGAACGCCGAGCCAATCGAGAACAAGGTCAGCCCCGAAGCGGTAACCATGAAGGTAATCACCGCTGCCTCCCGCTCACGCGCTTCGCTCATGGCCACGGTCAGCCCGTTCATGATCGAGCCGAACAGCGCCAGCGCCGCAATCGACAACACCAGCTCCTTCGGCAACGCCGCAAACAGCGCCGCCAAGGTCGCGCCGAACACCCCGGCAATGCCGTAGAAAATCCCGCACCACACCGCCGCAGTATAACGCTTGGCCGGGTCTTCATGGGCATGCGGCCCGGTGCAGATCGCCGCGCTGATTGCCGCCAGGTTGACCCCGTGCGAGCCAAACGGTGCCAGCAGCAGCGAGGCAAAGCCGGTGGCCGAAATCAGCGGCGAAGCCGGCACCTGGTAGCCATCGGCACGCAGCACAGCCACGCCAGGCATGTTCTGCGAGGTCATCGCCACCACGAACAGCGGAATGCCAATGCTGATGGTCGCCGCCAGCGAGAAGCTTGGCGTGGTCCACACCGGCTTGGCCACTTCCAGGTGGAAGCCGCTGAAGTCCAGCAGGCCCAGCGCGCCGGACAGCGCCGTGCCCACCAGCAATGCGGCCAGCACGCAGTAACGCGGCGACAGGCGCTTGACCAGCAAATAGCTGAAGAACATGCCCAGTACCAGCAAGGTGCGGTGCTGGGCGGCAACGAAGATTTCGCTGCCGATCTTGAACAGGATGCCCGCCAGCAGCGCCGAGGCCAGCGAGGCCGGGATGCGCTTGACCAGGCGCTCGAAGCTGCCGGTCAGGCCACAGATCAGCACCAGCACGGCGCAGGTGATGTAGGCGCCGATCGCCTCGCCATAGCTGACCCCGCCCAGGCTGGTGATCAGCAAGGCGGCGCCGGGGGTGGACCAGGCCACGGTGATCGGCGTGCGGTAACGCAGCGACAGGCCGATGCTGCACACCGCCATGCCGATCGACAACGCCCAGATCCATGACGAAATCTGCGCGCTGGTCAGCCCGGCTGCCTGGCCGGCCTGGAACATCAGCACCAGCGAGCTGGTATAGCCGGTGAGCATGGCGATAAAGCCGGCGACAACCGCCGACGGGGAGCTGTCCGCCAGGGGCCGCAGGCGTGCGAAAGTGGCATCGGTCATGAACAAAATCCTTGTAAAGGTGTAAGCAGTTTTTTCAGACTACAGCGAGCAAGGTTGATCCTTGCCATACAGCGGCCATTGCTTTTAGCCGTACAGTCGCCAACTATTGGGCGCAAATGCAGAACTGCTTGGGAGTGGAAGGGCGATGTACAAGGTCTATGGCGACTACCAGTCGGGCAACTGCTACAAGGTCAAGCTGATGTTGAACCTGCTGGGCCGGCCGTATGAATGGCACCCGGTGGACATCCTCAAGGGTGAGACCGAAACGCCCGAGTTCCTGGCGATGAACCCCAATGGCAAAGTGCCGGTGCTGGAGCTGGAAGACGGCAGCTACCTGTGGGAATCCAATGCCATTCTCAACTTCCTGGCCGATGGCAGCGAGTTTCTGCCTGCCGAGCCGCGCCTGCGTACCCAGGTGTTGCAGTGGCAGTTCTTCGAGCAGTACAGCCATGAGCCATACATTGCCGTGGCGCGCTTCATCCAGTTTTACCTGGGCTTGCCGGACGAGCGCCTGGACGAGTACCGCAAACTGCACAAGGGCGGCTACAAGGCGTTGAGGGTGATGGAGCGGCAGCTGCAGATGACGCCGTATCTGGTCGGCGAGCAGTATTCGATTGCCGATGTGGCGTTGTATGCCTACACCCATGTGGCGCAGCAGGGTGGGTTCGACCTGGCCGATTATCCGGCAGTGAGGGCCTGGCTGGAGCGGGTCGGCAGCCACCCGCGGCATGTGCCGATGGTGGGGTAGTATTTAGCCTGTGCCGACCTCTTCGCGGGTAAACCCGCTCCCACAGGGACATCACAGGACCTGAGGGCAGTGGAGTACCTGTGGGAGCGGGTTTACCCGCGAAAGGACCGGTACAGGAAATCTACAAGCTGTCAGGCCGACGCAAACCGCTCATCGAGGTAGGCAATGATGGCCTTGGACTCATACATCCAGGTCACCTTGCCCGCTTCTTCGATGCGCAGGCACGGCACTTTCACCCGGCCGCCACCTTCCTGCAGGGCCTGGCGGTGCACCGGGTCGTTCTTGGCATCGCGCAGCGCCACCGGTACGTTCAACCGGTGCAGGGTACGGCGGGTCTTGACGCAGAACGGGCAGGCGTGGAACTGGTACAGCGCCAGGTCCCTGGCCGCTTGCTCGACGCGGGCCTGGGCGGCGGCGTCGCGCTTGCGCTTGGCCGGGCGGCTGATCCAGTCGCCGAATACGATGAGCTGGCCGAGGCCAACCCGCAGGGCTTTGACGATCATGGGCAACTCCTGAAATGAAAAAGCCGACCCGGGAGGGTCGGCTTGGGTCACAGCAGCCAATCACTTGATCAGGCTGAGGAACTCGCTGCGGGTGGCGGCGTTTTCGCGGAACTCACCCAGCATCACCGAGGTGATCATGGTCGAGTTCTGCTTCTCGACACCGCGCATCATCATGCACATGTGCTTGGCTTCGATGACCACGGCCACACCGGCGGCACCGGTTACCTTTTGCACGGCCTCGGCAACCTGGCGGCTGAGGTTTTCCTGAATCTGCAGGCGGCGGGCGTACATGTCGACGATGCGCGCCACCTTCGACAGGCCCAGTACCTTGCCCTTGGGCAGGTAGGCCACGTGCGCCTTGCCGATGAATGGCAGCATGTGGTGTTCGCACATCGAATACAGCTCGATGTCCCGGACCAGCACCATTTCGCTGTTGTCAGAGCTGAACAGCGCGTTGTTGGTGACTTCTTCCAGTGTTTGCTCATAACCGCGGCAAAGGTACTTCATCGCCTTTGCAGCCCGCTTGGGCGTGTCGAGCAGGCCCTCACGGGAGACGTCCTCGCCAATCTGGCTGAGGATCTCGGTGTAGTTCTGTTCCAGGGACATGGATCTACCTGTGGGAAAAAATCGCAAAAACGAAGGGTACGGCGGTGAGGGCGGCGCTGCAAGCTCGACGTTACTCGTCGCGGCCTTCGAGCATGGTTCGCTTGAGCATCACATACACCGCACCGGTGCCGCCGTGGCGGGCGTTGCACGAGGCAAAACCGAGCACCTGCAGGTGCTGGCGCAGCCAGGTGTTGACGTGGCTCTTGATCATCGGGCGCTTGCCATCCAGGCGCGCGGCCTTGCCGTGGGTAACCCGCACGCAGCGCACCTCCAGCCTGGTGGCTTCGGCGATGAAATCCCACAGGGTTTCGCGGGCCTTTTCCACGGTCATGCCGTGCAGGTCGAGACTGCCCTCGAACGGGATTTGCCCCAGCTTCAGCTTGCGCAGCTGGCCTTCCTGCACGCCATCGCGGCGCCACAGCAGCTCGTCTTCGGCGCCAACGTCGATGACGAACTGGTCGGACATGCCGTCGATCACCAGCGCCTTGTCACTGCGCACGCTCGCCGCCTGGCGCAGGCCGGCCAGCTGCTGGCGGTCGGCCTTGGGCTTGCCGACTTCGGCGCGGTCGTGCCTGATCGGTTTGACACCGCGCACTTCGGCCTTGAACAGGGAAAAATCGTCGTCTTGCATGATGCCTCCACGTGGGCGGCGTAGTTTACGCGACTGTGGGGCGGTGTGCAGCCTGTGCGGGCCCTTTCGCGGGTAAACCCGCTCCCACAGGGATATCACCGGACCTGAGGACGTGGGGTATCTGTGGGAGCGGGTTTACCCGCGAAGAGGCCCGCACAGGCGACACAAAACCATCAATCGTGTTTTTTCATCAGATGCGGCGACAGGTTCAGCTCGCGCCCCCGGCGCAGGCGAATACGGCTGCGCCGCCAGAAGCGCACGCCCAGCCACAGCAGCAGCAAGCCAGCCCCGGTGAGGATGCCGGCCAGCGGTTTGTTGGCATTGAGTTCCGCCAGGGCAGGGTAGTTGCCCAGCAGGCCGGCGATGCCGGCCATCGCCAGCAGCACGCCCAGGGTCGCCACCAGGGCTGACAGGCCGGCCGCCAGCCGGGCGCCCCAGTTACGCGGTTGGCGCGGGCGCAGGCGCTTGGCGTCGAAACTGCCTTTGAGCTTCATTCCGCTCTCCTCTGTGGATATCCGGAATTCGACTTGCTGCCGTCCATCGGGTTCCGCCCGGCTGCCGGGCGGTTGTGCCCAGCCGCTCAGATCAGGCTGGCGGTGGGGGCCACGCAAGCGAAGTTGTCGGCCATCACGGCCATTTCGCACTGATGGATCTGCGCGGCCGGGATCACCCCATCCTTGAATGCCAGGTCGCGGGTCGCCGAGGCGTCTTCCACCAGGGTGCAGCGGTAACCATAGTCCTTGGCACGGCGTACGGTGGTGCTGACGCTGGAGTGGCTCATGAAGCCGCAGACGATCAGGTCCAGGTGGCCCAGCGCCTGCAGGGTCTCATGCAGCTGGGTGTTCTTGAATGCGTTGGGCATGCGCTTTTCGATGACGATTTCGCCTTCCAGCGGCTCCAGCCCCGGAATGAACTGGCCGGCCGGACCTTGCGGGTCGAAGCGACCACCGACAGTGCCCAGGTGGCGAACGTGGATGATCGGACGGCCGCTCTTGCGCGCGGCGTCGAGCAACCTGGCGATGTTGGCCACGGCCTCGTCCATGCCCGACAGCGCCAGGGGCCCGCTGAGGTACTCCTTTTGCGCATCGATGATGATCAGGCTGGCGTGGCTCAGCTTGGCCGGCGGGTAGTCGCGGCCAGTGAGGCGGAACATCGTGGTTGGAACGGACATCAAGGGCTCCTTGGATAGGGCTTTTGTATACCTATTCTCCCCTGCCTTGGCGCCAATGGGAATGGTTGACAACGTAAGCTGCATGGTTACTGGCTTGTGGCTAGCCATTGGGCAAGGCAAAGGAACAAATGTGCGGGTGGGGCTGTTAGACTTTTGTCCGGTCTGAATTAGGAGTACCCCGTGATCACATCCCGCCTGCGCACGCTGCGCGACTATATCCGCTGGGCGGTCAGCCGCTTCCACGAGCACGATCTGTTCTTCGGCCACGGTGCCGACAACGCCTGGGACGAGGCCCGCCTGCTGGTGCTGGGGGCGGTGCACCTGCCGTGGGAAGTGGCCGACAGCTACCTGGACTGCATGCTCGAGGACGACGAGCGGGTACGCCTGCAGCACCTGCTCAAGCGCCGTATCGAAGAACGCGTGCCGGCCGCCTACCTGCTGGGCGAAGCCTGGTTCTGCGGCATGTCGTTCATCGTCGACGAACGCGTGCTGGTGCCGCGTTCGCCGATTGGCGAGCTGATCGAGAAACGCTTCGAGCCGTGGCTGGCGAGCGAGCCGGCGCGCATTCTCGACCTGTGTACCGGTTCTGGCTGCATCGGCATCGTTGCCGCCGACGTGTTCCCCGAGGCCGAGGTGGTGCTGGCCGACCTGTCGTTCGAGGCGCTCGAGGTGGCCAACCAGAACATCGAACGTCACGGCCTGGACGGCCGCGTGTACACCGTGCAAGGCGACGGTTTTGGCGGTTTGCCGGGGCAGCGTTTCGACCTGATCCTGTCCAACCCACCGTATGTCGATGCCGAGGACTTCGACGACATGCCGGCCGAGTACCACCACGAGCCCGAGCTGGGCCTGGCCTGCGGCAACGATGGCCTGGACCTGGTACGGCGCATGCTGGCCGAAGCAGCTGACCACCTGACCGACAAGGGCTTGCTGATTGTCGAGGTGGGTAACAGCCAGGTGCATGTCGAGGCGCTGTACCCCGAGGTGGACTTTGCCTGGCTGGAATTCGAGCGCGGCGGGCATGGGGTGTTCATGCTCACCGCCGAGCAGTGCCGCCAGCATCAGGAGCTGTTCAAGGCCCGGGTCTGATTCCAGGGCCTCTTCGCGGGTAAACCCGCCCCCACAGGTATAGCGTTGCCCTCAGGTGCGACGCGATCCCGGTGGGGGCGGGTTTACCCGCGAAGCAGGCGACGCGGTATCAGCGTGTAGCAATCCAGATCAGCAACCCCGCCTGGAACACCGCAAACGCCACCAGGCAGGTAATGGTAAAGCGCAACCCGCTGTCTTCACGCCGGTACTTGGCCATCCGCTCATCGCGCTCGCGCAGTTGCCCTTCCTTCTCCTGCAACTGCTGGTCAGCCTGCTGCAGCAGGCTGGCAGCATCCAGTATCTCCACCCGCTGCAGGCGCTCGCTGTTCCACGCGCCCTTGAGCTGGCCCACCGTCATTTCCACGGTACGGCCCTTCAGGTGCTGGCTGTCTTCATACTCCACCTCGATACCCACCCCACGCAGGCAGTGGTCTCGGCGCAGGCGCGAGTCTTCGTTCAGCGCATCCTTGCTCGGCAACGCCATGCCCTCGACCCGGTAGTGCGACCACTTGCGCTGCAGCCACTGCGCGGCCTGGGCCAGCAGGAAGCGGCCCAGGCCACGGTTCAACGGTTCCAGGTGCAGGCCATGATCACCGCCGATGCGCACCAGGCGTTCGGCATGGTCGACGCGGATGTCCAGGCGGTTCTGTTCCTTGTGTACCTTCTGGCCCGGCAGTTTGATTTCCATGCGCAGCAGGCTGTGAGCCTTGTCGTGGCGCTCGGCATAGCCAAATTGCACAAAGCGCAGCGGCCGTGCGCCGGTGCTACGGTCAGTGGGCAGGGCGGCCAGGCGCAGCAGCTGGAAGTGTTCGGCGGTCAGCTCGGCCCAAGGAAGGGCAGGGCTTTCCTGAGGTTCTTCGGCCGGCTCTGCGGCGACGGGAGTGGTTGTCATCAGGGTTTGTCCTTGGGTACGGGCTTGCCGGCGATGGGGCGCGCCAGCGCCCCCAAAGTTCCGCTAATACCGAAATTATCGGCCGTCCCGGCCAAGACCTGAGGGTCAGGCAGAAGGCAAATGCTGGATAAATGTCACAATCTGCTCGCCCAGCTCCCGCGCCAGCGGCAGTTCGGGGTTGAGGTAGCTGTCGCGTTGCTGGCTCATCGCTTTGGGGCTGATGCGCAGCATGTGGTTCATGCCATCGATCAGCACCAGCTGCGCATCCGGCTTGGCCGCCTTCAGCCGTTCGGCGTCGACCACCCCCACCTGCACATCGTTGCGCCCCTGCACGATGAGTGCGGGCATGGGCAGGCGGGCAAAGGCCGCCGCCGGGTTCTGTTGGAACAGCGAAATCAGGTAGGGCTGCACGCTGGGGCGGAACACCTGGCGCAGCGGCGCCGGCACCTCCAGGCTGGTCTGCCCGGCCTGCAGGCGCTCGAGCAGGGCACTGCCACCGGCCAGTTGTGCCGGCGGCAGGCGCTGGGCCAGCTGTTCGCGCAGCACCTCGGCCAGCGGCCGGCCGCTGCCGGCCAGGGTGATCACTGCGCTGGCGCCGGCCTGTTCGGCGGCCAGGCTGGCGATCAGTGCGCCCTCGCTGTGGCCGATCAGGATCAGCGGGCCAAAGCGCGGGTCGGCCTTGAGCTTGTGGCTCCAGGCGACCACATCGGCCACGTAGCGCTCCACGCTGAGGTCACGCTCGTCGGGCGTGGCCGGCTGGCTGGCGGCCACCCCGCGCTTGTCATAGCGCACGCTGGCGATGTGCTCGTTGGCCAGCAGCAGGGCCAGGCGCTTGAGGTTGTCGACCCGGCCTGACGCCGGGTTGTTGCCGTCACGGTCGGTGGGGCCGGAGCCGGCGATGATCAGCACCACCGGTGGCGGGGTGGCCTGCTCCGGCAGCAGCAGGCTGCCGTGCAGCACGCCCTGGCCGGTGTCCAGGTCGATCGGGCGTTGCAGCACGGTGGGGGCGGCCTGGGCCAGGCCGGTGCACAGCAGGAAGAGGAGGGCGACCAGGCGCGACATCATGCGGTACTTCATGGGGAGATGACGGTTTGACCCGGTGTTTGCGGGAAGGTTCTCGGGCTGCGCATGGCAGGTTCGGCCTCTTCGCGGGTAAACCCGTTCCCACAGGTCCCCCACAATACACCGGCCTGTGCTGATCCTGTGGGAGCGGGTTTACCCGCGAAGAGGCCAGTACAGGCAGCCCATCCATCTGTATACTGCCCCTTTCGTTCACTTCAGGCAGATCTCGCGGAGCGTCCATGTCCGGCAATACCTACGGCAAGCTGTTCACTGTCACCACCGCTGGCGAGAGCCATGGCCCGGCGTTGGTCGCCATTGTCGATGGATGCCCACCGGGCCTGGAAATCTCCCTCGCCGACCTGCAGCACGACCTCGACCGGCGCAAGCCCGGCACCAGCCGGCATACCACCCAGCGCCAGGAGGCCGATGAGGTGGAAATCCTCTCCGGCGTGTTCGAAGGCCGCACCACCGGCTGCTCGATCGGCTTGCTGATCCGCAACACCGACCAGAAGTCCAAGGACTACTCGGCGATCAAGGACCTGTTCCGCCCGGCCCACGCCGACTACACCTACCACCACAAGTACGGCATCCGCGACTACCGCGGCGGTGGCCGCAGCTCGGCCCGCGAAACCGCCATGCGCGTGGCCGCCGGTGCCATCGCCAAGAAGTACCTGGCCACCCAGGGCATCACCGTGCGCGGCTACATGAGCCAGCTGGGCCCGATCGAAATCCCGTTCAAGACCTGGGAGTCGGTGGAGCAGAACGCCTTCTTCAGCCCTGACCCGGGCAAGGTGCCGGAGCTGGAGGCCTACATGGACCAGTTGCGCCGTGACCAGGATTCGGTGGGTGCCAGGATCACCGTGGTCGCCGAAGGCGTGATGCCGGGCCTTGGCGAGCCTGTCTTCGACCGCCTCGACGCCGAACTGGCCCATGCGCTGATGAGCATCAACGCGGTCAAGGGTGTGGAAATCGGCGCCGGCTTCGCCAGCGTGGCCCAGCGCGGCACCGAGCACCGTGACGAGCTGACCCCGCAAGGCTTCCTCAGCAACAACGCGGGCGGCATCCTCGGCGGTATTTCTTCGGGCCAGCCGATCGTTGCCCACCTGGCTCTGAAGCCGACCTCCAGCATCACCACCCCGGGCCGCTCCATCGACATCGACGGCAACCCGGTGGACGTCATCACCAAAGGCCGTCACGACCCGTGCGTGGGCATTCGCGCCACGCCGATCGCCGAGGCGATGATGGCCATCGTGCTGATGGACCACCTGCTGCGCCACCGTGCGCAGAATGCCGATGTGAAAGTGAATACCCCGGTGCTGGGCCAGCTCTGATCCGCCAGTACCGGCCTCTTCGCGGGTAAACCCGCTCCCACAGGTACAGCGCTGCCCTCAGGCTTCGTACGCTCCCTGTGGGAGCGGGTTCACCCGCGAAGAGGCCGGCTCAGGTCCCCACAAGGCCACCCCATGCAACCGATCCCCTACTGGCGCCTGTCCAGCTTCTACCTGTTCTACTTTGCTCTGCTCGGTTCCACCGCCCCCTTCCTGGCGCTGTACTTCGACCATCTGGGCTTCTCCCCGGCGCGCATCGGCGAGCTGGTGGCCATCCCCATGCTCATGCGCTGCATCGCCCCCAACCTGTGGGGCTGGCTGGGTGACCGCACCGGCCAGCGTCTGCTGATCGTGCGCCTGGGCGCGTTGTCGACCCTGGCCACTTTCGCCCTGATCTTCCTTGGCAAAAGCTACGCCTGGCTGGCGCTGGTCATGGCCTTGCACGCGTTCTTCTGGCATGCGGTGCTGCCGCAGTTCGAGGTCATCACCCTGGCCCACCTGCACGGGCAAACCGCGCGCTACAGCCAGGTGCGCCTGTGGGGCTCGATCGGCTTCATTCTCACCGTGGTCGGCCTGGGCCGGCTGTTCGAGTGGCTGAGCCTGGATATCTACCCGGTGGCGCTGGTCACGATCATGGCCGGCATCGTCGCCGCCAGCCTGTTCGTGCCCAATGCCCAGCCGGTGGAGCAGGGCGAGCGCAGCGGCGCGGGCGGTTTCCTGCAGCAGTTGCGGGCGCCGGGGGTGATCGCGTTCTACGCCTGCGTGGCGCTGATGCAGCTCAGCCACGGGCCGTACTACACCTTCCTCACCCTGCACCTGGAACACCTGGGCTATGCCCGGGGTGCCATCGGCTTGCTGTGGGCACTGGGGGTGGTGGCCGAAGTACTGGTGTTCATGGCCATGAGCCGCATCTTCGCGCGCTTTTCCGTGCAGCGGGTACTGTTGGCCAGCTTCGTGCTGGCTGCGCTGCGCTGGCTGTTGCTGGGTAACCTGGCCGGTGAGCCGGCGGTGCTGGTGTTCGCCCAGGTGCTGCACGCGGCCACCTTCGGCTGCTTCCATGCAGCCAGCATCGCATTCGTCCAGGCCAGCTTCGGCGCCCGCCAGCAGGGCCAGGGCCAGGCGCTGTATGCGGCGCTGTCGGGCACCGGGGGGGCGCTGGGGGCGTTGTATTCGGGCTACAGCTGGAAACTGCTGGGGCCCACCTTCACCTTTGGTATGGCCAGTGCCGCAGCCTTGGCTGCAGCCGTTATCATTGCCCTTTGTTCGCAACCGACCAGGACCCGTCCCTGATGAGCATTCTCAGCGTTTTCCACCCCTCCAGCCCGGAACTGCCGAACAAGGTGCTGACCCACCACGACGACATCGCCGCCACCCTGGCCGAGCACGGCGTGCGCTTTGCCCATGCCGAGCATGGCCTGCGGGTGCGCCCGGGCACGGCCCAGGACGAGGTGCTGGGCGCCTGTCGGGGGCACCTGGACCAGTTGATGACGGCGCATGGCAGCAAGGCCTTTGTGCTACTCAACCGTGATGGGGAAGCCCCGGCGCAGGTGGATGTGCGCGATGAGCATGTGCATGACGCCGACGAGGTGTTTGCCGTGGTCAGCGGGCGGGCGCAGGTAGGCCTGCGGGTGGGGGAGTGGGTGTATTCGGTGTTGTGCGAGAAGGGTGACCAGTTGGTGGTGCCGGCAGGGACCCGGCGCTGGGTCGAGCTGGGTGATGCGCCGTTTTGCCTGGCGTTGCGGCTGTATGGCAGCGAACAGGGCGTGCAACCGCGGTTTACCGGGGATGCGACGGCGCGGGCGTTCCTTGGCATCGACGAGTTGTGATGGCCTTGCCGGCCTCTTCGCGGGTAAACCCGCTCCCACAGGTATAGCACCAGGCCTGAGGGTAGCGTTCAACCTGTGATTTCACAGGTGCAACACCAGGCCTGAAGGTAGTGTTCAACCTGTGATTTCACAGGTGCAACACCAGGCTTGAGGGTAGCGTTCAACCTGTGATTTCACAGGTGCAACACCAGGCCTGAAGGTAGTGTTCAACCTGTGATTTCACAGGTGCAACACCAGGCCTGAGGGTAGCGTCAACCGGTGATTTCACAGGTGCAACACCAAGCCTGAGGGCAGTGAGATCCCTGTGGGAGCGGGTTCACCCGCGAAGAGGCCAGTACAGGCAATACAACCCTCAGCGATAAGTCGGCAAGGCAAACCGCTGTTGGCTCTGCAGCATCGAAATTACCGGCAACTCACTGGCCTGCTCGGCCAAATCCCGGCGAATCGCACTGATCGCCCAGGAAAGCTGCTCGGCACTGTGCAGTTGCGCGTACGTCAGCACCCGGCGGGTAATCTTGCCATCAGCAGCGCGCAGGGTCAGCAGCACACCACCGTCGGGGCGGGCTTGGGTGTTTACCTGGTAGGCCGAAAATACCGAAACGAACTTTTCCTGGATGAGGTCCATATCAACTCCTGGCTGTTGCGTGTCAGACGTAAGTCGATCGTTGCAGTGACCGTGCCAGGATGTTTTCTATAAAAAACTCTTTAAATTCAGTCGTTTACGGTTATGTTTTCGGAGCGCTATCGTGCAGTCTGCACGGTCGTGCATTTTGCACAGTGCAAATTGCACGGTCCGCTGGCTAGCTATCGACCCGATAGAATCTGAACCTTTGACCCGGCCGCCTTGCCTGACAAAAACTTGGGCAACGATTTCTGCCAGGAGGTTCCAAATGTCCAGCCAACCCACGCCCGTCGCCATGACCGACGACGAAACCGCCGCCTTCGCCGAGCAGGTGTTCGAGCGCGCCCGCCAGGGCGATGCCGAGATGCTCGGCCGCCTGCTTGCCAGTGGCCTGCCGGCCAACTTGCGCAACCACAAGGGCGACACCCTGCTGATGCTGGCCAGCTACCACGGCCATCACGACGCAGTGCGCGTGCTGCTGGCGCACGGCGCCGACCCGCTGATTGCCAACGACAACGGCCAGTTGCCCATTGCCGGTGCCGCCTTCAAGGGGGACCTGGCCATGATCCGCCTGTTGCTGGAGCACGGCGTGCCAGTGGACGCCGCCGCGCAGGATGGCCGCACCGCACTGATGCTGGCGGCCATGTTCAACCGCAGCGAAATCCTTGACTACCTGCTGGCCCAGGGCGCCGACCCGGCCCGCCAGGATGCCCGCGGTGCCACCGCACTGATGGCGGCGCAAACCATGGGAGCGGTGGACGCCGCAGCACGCCTGCAAGCGCTGGCCGGCTAACCGCAAGGGGGCATTTGCGGCTATCCTTGGCGACTTTTCACCCGTCGCAGGCCCCCTTTCATGAAAACTCAGTTGCTCGAATTCATCAGCCTCATTGGCGCTGGCTGCATGCGCGAGGAAGACATCGAGCGCATCGCCGCCGAGGCCACCCAGGCCTACGCCGATCCTGCCGCCTTCCTGGCGGCCAACCCCGACATCAACTACGACGACAGCTTCCCCATCCCGTTGGGCGAATGGGTGGTGCTGGGCAGCCTGCCGGACACCGTGGTGTTCCAGGCCGACAGCTACCAGGACCTGTTTCAGCAGATCAGCGATTCGTTCGACCAGAGCGTGCCGTTCACCCTCAAGCCCAAGCAACTGGCCCGCACCGAGCCGCTGACCGCGCTCAATCGTATCCAGGTGCAGATGGGTGCGTTGAATAAAGAGGCCGGCGGCTATGTGCTGCTCAACTTCAGCCAGTTGCTGGATGACGAGCTGCAGATGGTGATGGTGGGACAGAACGACCTGGCGCGGGTGCTGGAGCTGGGGGCAGCGGTGGGCATCAAGGTCGAGCCGGCCCTGGAAGCCCTGAAGGTCGCCGTACACATCTGATTTCAGCGTTTGCTTCTTCGCGGGCATGCCCGCGAAGAAGCCGGCACAGGCAGCTGCAAGCTCAGCCCAGCGCGGTATCGAGGAACATCATCACCGCAAACCCACCCATCAACCCCAGGGTCGCCGCCGTCTGGTGCCCATTACGGTGGGTTTCGGGAATCACCTCATGGCTCACCACAAAGATCATCGCCCCTGCCGCCAGCCCCATGCTCACCGGGTAGGCCAGGGCAAAACCGGTCGAAATCCCCAGGCCGATCACCGCGCCCAGCGGCTCCATCAGCCCTGACCCGATCGCCACCAGCGCGGCCTTCAGGCTCGACAAGCCGGTTGCGCGCAAGGCCAGCGCCACGGCCAGCCCCTCGGGGATGTCCTGAATGGCAATGGCGCTGGTCAGCGGCAGGCCGATGTTCATGTCGCCATTGGCAAAGCTCACGCCAATGGCCATGCCCTCAGGCAGGTTGTGCAGGGTAATCGCCAGCACGAACAACCACACCCGGCTGATACGCTCGGCCTCCGGGCCGCACGGGCCGGTGCTTTCGTGCTCATGCGGGGTGAAGCGGTCCAGGCCCAGCATCAGCAGCACGCCCAGGCCCATGCCCAGCACCACGGTAAAGGCCGCAGTCGGACCGTTGCCGGTAATTTCGCGGGCGGCATCCAGGCCCGGCAGAATCAGCGAGAACGAACTGGCCGCCAGCATCATGCCGGCGGCAAAACCCAGCATCACATCCTGGGTGCGAGCCCTGACATCGCGCAGCACCACCGCCAGCACCGCGCCCAGCGCCGTGGCGCCAAAACCGGACAACCCGCCCAGCATGGCCAGGTGCAGGTTGTCGGCGTGGTCGCCGTTCACCGCGTTCCACAGGCTGGCGACCAGCAGTAGCACCACTGCCAGCAGGCTCAGCCCCAGGCCGGCGCTGAGCCAAGGGGTGTTCACGGCCTGCTGGCGCCAGGCGTTCAGCAGTGAGGGTGGGGCGGCGCTTTGGGTGTGGGCGGGGGGCATGCGAACCTCGAATCAGTGGATACCGGCAGTCTACTCAGGGACCTGCGTCAATCGCCAAGGATTCCCTTCTATTGCCCTGATAGCTGACTATGCTGTGCAGCAAAGCCTTTGACAGGAGTTTTGGCATGGGGTCGACGTTCAACAGCCTGGTCGGGCTGATCATCCTGGCGCTGGATATCTGGGCCATCCTCAATGTGATCAAGAGTGGCAGCGAGGTGGGCATCAAGGTGTTGTGGATCCTGCTGATCGCCTTGCTGCCGGTGGTGGGCCTGGTGATCTGGGCGATTGCCGGGCCGCGGGGGAATGTGCGGATCTGAATGGCTGTGCCCGCGAAGCGGCCGAAACAGACAAAAGCGGCAACACCCCCGTGACAAAATTTTCACATTGGTTTAAACAGAATCCGCACCCGCACAATGCTGCGTTGGTATACACCTGCGCCATCTTCGCAAACCCGCAATCCTAGGAACTTCCCATTCATGGCTAACCCGGACGCCTTGAAGCAACGGGGCGCGCGAGCGTCATTCTCGCCGACCCTGAAATCTCACTTGGCCTACACGCTGCTCAGCGGCCTGGTGATCATGCTGATGCTCAGCCTCGTGCGCCTGGCACTGCTGGCCTACAACAGCGACATGATCGGCGATACCCCCAACGCGACCGTCGCCGAGGGCTTCCTCAATGGCTTGCGCTTCGACCTGCGGGTGGTGGTGTACATCAGCATTCCGCTGCTGCTGGCCATTCTCAGCCCCTGGGCCATGGCCCGGCGTGGCCTGTTCCGCTTCTGGCTGACCCTCACCTCGAGCGTGGTGATGTTCCTCGGCCTGATGGAAATGGACTTCTATCGCGAGTTCCACCAACGCCTCAACGGCCTGGTATTCCAGTACATCAAGGAAGACCCGAAAACCGTACTGAGCATGCTCTGGTACGGTTTCCCGGTGGTGCGCTACCTGCTGGCCTGGCTGTTCGGCACCTGGCTGCTGAGCCTGCTGTTCAAGGGCATCGACCGCATGACCCGTGGCAATGGTGCCGGCGAGGTCACCCTGCAGCGCCGCGCGGTGCCGTGGTACAACCGCCTGGCGGTGTTCATGGTGATCCTGCTGGTGGCCGTGGTTGCCGCCCGTGGTACCTTGCGCCAGGGCCCGCCGATGCGCTGGGGTGATGCCTTCACCACCGATTCCAACTTCGTCAACCAGCTGGGCCTGAACGGTACCCTGACCCTGATCGATGCCGCCAAGAGCCGCTTCGGCGAAGACCGCGCCAACATCTGGAAGCCGGTGCTGGAGCAGGATGTGGCCACGCAGAGCGTGCGCGAGCAGCTGCTGACTGCCAACGATACCCTGGTCGATGCCGATGAGGCTGCCATCCGCCGCGACTTCGTGCCGCCGGCCGAGCGCACCCTGCCGATCAAGAACGTGGTGGTGATCCTGATGGAAAGCTTCGCCGGCCACTCGGTGGGCGCGCTGGGCAGCTCCGGCAACATCACCCCGTACTTCGACAAGCTGGCCAAAGAGGGCCTGCTGTTCGACCGCTTCTTCTCCAACGGCACGCATACCCACCAGGGCATGTTCGCCACCATGGCCTGCTTCCCCAACCTGCCAGGCTTCGAATACCTGATGCAGACCCCGGAAGGCGGCCACAAGCTGTCCGGCCTGCCGGCTTTGCTAAGTGCCCGCAATTACGACGACGTGTACGTCTATAACGGCGACTTTGCCTGGGACAACCAGTCCGGGTTCTTCGGCAACCAGGGCATGACCACCTTCATTGGCCGTAAGGACTTCGTCAACCCAGTGTTCTCCGACCCGACCTGGGGCGTGTCCGACCAGGACATGTTCGACCGTGGCGCCGAAGAGCTGGCCAAGCACGACGGCAAGAAGCCGATCTACGCGCTGCTGCAGACCCTGTCCAACCACACCCCGTACGCGCTGCCCAAGGACCTGCCGGTAGAACCGGTAACCGGCCAGGGCCGTCTGGACGAGCACCTGACCGCCATGCGCTATTCGGACTGGGCGCTGGGGCAGTTCTTCGAGAAGGCGCGCAAGGAGCCGTACTTCAAGGAAACCCTGTTCGTCATCGTTGGCGACCACGGCTTTGGCAACCACCAGCAGGTTACCGAGCTGGACCTGGGCCGCTTCAACGTGCCGCTGCTGCTGATTGCCCCGGGCATCCAGGAGAAGTTCGGTGCGCTCAACCACACCGTGGGTACCCAGGTCGACATCGTGCCGACCATCATGGGCCGCCTGGGTGGCCAGGCCCGTCACCAGTGCTGGGGCCGCGACCTGCTCAACCTGCCTGAGGGCGACCAGGGCATGGGCATGATCAAGCCGTCGGGCAGCGAACAGATCGTCGGCCTGGTGCAGGGCGACCGCATCCTGATCGAGTCCAAGGACATGACCCCGCGCATGTACCGCTACCAGCTGGGCAGCGAGTTCAAGGCCGAGCTGATCGAAAGCCCGGACCAGCCGGAAATGCTGAAGAAGCTGGAGGCGTACATCCAGACGGCGACCAAGAGCCTGCTGGATAACACTGCCGGTGTAGTACACGGCACGCCGAAGTAAGGCTGCAACAGGGGCCGCTTTGCGGCCCATTCGCGGGTAAACCCGCTCCCACAGGGATATCACCGTCCTCAGACCCTGTGATCCCTGTGGGAGCGGGTTTACCCGCGAAGAGGCCGGCACAGACTGAACATTCTTCCCGCCCCAAGGTCACTTGTTCAGGCATCACACACCCGGTGTTCGTTGACTGAGAGGGTTCGTTCAATGAAAGAGTGGGAAGTCATCTTTGCCGACCAGAAAGGCGTGCTCACCACCCTGACGCTGTGCGGTGACCAGTGCCCCAGCGAGGAGGACGCCGCGCGGGCCATCCGTTCGCACCTGTTCCCGGTGATGGACGAGCTGGACCTCAACGACTTCCAGGACCGCGCCGTTTCCCCCACTGCACGCTGGCTCAAGGAGCAGAGCGGCGTGACCATCACCAGCATCCACGAAACGCCCTGAACCGCAGGTTTGCGTGGCGCCCTGGCAGGCACTACGCTGCATGAAGGTGCCAGCCTATTCTGCGGGTTGGCGCCGCATCCCTTCGCGTCTTGCATCAGCTCGAACTGCCCGGCCGCTGCCGGCAGGTGCGTAGTGCACGGAAAGTCTATCCATCGCATTATTCAGGAGGACGTTTCATGAGCAGCCAGAACGACGATATCAGCAGCAACGTCCTGCGCCAGATGAAAGCAGGCGGTTTCGACTTCACCCAGATCCACCCCATCGAGTTCTACGCCATATTCCCCGACGAAGCGGGCGCCCGCCGTGCGGCCGGGCAGTTTCGCGGTGAATCGCTGAATGCCCAGGTGAAGGAACTGGGTGACGGTGCCTGGCATCTGGAGTTGAGCAAGGTCATGTACGCCACCCACGGTGGAATTGGCGACTTCGAAGAGGCCTTCGAGCAGTTGGTAACACCTTATGGTGGTGAGGTGGAAGGGTGGGGGGTCAAGCAGGAGCGGCCGATCGCTTAGAAAAGCGGGCCGCTGTGCGGCCCATCCCCACATGTACTGCACAAGGCCTGGGCTCACCTGTGTCCCTGTGGGAGCTGGCTTGCCGGCGATGGGGCGCGTAGCGGCCCCAGGTTCTCAATGCTTGCGCTTGGCCATATGCCCCAGATAAGCCAGCAACGCATCCAGTTCTTGCTCACTCAACACACTTTCCGCAAACCCCGGCATTTTCGCCTGCGGCCAATGCCGCAGGCTCTGCGGGTCACGTATCAATTTGCGTAGATACCCCGGCTGAAAATACTCGGTCGGGTTGTGCGGTACATTCAGGTCCGGCCCCAACTGCGCATCCCCTGCGCCGTTCAAGCGGTGACATGCCAGGCAGTTCTGCTGGAACAAGGCAAAGCCCTGGCGTACCGGGCTGTCGACCGGCAGCTGCGGGTCGGGCAGGAGCGCCGGAAAACGCGTTTCGACAGAAGCCAGCTTGCGAATCGTGGAAATCTGGAACGGCCACTGCTCCGGGCGGATGCCGCTGGCCTGCGGCGCAGTCCACACCAGGTAGAACGGCCCTGCACTCGGTTTGCCCTGGCCCAGTGCCGGCCATGGTCTGCCCGGGGCCTCTACCGCCAGCCAGGCCTGTGCCGGCCCGTGCTGCAACAGTGGCGCCGCGGGCATTTCGGCGGCAAAACCGTCCAGCGCCACCGCCTGCAGGTGGTCGCTGGCGCTAACGCCTTCCAGCAGTATGGCCAGCGGCACCGCCCGATAGTGCATGGGCCGCTTGTAGGATACGTCCTGGTCGATGCTGATGTCCCGGGCCTGCGGGTGCTCGAGCAGTTCGGCACTGCTCCACTGGCGCGTTGTGGCGCCCAGTTCAAGCTGCAGTTGCGCCGCCGACAGCGGCAGGCTCAGGATCAACACTAACAGTGCAAGGCAGTGGCGCATGGGTAATCTCCGACCATCAAGGCCAGCAGGTTACCTGTGCGTTGCCTGTTGGCGCCACAGCGGCAGTCAGCCGAACAAACGTGTCAGGTTCGGCAGGATCAGCAGCAAAGTCGTGGCGAAGAGAATGAGCCCAGCTTGGCGAATTTTCGATTGTCTGAACATGGCGGACCGCCTTCTTGTTGTTATTCCTGAATACCCGTTGGCTTCCCTGTCGCGCTTCGGGTCGATCGCAGTGGCGTTGCGTGACGCCTGAACTGCCTGCCTCTTGAAAGTGGATATACAACCAACAGTAGGGTGTGCGTCATCCATGTTTGAGAACCCTTTGTTCTAATGCTGTGGTCCGTTGATTTCGTCTGGCTATGAGGCCAAGTGCCAGCCGGCTGGCATGCTCTCGCTAGACGGTGGCGCAAGTGCCAGCAGGGCGCCGACGGAATGTGACCGTTCGTCAGTGCGGCCTACTTGCTTGTACGTGCCTTTCGCGTCAGTCTCTACAGCAGATTCCCACCCATGTCGTTCAGGACTATCCCTATGTCGTTACGCATCTGCATCCTTGAAACCGATGTCCTGCGACCGGAGTTGACCGCGCAGTACCAGGGCTACGGCAGGATGTTCGAGCAGCTCTTCTCGCGTCAGCCGATCGCCGCCGAGTTTCGTGTGTACAACGTGATGAACGGCGATTACCCCGCCGACGACGAAGTGTTCGATGCCTACCTGGTGACGGGCAGCAAGGCCGATTCGTTTGGTTCCGACCCGTGGATCCAGACCCTCAAGGCCTACCTGCTGAAGCTGTACGAGCGTGGCGAAAAGCTGCTGGGTGTGTGTTTCGGTCATCAGTTGCTGGCGTTGACCCTGGGTGGCAAGGCCGAGCGTGCCGAGCAGGGTTGGGGCGTGGGTATCCACCGCTATTCGCTGGCGGCCCATGCGCCGTGGATGGACCCGGAGGTGTCGGAGCTGACCCTGCTGATCAGCCACCAGGACCAGGTGACCGAGCTGCCGGAAGGCGCCACGGTAATCGCCTCCAGCGATTTCTGCCCGAACGCGGCGTACCACATTCGTGACCAGGTGCTGTGCTTCCAGGGGCACCCGGAGTTCGTGCACGACTACTCCCGTGCGCTGCTCGATGCGCGCCAGGCGTATCTGGGCGATGAGGTGTACCACAAGGCCGTGGCCAGCCTGGCCACCGAGCATCAGGGCGACCTGGTGGGGGAGTGGATGTTACGGTTTATCCAGCAGCCGGTGGGCAAGCACGACACGGCGTGAGGGCCCGGGGGCTGCTTTGCAGCCCAATCGCCGGCAAGCCAGCTCCCACAGGGTCATCACAGGCCTGAGACTTGTGCGGTCCTTGTGGGAGCTGGCTTGCCGGCGATTGGGCCAAGCGGCCCCGACAATCTCAAAGCCAGCCAGACTTCTTGAAGCTGGCATACAACCCCGAACACCCCGCCGCAATCACCCCCAGCACCCCGAAATACCCGTAATGCCAGCCCAGCTCCGGCATGTTCTGGAAGTTCATCCCGTAAACCCCGGCAATTGCCGTGGGGAACGCCAGGATCGCCGCCCAGGCCGCGAACTTGCGCTGCACGATGCTCTGCCGTGACGACTCCAGCAGCATGCCGATCTCGATGGTCTGGCTGGCGATGTCACGGATGCCGGCCAGGTCTTCCATCTGCCGCGTCACGTGGATCTGCACATCACGGAAGTACGGGCGCATGTTCTTGTCGATGAACGGGAAGCTCAGGCGCTGCAGTTCCTCGCTCACCTCAACCAGCGGCGCCACGTAGCGGCGCAGGCGCAGGATGTCGCGGCGCAAGCTGTGCAGGCGGCGGATATCATCCTCCTGCAGCGAGCCGCCAAGCACGCTCTGCTCCAGCTCTTCGATCTCGCCATGAATGGCTTCGCTGACCGGCTGGTAGTTCTCGGTGACGAAGTCGAGCAGGGCGTACAGCACGAAGTCTTCGCCGTGCTCCAGCAGCAACGGCCGCGCCTCGCAGCGCTGGCGCACCAGGGCGTAGGACTTGGAGTGGCCGTTGCGGCAAGTGATGATGTAGCCATTGCCGGCGAAGATGTGGGTTTCGATGAACTCCAGCTTGCCTTCGTGGCGCACCGGCGAGTAGGTGACGATGAACAGGGCATCGCCGAAGGTTTCCAGCTTGGGCCGGCTGTGCTTTTCCAGGGCGTCTTCGATGGCCAGTTCGTGCAGGTTGAACTGGCGCTGCAGGTTGGCCAGTTCCTCGGCGTTGGGCTCTTCCAGGCCGATCCACACAAAATGCCCCGGCTTGCGCGCCCACTCGCTGCCTTCATCGATGCTGATGTTGGTGACCTTTCTGCCGGCGCTGTACACCGCCGATGCCACGACTCGACCCATGGTTGTTCGCTTATTCCGGTTGGACACGGGTTACAGCTTGGGCTGTAGTGGGCTCAAGAGCAACCTAGCCCTTGGCCAGTTCCCCTTCCATGCGGTCGATGCACTGTTGCATCTGCCCCCGGCATTGTTCGATCAGCGCTGGCAGGTCCTGCAGGGTCATGCCTGCCGTGGCGATCGGTGGCAGCGAGCGCACGATCACCGTGCGCTGGCGCCAGCTGTTCAGGCCAAGGCGCCCTGCATAGCGGCTGACGCACACCGGCACGATTGGTACGCCGGCCTCGATGGCCATGTGAAACGCGCCTTTCTTGAATGCCAGCAGATGCTCGCCGGCATTGCGTGTGCCTTCGGGGAAAATCCAGATCGAGGTGTCGTCCTGCAGCACCCGGGTGGTCTTCTGCATGGCCTTGCGTGCCTGGTAGGCGTTCTTGCGGTCGACCAGCACATTGCCGCCCAGCCAGAACAGCTGGCCGAACAGCGGGATCCAGCCCAGGCTCTTCTTGCCGATGGCCACGGTGCGTGGCGGCACCACCTGGCCCAGGACGAACAGGTCGAGGTTGGACTGGTGGTTGGCGATGATCACGCAGCCGGGCGGCTGGTCCCACAACGGGCCGACCTCGGCCTTGACCCTGATGCGCATCAGCCAGGTGGCCGGCAGGCTGTAGAGGCGGGCAAACACGCGGCTGTTGTCGGGGTTGAAGGGGCGGCACAGGCCAATGACCAGGCCCAGGGTGCCAACCACAAGGAAATGCAGCGCCAGCAGGAACATGCGCAATGAATAAAGCATGGTACGACTCACACCAGACAGTCGCCGGCCAGTGTACGGATGTGCACTGGTTGGGGCAAACCTGGGTGTATGTCTGTTGCTGATATGTTGCCTGTACTGGCCCTTTCGCGGGTAAACCCGCTCCCACAGGATTACCACATATCTGTGGGAGCGGGTTTACCCGCGAAAGGGCTGGTGCGCTCAACCCATATGCTGCTGGTCCAGCTCGATTGCCTTGTCCAAGGCTTCCAGCAGCCCTTTGCGCACCTTCAGCTTGGTGTTCTTGTGTGCCAGCATGTTCAGCATCTTCAACTCCCGCGCCGCCGCCAGTGCCGCTTCCTGCAATTGCTCGGCCGGCACCACCTTGTCGAGGAAGCCAGCCTCCACCGCACCCTGCGGGTCAAACACCTCGGCATTGATCACCGAGCGGTGGAAAGCCGAGCGGCGCAGGCGGTCGCGGGCCAGCTCGATGCCGGCATGGTGCATGGTCATGCCGATCTGCACTTCGTTCAGGCACACCTTGTACGGCCCTTCGACGCCAATGCGGTAGTCGCCCGACAGCAGCAGGAAGGCGCCCTTGGCCACGGCGTTACCCGGGCAGGCGATCACCACCGGGAACGGGTGCGACAGCAGGCGGCGGGCGAGGGTGGAGCCGGCGGTAACCAGGCTGATTGCCTCTTTCGGGCCGCTGGTCATCACCTTCAGGTCGTAACCGCCAGACAGAATGCCCGGCTGCCCGGTGATGATCACCACCGCACGCTCTTCGGTGGCGCGGTCGAGCGCGGCGTTGAAGGCGGTGATGACATCCGGCGAGATAGCGTTGACCTTGCCGTTGTTCAGGGTCAGGGTAACGATGCCGTCTTCGGCGTGGTAGGTAATCAGCTCGCTCATGGCAGAGTCCTTTTGTTGGCGTGGCGACGACGTTACCCAGCGCCAGGTGCGAGGTAAAGCAGTAAGGCTGACCGGTCGGTCAGCGTTCGCCGGGGCTCTAATGCAAATGCATGAAAAAATTGAAAAAAATGCTTGCCAAAGGGAAGCTCTTTCACTAAATTAGCGCACCTCGACAGGCTGCAAGGCTTGAAGAGAAACGGTGAAGTGTCCGAGTGGTCGAAGGAGCACGCCTGGAAAGTGTGTATACGAGAAATCGTATCAAGGGTTCAAATCCCTTCTTCACCGCCACATTCTACGAAGAGCCCCCGAGCTGAAAAGCCGGGGGCTTTTTGTTTCTGGGCCTTTGGGGCTGCTACGCAAACCCATCGCCGGCAAGCCGGCTCCCACAGGGGCCGCACAATGCCTGAGATCTGTGCCGTCCCTGTGGGAGCTGGCTTGCCAGCGATGGGCCGCAAAGCGGCCCGAAAAATCTAGAAGCTGACCGAAGCCGACAGCCGAGCCGTCCGCGGTGCCCCCTGGAACAGGTAGTTGTCCCCCAGGTAGTCCCCCACATCGCGCCAATAGCGCTTGTCGAACAGGTTATCCACAGTCAGCCGCAGCACCGTGTCATACCCACCAATACGCGTGCGGTAGCGGCTACCCACATCGAACACCGTATACCCGCCAACTTCCACATTCCCTGCCTGGCTCGCATATTTGCTGGCGCTGTAACGCGCCCCGCCCAGCAGTGCCAGCCCCGGTACCGGCAGGGTGTATTCCGCCTGCAGCGTCGCGCGGAATCTGGGCACGTTGATCGCCTGATGGCCTTCATAGGCATCGGTACCGCTGTTCTGCACCCGCGCGCGAATGGCCGCAGCGCTGGCCTGCAGCTGCAGGTTCGAGGTCACCCAACCGCTGGCGCCCAGCTCCAGGCCGGTGTTCTTCTGCTGGCCTTGCTGCACGTAGGTGAAGTGGCCTGCGCCGTCCGGGCGTGCGTACTGGTATGCCTGGCGGATCTGGAACAGTGCGGCGCTGAAGCTCAGGCCTTGCCAGTCGTGCTTGAGGCCCAGTTCCAGCTGGTGCGAGGTTGTGGGTGCGAGGATTTCGGCTGCGTTGCTGGCAAACCAGGGCGCCGAGCCGCCGGCTGAAAGGCCTCTGGAATAGCTGGCGTACAAGGTGGTATCCGGCTGCGGCTTGTAGATAAGTGCGGCATTGGGCAGCAACTCGTATTGTCTGGTATGGCGGCCGGCCACCCCGTTTTCGTCCCAGGTCTTTTCATCCAGGCGCACTTCACGAGCGCCCAGCACGGTCTGCCATTGTTCGTTGAGGCTGATACGGTCGCTGACGAACAGGCCGTACTGGCGGCTGTCCAGGCGTCGTTCGCTTGACCCTATGGGCCTGCCGGAGGGCGGTTGGGCTATCGATCCGGTGTGAATGTTGCCGCCATGCTCCAGAAGTTCGTTGTAGTAAGTTCGTTGATCCACCGTGCGACGTTGCGCGCTGGTTCCCACGGTCAGCTCATGGCTGGTGCTTGCTACGTCAAACCTGCCATTGAACATGGCCTGGGCTTCATCAATGCGACGAGTGTCGTCCGGGCTGCGAAAATCGTAGATGTCGTAATCGCCTTCCGGGCTAAAGTGCGACTGCATGCCTTTTTCGCTGCCCCAGGCAAACGAGCTGTAGTCATCGATCACCACCTTGCTGCGCGAGCCGCTCAAGGTGCCGGTCCAGGCCTCGTTGAAACGGTACTCGAAGCGCCCGCCCAGGTTCAGCGAGTCGTTCTGCACCGGCTTGGCCCAGTGCTGGTAGGCCAGGCGGTCGTCCGGGTCGATGCCGTGGGGCACTTCGCTGCCCCCGAGCAACTGGTAACCGGGTACCGAGCGCTGTTCGCGGTGCTGGTATTCGGCATCCAGCTGCAGGGTGGCATCCGGGTTGATCTGCCAGTCGAAGGCCAGCGAGGCGAAGTCGCGTTTGCCGTCGGCGTGGTCGACGTAGGAGCGGATGTCTTCATGGGCCAGGTTGGAGCGCAGGCCGAACTGCCGCTCGCTGCCGAACCAGCCGCCCAGGTCGGTAGCCAGGTAGCGCTCGCCCTGTTCGTTGGTCGATACCGTGATACTGCGCACGTCCTCGGCACGCTTGGTCACGTAGTTGACCAGGCCGCCCGGCGCCGACACGCCGCTCTGCAGCCCGGACAATCCCTTGAGCAGCTCCACCTGCTGCTTGTTCTCCAGGGCCACGTTCTGCTCGCCGGCGATGGTCTGGCCATTGATGCGGTAGCTGCTGGCGGCATTCAGCTCGAAGCCGCGCACGTTGAAGTTTTCGTAGTAACCGATGGGGGCATAGCTTTCGCCCACCGAGGCGTCGCTTTGCAGCACTTCGCTGAGCTTGCGCACCTGGCGGTCTTCCAGCAGTTGCTCGCTGAATACGCTGACCGAGGCAGGGGTGTCGAGCAAGGGGGCGGGCTGGAAGCCACCTGCTGCTGCCTGGCGTGCCTGGTAGCCGTCGTTGGCGTAGGTGTCGGACACTTGCAGCGGGGCCAGTATCACGCTGTCTTCGGCAAGCACATGGGGGCAATGCAGGGCCAGGCCCAGGCTGAGCAGGCTCAGGGGCAGGCGGGGATGACGCGGGGGCATGCGGTGGGGCTCCTGGATGCGCGACACCTGAGCCGGCCTCTTCGCGGGTAAACCCGCTCCCACAGGAACAGCGCTGCCCTTGAATGTGGCGCAGTCCCTGTGGGAGCGGGTTTACCCGCGAAGAGGCCAGTACAGGCCATGAAAAAGGCGGCATCTTACCGCCGCCTTCAACATAAAACGATCCGGGCCCTGCGATATCCAGTCAGCCTTTGCCGGCCGGCCGCCTGTGCTGTCGCCAGTTGTCATCGATCTTCGACCAGGTCTTGCCGTCGGTAATGGCCATGAGCTTGCGCCCGTCCTTGAAGGTAGCCAGGAAGGTGGCTTCTTCCTCCTTGCCACCCAGCCACAGCCCGGCCAGCAGCCCCACCGGCCCGGCCACCAGGGCCCCGGCCACGCCCCAGCCCAGGGCGCTGCCCAGGCTACGGCTGGATTCCAGGCTGGCCAGCCTGAGGTCGCTGATGCGTGCCAGGGAAATCCGCTCGCCCGGTGAGGGGCTGCGCGGGGTCTTGAGTGTGAGCGATCCGTTGCGATACTCGCCTTCACCTTGCAAGAAATCGCCGGATTGCACCGTGAGTCTTGTCATAACGTCGTCCTGTCAGGGAAAGGGCATTGACCAGCGTTTACTGAGCGCTGCCCGGGCGGGCAAGTCAACGGCCATGCGACGGAGGGTCGTGCGGTGCATTGTCGCCATGGCTAATGGCCTTTTCGCGGGCACGCCCGCGAAGAATCCAACAAAAATCTTTCAGGCCGTCTGCAAAGCGTTCTTGCGCTTGCGCTCGGCCAGCCCCCACGCCAGCAACGCCAGCCCGCCAATCACCAGCCCTGCCACCACAATCCCCATCCAGCCCCGGTGCTGGAACAACTGCGTGCCCAGCAATGACCCCAATGCCCCGCCAATGAAGTAGCAGGTGATATACCCGGCATTCAGCCGTGTACGCGCCTCGGGCTGCAGGGCAATCACCGCATTCTGGTTGCTCACGTGCACCAGCTGCACCGCCAGGTCGAGCATCAGCACGCCCAGCAGCAAGGCCGGCAATGACTGCTCGGCAAAGCCCAACGGGACCCACGACAGCAGCAACACCACCAGCCCCACGGTAGTGCCCAGCGAGCCTTTGCCACGGTCGGCCAGGCGCCCGGCCCAGTTGGCCGACAGCGCACCTGCCGCACCGGCCAGGCCGAACAGGCCTATCACTGCATCCGAATAGTGGTACGGGCCTTTCGCCAGCAGAAACGCCAGTGGCGTCCAGAACAGGGCAAACAGGCTGAATGCCAGCAGGCCGAGTAGCGAGCGCAGGCGCAGCACCGGTTCTTCGAGGAACAGGCGGAACACCGAGCCGATCAGCGCCGGGTATTTCAGCCCGGCATGGCTGTGGTGTTGCGGCAGGCTGCGGTACAGCGCCACGGCGGTGATCGCCATCAGCACCGCGGCCAGCATGTAGATGCTGCGCCAGCCACCCAGCTCGGCCATGACACCGGCGGCGGTACGCGCCAGCAGGATGCCCAGCAGCAGGCCGCTCATCAACGTGCCGACCGCGCGCCCGCGCATGTGCGGCTCGCTGAGGGTCGCGGCCATCGGCACGAGGATTTGCGCCACCACCGAGAACAGCCCGGTCAGCGCCGTGCCAAGGATCAGCCAGGGCAGGCTCGGTGCGCAGGCACTGATGACCAGGCCGAGGGTGGAAATGGCGGTCATCACGGTGATCAGCCGACGCTGCTCGAACAGGTCGCCCAGCGGCGCCAGCAGCAACAGGCCGGCGCCATAGCTGAGCTGCGCGGCAATGACGATGCTGCCGGCACTGGCGGTGCTGAGGCCGAACTGCTGGGCGATGCTGTGCAGCAACGGTTGCGCGTAGTAGTTGCTGGCTACGGCCAGGCCGGTGGCGGTGGCCATCAGCAGGATCAGGGCGCGGCTGAGAGTGGGGGTGTTCATGCAGTTCTCGTGGCGGGCAGGAGTGAAGGGGGATTATCGTAACGTGTCGGGCACGACATCAATGCATTGTGCGGCAGAGCAGGGAGGGGAGGGTGTTGCGGGAGGGCGCGGTTGAGCCTGTGCCGGCTTCTTCGCGGGTAAACCCGCTCCCACAGGTACACCACTGGCTCGGGGCCTGTGATATCCCTGTGGGAGCGGGTTTACCCGCGAAGAAGCCGGCACAGGCAACCTGTCAATCAGGCAGCAAACCCGCCATCGACCGTCAGGCTGGCCCCGGTGATATACCCCGCTTCGGGCCCCGCCAGGTAAGCCACGAAGCTGGCAATCTCATCCGCCTCGCCATACCGCCCGATCGCCATCAGCGGGATCAGGCTGTCAGCGAACTCGCCGCTGGCCGGGTTCATGTCGGTGTCCACCGGCCCTGGCTGCACGTTGTTCACGGTAATGCCTTTCGGCCCTAGGTCACGAGCCATGCCGCGGGTCAGGCCGACCAGCGCCGACTTGCTCATGGCATAGGGGGCGCCACCGGCAAACGGCATACGCTCGGCGTTGGTGCTGCCAATGTTGATGATGCGCCCGCCTTGGCCCATATAGCGTGCCGCGGCCTGGCTGGCGACGAATACGCTGCGCACGTTCACCGCCAGCATGTGGTCGAAGTCGGCCAGGTCGAATTCGGTCACCGGCGCTACCGCCAGCACACCGGCGTTGTTGACCAGGATATCCAGCCGGCCGAAGGCCTTCACGGTGTCATCCACGGCCAGTTGCACGGCAGCCGCGTCGGCACTGTCGGCGCGCAGGGCCAGGGCTTTGCCGCCGTTGTCGGTAATTTCCTGAACCAGCGCCTGCGCCGGGCCGATGGAGCTGACATAGGTGAAGGCCACCTGTGCGCCTTCGCGGGCCAGGCGTCGTACGATGGCTGCGCCGATACCGCGGGAACCGCCTTGTACCAAGGCGACTTTGCCTTCGAGGGTGTGTTGCTTGGACATGCTGATCTCCTGCTGGAAGCCAGGCCGGAATGCCTTGGATGGGCGCAGTATCGGCGCTTGATTACCTGCTGATAAGATGGCAATCACTATCAGCAGAGTAAACCTTTGGTTGCCAATCATGGCCATGGAATCGTTCAACGCGTTGGAGTGCTTCATCCGCAGTGCCGAAGTCGGCAGCTTTGCCGAGGCCGCCAGGCGCCTCAGCATTACCCCGGCTGCCGTGGGCAAGCATGTTGCCCAACTGGAGGCGCGCCTGGGGGTGCGGTTGTTCCAGCGTAGTACCCGCAAGCTGACCCTGACCGAGGCGGGGCAGCGATTTCTGGGTGAAGTCAGTGACAGCTTCCGTACCATCCAGTACGCCGTGGCTAACCTGGCCAGCAGCGAAGGCCAGCCGGCCGGGTTGTTGCGGGTGAGCATGGGCACGGTGTTCGGGCGTTTGTATGTGTTGCCATTGCTGGGTGAGTTCCTGCGTCGCTACCCGGCCATTACCCCGGACTGGCATTTCGACAACCGCCAGGTCGACCTGATCGGCCAGGGCTTCGATGCGGCGATTGGCGGTGGCTTCGAACTGCCGCCAGGAGTGGTGGCGCGCAAGCTGACCCCGGCGCACCGGGTGCTGGTGGCGGCGCCGGCGTACCTGGGCCGCCACGCGCCGATTGACGAACCACAGGTACTGCAACGGCATGACGGTATCCTGATCCGCTCGCCGCAGACCGGGCGGGTGCGCTCATGGCCGTTGACCAGCCGTTGGCAGGTGCAGCAGCCATTGCAGTTGCGCCAGGCGATGACCATGAGCGATTCGGATGCGGCTTGCGCGGTGGCCGAGCAGGGGTTGGGGATTGCCCTGGTAAGCCTGCCGTTTGCCGTGCCGTACCTGGCGGGCGGGCGCCTGCGGCGGGTGCTACCGGACTGGTATGTGGACGATGGGCATATCAGCCTGTATTTCGCCGAGCACAAGCTACTGCCGGGCAAGACCCGGGCGTTTATCGACTTTGTGGTGGAGCAGTTCGAAGAGCAGGGGTTGGCGGGGCGGTTCGATGCTTTGCAAGCCCGTTAGGGGTGTGTTGCCTGAACCGGCCTTTTCGCGGGTGAACCCGCTCCCACAGGAATACCCCAGGCCTGAAGATTGTGGGGGGGCTGTGGGAGCGGGTTCACCCGCGAAAAGGCCGGTTCAGGCAACATCGACAATGAACAATGCCTGTGCCCCCAGGCTCACTTCATCATCAACTTTCTTGCCCAGCAACTGCTGCCCCAGCGGCGAACGCGGGGTAATCACCGTCACCAGCCCATCCCCTTCGCCAATCTTCAAGCCTGCCGCCTCGGGCCCGAGGAACAGCCGGCGTTGCCCGCCATCCTCATCCTCCAGCGTCACCAGGTTGCTCACCTGCACCCCGCGCGCCGGGTCATAATCGCGCAGCAGCAGTTGCTGGTAGGTCAGCAGCGCCAGGCGAATCTCGGCGCTGCGGCGGGCCTGGCCGGTGGCCAGGTACGAGGCTTCCAGGCCCAGGGTGTCGTACTTGTTCTCGGCGATGTTCTCTTCGGCTGTGGCGGCTTCATACGCGGTTTGCGCCGCGCGGGTCAGCACATCCAGGTCATGCTCGAGGGTGGCGACGATCTGCGCCAGCAGGTGGGGCTTGTCCATGGTCAGTAGCAGAACTCCAGCACGTTGGCCTGGCTTTTGTCAGTGGGCGCCGTGCGGTTCTGCTGCAGCCAGAACTGGCACTTGGGGCTGTTGAGGTTGCGCGGGTTGCCCTGGGCGGTCTCGGCGGCCTGTTGCAGTTCCTGCTTGTGCAGGATGTCCTTGTAGCGCTCGAACATCTCCGCCTGGGCATCCGCCGCAGGGGCTGGTGCTGGCGGCGTGGCAGGCCGGTACGCGCTGGGGACCACGGCCTGGGCCAGTGGCTGTACCTGCTGTGGCCACAGTTGCAGGGCCAGCCACAGGCTGGCGGCGATGGCCACGGCGCCCAGCCACAGGCCAAAGGCAACGCACAGGATCAACGGTAACGGCTTGAGGGTGATCTTCAGTTCACGGTGGCGCGGCATGGCAGCCTCCTGGCAGGGTGGGTCGGGGTGCATTGTCGCATGCACCTGGGCATTTTTCCGCGCAGGTGCTTTTGTCGACGACAATTTATGCGCAGAATGCGCGATTTTTCCGCCGGGCGAGGGCAGGGCACATGAAAGCCACCTGGGACATCTTCTGCAGCGTCGTCGACAACTACGGCGATATAGGCGTGACCTGGCGCCTCGCCCGGCAGTTGGTGGCCGAGCACGGGCTGGCAGTGCGCCTGTGGGTGGATGACCTCAATGCCTTCACGCCCATGTGCCCAGGGGCCGATGCCACCGCCGTGCAGCAGTGGCAGCACGGTGTGGATGTGCGCCAGTGGCCGGTGACCTGGTTGCCGGTGGCGCCGACTGATGTGGTAATCGGTGCCTTCGCCTGCCAGCTGCCGGCACCTTATGTGGAGGCAATGCGTGCTCGCGCCACGCCGCCGCTGTGGCTGAACCTCGAATACCTCAGTGCCGAGGACTGGGTGGAGGGTTGCCATGGCTTGCCTTCGCCGCAGCCCAATGGCTTGCGCAAGGTATTTTTCTTTCCCGGCTTTACCGAAAAAACCGGTGGCCTGTTGCGCGAGGGCTCGCTGCTGGCGCGGCGTGATGCGTTCCAGCAGGGCGCACGGCAGGCTTTCTTGCAGGGGCTTGGCGTAAACCCTGAAGCGGGAACGTTGCTGATTTCCCTGTTCGCCTACGAAAACCCGCAACTGGGCAACTGGCTCGATGCCTTGGCCTCAGGTGAGCAACCTTGTCACCTGCTGGTGCCGCAAGGGCGCGTTATCGCGGGGCTCAGCCAGTGGCTTGGCGAGGCGGCGCTGCAAGTGGGCAGCGTGCGCAAGCGAGGAGCGCTGACCGTGCAGGTACTACCTTTCGTCAGCCAGGACGACTACGACCGGTTGCTGTGGAGCTGCGATTTCAACGCCGTGCGCGGCGAAGACTCGTTCGTGCGCGCGCAGTGGGCCGGGCAGCCGATGCTGTGGCACATCTACGTGCAGGACGAGAATGCCCATTGGGAAAAGCTCGAAGCGTTTCTCGCGCATTATCGACACGGGTTGTCAGATGATGCCGATGCCGCCCTGCTTGGCCTTTGGCGTGCCTGGAACATGGACCGCGACATGGGCCTGGCGTGGCAGGCTGCCCGCCAGCACTGGCCAGAACTGCGGCAGCATGCCCGGCTTTGGGCAGCGCGACAGGCCGCTCAGCCGGACCTTGCCACAGCGCTAGTACACTTTTACCGAAATTCGCTATGATACGCGGCCTCGATTTTTATAAATCCATCCAGATTCGGATACTTCGTAATGAAAACTGGTAAAGAACTGAAACCCGGTACCGTCCTGCGGATCGACAACGACCCGTGGCTGGTTCAAAAAGCTGAGTTCACCAAGTCGGGCCGTAACAGCGCGATCATGAAGACCAAGCTGAAGAACCTGCTGACCGGCTACAAGACCGAAACCGTCTACGGTGCGGACGACAAGCTGGACGACGTGATCCTGGATCGCAAAGAAGCGACCCTGTCGTTCATCAACGGTGATGAATACACCTTCATGGACACCACCGACTACACCATGTACGAACTGAACGCCGAGGACATCGAAGCCGTTCTGCCGTACATCGAAGAAGGCATGGAAGACGTCTGCGAAGCCGTGTTCTTCGAAGGCCGTCTGGTATCGGTTGAACTGCCGACCACCATCAGCCGCCAGGTTGTCTACACCGAGAACGCTGCACGCGGCGACACCTCGGGCAAGGTCATGAAGCCTGCCAAGCTGAAGAACGGTACCGAGATCTCGGTTGCCGACTTCATCCAGATCGACGAGTGGATCGATATCGACACTCGCGACAACAGCTTCAAAGGCCGTTCCAAGAAGTAATCCTTCTTGTGAAACGCAAAAAACCCGGCCTTGGCCGGGTTTTTTATGCCTGCGTTTTTGCAGTTCTCGGTGCTTGCTCTTGCTTTTGTGGGAGCGGCCTTGCGTCGCGAAAGGGCCGCAAAGCGGCCCCGGCGATATCAAGGTGTACCCGAGATTCCGGGGCCGCTTCGCGCCCCATTCGCGACGCAAGGCCGCTCCCACAGGGGATCGCGCAAGCCTTATACGGTTACATGCAGGCGTACATCCACATTGCCGCGGGTGGCGTTGGAATACGGGCACACCTTGTGCGCCTTTTCCACCAGCCCTTCGGCATCGGCCTGGGCCAGGCCCGGCAGGTTGATGTGCAGGTCGATGTCCAGGCCGAAACCACCCGGAATCTGGCCGATGCCCACCTTCGCGGTGATCGAGGCATCCGCCGGCAGGGCTTTTTTCTCTTGCTCGGCCACGAACTTCAAGGCGCCGATGAAGCATGCCGAGTAACCGGCGGCGAACATCTGCTCGGGGTTGGTGCCGTCACCGCCGGCGCCGCCCAGTTCCTTGGGGGTGCTCAGGTTGACCACCAGTTTGCCGTCACTGGAGCGGGATTTGCCGTCGCGCCCACCGGTGGAGGTAGCTTCTGCGATGTACAGCGGAGTGACTTTTTGCATCTTGAGCCTCGCTAATGTGCTGTGCGCTTCCCGTCTGGAGGAGGGCGCGGGTTGGTGTGGGATTTAAATTAGCGCGCAATTAGTTAGTGCGCAAGATAAATCGTCACCGCTCATCCGAGCGGCCATTGCACAGCATAGCTGTCAGAGGTTTTTCTGCAGGTTGTCGCGCAGCGCCAGCAAGTCGGCCTGCAGCTGTTGCAGCTGTTCCAGGCTGCGTCCACTGGCCTTGAGGATGCATGGTGGCACCTCCCTGGCCTGCTGTTGCAAGGCACGGCCCTTGTCGGTCAACTGCACCAGCACTACCCGTTCGTCCTCGCGACTGCGGTTGCGCTGCAGCAGGCCCTCGCTTTCCAGGCGCTTGAGCAGCGGCGTCAACGAGCCGGGGTCGGTTAGCAGGTGCTGGCTGATCTCGCCCACGGTCAGGCCGTCGCGCTCCCACAGCACGAGCATGGCCAGGTACTGCGGATAGGTCAGGCCCAGGGCCTGCAGCAGCGGTTTGTAGACCTTGGTCATCAGCAACGAGGTGGAGTGCAGGGCGAAGCAGACCTGGTTGTCCAGCAGTAGCTCGTCACAGGAGGAGGCTTGGGTGTCGGCGTTCATGCAGGTCCTTGAAGGTAATCAATGGGAAAGTCTGGCACGCTGATCATTAGTGCGCGCATTACTCGCGCAGTTCACTGCGCAAGGCCAGGTCCCAGGGTGGAATCGGGCTGAAGCGGCTCTTGAGGAATTCGAGCAGCAAACGGCTGCGAGAGTTCGTTTCATGTTCCAGGCGTAGCGCGTAGATACCGCTGGTTTCGGCTGCGGGCAAGCCGCCATCGCAAAACAACGGGATCAGTTCGCCGCGCAGCAGGTATTCGCTGATCAGCCAGGTGGGCAGGTGGGCAATGCCTAAGCCGGCGAGGGCGCCGAACAGTAGGGTTTCGGCGTTGTTGGCGGCCATGCGCATGCGCGAGGGGCGATACAGGCGGGTTTGCCCGGCCACGGTGAAGCGCCAGGCGAATGGTGGCGCCAGGCCGTCCCAGTCCAGGCCATCGTGCCCGGGCAGTTCGCTGGGGCAGGTGGGTATGCCGCGGCTGGCCAGGTACGCCGGGCTGGCACAGGCGATGCGCACCATGTAGGCCAGTGGCGTGGCGACCAGCCGGGTGTCGGCCAGGGGGCCGGCACGCAGCACCAGGTCGACCTCGCCCAGGTGGCTGCCCTGCAGGTCGACGAAGCTGTCGATCAGGCGCAGTTGCACATCCAGGCCCGGGTAGGCCACCAGGAAGTCGGCGATGGCCGGGGCCAGGTGGCGGCGGCCGAATGCGGCGGGGGCGTCGATGCGGATCAGGCCTTCGGGGGCATTGCTCAGCGACACCGCTTCGGCGCGGGCCAGGCGCAGTTCCTCGATGATGCGCCTGGCCCGTTCGGCAAAGGCATTGCCTGCGGGGGTGGCGCGCACGGCGTGGGTGCTGCGGGTGAACAGGCGGCTGCCCACGGCGTTTTCCAGGTTGTCGATACGCCGGGCCACGGCGGACGGGGTCAACGGGTGGCGGCGGGCGGCGGCAGAAAAGCTGCCGGTTTCCAGCACGTCGAGGAACAGGCTTAGCTGGTCGGTCAGGGTATCGGGGTTCATGGCTGCCTTGCTTTTGCGAAAAACGCACAGCCATTGTGCGCTGCTGTGCGTTTCCCCGCCAGCGCGCAATCGATAGCATGCTCGCATCATGTGTACAGGCAGATGAGGCCCTGATGATCGAATGGTTGTTGTATATCGTGCTGGGCGCTGCCCTGGGGACCATGGGGGGGCTGTTCGGCATTGGCGGCGGGCTGATCGCGATTCCGGCGCTGGGTGTGCTGTTCGGCCTGGACCAGCAGTTGGCGCAGGGCACGGCGCTGGTGATGGTAGTGCCCAATGTGCTGCTGGCGCTGTGGCGTTATCACCAGCGTAACCGCATCGAGCTGCGCCATGCCGCGCCGCTGTCGCTGTGCAGCTTCGTGTTCGCCTGGCTGGGGTCGATCTGGGCGGTGGGGCTGGATGCGCATTCCATGCGCCTGGGCTTTGTCGGCTTTCTGGTGGCCCTGGCGGTGTGGAACGTGGCGCGGATGTTCATGAAGGTGACGCCGCCCAGCGCAGAGTTGCGCCATGCCTGGCCATGGCTGGGTGTGCTGGGCAGCTTTGCCGGGACCATGGGCGGCTTGTTCGGGGTGGGTGGGGCCGTGGTGGCCACGCCGGTCCTGACCAGTGTGTTCGGTACCACCCAAGTGGTGGCGCAGGGACTGTCGCTGGCGCTGGCGGCGCCGAGTACCTTGGTGACCTTGGTGACCTACGGGGTGCACCACAGTGTTGACTGGGGGGTGGGGCTTCCGTTGGCGGTGGGGGGCCTGCTCAGCATCAGCTGGGGGGTGAAGTTGGCCCATGCGTTGCCGGAGAAAGTGTTGCGGGCAATGTTCTGTGTGTTTTTGGTGGGGTGTGCAGTGATGCTCGGGTTTGAGCTTTGAGCATTTGGGGCCGCTTTGCAGCCCCAAGTTACTTGAACCCTTCGACAATGTAGTCGGCCATGCAATCGGTAATCGGCGAAGGGGGCTGCGTACTGCGCACCAGCATCACATTGGCCACTGGCAACTGCGGCAACCCTTCACTCTCGCCCAGAATGCGGATGTTCCCGCCAATCAGGCTTTGCAATTGCGCAGTCACCGCCAGCCCTGCGCTGACAATGGCAAAGATCGCCGCCAGGCTCGGGCTGGTATAGGCGATGCGGTAGTCGATGCCCTGGGCCTCCAGGGCATTGCAGGTCCAGGCCCGGCAGAAGCAGTCGGTGTTGAACAAGGCCACCGGCATGGGGCGTTGCTCCTGCGGGCAGAAGCCTTCGGCGGCGGCCCACACCAGACGTTCCTGGCGCAGCAGCTGGCCAATCTCGTTGCCCGGCTCACGGGTGACGATGGTCAGGTCCAGGTCCTGGCGCAGCATCAGTTGCCTGGACGAGTCGCAATGCACCTCAACCTGCACCAGCGGGTAAGCCTGGGCAAAGCTCGACAGGATGTTCGGCAGAAAGCGCATGGCGTAGTCGTCCGGCGTGCCAATGCGGACTACCCCGACCATGTGCGGCATGCGCAGGGTGTTGAACACTTCCCCGTGCAGCTTGAGGATGCGCCGGGCGTAACCCAGCAGCACCTGGCCTTCGGCAGTCAGCCGCACCTGGCGGCCGTCGCGCTCGAACAGCTGGCGCTGCAGGATGTCTTCTTCCAGGCGTTTCATCTGCATGCTCACCGCCGACTGGGTGCGGTTGACCACCTCGCCGGCGCGGGTGAAGCCGCCTTGTTCGGCGATGGCAACGAAGGTGCGCAGGACGTCCGCGTCGAGACTCTGGTACTGAGACATTACATCAATCTCCGAGATGCATGGCATCAGAAACATTCGTTGGATTGATCTTATGCCCGGGTTGAGACTGAGGCCATCAACACGGAGGGCTTCACGATGAAAGGCCATGTCAGCAGCATCCAGCAACCTGCCTTTTCCCTGAACCACCTGTGGCATGCAGCCCTGCAGCGTCCCGTTCGCTGGCTGCAGCTGTATCGCCAGCGCCAGGAACTGGCCAGCCTCAGTGACGCAACCTTGCACGACCTGGGGTTGAGTCGGGCGGATATCCAGCAAGAGGCCGAGCGGCATTTCTGGGATGACCCGCTGAGGAAGTAAGTTGGGCGCCAAGGTGCCTGGCTGGAGATTTTCAGCGCCTGTGGGATCGAGCGCCGCCCGCGCGGCGCATCGCGAGCAGCGCTCGCTCCTACGTTTGTTTCGGGCCAGTCATGCCTGTGGCAGGCGCGCGCGACCGTTTTGTCTGTACGACGCGATATCGTGCCGTACACCAAAACGTACGCGCGCAAATCCCCCAGGACTCACTGGCCCGAAACAAACGTAGGAGCGAGCGCAGCTCGCGATGCGCCGCGCGGGCGGCGCTCGATCCCACAGGCACCCTAAACTCCAAGCCATGCACCAGCCAGCCTCAGCGCCGTACCTGCTTGAGGGTTTCGGCAATCAGGAACGCCAGCTCCAGCGACTGGTCGGCATTCATTCGCGGGTCGCAGTGGGTGTGATAGCGGTCGGACAGCGCATCCTCGGTGATCGGCCGGGCGCCGCCGATGCATTCGGTGACGTTCTGCCCGGTCATCTCGATATGGATGCCGCCGGCATGGCTGCCCTCGGCCTGGTGCACCTGGAAGAACTGCTTCACCTCATCCAGGATCTGCGCAAAATCGCGGGTCTTGTAGCCGCTGCTGGCCTTGATGGTGTTGCCGTGCATCGGGTCGGAACTCCATAGCACCTTGCGCCCTTCGCGCTCGACGGTGCGGATCAGCCCCGGCAGGTGGTCGCCGACCTTGCCGGCACCCATGCGCACGATCAGGTTCAGGCGCCCGGGGTCGTTGGCCGGGTTCAGCGTGTCGATCAGGCGAATCAGCTCTTCGGGGTTCATGCTCGGGCCAACCTTGACCCCGATCGGGTTGTGCACGCCGCGCAGGAACTCTACATGGGCACCGTCCAGCTGGCGGGTGCGGTCGCCGATCCACAGCATGTGCGCCGAGCAGTCGTAGTAGTCGCCGGTCAGGCTGTCCTGACGCACGAAGGCTTCTTCATAGTTCAGCAGCAGCGCTTCGTGGGCGGTGAAGAAGCTGGTTTCGCGTAACTGCGGCGCGCTGTCCAGGCCGCAGGCGCGCATGAATGCCAGGGTTTCGTCGATGCGGTTGGCCAGCTGGTGGTACTTGTCGGCCAGCGCCGAGTTGGCGATGAAGTCCAGGTTCCACTTGTGCACCTGGTGCAGGTCGGCAAACCCGCCCTGGGCGAAGGCGCGCAGCAGGTTGAGGCTGGCGGTGGCCTGGTGGTAGGCCTGCAGCAGGCGCTCCGGGTCGGGGATGCGGCTTTTCGCGTCGAAGCCGATGCCGTTGACAATGTCGCCACGGTAGGCGGGCAGCGTGATGTCGCCGATGGTTTCATCGCCCGATGAGCGCGGCTTGGCGAACTGCCCGGCCATGCGCCCGACCTTGACCACCGGGCAACCGGCGGCGAAGGTCATGACGATGGCCATTTGCAGCAGCACCTTGAAGGTGTCGCGGATTTTCGCCGCCGAGAACTCGGCGAAGCTCTCGGCGCAGTCGCCTCCCTGCAGCAGGAAGGCGCGGCCTTCGGTGACCTCGGCGAACTGCCGGCGCAGCTCGCGCGCCTCGCCCGCGAACACCAGCGGCGGGTAGCTGGCCAGGATCTGTTCGACCTTCAGCAGGTGCGCGGCATCGGGGTAGGTCGGTTGCTGCTGGATCGGCAGGGCGCGCCAGCTGTCGGGGCTCCACGGTTGGTTCATCTCGGGCTCGGTCTTGTCGGTTGTAGGCTATGGGCCATGGTAACAGTTGGCGCTGCGCTTGTTGCATCGAGGGTGTTGACGGACAATGCGGGTTTTTGCGCGGGTGGGTGGTGAACATGGCGGCGGAACGGGAAGAGCGGCTACTGGCACGGGTGGAGGATGCCTTTGGCGTCATCAGCGTGTATGAAGTCGACGACTACCGCTTTCTGGAATTCGGCGATGCGATCGAGCAGAGCTGCGTGTTCACGGCCGACCCCAGCTGGCTGGAGTACGACTACACCCGCGCCATGCTGGTGGGGGCGCTGTGCCACGAGCAGCCAGAGAGCGCGCTGTTTCTCGGTCTGGGGGCCGGCACCCTGACCCAGGCCTGCATGAAGTTCCTGCCGCTGGACGACATCGAGGCCATCGAGCTGCGCCCGGATGTGCCGCGCTTGGCCATGGAATACCTGGGCCTGGACGACGACCCGCGGCTATATGTCCGCATTGGCGATGCCCTGGAGCTGTTGCCCACGGCGGAGAAGGCCGACCTGCTGTTCGTCGACCTGTACACCGACCACGGGCCGGGGGTGGGCCACCTGGCGTGGAACTTCCTGGAGAACTGCCAGCAGCAGCTGAACCCGGGTGGTTGGCTGGTGATCAACCAGTGGGCCACCGATGACGGCAAACCGCTGGGCGCGGCGTTGCTGCGCGGGTTGTACCACCGGCATTACTGGGAGCTACCGGTGAAGGAGGGCAATGTGATCCTGCTGGTGCCGGCGGATCTGGAGCAAAGCCTGGACCTGGATGGGCTAAGGGCCCGGGCCGCGGCGCTGGCGCCGCGGTTGGGGTATAGCCTTGAAGGGTTGATACGCGAGATTCGACCGGCTACCTGATGAGTCTGTGTTGAGGCTGCTGGCCCTATCGCCGGCAAGCCAGCTCCCACAGGGACCTCACTGGCTTCAGATTTATGTAATCCTGCAGGAGTACAGTGCTCTCAACCCTGAGGCTATCCCTGTGGGAGCTGGCTTGCCGGCGATAGGGCCGGTACAGGTCCTAAAGAATTATCGATTCAGCTCTTGGTGCTTGATGGCTCGATACTGGCCCCGCACCCTGAAAATATTCCTCACGTACCTGCACTATTTCGGGTATAGTACGCGCCGGTCTTTTAGCGGACCGCAAAATCAGGTGGTGCAAACCCTCCGAGTCCAGCTTCGGCTGCACGTCCGCTAGGCGGACCTTCCCACGTTTTCTTTTTCAATCGTTTTCGCAAATCCCCGCCGCCAAAGCTGCCTGGGTGACCTGTCGGTCTTTCATGGCTTGTGCAGCTTTGGAGCATGGGTCTTTGCGGATGCACCTAGAGGCAGACCCATGACCCAGGAAACCGGCGGCTTCGCCGCTCTCGATCTCAATCCGAATATTGTTGCTGCCGTTCTGGCAACCGGCTACGAAGAGCCGTCCGCCATTCAGCAACAATCTATCCCGATCATCCTCGCCGGTCATGACATGATCGGCCAGGCGCAGACTGGCACCGGCAAGACCGCTGCCTTCGCCCTGCCGATCCTCAACAAGATCGATGTGAGCAAGCGCGAACCGCAAGCCCTGATCCTGGCGCCAACTCGTGAGTTGGCGCTGCAAGTTGCTACCGCTTTCGAAACCTACGCCAAGCAGATGCCGGGCGTGAACGTGGTCGCCGTCTACGGTGGTGCCCCGATGGGCCCACAGCTGCGTGCGATCCGCAATGGCGCGCAAATCGTCGTGGCCACCCCGGGCCGTCTGTGCGACCACCTGCGTCGTGACGAAAAAGTTCTGTCGACCGTGCAGTACCTGGTACTGGACGAAGCCGACGAGATGCTCAAGCTGGGCTTCATGGACGACCTCGAAGTGATCTTCGATGCCATCCCGGCCAGCCGCCAGACTGTGCTGTTCTCCGCCACCCTGCCGTCGTCGATCCGCTCGATCGCCGAACGCCACCTGCGCGAGCCCAAGCACGTCAAGATCCAGAGCAAGACCCAGACCGTTACCGCGATCGAGCAGGCCCATTTGATGGTCCACGCCGACCAGAAGATCCCGGCTGTGCTGCGTCTGCTGGAAGTGGAAGAGTTCGACGCGCTGATCGCCTTCGTGCGTACCAAGCAAGCCACCCTGGACCTGGCCGCCGCGCTGGAAGCCAAAGGCTACAAGGCTGCTGCGCTGAACGGCGACATCGCCCAGAACCAGCGTGAGCGTGTGATCGACTCGCTCAAGGATGGCCGCCTGGACATCGTTGTCGCTACCGACGTCGCTGCCCGTGGCCTGGACGTACCGCGCATCACTCACGTGTTCAACGTCGACATGCCGTACGACCCGGAATCCTACGTGCACCGTATCGGCCGTACCGGCCGTGCCGGTCGCGATGGCCGTGCACTGCTGCTGGTCACCCCTCGTGAGCGCCGCATGCTGCAGGTGATCGAGCGCGTAACCGGGCAGAAAGTTGCCGAAGCCCGCCTGCCGAATGCCCAGGCTGTGCTGGATGCCCGTATCAAGAAGCTGACCTCGAGCCTGGCGCCGCTGGTAGCCGAAGCAGAAGCCACCCACGGCGAGTTGTTCGACCGCCTGACCACCGACCTGGGTTGCAGCGCACGTGCTCTGGCTGCCGCCCTGCTGCGCAAGGCCACCAATGGCCAGGCGCTGGACCTGGCCGCGGTAGAGCGTGAGCAGCCGCTGGTGCCGAGCTTCGCTCCGCGTGGTGAGCGTACCGAGCGTGCTGAGCGTGGCGAGCGCCCAGAGCGTGGTGACCGCGAGCGCCGTGCGCCGATACCGCTGGCCGAAGGCCGCGTGCGTTGCCGTACTGCCCTGGGTGCCCGTGACGGCATCGCTGCCAAGAACCTGCTGGGCGCGATCCTCAACGAAGGCGGCCTGGCCCGTGACGCCATCGGCCGCATCCAGGTGCGTGACAGCTTCAGCCTGGTAGAGTTGCCGGAAGATGGCCTGGAGAAGCTGCTGTCCAAGCTCAAGGACACCCGCGTGGCTGGCAAGCAGCTGAAGCTGCGTCGCTACCGCGAGGATTGATCCTGGCGCAATGAAAAAATCCCCGGCATTGGCTGGGGATTTTTTTGCCTGTGCTGTACCTGTGGGAGCGGGTTCACCCGCGAAAAGGCCCTTCAGCCGAACCGATAGATGTCCATCCCCAACGCCCCCAAGGTGAACCCTTGGTGCACCACTGCAAACTCGCCCCCAGCCCCAAGGGCAAAGAACAACGGCAGCAAATGCTCATCACTGGGATGGTTGCGCAGCGCAAACGGCGCCTGCTGCCGATAACCCAGCAACGCTTCCTGATCATCCGCCCGAAGCTTTTCCACCACCCAATCCCTGAACGCCAGCGCCCAAGGCTCGATCACCTCCGGCCCGGCATGCCAGTCCAGTTCGCCCAGGTTATGGGTAATGCTGCCCGAGCCAATCAGCAGCACGCCCTGGTCGCGCAAACCCGTCAGCGCCTGGCCCACCTTGACCTGCAGCGCCGGCCCCAGGTGGCTGGGCAGTGAAACTTGCACCACCGGAATACTCGCATCCGGGTACATCAGCGATAGCGGCACCCAGGCGCCGTGGTCGAACGGCCGCTGTACGTCCAGCCGGGCTGGCAGCCCCGCAGCCTGCAACCGTTCACTGACCTGGCCGGCAAGGGTAGGGGCCCCCGGCGCCGGGTACTGCAGCGCATACAAAGCAGGTGGGAAGCCATAGAAGTCATGCCAGGTCTCTGGCTGTGCGCTACCGGTGACCAGCAGCTCGCGGCTTTCCCAGTGCGCCGACACCAGCACGATCGCTTTCGGCCGGGGCAGGGCGTTGGCCAGCCCGGCCAGCGCCGGCCCGCTGGCGCCGGGTTGCAGGGCAAGCATGGGGGAACCATGGGAAATGAACAGGCTGGGCAGCATGGCGGGGTCCTGGCGGTTAAGATGCAATCATCTTCGACCAACTACAGATCGAAATCCAAACCAGTTTTTACCGACAAACCATCTAAAAATCGGGAGTGATCATGGAGTCAGCGTTCTGGCAGCAGCGGTGGGCCGACAACCAGATCGGCTTTCACCAGGCGCAGGTGAACCCCTATCTGCAGAAGTATTGGCCAACGCTTGGCCTGACGCCGGGCAGCCGCGTGCTGGTGCCGCTGTGCGGCAAGAGCCTGGACCTGGCCTGGTTGGCCGGGCAGGGGTACCGCGTGTTGGGTGTAGAGCTGTCGCGGCGGGCGGTGGAGGACTTCTTCCGCGAGCATGGGCTTGAAGCTGAGGTGCAACAGCGCGGGGCTTTCGAGGTTTGGCGCAGTGGTGACGTGGAGCTCTGGTGCGGCGATTTCTTTGCCTTGCAGCCGGAGGATATTGGCGACTGCGTGGGGTTGTATGACCGGGCTGCAGTCATCGCGTTGCCGCCACAGATGCGTGCGCGTTACCTGCAACGATTGCCCGCCTTGCTGCCGGCGAGTTGCCAGGGGCTGGTAGTGACCCTGGATTATGACCAAGCGCTGCTGGACGGGCCGCCGTTTTCGGTAGGGGATGAAGAGCTGCGCCTGGGATTTGCCGGGTGGCAGGTGGATGAGCTGGAGGTGGTGCAGGTGATTGGCGAGAGCCCGAAGTTTGTGCAGGCCGGGGCGTCCAGCCTGTTGGAGCGGGTGTACCGGGTTAGCCGTTGACTGGTGTGTAGCCTGTGCCGGCCCTTTCGCGGGTGAACCCGCTCCCACGGATACCCCGCAGCTTTCACGGTTTGTGGCGGGCCTGTGGGAGCGGGTTTACCGGCGAAGAGGCCGGCACAGGCAGACACAAAAAAGGGCGACCGAAGTCGCCCTTTGTTTTTGCCGGTGTGGATCAACCGCGACGGCGCAGGGCCTCGATACGGTCTTCCAGCGGCGGGTGGCTCATCAGCAGCCCGGCCAGGCCGTGCTTGAGGCCACCATTGATACCGAACGCCTTCATGGTGTCGGGCATGTGTACCGGCAGGCCTTGCTCCACGCGCAGGCGCTGCAGGGCACCGATCATCGCTGCGGTACCGGCCAGCTGTGCACCGGCTTCGTCGGCACGATATTCGCGACGCCGCGAGAACCACATCACGATCATGCTGGCCAGGATGCCCAGGATCAGCTCGGCCACGATGGTCGCCACGTAGTAGGCAATGCCCTGGCCTTCTTCGTTCTTGAAGATCACTTTGTCGACGAAGTTGCCGATGATGCGCGCGAAGAACATCACGAAGGTGTTCACCACGCCCTGTACCAGTGCCAGGGTGACCATGTCGCCGTTGGCTACGTGGCCGATCTCGTGGGCCAGCACTGCGCGCACTTCATCGGGCGAGAAACGCTCCAGCAGGCCCTGGGACACGGCCACCAGCGCGTCGTTGCGGTTCCAGCCGGTGGCGAAAGCGTTGGCCTCGTACGCCGGGAAGATACCCACCTCGGGCATCTTGATGCCCGCTTCACGGGACAGCTCTTCGACCGTTTGCAGCAGCCACTGCTCGTGACGGGTGCGCGGCTGGCTGATGATCTGGGTGCCGGTGGTCATCTTCGCCATCCACTTGGAGATGAACAGCGAGATGAGGGAGCCGGCAAAGCCGAACACGGCGCAGAACACCAGCAGGCTGCTGAGGTTCAGGTCGACCCCGTTGGCGGCCATGAACCCGTTGAAACCGAACAGGCTCAGGGTAATGCTTGCAACCAGCACCACCGCGAGGTTGGTGGCTACAAACAACAGAATGCGCATCATGGTTGTTACGTTCTCCTGACGGATGAGTTGTCGCTTACTGCGGGGTATATAAGGTGCCGGTCGTGCCGATTCAATCGGGCGACTATTTCAAACTGTGTACGGCGGAGTATGGCAGAGGATGGCGCGCGGGCTGTGGGATAGAGCGTTGCAGGATGTAAGAAACATTCCGTGGGGATTTTGGTGTCGCGGCGCGGCCATCGCCGGCAAACCAGCTCCCACAGGAAGCCCACAATCTTCAGGCCTGTGCTGATCATGTGGGAGCTGGCTTGCCGGCGATGAGGCCGCTACTTACTGCGAATAACCCTTCAGGAAATTCCCGATCCGGCCTATCGCCGCTTCCAGGTCATCCACCCGTGGCAAGGTCACCACGCGGAAGTGGTCCGGCCACGGCCAGTTGAACGCTGTGCCCTGAACGATCAGCAGCTTCTCCGACAGCAGCAGGTCGAGTACGAACTTCTCGTCGTTGTGAATCGGGCAAACCTTCGGGTCGATCTTCGGGAACGCATACAGCGCACCCATCGGCTTCACGCAGCTCACGCCCGGAATGTCGTTCAGCAACTCGTAGGTGCGGTTGCGCTGCTCCAGCAGGCGGCCCGGTGGCAGCACCAGGTCGTTGATGCTCTGGTAGCCGCCCAGCGCGGTCTGGATGGCATGCTGGGCCGGCACGTTGGCGCACAGGCGCATGTTGGCCAGCATGTCGATGCCTTCAATGTAGCTTTGCGCGTGGTGCTTGGGCCCGGAGATGATCAGCCAGCCGGAGCGGAAGCCCGCCACCCGGTACGACTTGGACAGGCCGTTGAAGGTCAGGCACAGCAGGTCGGGTGCCAGCGAGGCGGTGCTGATGTGCACGGCTTCGTCGTACAGGATCTTGTCGTAGATCTCGTCGGAGAACACCACCAGGTTGTGCTGGCGGGCCAGCTCCAGCATGCCCAGCAGCAGCTCTTTGGAGTACACCGCGCCGGTCGGGTTGTTCGGGTTGATGATCACCAGGGCCTTGGTGTTCGGGGTGATCTTGGCCTTGATGTCCTCAAGGTCGGGGAACCAGTCGGCCTGCTCGTCGCACAGGTAATGCACCGGCTTGCCGCCGGCCAGGCTCACGGCGGCGGTCCACAGCGGGTAGTCGGGGGCCGGGATCAGCACTTCGTCGCCGTTGTTGAGCAGCGCCTGCATCGACATGACGATCAGCTCGGACACACCGTTACCCAGGTAGATGTCCTCGATGGTGACGCCTTCGATTCCCTTCTGCTGGCAGTACTGCATCACTGCCTTGCGCGCACTGAACAGGCCCTTGGAGTCGCTGTAGCCCTGCGCGGTGGGCAGGTTGCGGATCACATCCTGGAGGATTTCGTCAGGCGCTTCGAAGCCAAACGGCGCCGGGTTGCCGATGTTCAGCTTGAGGATGCGGTGGCCTTCCTCTTCCAGGCGCTTGGCGTGCTTGAGCACTGGGCCGCGAATGTCGTAGCAGACATTGGCGAGCTTGTTCGATTTGCTGAACTGCATGATGGGATCCCGATTGAGAAAACGCGCTACGCCCCGCCGAAAGGTTTGAAAGGGCAGGAAGCGGGTGCCAGACTGAACGCCTGGCACACGAAGCCAACTAATATACGTGCCACCCGCGCCCCGGAAAAGACGGTGCGCAGTGAAATTCAGCCTGCCGAGGTCCCTACATGCAAAAGATCGAGAAAACCCTGGAACAATGGCGGTCGATGCTCGACCCCGAGCAGTACCAGGTATGCCGTCTCAAGGGCACCGAGCGGCCGTTCAGCGGCAAGTACAACAGCGAGCGCCGCGACGGCATCTACCACTGCATCTGCTGCGGCCTGCCACTGTTCGATGCGCAGACCAAGTTCGATTCCGGCTGCGGCTGGCCGAGCTTCTACGCACCCATCGAGGCAAGCGCGATGATCGAAATCCGCGATACCTCCCACGGCATGATCCGCACCGAAGTCACCTGTGCCCGCTGCGATGCGCACCTGGGCCACGTGTTCCCTGACGGCCCGCCACCGACCGGCCTGCGCTACTGCATCAACTCGGTGTGCATCGACCTGCGCCCGCGCGACTGACCGGAGCCCGACCATGGCTGGATCGATACTGGACATCCCCTGCGTGACCCTGGGCGGCGAGCACAAGAAGCTCGGCGACTTCTCCGGCAAGGCGCTGCTGGTGGTCAATACCGCCAGCCAGTGCGGCTTTACCCCACAGTACAAGGGCCTGGAGCAACTGTGGCAGGCCTACCGCGCGCGTGGCCTGGTGGTGCTGGGCTTCCCCTGCAACCAGTTTGGCAAGCAGGAACCGGGCGATGCGCGGGAAATTGCCCAGTTCTGCGAGCGCAATTTTGGCGTGAGCTTCCCGCTGTTTCGCAAGGTCGAGGTCAACGGCCCCGGCAGCCACCCGCTGTTCGTCGAACTCAAGCAGCGCGCCCCGGGCATTCTCGGCAGCCAGAAGATCAAGTGGAACTTCACCAAGTTCCTGGTCGACCCGGCCACTGGCCAGGTAACGCGCTACGCCCCCACCACCAAGCCGCAGGCCCTGGAAGCGGACATCGAGCGCCTGCTCAGCCGTTGACCGGCACCCAGTGGTCCACCAGCGCCAGCAGCTCTTCGCGGCGGAACGGCTTGGCCAGGTAGTCGTTCATGCCCGCTGCCCGGCAGCGCTCGCGCTCCTCGGGCATGGCGTTGGCGGTGAGGGCGACAATCGGCAGGTTGGGCCAGCGGCCGCTCTGGCGGATGCGCCGGCTGGCCTCGTAGCCGTCCATCACCGGCATGTTGCAGTCCATCAGCACCAGGTCGAATTCGTCCTGTTCCAGTAGTTCCAGGGCCTCGGCGCCCTGGGTGGCCAGCTGAACCTGGCAACCGAGCTTGGCCAGCATGCCCTTGGCCACCAGCTGGTTCACCGGGTTGTCCTCCACCAGCAGGATACGCGCGCGGCCTTGTTCCAGGGTAATGACCGGGGTGGCCAGCGGGTGTTCGGGCTCATGGCCTTGCAAGGTGCGGCGCAAGGTCTGGTACAGGGCGTTGCGCGCCAGCGGTCGGGCCAGTTGGTGCAGGGGGGCGAGGGCGATCGACTGTTCGCTGGGCAGGAAATTGCCATAGGCGGTCACCAGCAAAATCGGTGTTTTCAGTGTCGGGCGCAGTTCGAACAGCTGCTCCAGGCTGTCGGTGATCAACAGGTCGATGGCCGTGGCGTCCAGCCCCGCGCTGCTGTCATGGTGCTGGTAGGCAAGGCCCCAGGCGGGCAGCAGGTCCTGCAACAGTTCGTCGAGCCCGCTGCCGGCCGCGCTCAGTGCCGCCACGCGCCCGTGCAACGGCGCCGGCGCGATGGCTTCGGTGTGCACGGCCAGCGGCAGCTCGGCGCTGAAGTGGCTGCCGAAGCCCGGGTCGGACTTGATATGCAGGTGGCCGTGCATGGCCTTGCACAGGTTGCGCGTCAGCGCCAGGCCCAGGCCGGTGCCGCCGTACTGGCGGGTGATGCCGGCACCGGCCTGGGTGAATGGCTGGAAGATCCGGGCCTGGGCTTCTTCGGGGATGCCGATGCCGGTATCGCGCACTTCCAGGCGCACACCGCCGACAATGGTCGCCAGGCGCACATCCACGCGGCCGAAACGGGTGAACTTGAGGGCGTTGGATAGCAGGTTGCTGACGATCTGCCGTACCCGCGTGGGGTCGCCGAGCACACTGCTGGGGAAGTCGCGGGCGATCAGGCAGGTCAGCTCCACGCTTTGCGCGGTGTTCTGCGACAGCAGGTTGGCGGTGTCCTCGACCATCGAGCCCATGTCGAACGGAATGCGCTCCAGCTCCAGTTGGCCGGCATCGAACTTGGACAGGTCGAGAATATCGTTGAGCAACTCCACCAGCACCTTGCCCGAGTCATGGGCAATCGCCAACTGCTGGCGTTGCTCGCTGGGCAGTGCGCTGTCCAGGGCAAGGGCGATCATGCCGAGCATACCGTTGAGCGGGGTGCGGATCTCGTGGCTCATGTTGGCGAGGAAGGCGGCGCGCGCCTGGGCCATGTCCAGCGCCCGGCGGCGGGCTTCTTCCAGCTCCTGGTTGGACAGGCTCAGGCTACTGTTGCTGGCCTTGAGCTCGTTGGTGCGTGCCGAGACGATATCTTCCAGCTCGTTGAGGTATTGGGTCAGGCGGTTTTCTGCGGTGCGCCGCTGCTCGATCTCGGTGGCCATGCTGACGAACTGCTGGTTGGCGACCTTCACCAGCACGCCGATCTCGTCGTTTTCGTGGCCGTGCGGGCAAGCCAGGCGGGTTTGCCGGGGCTTGCGCGGGTCGCTGCCGCTGAGCGCGCCGATCACCGTCACCAGTGGTTTGGTCAGCATCATGTAGAACAGCGCCAGGAGGATGCCGGTCAGCACCAGGCTGCGGGCGAAGCCGTTGAGCAGGGTGACCCCGGCACGGTCGAGAAAGCGGCTGCCGAAGGAGAAGGTGTCCACCTCCAGGTACAAGGTGCCGAGGTCTTCCTCGGGCATGTGGGTCAGGTACAGGCGTTCCTTGAACTGGCGCTGCTCGCCGAACAGGAAGTCGCTGAGTGGCCGGTAGCGGTCCTGCAGGCGCGGCCGTTCGACGTCGGCCAGCACTGTTTCGTGATTGTCGATCAGTCGTGCGCGGATGATCGCCGGTGATTGCAGCAGGCCACGGGTCAGCTCCAGGGCCAGCTCCGCGTCGATGTTGTAGGCAATGCGCGAGGCGGGGTTGTGGCTGATTTGCAGCAAGGCGCGCATTTCGCGGTTGATGGACGCGTCTTCGCTGGCATAATCGATGCCGATCTGGATGAGACTGAGCAATGTTCCCAGGATGAAGCCGACCAGGACTGTCAACCGGGCTTGCTTGTATGACAGGCGATTGGTGAACTTGATATCCATGAGTCCCGAGCCGGTTTCACGTTCCATGCGCTGCGCAAGCATAGCCGAATAGCCCCGGCTGCTGGTGGGGCTGTCACACATTCAGCCTTGATTGCTCAACTGCTTGTGCCGGCCTCTTCGCGGCTAAAGCCGCTCCCACCGGTAAACTACTGGTCTCAAGGGCAGTGATAACCCTGGGGGAGCGGGTTTACCCGCGAAGAGGCCGACACAAGCAGCCCCGAATCTGAATTTGTAGGAGCCCTGATGGACGCCCGCTTGATCGCTTTCCTCGACCGTGCCGAATCGGTACTGGCGCGCCTTGAACCCCTGTTGCCGGCCCCGCGTCCGAACATCGACTGGGCCACCACCCTGGCTGCCCGCTGGCAGCGCGATGGCCGCAGCGGCTACCTGCTGCCGTTGGAAGTCAGCCTGGACATCCGCCTCAGCGACCTGATTGGCGTCGACCAGCAGCGTGACCAGCTGGGCCGCAACACCCACCAGTTCCTCAACGGCATGCCGGCCAACCATGCATTGCTGTGGGGCTCGCGCGGTACCGGCAAGTCGTCGCTGGTCCGTGCCCTGCTGGCCGAGCACGCGAGCGCCGGCCTGCGCCTGATCGAAATCGAACGCGACCACCTGGCCGACCTGCCACGTGTAGTCGAGCAACTGCAGAAGCTGCCGCAGCGCTTTATCCTGTTCTGCGACGACCTTTCGTTCGAGGCCGGGGAGGGCGACTACCGGGTGCTCAAGAGCGTGCTCGACGGCTCGCTGGAGCAAGCACCGGACAATGTGCTGCTGTACGCTACCTCCAACCGCCGCCACCTGGTGCCGGAGAAGGAGAGCGACAACGAGAACTGGAAGCGGGTGGATGGCGAGCTGCACCCCAGCGAAGCGGTGGAAGACAAGATTGCCCTGTCCGACCGTTTTGGCCTGTGGCTGTCGTTCTACCCCTTTACCCAGGAGCACTTCCTGAATGTGGTCGAGCACTGGATCGGCCAGCTCGCGCAACCTGCCGGCCTGACCTGGCAGCGCAGCGAAGAACTCGACATCCTCGCCGTGCGCTGGGCCACCGGGCGCGGTAACCGTAATGGCCGTTGTGCCTATCAGTTCGCCCGTTACTGGGTCGGGCTGCAATTGCTGGAGCAAAAGTAAATGATCGACCTCAATGCCAGTGGCGCCGGCCTCGACGGCTACAACCTGCTGGCGGCGCAAGTGCAGGCGCTGTTCGCCGACGAGCGTGACTTCATCGCCAATGCCGCGCAGTTTTCGGCGTTCCTCTATAACCAGGTGGACGACCTGAACTGGGCGGGGTTCTATCTCAACCGCAACGAACAGCTGGTACTGGGCCCGTTCCAGGGCCAGGTGGCCTGCGTGCGCATCCCGTTCAGCAAGGGCGTGTGCGGGGCGGCAGCAGCCACCCGGCAGACCCAGCGGGTAGAGGACGTGCATGCGTTCCCGGGGCACATTGCCTGTGACAGCGCCTCGAACAGCGAGCTGGTGATCCCGCTGGTGAAGGAGGGCAGGTTGATTGGTGTGCTGGACCTGGACAGCCCGAAGCTGGCGCGGTTCAGCGAGGCGGATCAGGTGGGGCTGGAGCGGTTGGCGGCGATCTTTCTGGAGTTGACTGACTGCTGACGGGTGTGTCACCTGTGCCGGCCTCTTCGCGGCTAAAGCCGCTCCCACAGGGACCGCACCGCTCTCAGGCATGGTGCAATCCCTGTGGGAGCGGCTTTAGCCGCGAAGAGGCCGGCACAGGTTAACGCATCAGTCGTACATCACCTTCTTCTTCCAGGTCTCTTCCTCATCGGTCTTGAGCCCCTGAGTCAGTTCATTCTGCTCGTCCTCCGCCGGGGCCATGCGGTCCAGCACCTGGGCGTTGGCGCGGGCCAGCAGTTTTTCCAGGTAGGTCAGCTGCTCTTCATACACCTTTGGCTCCGGCTGTTTGCGCAGGTACTGCACGCCGCGCTCGAAGGCCAGGCGTGCCTGGCCCGGCTGGTTCTTCTGCAGGGCCTGCTGGCCGAGGTTGTTGAAGAACTCGATATGCAGCAGCACCAGGATATGGCGGATTTCCTTGATCCATTGCTTGGCCTCGGGCGTGGGCAGGAAACCTTCCTGGGCGGCGCGGGTCACCTGGTTGTGCAGCGCCTCCAGCAAGAAGCGCACATCCTTGGCCTTGATCTCGGTCTGGATCGGGTTGGGCGGGTTGTTTACCGGGATCTGCCCGCCCAGGGCAATCAGCCGCTCCAGTTCGGCGATGCGCGCCTTGAGTTCGGCGTTGTGCTTGTCCATCGCCAGTTGGCGCTGGTTCAGGTTGAGCTCCAGGCGGGTCAGTAGCAGCTTCAGCGCCGGGGTCATGAACTGGCCGGGGAAGGTCTCGGTGATTTCGCCACAGCGGCGCAGGCGGTCGGCCAGCTCGACCTTCATTCGGGCACGCTCGAGCTTGCCGTTCTCGACCACGTTGTTGAGGTAGCCGATCACGATCAGCAACGCGATACCCGCCACGATGAGCAGGGTGATCAGAAGTGGTGTCACCGTTAATGCCTCATTGAAGAAGAATTACACCCTTGAGTGTAGTGAGTTCGCCTGGGGACGAACAGCGGCTATATACCTGCACTGGCCTCTTCGCGGCTAAAGCCGCTCCCACAGGTACATCACAGGTCTCAAGTACGGTGACGGACCTGTGGGAGCGGCTTTAGCCGCGAAGAGGCCAGTACAGGCATCCCTCTATCTATATCGACACACCGGCCCGCAACTGCACCCCCACTTGCCCGGAAGTCATTGATTTAAATAAATTTCTACAAAGGAGTTGACGCCCGTACGAACCATCCATAGAATGCGCGCCACTTGCAGCGTAAAGCGCTTAGCGAAACGCAGCAGGGAGTGAAAGCAGGCAGTAAATGCCAGCAGCGTGTCCCCTTCGTCTAGTGGCCTAGGACACCGCCCTTTCACGGCGGTAACAGGGGTTCGAGTCCCCTAGGGGACGCCAAATTGCGGGAATAGCTCAGTTGGTAGAGCACGACCTTGCCAAGGTCGGGGTCGCGAGTTCGAGTCTCGTTTCCCGCTCCAGTTTCTCCGGCAACGCTTAACGGCGGGGCAGGAAAAGAAAATCCAGGCTGAATCGTGAGGTTCTGTTCTGGTGCACTGAAAAGTGTTGTGTGTCCCCTTCGTCTAGTGGCCTAGGACACCGCCCTTTCACGGCGGTAACAGGGGTTCGAGTCCCCTAGGGGACGCCAAATGCGGGAATAGCTCAGTTGGTAGAGCACGACCTTGCCAAGGTCGGGGTCGCGAGTTCGAGTCTCGTTTCCCGCTNTGCGGGAATAGCTCAGTTGGTAGAGCACGACCTTGCCAAGGTCGGGGTCGCGAGTTCGAGTCTCGTTTCCCGCTCCAGTTTGAATACTGTGGCGTCTATGCGGTGCAGTGGTGGTGAAGGTCTTCATGGCACTTCACGCCGATAGCGGTAAAAAGCTTCAAAATGCGGGAATAGCTCAGTTGGTAGAGCACGACCTTGCCAAGGTCGGGGTCGCGAGTTCGAGTCTCGTTTCCCGCTCCAAACATGTAACGCAGAAAGGAACCTTCGGGTTCCTTTCTGCGTTTTTGCATGGCTGATTTTCCGGCGATGCCTGCGCGAACACCGCTGCGCAGGCATTGCAGTACTCAGCGATAACTGATGGTGAAGTCGAGCGCGCCTTTGGCCAGGCCAGGCGTAACCCGGTCGTCGGTCTGGTAGAAATGTGCACGGTAGGGCAGGCGGGTGAGAGGGAGTTCGAGCTTTTTGTTGCTCGAGACGTGTTCCTGCAGGGGGACAGGAACACCCAGGTCATCGGTTATCTGAATGCCGATGCCTTTCGCCGTCGAACCATTGCCCAGGCTGAACAGGCCCAGCTTCGGGTCGAGCGCCACCGAGCCGTCGGTACCTGTCAGGTAGATGTAGGCGGTGGCGGTGCTTGCTGCGGGGTCGTCCTCGCAGTCACTCAAAGTGATATGGAAGGGCATGCTGGTTGTGGTGCTGCCCTTTCTCGGGAAGTCCGCCACTGTGTGGCTGCCCAGGTCCACTGGGTCGGCACTGACGGCATCGCTTTTCAGCGTGCACTGTGCCTGGTGCAGATTGCCGCTTGCCCGCAGGCGAAAGGCGTCAGGTACACCCGTGGTGCTGCCATGGGCCAGTTCTTCATCCAGCAGGATCGGCCCCGCCGCGATGGGGCCCGTCTTGAACAGCGTGACCGTCATGTTTATCGGGCCGATAAACAGGGGGGTGATCATGGTGGTCTTGTTGGTGCCGTGGTAAGGCACGGTATTGTCGCTGCCGGTCGATACGAAATTGTTGTTGGCTTGGGCGGCGAACGGCCAACCCATCTCGATCACCGCGCCAACCCCTGCGATCCGTGTTCTGATGACCCTGTTGGCGAAGCGCCCATTGCCCAGCCGCATAGGCAGGTTGTGGACGAATGGTGCGGTCTTATCGATGCGTGCTTCCAGCACTATATCATTGGAGTTGGTGCATTGGATGCGGGTGGATGCTGGGTCCAGCAGCGCGCCAAAGGTTTGGGAGGCGAATGGTTCACCGTCTGGCAGATCCCTTGGCACCCATACATTGGTGAAATCTGCTGTGAACAGCGCGGGGCCAGTACCGTTCTGGGTGACGCAGCCTGATGCGGCATAGGCGGCTTGCAGGGGAATGAAAGGCAGGCTGGCGAACAGCAAGGCCGTTCGCAGGCGCGGGCGAGTGAAGGTTTTCATTGGTTGTTCCTGTCGGCGAGGGCTTGGCAGCGCAAGGTCTGCAGGCGGTAGCCTTGTTCAAGCGGCAAGGTGGCTGGTGTGATGTCGAAGCTGCATTGCTGCTCATTGCCTGCGGTCCACCTGGCCAGTAGTTGCTGGTTCTCAAGGTGGGTGGCCACCAGTGCCTGGCCGCCTTGGCCGACCACCGCCAGTTCCTGGCCTTGGGCATCGCTGACCTGTGCGCCGAACGGCAAGGGGCGGCCGTCTGCCTGCAACAGGGTCAGCACCAGGCGGTTGACCCGGCGCGCCTCGAATTCCGCCAGTACTACGGCGCCGCGGCGTGGCACCACCTGCGTGGCGCCGTTGTCGATTTCGATTTCCGGGTCGAGCTGGTCCAGTTGCAGCACCACGGGGTTGGCCCGGTACGGGCGCATGTAAGGTGCCAGGATATAGCCGTCGCGGTTGGTTCTACCCTGTTGTGCCTGGTTGACCCCTATCCCGGCGATATCTGGCACATGCACCACGGCGTTGGTTTCGCCTATGAACGGTGCCAGCAGCATGCCGCCGCCATGGGCCAGCAGGGCGCCGTTGGCGCTCAGCGACAGGCTGCGGTAGTCGGAGGCTTCGCTGTAGCCCATGCCGTAGTTGGCGTGGCGGCCCTGGTAGGCCAGCGACAGGCTGCCACTTTGCTGGGCGTCGTTGGCCAGTGTGGCCCGGTAGTTCAGGCGCCGCTCGTCGAAGTGGCCGCTGAGGCTGGCGCGTTCGCTGTATTTGCCTGCGCTGTGTTGCAGGTCGAACGTGGCGCTGGAGGCATGGGCGAAGTCCAGGGGCAGGGTGATGCCCAGGCCGATGATGCGGTCGTTGCTGCGCGAAGAAGAGAGTGATTGCGAGGCAAACAGGTTGAGGCTGATGTTGTGCGGCAATTGCGTGTTGTATTGCAGCTGATATTGGCGCCGTTGCAGGCTGCTGTGCCAGTAGTCGTCCTGGGACAGGGTGAGGCTGAGCGAGCCAGCATTGCCGAAGTGCTGGTACACCGACGCCTCCACCCGGCTGCGGCGGTTGCCCAGGTACAGGCTGGAGGCGTTGCGCTGCAGGACGGCCTCGTCGTAGTCGCGGTAGCCGACGGTGGAATAGCGGTAACCGGCAAAGCGCAAGTTGGTACCGCTGTCGAAGGCCTTGCCGTAGCGGGCCGAGAGGCTGTTGCCCTTCACTTCCCCCTGCGCCGGGCCAAGGTCGGTGGTGGCTTGCGTGACGTCCAGCGACAATGCGTCGAGTACCCCGAAGTCCCGCGCCAGGCCCAGGGTGGCGGCGCGGTAGTAGTCGCCACCGAGTATGCCGGTGTACAGCGTGCTGTCCCAGCCGATGCCCCGGGCCAGCGCAGCTTGCCACAGCGCTGGTGTGTCGGCCTGAGCGGCGCCGTGGTAGCGGCCCAGGGCCAGGTCGTAGCGCCACATGCCGGCGCGCATCAGGTTGCTGAGGGTCGAGTAAGGCTGGATGAAGCGGCGCACCTGGCCATCGGCCTCGGTCAGCACCACTTCCAGTTCGCCACTGCTGGTGCCAACGGCCAGGTCATCGATTTCGTACGGGCCGGGGGCGACGAAGGTGGAGTAGAGCGGGTAACCGTTCTGCAGTACCTCCAGCTTGGCGTAGGTTTGCGCCACTCCGCGCAACACGGGGGCGTAGTTCTGCAGGGTGTCGGGCAGCATCCCGGTGTCGGAGGCCAGCTTCACGCCCTTGAACGGCAAGCTGCGAAAAACCTCACCCTGGGTGAAGGTTTCGCCGACGGTGAGGGTGCCCCAGCGCGCCGGCAGGTCGCGCTGGGCGTAGGTATTGCTGCGTGTCCAGCGCAGCTCGCCTTGCTGGTTCTCGCGCAGGGCCTGCTGGCTGCGCAGGCGCCAGCCGTACAGGTTGATGCCGCTGTTCAGGTACAGGTCCTGGCTATTGCGGCTGCCGCTGCCACGCCGGTTGCTGTGCTGGGCCGAGGCCTGGTAATTGACGAAAGCGGCATTGATGCCTTCGTCCCAGTGGCTTTCGGCGATGGCGCCGCTGGTGTCGCGGCGCAGGTAGGACTGCGGTATCGACAGGTTCAGGCGCAGCTTGCCGGTATCCAGGTCGGCACTGGCGCCAGCCAGCTGTGTGGCAAGGTCGATGCAGTTGCCTTCGTTGCCGGGTTGGCTAACGGCCAGGTGCTGTTCCCGCACGCCGACCTCTTCCAGCAGTTCGGCGTTCAGGCAGGGCACCAGGGCATGGCCGTCGCTGCTCTCGTTGAGCATGATCTCCCGTTTACCCTGCGGGCTGAGGTTGACGTACAACTCCAGGGTGTAGCGGCCAGCGGCGAGGGGCCGGTGTTCGGCCAGGGCGCGCAGGGCGAGGGCGCCGGCATCGGCGGGTTGGCCCGGGCTTTGGCGGATGAAGCCGGGGTCGAACTGCAGATCGGGCGGGGCGGCCACGGCGTGCAGGCTCAGCAGGCTGGCGCCGAGCGCGGGGAGGGGCAGAAAGCGCAGGCGTGACAGCGCCTGCCGGCGTTTGTGGGGCTTGAGCATGACGGATGCCTGGGTTGGACGGTGGAGCACGGCGGTTAGGCGGTGGCAAGCGAGGCGTGTTTGGCTAGGGCGAGGCGGTCGCTTGGTGGGGAGGGAGGATAAGGAGAAAGATGGGGGAGGGCTGTAGGGTTAGTCTGGGGAAATAAGGGATAAATCGGCGGGGTTGTGGCCAGATTGACGAGAAAATGAAGTAATTAAGAAAGGCGGTGATGCAGATAAAATCTGCATCACCGAATTAGTTGCTACTCGACTGGTCCTAAAGTTTCTCAAAAACAGCGCTGGCTTCACGATAGTTTGGGAAGGTTTTCGTCTTCCAGCCTGCTTCTGGACTATATATGGTTATTGTTTTGCCCTCTATTTTATATGAGCGACCGCTAGGCGGGGCGGGTCGGTTTTGAGTGTCAATATTATCCCATCCCTCATAATTAAAAGTAGGGGCTGGTGTTTCATTGTAGTCTGGTGGCGGAATTTCGGGGGATTTAGATTGCGAACTGCTTTGCAGACTCGTACGACGAGAACTCTGATTGAGCTCACCGATGTCTTGATCCTGCATGGTTGAATCGACAGGATCCGTTTGTGCGGACTTGCTGTGTGTACTGTTGCGCCGCAGGGTTTCGCTATCACCATCCCCACCACCGTTCGCCGCAGTAAGCCTTTCTTTCCTGGCCGCCTTCGCCTTATTCATGCCGCCTTTGACCATCCCTGCCGTCAATGCCAATGTACCGGCAAGCGACAGTGACAAGGATGCGATGCCAAGTTTCTTTTTCTTTTCCGGGTCTTTGACGAACTCGGCGGCAACCTGCGTCGCCGCAGATGCGAGCGTCGCGGTTACACCTACCGCCAGCACGCCAATGACCAGCGGGGTGGCGGCACCCGCCGTGATCACGGCAAAGCCGACGGTCAGCGCCACGTTCATCACCAGCACGCCAATGTTCAGCCAGAATTCAGCACCGCGTTTCTGCTTCTCTTTCTTCGGATCATCGTTCGAACCCCAGCCGCGGCTGTAATGCCCGGTGGGGTCCTGCCACATCACCGGGTTGCCCAGGCAGTACACGTAAGGGTTGATACCCGCCACTTCAGGGGCCATGTTGTCCGGGCTGTGGAAGCGCATCAGGCCCGGATTGTAGGCGCGGTAACCACGCCCCAGCAGGTACCAGCCCAGCGCCTGCTCGCGTGCTTCGGCATTGAACCCCAGCAGGCCCAGCAGCTTGCCTTCCTGCAGTTCGCCATAGGCACTGTAGGCCGCTTCATGCACCTCGTCATTGGCCGCGCATTCGGCGATTACACTGTTGTTGTTGCTGGCCATGTACAGGCGTGTTTCGTTGCCTTTGCCCGACTGTTGCAGCCCGAGCGGTACCTCGCCGCCATACAGGTACTCGGTAAGCACGCCGTCGCGCAGGGTACTGCTGACGCGATAACCCTCGTAGCGCCGTTGCTCCTCGCCCTGCGCGCCGTGGCGCACGCCCAGCAGCTGCCCGTGGCCGTCATAGCGGAAGCTGGCCAGGACCTTGCCATCGGGGGCCGTTGCGCTGGCCAGCTGGCCGCTATCCTCGTCGTACACCAGGCTGTTGCCCTGTTCGTCCTTCAGCATGTTGCCGTCGGCGTCGTAATCGTCCTTGGTGAACGTCACCAGTGCCGGGTAATCCGCTGTCAGCGTGTGGCTTACGCTTTTCAGCTGGAAGGGCGAATCTTCGAAGAACTCGTAGAAGGCTTCGTCGATCTCATCATCTGCGAACTCGGTCAGGCAGAAGTAGATGTTGTCGTAGTCATCAAATTCAAATGCCTGATTAATGATCGCACGGCCCTTGCTATTGGTCGGCAATACGCTGCCTTCACACCTGTGGTTGTACAGGCGATCGCGCTCATCGTATTCGAAGGTTTCCGTCAGTACCGGCTTACCGTCTTTGATCAGCGTGCGACGGTGCAGCATGTTATCGTCGCGCCACACTTGTTCGAGCGTGCGCTCATCGATAAGGGTTTCAAGCTCGCCCTTATCGGGGGTGGTTTCAACGTGGCTCAGTTTGAGGAGGCGCGAAGTTTCCCGGCCCCGATGGTCATAAACCTGCGTGCACAGCAGTTGCTGTTTGCGGGTGGCCGCGGCGCTGCTGGTGGTCAGTGTCGTATGCAACAGGCCTGCACTGTTGTAAGTGAACACTGCCCGCAGCGCGCCCTGAGTGATGGAACTCAGCCTGCCGAGGTCGTCATATTCATGGACCTTTCGGCTGTTGTCGCTGTCGTTGTTCTCCAGCAGGCGTCCTTGCAGCGAGGTGAGGAAATTACGCGTGTAGGTGTCGCCCGATTGTTTGTCTGCCCAGCTTTCACTGAGCAGGTAGCCCTGGTCGGTGTAGCTGTAGTTGCGTTTACCCTGCTCGTTTTCGGCTTCGGTAATGTCTGCCGAGGCCATGCTGTACTTGTACAGCGAAAGTTTCTGGTTTTTCCCTGCGGTAATACGTGTTGGCGAGGTGCCGACCGCCAGATCGTATTCATAGCTGAAGGTACGGCCAGATTTCATGACCCGTTTTTCCGGCAGCATCCGTGAGTCGACGTACTCCCGCGTTTCCTGATATGGGCCAATGGTCATCGAGACCATGCGGTCGATGTCGTCGAACTCGCGGTTGCATACCGCACGTCCTTCAGCGTCTGGCTGCGCATGCACCAGTATGCTGGTGGCCAGTTCATCGGTACTGTGCTGGGCGAACTTGCGGCTTAGCGCAGAGCGATCAGCGCGGTCGGTGCGTGTCATCCGCCCCCAGACGTCGTACTTGTAACCGGTGGTGCGCTTGTGTTCGGCACGGGCTGTTTGCTCGCCGCTTGTCGGTACACCGAAGGTATAGGTTTCTTCGACGCTACGCCCAAAGCCGTCATAGCGGTATGTGCGTGTCGATGCCGCGACGCCTTGCTCGTCCAGCATTTGCACGTGCTCGGGTTTGTCGAAGCGGTTGAAGGTGGTGACGCTCTGGTTTTTACGCACACCAGGTTGATCCGGGTGTTCCTCCCAGGAGGTGACGATATCCCCCTCGCTGCCGAACGGGGACTGTTCGGTGAATACGGTCACCTGGTCCGCGCGGACGGTGGCGTAACGGTTGCCCCAATTGTCGTATCGATGCTGGCTGGTCAAGGCCAGCGTGCGGTCGGGCAGGTGGTCGTAGGTCGTTTCTGTTTCCAATTGACCGAAGGCGTTGTACGCGGCCGAGTAGGTCTGATACGTCTGCTTTTGCCCGGTGCGCGAAGCCACCCCATCGCATACCCGCTCTTCCTTGATAGTGCGGTTGAGGCCGTCGAGCAACACGCGGCTGATCACGCCCTGGTTGTTTTCGGTTTCCTGGCAATTCTGCTCAGCCGACACCCTATAGCGGTAGTGGACTGTGGCGCGTCGTTCGGCATCGTCCGGCGCGGAGGTTTCGCTGGTCAGCCGATTGCTCGTGTCATAGCTGAAGCGCGTGACCATCTGGTGAATGTCGACGTTTTCCAGCACCTGGCCTGTCAGCGGATGCCGGCTTTGTTTCGACACCTTCCTGCTCAGGTTGTGCCCGGTGGTCGTTTGTGTCGTCTGCAGGACATCGCCGAATGCCTGGTGACGGTCGTGGCTGAACTTCCACTCAAGCGTGGTGGTGGTGTCGGCCAGCACTTTGCCCAGGTTCGTCCCGTCATGATCGCCATGTAACGTGGTTTCGCGTTTGCTCATGCGTCCATGCAAATGCGCATTGCCGGGGGTGTCGAGGTAGCTACGCTTGACCGTGCTGAGGGAGCGCAGGGCTTGTGGGTCGGAGGTGTCCGATAGTACTTCCTGCTCGATGGCCAGCCATGTCGAGGCGATTTTGCCGTGTTCGGGCAGGTCGGCACGGCCTTCCAGAATATCCAGCGCTTTATAGGTGAAATCCGTGCGCATCGGAATCGCCCCTTGGACAACCTTGGCAAGCGTACTCGGGTAGACTGTCTGGCTTTTCACCTGTTTCTTGAAGCCGTTAGGCTCGGCTGGGCATTTGCCGGCTTCGCCTTTGGCGTCGAAGTATTCCAGCACGGTGTACGAGCCGTCCGCTCTGACTTCCTTGGTGAGATTGCCGTCGGCGTCGTATTCGGTGGTGATGACTTCCGAGCGTCTTTTATTGGCATCATCCACCAGTTCCCAGGTAGTCGTGACCGTTCTGGCCATCAGGAAAATGGTCGGCTGCTTGTCGAAGGGGGCGCCCGGTTCGCCATGATAGTCCATTCGGGTTCGGGTCACTTCCTTGCCCTGAACGCGGGTTTCCATGGTGGTGCGGTGGAAACGGTCGTACTGGATCGTGACGATACGGTCGGCCTGGCCCGCACAACGTTGGGTAGTCGTGCACCAATAGCTGTAGCTTGGGTCGACGATGTTGTACAAATTGTCGCGGCCGTTGTTGCGCCAGGTAATGTCGCTGCCGTTGCCCATGTAGTTTTCAACGGAGTAGTCATAGTCCGTGCGCATTTCAGGCTGGCCGTGCCCAGGCAGAACGCGATGGCGCTTGACGCGTGGCAGTTTCTTGTCGGTGCCCGGCAATGCATGGCCAGGGTCACCGTCAACGCCATACTCCACGTGTTCTACCGCTCCTGTTGGCCAGATCACTCTGGTTATACAGGTTTGCCCATGCACGGTCTGGTAGTCGAACGCCCACTGGGTCTGGTCGGGCATGACGGCGTACTGCAGTTGCCGCCCCTTGAATGTGAACAAGTGGCTAGCCCGGACATCCTCGGCGTCCGGGTAGCGGGTGAACACGGTAGCGCCGCCGTATGTCACCTCCAGCAGCCGGCGGCCTTTGCCGGGGCCGTCGGGATGGCCGTCGCGTACGTCAGTCAAACAGAACCAGCCGGGCGCAATCGGGTTGCTGGCATACGTCAGCTCGATCCATTGCCCGCTCGGTGCGTAGATTCGCGTCGGCAAGGCCACACGCTGTCTGCCTTCGCCCATGCTTTCGAGCACTTCGACCACGCCGGTGCGGTGTACGACGCGGAAGCGACCGTCACCATCCTTGTGGAAATGAAAGGTATCGAGCTTCTTTTCGCTGATGCTGTCGATGCCATCCACGGTGAACTGTTCACCGGTGGAGAGTGACAGGGCGCCCCCGCCTTCAGGGTAGGCATGCTCGACAAAGCGGGAAAGGTTCAAGTCCCAGCCTTCGCCGTAACCGACATCGCCTGCACCTATTGAGTTGTAAGCGAGGACCAGCTCGAGATTGGGCCCTGTACCGCTATTGGCGACCAGTTCAGGGATTGCGATGCTCAGCCCATATTGCCCGGTACGTTCATCGACACGGTTTTTGACCGCGAAGTTGTTGGCGTTGGAGTACGCGGCCATGCTGCTCATGGGGTCACCTGTGATTTGGCGTCGATTGGGTAGTACAGCGTGCCGCAACGGTATCCGGTTGGGCCGTTTTCATCGGACTTGTGAGCGCGGCCGATCATGACTTCGCCAACGCCGCAGGTGAAATTGGAATCGGATTCTTTAACCCAGCCTTTCCACTCACCGGGTTCTACGATCATCCTGTTCTTCTTGTCATTATCTATTGTGTCTTTATAGAACTCGGCGCAGGTGTAGGTGGTATAGCCGTTCTCATCGCCCTCATGCTTTCGTCCGACCATGACGCTGTCGGTCGGGCAGGTGAAATAAATGGGGTCTACCTGATCTTTGTTGTAGGTCACGGCTTCTGTGCAGTTTTTATCCGGTGGATCCTCATGCTCACCATTGGGTTTACGCCTGCCGCATTCAGAAATTTTTGCGGAGGTGAAGCTTTGTTTCATCAGGATTGCTTCTGTGCCGTTGCCTTTGACTTGGGTGCAGGTGTATGCGGTGTGGGCATTTTCGTCGCCCTTATGATAGCGGTGAGTTATGACGTAGTTGTCACTGCACTTGAAATCGCTATCGTTTTCTACCACGGTGTAGGATTGGGTTTTTCCTAGCGCTACGGCTTTTAATTCTGGTACTTCATCGTCATCCGAAATTTTTATTTCAAGGCAACTGAGTTTGCGCGTGATGCGCCCCGCGCCATTGCTGGTTTTTTCGGCCAGTTTGAACCCGACCGGCTTTTCACCATTGGCATTTGTGTAGTCCAGGTATTTGCCGGTTTGGAATTCGACCAGTCGGTCGATGCCGATTTCTGGAAGTTGTGACGGATTGCGGGTGGTTTCCAGCCTGATGACAAAGCTCTTGTTATCTTCCGGGTCATCCTGCGTGTAGAACTTACCGTCCAGTGTCGTGTTGCATAACCAGTCGTCGGTCAGCAGAATTTCTGCGGCCGACGGAATATCCTGCATGAGGATTTCAGAGGGTTGCATGTCATAGCAGTTCCCCTGGCCGATACCGCCTCTATCGGCCAGGGAAAGTTTCAGTGTCTTGCCGGCTCCGGCAGGGGGAATGTCCACGCTGCAGCGACGTTCCCCATAGTCGCCTATGGGCGCTGAGACCAGCGTAATGGTTCCGGCGTTGGCATGGGGTGCAGGCAAGCCAAAAAATATAAGTGTAAAAACCGGGAGCAATATTTTCGTTGAGGCGAGGCGGGGCAGGCTTCGCCTTGGCGTATGGGTCATGGTCGAATTCCTTCGGTTTGAAGAAGTTGCTGAGGCAGCCCGCACGTGTTCGCAAGAGTGGGCTGGGTGTGCTCAGGCTAAAACACAAGACTAGGGTTGGCACCTGGCAGAAATGACAGGTACAGCGCTGGAGCCGCATGGCTGCGTATTACCTCGGGACGCCTCGACCTAGTATTTCTGCCAGTAGTGGAAATGAGCCGGCAGGCGTAAAACTTCATTCCGGAACGCTTGATACGGAGTGACAGCAATGAATTCGAAGGCTGATAACAGCCCCATCGCCAGCCCGGAGAAGAGCCCACACTCAAGTAACCCAAAGCCAGTTATCGAGGGGTTGACTCAAGAGCTTGAGGTTGATGTGGATGCATTGGGTGGCGCCAATCTCAGAGTTTTTATTCGAGGGGCAAAACTGCAACCTGGTGACGTAGTGCTTAGCAATTGGCGAGGCCTGGATGCAGAGGGGGTTGCATTTGATCTGGTAGGGGATGGTACACCGGTAATCGACCCGGCTAACGTGATTGTAGAGCTAGACAATAAACAGGTGAGCGCTGCCCACGGCGGGTATGCGTTCTTGTCTTATCAAGTCAATAGTGCTGCAGGCGACGAGTCGCTGCGGCAGTTCTGCTATGTAGGTTTGCGTTCTGCCAGCCGTCTGCCAGTGGTGCAGGTATTGCAGTCACATGGTCTGGAAATCGTCAAGGCAGAGGTACAGCAGCATGTCAAGGTGGTGACGGCAGCTTATCAAGCCATTCAGGAAGGTGACAAGGTTGAGCTGACGGTGCGGCGCTTCAGAAGCAGTGGTAGCGAGTTATCTCCGTTCGTAACGCAATTGATCAGCCAGCAAAAGTTTGAGGGAGAACCGCTCGAATGGCAAATCCCCAAGGCCCAATTGAATACTGTCGATGCAGGCGGGTACCTGCAAGTTAGTTACAAGATAAAACTCAAGGACGGCATAGAGCTCGAGCCCTCGCGGACCCAGAAGTTCATGATCCGTGACGTTATCGACACGGGGACACTACTGCCAGCCCCTCGTGTGGAAAATGGCGGTAGTGACGAGATTGACCCTGGCAATTATGCCAATGGCCTGCCTGTCGTCATTGATGCCTATCCGCAGCGTGCTGTAGGTGATTACATGATGCTGGCCTGGGTGTTGGCGTCGGGTGAGACGCATGTACAAGTTTTCCGTCTGGACCAAAGCAGTCTGGTGGCAAAGCAGTTCGTCCTGCGCATTGAGCATAAATGGTTAGTTGCCAGTTTGGGTGCGGTGCAGGTGTTTTACCAGTATGGCCGTGAAGGTCGCTCGCTGACCTCAAAAGTATTGTCGCTGAACGTTACCAGGCCGCGCGTAACCCCCCCCATGCCCACAGTCAGGGGCAGTCAGCAGGCGACGGAGGCAGATGAGTTCAATATCGACGCCTACGATATCAGGAGAAGTGGTGCATACGTCATCATTCCCGCCGAAGCTGACCTTCGCGACGGTGAGCACTTTGAAGTGCATTGGTACGGCGAGCCGAACGCTGGCCGGGTAGTCATTGGTACCCCGGATGGGGAAGGCCCGCGGGTATTCAACGTACCGGCCGATTATGTCGCGGCCAATATGGGCACTACACCGTCGAAGCGATTTGAAGTGTTTTACCGGATCGTTCACAGCAACACAGGCGATTACTGGGACAGCAAGTCGGTGAAGCTGCTGGTGTCACCCTTGGAAGAACATAGATATACACGCATTGACTGCCCGGAAGCAGCGGCTACAGGAGAATTGGCCTTAGTACCAGGTGGTGCAACGCTGACGTTGGCGCGCTGGGTTTTCATAACTGAAAACCAGCCGTTGAGTATTCACATGTCCGGTGTGGCGTCGGATGGCGAACAGCTGATGGAAACGTTGCGGGACAGCGTGCCGGTTAGCAAGGCGGAGGTCGAGGCAGGGGTAAGCGAAGTACTTTCCTACGCAGTACTGGACAAGTTGAAGTCAGGTGAAAAGTTCTCTGTCTGGGCCAGTGCCAGTTTTGACGGAGCTCAATGGTGGGGTTTTCCAAAGTTGGATCTGGTACTCAGGAAGTGAAAGTCAGCACTATTCCTGGGCGAACTCAGGACGATTTTTCGAGTGCATGGCAAGCCTCGGCATGCACCCGGCGCCAAGTCATCAGCAAGATTGGGGTTAATACCTTTTTCCGACGCCAATCAATATGTGGCACTTAATTTAACCATTCAATCGAGGGTTTGGTCATGACAGACCTTACTAAAGAACAAATCCTGAAGCGCTTGGCCTCTGGCACTGTCAGGAGGGACTGGAGCGCCATTGGCGCGCTGGCGCGAAGCCACATCAACCTGTTGCTTCGTGACCAGTTCCTGCAGGGGTACACCGAGCAATCGTTCATCGCGCCCATGAGCAGCCAGTTCGACCTGGATGAAGGTGGCGAATTGCGTGGCGAATTCCGCAACCTGGTGTTTGGGCCGCCACAGCTTTCATTCGAAGAGGCAACGTTGCTTTCGGCGGTCACGACGGTGCGCATGAATATTCTTTCAGGTGATTATGTGCAGCATGCCTACCTGCCAGGTAGCCCTCCGATTATGCTGCGCGCCGATAGTCTGGACGAGGCCATGGGGTCTGCGGTCAGTGCGCAAGTCGAACTGAAGTTGCAGCAGAGCGAGAGCGGGCAGTATACCCAGTTGGTACTGGCGCTTTCCGACGCCAACCCGAATACGCTGGAGTGTGAGCTCGGTACAACCCCCTACGCTTCGAGCCAGATTGGCAAGGCGGTATTCAGCCATTGGCTTGAGCAACCCGGCTATCGTCAGGTTTATATCCTGGCCCAGTTCGATCGTGAAGACTACGCGTCGATGTCGCCCATGGGCATCAAGGTATTGACCCAGATGGCGCCTTGGGCGGGCAAGACCAACAAGGCGTTCAAGGACAGGGCGGCCAGCGAAGGCGATGGTGCCGTGGTCTTGCTGATGCAGACACGCTCGCATTTGCTGCCTGGCACGCTGCCACAACCAGGTCAGGATTTTCCTTTCCTGCTTCCTGGTACGGCGGCAGCAGGAACCGAGTACTCATGCACTTTGTTGCTTGACCCAGTCAACGAGGGGAAACGCGCCGAGCCATTGACCCAAGTGTTGAGGCCGGTGCGTATGCCCAATGCACATCGCTACACGTACAGTGACGGCGACAAGTTCATACCGGCCGATGTGGTCGGTTTTGGTCACATCTCGCCCACTGAACGTACCTGTCGGGTCGAGCCAGGTATCGAGCGTACCGTGGCGAAAGCAACCCTGCCGTTCAAGCTCCAAGGCGGCACGCCCGTCAAGGCGTGGACAACTACAAACCTCAAGAACACTGCTGCCAGCGGCACCATCACTGCTGCAGGTGTGTATTCGTCTCGCGATGCGGACGCGTTCACGGCGGATAGCCAGATCTCCTTGGTGACGGGGCACTATGCCGATGGCAGTGGCGGCGAGCAGCAACGTGCTGCGCTGGTGATCGAGCATGTGCGGCCGGTACAGATTACCCCACGGGTAATGACCACTGGCGCCAATGGCGTGCCGATCGAGCTTTCCGCCTCGAGCGTGGATGGCGGTACCCTGCGCTGGGAAAAGGTCAATACGCCAACGCTTCGTACTTCGCGAGGGCCGGAGCGGGCCACCAACCCTGAGAAACGCGATCTTGCCGGGGCTTACGCGGGCGATCTGGGAGAACTCAAGGATCTGGGCAATGGGCAGGCCAGGTTTACCCCGGCAGTCATCGGCGAGGGTAAACCTGAAATCCTGTTGCAGGTCATTCGGGTCACGGACACCCGCTCACACGCATTTGCAGAGGCGACAGTCGTGATCGTGACCTGGCCGCAACGTTTTTTTGTCGAACCGTTTTATGTATCGGACTACAAGCCGAACAGTACGGTGCCGTTCAGCGTCAAGGGCATACCGTCTGGCCTGACATGGCATTTGTTTGGCGAGGGCGAAATAGGCCAGGACGGGCTCTATACCCCACCCCTGGCAGCCAAATCGCCTGTTACTGTGGTCATGGCTGATTGGAATGACATGGATAGCGGCTACGCAATCATCGAGCACCGCCCGGTCGTACAGGCCCGCCCGGCGATCAGTGGCTGGGATGATCTTAGCGTTTTCAGCATCGAACTGCTTAGCCCTGGCGTGTGTTTCGCCAACGGTATGCAACAAATTGAAGTGCTGATAACCATCAAGACAAAAATTAATGGGGCGGGGGTTTCGCCGCCGATCAGCGACACAGAACTGGCCAGCCTCAAGTTGTTCAATACTGAAGGCGGAAAGGTGATCGAGTTCGTCCCTGCCGGTGAAGAAGGGTTGGAACCTGATGACCCATCGAAGCCCGGAACCTGGGCAGTGCACAAAGACCGTAATCGGGTAGGCACACGGGCAGGGGCCACGCAGGGTGAAACGTTGGCCATGGACGCCAGTACTCGAACCAGGCATTTGTTCTTGTTGACCAACAGTGTCGGTACCCTGTTCGTGGGGGCTCAGTTCACGGGTGACGATAATGTTCCTTACAAGTCCACTAGCTATAATGATGGTACTTCGAAAGTAAGGGTCGCCAGTGAGGCGCCGCCAGTTAAATACACTGAGGATGCCTATACATTCAAGCGTATCCCGGTCAAGGGTTGGGAAGGCGAGAACACCGAAGATTTCGACAAGACCGATGACACCACCGACTATTGGATACTGGCGGGGGCGAAGAGCGATGAATTCAAGACGCTGAGTTTTCTCAGGCTGAAATTTGAAGACGACAGCAAGGTATCGATGATCCGTTGGGAGTCCAATCAGCGCAAAGAAAAGTATTGCAGTTTCACCAGCTTTGCGTTCACCCCATTGAAACCCGCGGTTATGCACGCTTTCCACAGTGCCGAAAACCCGGAAGATCCGGAAAAGTACCTGGTACATGACGGGCTGTTGCAAGCTTTGGTCAAGGCTCAGGTCGCCGACCCTGACTTCCTGGATACTGAGCTGGTTGAGAACGCCAGGCCTGGGCGGGGCGATGTGTGTTTTGCTCTCCATCGGGTATCGAACCTGCCGCTCATTTATGACAGTGAGCAAGACGAAGACAAGAAATGGCGGGCACCACTGGAAAGGCCATTATTGTTCCGTCTGATGGATCAATTCGGCAATTGGCATCGGCTCAAGGTTGATTTCCACCTTGCCAGTGGGGTGAAGGGGAGCCGCGACAAGCTGTCTTTCTCGGTCCGTTAATATTGGTATTCTTGAGGTGAATCAGTATGTCCGGCAAAACGGCGCTGCATTCGGGTGCTTTCAACTTCTCCAGTTTCATTAGTAACCGTGTTGATCCGCGTACCGGCCAGTATGGCCTGAGTATTGTATTGCCTGTCTTGCGCGGTGATTATCTGGGTGGGGCAGAATTCCCGCTAAGCCTTACCTACAGCTCGATGGGCGCAGGTGACTTCGGCTATGGGCAAGGCTGGGATATCAACCTCAGCAGCTTCATCGAGCATGCTTACCCTGAGGGAGGGAGTGCGCTATCGTTGTACACCGGCGAGCGTTTCACGGTGGATGGTGTCGAAAGTATCAGTGAGAAAAAACTGGATACTTTTCATTTTCACAAGGATGGCGATGAGGCGTTTCGAGTCGAGCATAAAGCTGCTCAGTTGACAGAAGTTTTGAAGTTTATAGATATCGGTCAAAAAAAACTGGCGCTACCCACAACGATTTACTCCGATTCAAAGCGCTGGCTGGAATTTACCTACCGTGACAACCCGCAATTGCCAGGTAACCCTTGCCTGAGTGAAGTGCATGATTCCGGGATAGGTGGGCAACAGCGGCGTCGCCTGCTGTTGATCGAGTACCCGGGCGATATGATCATCACCTTGTACCCCGATCAACCTGGTGTGCGAGCCAGTTATACCCTCAAGTTCAACGGGCGGCAGCTCAAGCGTGTGCACCTGCCCACCAATGAAGAGGCTTATTGGGAGTTCGATTATCAACAGGTGCACGGGCAAACCTGTGTGAGCCGGGTGCGCAGACCGACCGGTGCGCTGGAACATATCGAATATGGCGTAGACGGTGATCCAGGCCACAAACTGCCAGGCGTCGCGCAGTACGTGCCGCGGGTCAAGCGTCACCGCATCATTTCGGGGTTCGGCCAGGCCGAACAGGTTATCGAGTATGATTACTCCTCGACCAACTTCGTGGGTAATGGCAGCTCTGTTGTCTGGAACAACAATGGCCGCGATAACCTCTACGATGTGACCGACGCCAACTATTCCTACTGGAGTAAAACCACCGAGCGCTGCCTTGGCCAAGCGGACCGCACCGTGCTGAGAACCTTCGACCGCTTCCATCGTATGGTCGAGGAAAAACAAGTTCAGGGCGATTGCGTCATTACCACGGTTACCGATTACCCCGGCAATTCGGCGGAGCCATTCGCCAAGCAACCTGCGCACTTCCAGTTGCAGCGGCTTTCGACCCAGAAGTGGCAAAAAGCGAACAGTGGGTTAATCGGCCAGGCCGAACACGCCACCACGTATGATTTGTTCGGCAACCTGGTCAGCGAAGTTGCGGCCACGGGCGTCGAGACGCTGTACGAATACTTCCCTGCAGGCGGAGAGCCCGGCAAGTGCCCGGCCGACCCGCAGGGTTTCGTGCGCTGGCGCAAGAGCCAGACCATCAAGCCGTCGCCAGCAGGTGAGGGGGCAGCCGCGACCGAGCGGACCGAGTTCGTGTACAAGGCTCTTGATCCGGTTCCTCTGCCTGAGGGCACCCCCGACCCTGTTGCCAAGCCGTGGCTCGTATTGAAAGAAGAGCAAGCCTTCGTCATGGCGGGTGAGGCGAAGGTGCCGCTGAGCCAGGCGATCACCCATTACCATGAGTCCCAGGAAGACTTGTTGAGTTATGGACGGCCGGCTGAGACGATCATGACCATGGACGCAAAGCCTACGACCACCTCGTACAGTTACACGACAGAGGTGGTGGAAAACCATCCCGCCTTGGTCGTCACTCAAGTAGTGACGGGGTTCGATCATGAGCAGGTGCTGGAAGACGGAACCGTTCGCAATGTGCAGAAAACCTTTGCCCTGAAGCACTCGGCGTTGACCGCAGAGCCGTTGCTCAATCGCGATGACAACGATGTGGAAATTGCCTACGCCTATGATCTGCTGGGCCGTGTAACTGTCGAGACGGTTGCGCCAAACGACCCGCTTTACCAGGCTTCCCGCAAGTACAGCTACGTGCTGGCTGTGGGTGACAACCCGGCGGTGCAAACTTCGACCGATGTCAAGGGCGTGACCACCCGCACCCTGCTCGACGGCCTGGGCCGTGTATACGAAGAACAGCGTATGGAGGCCGACAGTGTCGAAGTCTGGCGGCGCCAGCAGTATCGCAAGAGCTACTCAGCCACCTATAACGCTTATGGTCAGCTTGCTGAGGAAACCGAGTATGACTGGATGGCCGATGTGGTTGCCGGGCCGGGTATCCATCAAGCGGTGGACCTGACGCTGCAGACAACCTACGGCTACGACGACTGGGGTCAGCAAGCATGGCAAAGGGGGCCGGACGGCATCTGCCATTTCGAGGTGACAGACCCGGTTGGCACCGAAGCATCGGCCAGAATGCCCATCAGGCGTAGCTGGCGCGAGTCGGCGGATGGCACTGTTGCAAGCGGCGTGACCGAGACCTGGCTCAACCGCTTCGACCAGGCCACCCACGTCAGGCGCTTCAAGAAAAACGACGATAGCGTTGCCTACAGCCTGCACACCTGTCATTACGATGGCCTGGGCCGTGTGGCCCGGGAAGTGGCTGCCGACAAGTCCACCACGCTGAGTACGTACGACACCTTTGGCCGGTTGCTCACACAAACGCTCCCCGATGGGTCAGTGGTAACCCGCCGCTACGCCACTTTCGATAGTGGCGACCTTCCGGAAAGCATCGATGTCGATGGCATTGTGCTGGGCACGCAAGCGTTCGATGGCCTGAAGCGGCTTTACCGGTCTGTCACTGGCGGTCGAGAGCGCACCCTGTACTACAAGCCTGGGCATAGTCGACCAGAGAAAGTGTTAACGCCTTCCAGGCAATGGGTCGAGTATGAATATAACCCGGTGTTGGGTGAGGAGCCGCTCAAGCGGGCATCCGGCCGGTTCACCGCTGACTACACCTATGACCCGAAGAATGCCCGGTTGATACGCTGCACGGAAGATGGGCAAACCCTGGAACGGGACTATTTCAGTACCGGGCAGATAAAACGGGAGAAGCGCATCGAGGGCACCGAAACGTTCGAAATGACGTATGACTTCAGCTATCGCGAACGTATGCTCAGCTACACCGATGTACTGGGCCAGGTGCAGAGCTATCAGTATGACGATGCCGGGCGCCTGCAACAGACTACCCTGGGCTCGACAGTGGCGATGTTCGAGTACGACAAGCTGGGCAGAACAGCGAAGATTGAGACCCGTGATGGTGATAACTACCTGATTACCCAGTTGGCGTATGACGAGTTCGATCGTGAATGGCTTCGCCGCTTCGATATGAAAGGTGAAATTCAGACGTTGACCCAGGACTATGATGAATGTGACCGCATCGAGCTGAAAACGCTGTGGTCGGGTGAACCGGACGACAAGATGCTGCGCCAGGCCGAAGCCTATGCCAATCATGTACGCGGCAATCTGCATAAGCCTGCGGTGACTGAACAAGCCAGTAAACTGTTGCGGGACATTTATGCCAGGCACACGCCCTATCGTTCGAATGTAATAGCGGATCCGACCCAGGAGAGTTGGTTGCGGCATGAGGCTTATGCCTACGATAGCCGGGGTCGCCTGTATGACTATAAATGCAGCGGAACACTGTCTCCGGTTGACCCGCAAGGGCATGTGATTCGTGCTCAGGCGTTCGAATTTGACGCCCTCGACAACATTATTCTGGTGATCACCGAACTGACAGATAAAGACACTGAGCAACCAGGTGAAAACGTGGCGGAGTACTTCTTCGAGCATGAAGATCCTGCGCAGCTCAGCAGAATAACCAATAGCTACGAGGGGTATGCGCCCGAGGCGAAGTTGCGCTATGACGACGACGGCAACCTTGAGGATGATGGTGAGGGTATGGAAATGGATTATGACGCCACCGGTCGGCTGAGGTCAGTCGTCAAGGCAGGCGTTACCTCGAACTATTACTATGATGGTGTTGATCGTTTGAGTGGGCAGAGTTGATCTTGTGCTTGTAGCATTGGTACCCGCTGAAAGCCCGCGCTAGTGCGTAACGCTGTTCACTTGAGTCTGCTGCGACATCGCTTGGGGCCGCCTTGCGCCCCTTCGCGGGCAAGCCCGCTCCCACAGGATTGTGCATTCCTTGAGGTTTGCACCGTAGTTGTGGGAGCGGGCTTGCCCGCGAAGGGGCGCAAGGCGGCCTCAATTGCTTGATTGAACACCTGACGCAAGCGCGGGATTTTTAGTGTTTCAGCCGACGTGCAGACTATACAATGAGCTCGCTGGCAACTGACAAATTTGCCAGTTGTGTGGGGCTTTGGCTTTGAATTTCAATAAGCATGTATCTGTTCCCTACAGTCCATGTTTCGTTGAGAGGCCAAGATGAAAGACGAAAAATATTTACCGGCAGACGAAAATACTGTTCTTGCGCCTGTCGCACCCAAGATCGACCCGGCCCTGTTGGCTGACCCAGCCGACAATACGATGTTTAGCAAGGCATTGACCGACGATACTGTCGAGATTGACTTGACTATCGAAAACTGGAATGCCGCAGGTGATCCCAGTGTGGGAGAGTTTGACCAGATGTGGCTGTATCATCTGCCAGAGGGTGGGATCGAGGAGGAACTGCACAGCGGTCACTATGATAGAGATAGTGTTTTTCCTTTCTCGGTGAAGCTGGACAAGGAAAAAGTGAAAAAATGGGGTGAAGGTAAACATGATTTTTTCATCAGGGTCATCCCTTACAATAACCCTTTTCCTGTAGATTTCCCCCCATTAAGCTTGATCTTCGATCGTGTTGCTCCTTATCCAAGTCAAATACCAACGGCATTCCCGGCTATTGCCGCCGTGCTGGACGCCAACATTGGTGCGGTTCAGCTCACGTTGCCCACCTATCCGGATTGGGATGCCAGAGACACCGTGGCGTGGATCTGGCGCAAGGAAGTGCCCAGCGACCCGGGCGACCTGGTGCCTGACGGCTTCACGACTGTCACTGCAGTGCCACTGTCGATACCGGTGCCTGAGAAGGTCATTCGGGATGCAGGGGATGGAGGCATCCATATTGCCTACCTTCTGCAGGACATTGCCGGTAATGTGAGTTCCATATCGGTACCCACGCGAGTTGCGGTGGCACTTGGGGGGTTGCCTACCCCGGGGGACTTCAAGAAGCCCGTGGTCGTGGGCATGAACGGCGGTGTGGTGGATCAGGATGCCGTGTTCAACGGCATTACAGTGGAAATCAGCGCCTATCTGCATTTCAAAGCGACTGACCTGATCACGATCAAGTGGGGCACGCATACTTTCGAGGAGCGGGCGGTTGGCACGTTCCCGGTCAAGCTGGCCATTCCTGCCGCCGTTGTCCTGGACATTTATGGAAAAGGCTCTACCGGAGTGAAACCGGTCGAAGTAGCATATGAAGTGCGCCGCGGTGATTACCCAATGGGCGGCGAAAAGGACTCGTTCAACGTCAACCTTGAGCGCATTGGCCCTGTGCCTGACCCGGATCCGACATGGCCGGCGCCTGTGAACCCGAACATGGCCTTGCCGGATGTTTATGGCGGTAACGACAACCTGAAAAATCGCCTGACCGAGAATGACGAGCTGGCCGATGCCGTGTTGAAAGTAACAATCGACGCTGCATTCAAGGAAGGTGATCTGGTCGAGTTTTACTACACCGATGAGCATGTTGCCGAGGCAGATTACGTTCTTAAGGCGGCCGACCTCGGCAAAGAAATCCCAGCGACCATTCTGTGGGAGTACATTCTTCGGCACGATAATGGTGACCGGTTTGCGCACTACGAAGTCAGCCGCAAAGGCGTGCCGAACAAGGCTGTTTCCAGACCTCAGCCAATTGTGGTGGAGGCTATTGTTCTACACCCTGAAGCGGCGCAGATCAAAGACGGGTTTCCTAGCGGAGGGCGCCTGTGGCTGAACTGCAATTCTTTGTTTGACCCGGCGGATCCAACTGATACTACTCCTGATGTACGTATTCAGATTCCTGACTTGAGCAAGTGGTTGGCAGCAGGTGATGAATTGACATTGACCTGGTCGGCGACGCAGGGAACGTCTCCCGGCGGGGTCGATATACCCGATGCCAAGTTCGAGAAAACTATTGAGTTGGATGCGGACAACCCGCCGAGTGGATTCGTTTGGCGAATTCCTTACGCCGATGGCCTGAAGCCGATTTTCGAATTCGATCAGGCAGTTACTTATGACGGACTGGCGACCTTCATTTACACATTTGAGCGTAATGGTAAACCTGTCCCATCCGATCCTGCTGTGGCAGTGGTATCAATGCACAACTTTGGCACGGCGTGCCCTCTCGTTCGCCCTTGAGTATCGGTGATACAGCATGTTGGGCGAGGCTTGTTGAAAAGTCGCATCAATCGTCGGACTTTTCCTACACGATTTTAGGTGATTTCTTAATAGTCTTGCCCACGTTTCTGCTGCCCGTTTTTGGGTGAATCGATGAGGCTAACGTGCAATGATCAAACAAGGCAATTCCACTCTGTCCCCCTTGGCATCTACCATTGGGCAGTTGTTAATGGGCGCTTCGGCCGTGCTTTTCGTTGGGCCTGCAAGTGCCTTGACGCTGGTGGACGATGAGCAACATATCGGTACCAGTACCCCTGTTGACAGCTACAGGGTCGTTGACGGCGGGCGCCTGGTAGCCGAGGGCGCTATCACACAGCAGATCGACGTGCGTACAGGCGGTGGTTTGCACCTTGAGCGCTCCACGGTGTCTGCCACGGGGGTCGCTGCAGTGATGGTCAACGGCGGTGCTTCGGCAACCATCGCCAGTGGCTCGCGCCTGATCAGCAACCTGTTCGGCCTCGATGTGCTGCGCAGCGCCACGGCAGGCGCCAGCGTGTCGGTAAATGGCAGCCATATCGAAGGCGGTATAGGCGGCGCCAGGGTGGCCGGCAGTTCTCATCTTTCCCTGACTGACAGTACCTTGGTGAGTACCGGGGCGGCCGGTGCTGCTTTGCTGTTTGGCGATGCCCGACTGGATGCGACCAACAGCCGGCTGACCGGCGCCACGGATGGCATCCGGGTGGTTGGCGATGGCCTTTCCACTGAAGCGGCATCGATCAGTCTGCATGGCACGCGCGTGGAGGGCCAGAATGGCGCCGCCATCCGGGTGGGTAGCGCAAACCAGGCGCCCGGCGATGCGACCATCACCGTCACCGGCGGTACTACGCTGCTTGGCAGTAATGGCAACCTGCTGGAAGTGGCGAACAAATCGAACGCCACGATGCAGGTCGAGGGCAGCAACCTGGTGGGTGATGTGTGGGTGGAGGCCGGTTCCAGCGCCAATCTGATGTTGGGCAACCAGGCCAGCCTGACCGGGCGCCTGACCAATGTCGAACGCCTGGCGCTGAATGACGGCGGGCGCTGGAACATGGTGGAGGACAGTGAACTCGGGCAACTGGCCATGGCGGGTGGCGCGGTGCGCTTCGGTGAGGCCACACAGTACCAGCGCCTTACCCTGGGCAGCCTGTCGGGCAGTGGTACGTTCATCATGGACGCCGACTTCAGCAGCGGCGAAAGCGACTTCCTCGACATTACCGGCACGGCCACCGGCAACCACAGCCTGCTGGTGGGCAGCAGTGGCAACGAACCTACCCAGGCAAACAGCCTGCATCTGGTTCACGCGGCGGCGGGTGATGCGCAGTTCTCCCTGCTCAACGGGCCGGTGGACCTGGGAGCGTTCTCCTACGGCCTGGTGCAGCGCGGCAATGATTGGTACCTGGATGGTGCGACCAAGGTGGTAAGCCCAAGCACCGAGGCGGCGATGGCGTTGTTCAATACCGCGCCGACCGTGTGGTATGGCGAGCTGTCATCCCTGCGCAGCCGCATGGGGGAATTGCGCCTCGACGAGCGTAAAGCCGGCCTGTGGGCGCGCAGCTACGGCAACAAGTACAACGTCTCTTCCTCGACCGGTACACCCTACAGTCAGGTTCAACAGGGCTTCTCGCTGGGTGCCGACACTCCCTTGCCGTGGGGCGATGGCCAATGGCTGGCCGGGGTGATGGCCGGCTACAGCAGTTCGGACCTCAACCTGACCCGCGGCGCCTCGGGTGAGGTGAAAAGCTACTACCTGGGCCTTTATGCCACCTGGCTGGATGCCCAGAGCGGCTATTACCTGGACAGCGTGGTCAAGCTCAACCGCTTCGACAACCAGGCCAAGGTCAGCCTCAGCGATGGCAAGCGAACCGAGGGCGACTATGACAATGTTGGCCTTGGGGCGTCGGTGGAGTTTGGGCGCCATCTGGGGCTGGACGATGGCTACTTTGTCGAGCCATTCGGGCAGCTGTCGGTGGTCGGCATCCAGGGCAAGGGTTATCACCTGGACAATGGCCTGAACGCTGACGGTGATACCACTCGCTCGGTGTTGGGCAAGGCCGGTGCCACTGCCGGGCGTACGTTGAACCTTGAGGGTGGGCAGTGGGTACAACCCTATGTGCGCCTGGCCTATGTGCATGAGTTCGCCAACAACAACCAGGTCAAAGTCAATGATCACCGATTCGACAATGACCTGTCAGGTTCGCGCGGGGAGCTGGGCGTGGGGGTGGCCGTGTCGTTGGTGGACCGCCTGCAGTTGCATGCCGACTTCGATTACAGCAATGGCAAGGCGCTGGAGCAGCCTTGGGGCGTCAATCTGGGGCTGCGTTACAACTGGTAAAGAAGGGCGCGCCTTTCATTGTATCCGACTGGGCAATTTGGAGCTTTGGCTATGGGTCATGAGAAGCAGGATCCGGTTTTTCCGCCTCCGTGGGTGGAGGGTTCGCTTGAAACCCTGGAGGGGGGCGCGCAGAACGTCATCCCTCTGGACTTGCTGAAACAGCCGCTGCGTGTGGATGTCACGCCATGGTCGGGTTCCAGTCCTGCCCCCGGCATGCCAGAGACACTGGTGCTGTTTTGGAACGGCGCACAGGTAGGTGACCCCAGGCAATGGGAGGCGCCCATTGGCGCCGACGACTACTATGTCGAAATCCCCCTGCTTCACCTCAGGGAGGACAGTACGCCTGAATTGGTCTACAGGGTCACGGGTTACAACGGCGCTGTAGGGTACTCGAAGCCGCTGAAAATAACCCTGGATCTGACCGGGCCCAGGTTGGGCGGGGACCGCGGCGCCCTGATATTCGATGACGAAGTGCTCACCGATGGCGTAACGGCCGATTACCTGGAGCGTCACGGTGACAGGCTCGTCGCACAGGTGCCGGACTATCAGGCCTTTGTGCCTGGAGACCACATTCGCTGGTTTTGGGATACGACGCTGTACGAAGACAATCCTGCCGGCGAGAAAGTGCTCAAGCAGGGGGACTTTCCTGTCACGCTGGAAATCTTTGGCGATATCATCCGTTCGCGCGGGGACGGGGCGCGTTTTGTGCATTACCGGCTAAACGATTATGCCGGTAACAAGAGTTCCCCCGAAGAGCCCAAGGTAGTCCAGCTGAAGGCTGATACGACACCTGTGCCCAGGGAGCTGGGCTGGCCGGAAATCACCTATACCACCGGAAGCGGGCAACAGGTGGAACTGGACCCCAACAAGAAGCTGAACTACATGCGGGTGACTGTGCCATCGGGGGCTGCATTTCCTGGGGAGAAGGTCGAGGTATTTTGGGGGGCGCCGGGGGGAGTCGGCAGCTACCAGGCGACAGAAGAGGCTCCAGGCCTTCCCGGTCAGTACGATATCCCGTTGAGCCGGATTGCACAGCACAGCGGCAAAGTGCTGAAAGTTTCCTTTCAGGTGACGGACAAAAATGACCAGGTTCATCCGTCCGCTGTCCGCCTGGTATCGTTACTGCCGCTGACTCAAGGGTTTCCGACACCGGATATTCCGCCCCCTTCTGCCAACCATGGCACGGTCTATCTTTCCGATGTCCCGGAAAAAGGAATGGCCATTACCGTTAATGCCTGGCGCTATATTCACACGGATCACCGGGTAACGTTGGTCGTAAGTGGGGTCGATGCGCAGGGTAAAGCCCTGAGCGAAGAAGTGCTGACAGAACATGCTGTGACCCCGGAGCAAGTAATGAACGGCTTGGGTTTCGACGATATGGTCAAGGCGAGCAAGCCTTTTCTGTTAACGCTCAAGCGTGACACGCTCGCTGTCCGGGTCTCCGTCAGCTTTGATCAAGGCCAGACATGGCCGTCATCGCCCAACTTTCCAATGCTTGACATGTACCTGCGCGACTGAGCGGTTGGGCTATATCGACGAAACGGACAGCGGTTTTTCCATCAGCCGGGTGCTGCCACCGTAGTCGTTGATCGTGGTGAAACGAACCTTCAGGTCGTCTGCAGCCCGGGTTGCCTTCAGTTCGAAGGACTGCTGCTGTATGGGCAGCGCCATCAGCGCCGTGTCTATCTTTTCGCTGGCCCCTGTTTTGTACACTTCCAGGCGGCCGAAAGTGAAGTGGTAGGGCGTGGGGTTGTCGACTTGCAGGTAGGTTTTGCCGTTTTTGCTCGCCAGCGACCACTGCAGGCTGTCCAGGTGCTGTTCGGGCACGCCTTGCACCTGGCTGGGCCGATAGAACAGCTTGATGCGGGTGCGCATGGAAATTTTCAGCACGTTCTGCTGCCCGCTATCGACCTGGGGGATTTCCTGGATGTTGAAGTAGAACAGCGATTCGCGGTCAGTGGGCAGGTTGTTTGGCAGGGCGTTTATCTTGACCAGCTGTTCGCGCTTGGGGTCGAGCCGGAACAGGGTCGGAGATACGGCAAAAGGTACTGCGGTGCTGGTGTCGTCGGCCGCTGTGTTTACCCAGGCCTGCACCGCGTAAGGTGCCTGGCTTGGGTTGGCGACAACCACCGAGCTGCTGTGTTTGTCGCTGGGGTGGACCACGCGGGTAGCACTGATGGTCAACGCCGCTTCAGCGGTTGAGGAAAGCGTTGCCAGGCAGGCAAAGCTGAGTACGTACTTGCGCAGCAGGGTCATGGACATGGTGGGACCGGCATGAAAGGCAAAACGGATGAGTCCCCCTGGTAGTGCCAGGGGGGTGAATCAGCGGATATCGACGTTGAAGGAGATGTTGGTATCGATCTGCCCTTCGGTCACCTTGTCCGCAGTGGTGACAAGGCGCGCTGAGAAGACCATGTCGGTGTCAGCAGTGTCCTTCACCTCATAGGCCATCGATTCGGTATTGGGCGCGAGGCGGCTGGTGAGGTCGTTGATTGCCAGGCCCAGGCCGGTGCTGTAGCCAAGGCCGTCTTTGAGGGCATAAAGGTCAGGGTTTTTCGGATCGGTGCCGTAGCTTGCCTGGAAGGTGGCATGGGCATCCTGTGTGCCGGTCACGCAGGTTCCTGGCACGCGCAATGCGAAGTGCTTCGCGGGGGTTTCCTGGTCGACTGCACTGAAGTCGAATGTGTTGAAGTTGCCCAGGTTGATCAGCGGCAGGCTTGGGCCACCTGGGGTAACGACCTGGATAGGGCAGGTGCCAGGCCCGCTGACAGTACCTTCGAAGTTGATGATAGTGGCCATTGCCGCGCTGCTGCAAAGGCTCAGCGCCAGCACCGATAGTGTTTTTTTCATTGGATGATCCCTGTGTTGAATGGCTGCGAACTCATGTATCTCAGCGCGCAATCAGAGTACGCAGGGCAACACAGGGGGTCTGTAGGCGAAGGCTGCACATTTCGGGGGAAACAGGCTGGTCGAAGGGAAACCATGCCCCTTCGCCGGGGTAGCCCGGGATCAGTGGCGGGTATCGGCAGCCGCCGAGGCCAGCAACTGCTTTTGCTCAAGCCAATCGAAGGCCTCGCCACGCTGTTCGCATTCGTAGCGGCGTTCTTCCAGGGCCTGGTACAAGTCCAGCTCTTCGTCAGGCATGTAGTGCAGGCAGTCGCCACCGAAGAACCACAGCAGGTCGCGTGGCACCAGGTGGGCGATTTGCGGGTAGCGCTGGATTACCTGGCAGATCAGGTCCTGGCCCAGGTACTGGCTTTGCAGTGGGTCTTGCGGCAGCAGGGTCAGCAACTCGTCGAAGCGTTCGAGGAACAGGGCATGGCTTTCCTCCGGTACCTGCTCGGCCTCACCCAGGGCTGCCAGGATGGTGCGCAAGTGATTCAGCAGTTGCAGGTGGTATTGCAGGTGGGGATTGGCCATGGGACGGTCCTCGGGGTAGTTGAAACGGGGGCGGAGTATACGCCGGTTGGGGGCCGGTTGGGGACGGTGCTGGCCGCTCCGGCCCCATCGTGGCCCCCCCAGAGGTACAGCGTCAACTCGAAGCCTGCGCAGTCCCGGTGGGAGCCGGCTTGCCGGCGATTGGGCCGCGCAGCCGCCTTTGCTGTCAGCGCACCTTGCCCTGTTCAGGCAGCAACTGCTCCTTGTCGAAGGCATCCACATCGATCACTGCCCGGCGCGCTTGTTCCGCCGTATGCAGGCGTTGCCCCTCGGCGGGTTGCAGCACACCACTCTCGACAGCCGCATCAATCGCCGACTGCCCAGGTGCTGGCTGCACCTTGCCCTCCCTGATCGCCTGATGAAGCGCCTTGTGCAGTGGCACTGCTTCATCCAGCAAGTCGCAAGCCCGTTGCAGCGCTGCCACCGGGTCGCCTTCGGCCTGCGGCCTGAAGCAACCAGCAAGCAACTCTTCCAGCGCCGGGTCACCCTTGCTGCGGCCGATCAGCGCCGCCACTTCGGCATCCAGTTCATCGCTTGGCCCGGTATGACGGCGGCCGAAGGGGAACACCAAGACCCGTAGCGTGCAGCCGACAAAGCGGTTGGGGAAGTTGTCGAGCAACCGGTCCAGCGCTGTTTCCGCCTGGCCCAGGCTCTCCTCCATCGCCCAGCGCAGCAAGGGCTGCATGTGTTCCGGTGAGCCCAGGTCGTGATAGCGCTTGAGCGCGGCGCTGGACAGGTACAGGTAACTCAGCACATCCCCCAGCCTTGCGCTCAGGCGTTCGCGGCGTTTGAGTGCGCCGCCCAGCAGCATCATCGACAAGTCCGCCAGCAAGGCGAAGGCCGCTGCCTGGCGGTTGAGGGCGCGGAAGTAGCCCTGGCTCAGGGCATCGCCTGGCACGTTTTCCAGGCGGCCCAGCCCCAGGTTGAACACCAGCGTGCTGGCCGCATTACCGGCGGCGAACATGATGTGTTTCATCAGCAGATCGTCGAACTCCCGTAGCGCCTGGTCGCGGTCGTTGCGGGTGGCCAGGGCCATTTCCTCGAGCACGAACGGGTGGCAGCGAATGGCGCCCTGGCCGAAGATCATCAGGTTGCGCGAAAGGATATTGGCGCCTTCGACAGTGATGAAGATCGGCGCCCCTTGCCAGTTGCGACCCAGGTAGTTGTTCGGGCCCATGATGATGCCCTTGCCACCGTGCACATCCATGGCGTGCTGGATGCACTCGCGGCCGCGCTCGGTCAGGTGGTACTTGAGGATCGCCGACAGCACCGAAGGCTTTTCGCCCAGGTCCACGGCTTTGGCTGTCAGCAGGCGGGCACTGTCCATCAGCCAGGCATTGCCGCCGATGCGGGCCAGTGATTCCTGGATGCCTTCGAAGGCTGCCAGTGGCACATTGAACTGCTCACGGATATTGGCGTACTGGCCGGTGACCAGGCTGGTGTACTTGGCGGCCCCGGTGCCCACGGCCGGTAGAGAGATCGAACGACCGACCGACAGGCAGTTCATCAACATCATCCAGCCCTTGCCAAGCATGGCCTGACCACCGATCAGGAAGTCCAGTGGCACGAACACGTCCTTGCCGCTGTTGGGGCCGTTCATGAAGGCGGCGCCAAGCGGCAGGTGGCGCATGCCGATCTCCACGCCCGGCGTGTCGGTGGGGATCAACGCCAGGCTGATGCCCAGCTCTTCTTCCTCGCCCAGCAGGTGGTCCGGGTCGTAGGCCTTGAACGCCAGGCCCAGCAGGGTAGCGACCGGGCCCAGGGTGATGTAGCGCTTTTCCCAGTTCAGGCGCAGGCCGATGACTTCTTTACCCTGCCATTGGCCTTTGCAGACCACTCCGGTATCGGGCATTGCCCCCGCATCGGAACCGGCCAGAGGACCTGTGAGGGCGAAGCAGGGGATTTCTTCGCCGCAAGCCAGGCGGGGCAGGTAGTGGTCGCGCTGTTCGTCAGTGCCATAATGCAGCAGCAGTTCGGCCGGCCCCAGGGAATTGGGCACCATGACGGTCGAAGCCAGGTCGCCACTGCGGGTGGCCAGCTTCATTGCCACCTGGGAGTGAGCGTAGGCCGAGAAACCCTTGCCGCCGTATTCCTTGGGGATGATCAGGGCAAAGAAACCGTGCTGCTTGATATGTGCCCAAGCTGCGGGCGGCAGGTCCATGTCCTGGCCGATCTGCCAGTCACTGACCATGGCGCAGAGTTCTTCGGTAGGGCCGTCGATGAAGGCCTGTTCTTCCTCGGTCAGCTTCGGTGCCGGGTAGCTGAGCAGGGTGCGCCAGTCGGGGCGGCCGCTGAACAGTTCGCCGTCCCACCAAACGGTGCCAGCATCGATCGCCTCGCGTTCGGTTTGCGACATCGGCGGCAGGGTGCGCTGGAACCATTTGAACACGGGGCCGGTGAACACCTTGCGCCGCCATTCAGGCAATACCACCAGGGCGACCTTCAGTGCCAGCACGACCCAGATAAACGCCAGCAGCCAGCCGGGGGCATGGCTGAAAATACTCATCAGCAGCACATAGGCTGCCATGATGCCCAGTATCTGCAAGGGTGCCAGGCGTCGATGCGTCAGGTACGCCGCGCCGATTACCAATCCCACCAACCACAACAGCCACATAGTCCTTCCTCCATGGAACCGGGTGTTCGAAACCTTTGCCAACAGCATAGACGGCTGCCTGGTGAAGACCTGACCTGAACAGTGACAGGGTGTGGCTGAAGGCGTTCGCTGCAAGGTGCCCAGGGCCGGGCAATCAACTCTTGTTCCATCGGGCCACAAAGGTTTCGGCCGGCATCAACGGCACGGGCACGATGATATAGGCCCAATACCAGTTGATCGGGTCGTCCATTACGGCCTGGATCACGGTGAAGCGGCTGCTCAGGCCGGGTGTAAAGATGCCGGTATTATCGACTTTGCCGTCCCCTGCCAGCACGCTCCACTCCGTCATGTTGGCCGGTGCTTCGGCTTCTTTCCCGGTTTTCCTGTCGATGTAACAGAAACGCAATTTCATACGGCCCTGAACCAATTCGGTCTTGAAGAAAAAGTTGGGGGCGGTGTTCAGTACCACGAAGGTTGAAACAAGGGGCAACAAGGGAAAGCCGGTAAGTAACCGGTCTATTCGCAGCGGCTCCTCGAATGACGTTCTGGTCGCTGTCGGCTCTTGGGTCAGGCTGTTGTCAGCCAGCTGAATGTCCGGTTTGCCTGGCGCTGAGTATTCGCACGTGTAGCCATTGGGTTTCAATGAGCCGTGGCCACTGCCGTCCAACTCCCAGCGAGGGTTGGCAACCCCGTGCGGCTTCACTTCAATGATCTGGGCAGTGCTGCCGGCAGTGACCGCTGCAACCAGAGGGTCGGCATGGAAGCTCAGTGCAGCCTGGGGTTGTGCCTGCTCCGCATTGGCGCGCAGGAAACTGTACGACATCTTGTGTACATGATTTTCGATCACCTCGATTTTGTCGCACAGTACAGAGGACGGCGGTAGCAAGAGGAGGGCAAGGTCGGTGAAGTCATTGTAGTAGATCGGATCTGGCATTTCGGCATAGGGCATATAGACCGCCAGGTGATCCCAAGGCGTGCTGTCTTGCGCAGGGAAGCTTCCTGTGCCGCTGTTCCCGTTCACGATGTACAGAACCTGAGCCCCTGAACTTGGGTGTTTGCGCAGGTAAAATCGCAACTGAGCCAGCAGCCAGTTGCTTTGTGCCTCGGCTTCGATCTTGTAAGGCTGGATGATGCGCTGTTCGTCCGGGAGGCCATTGAAACGTTGGCGAAAGATGTCTGCCAGCGCTACGTCAGGCGCTTCCGAGCCAGTGGCCTGTATATAGAAGCTGGAGTCTTTGCCAACTTTCAGCGTCAGCGCGGCACCAGGGCCTGCACAATGCCCGACAAACCCATCCAGGGGGAACTCCTGGTAGAGGAATTGCGGTTCGTTCCTGGTAAATGCAACCACCCTTTCCAGGTTTGCCCTGGGTTTGCCACCGAATACCGGTGCGGACCAGATGAAGTTGGCATAGGACATCATGCGTGAGCAGACCCGCACACGGTCCTGGAGATATTGCACGAATGGCGTCGCCAGTTCGCAGGTGACAAGCTCGCTGGTTGTTCCTCTGAGCCGTTCGTAGTGAATGGCCTCATGCAGCACGGGTGGCTTCGATTCGATCAATCGCTCGCGCGCGGCATTGATTTTGGCCGCATCGAAAATGACGTGCATGCGCCAGCCGCGCATGTCGTGATCGGGTTGTATGGGGGCATGAGTTTCCTCCTCCATGGTGTGGCCTCGCTGCGTTGGTAAGTGCACTGATTGCAACATCGGCACGGCATCCCAGCTACTGGCAGATTTATCATGTAGGCGATGTTCGGTTGCGCAAGTATGGTTTCGGCTGCAACCTGGAGGCTGTAGGGGTAGACTCTCGCTTCGTGTTCATTCAGGGATGTCGACATGCTGAAGATCTGGGGCCGCAAGAACTCGAGCAATGTGCGCAAGGCGCTGTGGATCGCCCACGAACTGGGCCTGGATTTCGAGGCCATCGACGCCGGTGGTGCCTTCGGCGTGGTCAACGAGCCGCACTACCGCGCGCGCAACCCCAATGGCCTGGTACCGATGCTGGAGGACGGCGACCTGACCCTGTGGGAATCCAATACCATTGTCCGCTACCTCTGCGCCGAGTACGGCGCCGAGCAGGGCTGGTACCTGGAAGACCCACGCCAGCGTGCCCTGGTCGACAAGTGGATGGACTGGACCACCTCTTCCTTCGCCACGTCGTTCCGTCCATTGTTCTGGGGCCTGCTGCGCACCCCGGAAGACCAGCGCGACTGGGTGGCGATCAACGCTGCGCACAAGCAATGCGCCCAGCTGCTGGCTATTGCCGATGAAGCCCTGGCCAAACAACCGTATCTTTCCGGTGACCAGATCGGCATGGGCGACATCCCACTGGGCAGCTTCATCTATGCCTGGTTCGAAATGCCTATCGAGCGCCCGGCCATGCGTCACCTGGAGGCGTGGTACGAGCGCCTCAAGGCCCGCGCTGCCTATCAGGCTGCGGTGATGACTGCGCTGACTTGATCGAACACCACGGCTACTTCGATAGTCATTATCAATACACATGACTGTACTTGTGCGGCCAGGCCAAGCACCATTGGCCGCACTCACTGCGCCAGTGCCTTTCCCTGGCGTGTCCTGCACCTTTTCTTCGGTAAGTGACCCGCTATGAGTTCCGCCCTGTCCATCCGACAGCTGACCAAGACCTACGGCAACGGCTTCCAGGCCCTCAAGGGCATCGACCTGGACGTTGCCGAGGGCGACTTCTTCGCCTTGCTCGGCCCCAACGGCGCCGGCAAGTCCACCACCATCGGTATCCTCTCCACTCTGGTGAACAAGACCAGCGGCACGGTCAGCGTGTTCGGCCACGATCTGGACCGCGAACCCTCGGCGCTTAAGCGCTGCCTTGGCGTGGTGCCGCAGGAATTCAACTTCAACCAGTTCGAGAAAACCTTCGACATCGTCGTGACCCAGGCCGGCTACTATGGCATCCCGCCCAAGGTGGCCAAGGAACGCGCCGAGCAGTACCTGACCCAGCTCGGCCTGTGGGACAAGCGCGACGTGCAGTCGCGCTCGCTGTCCGGGGGCATGAAGCGGCGCCTGATGATTGCCCGCGCACTGATCCACGAGCCGCGCCTGCTGATCCTCGACGAGCCCACCGCCGGTGTGGATATCGAGCTGCGCCGTTCGATGTGGAGCTTCCTCACTGAGCTGAACCAGAAGGGCATCACCATCATCCTCACCACCCACTACCTGGAAGAGGCCGAGCAGCTGTGCCGTAACATCGGCATCATCGACCACGGCACCATCGTCGAGAACACCAGCATGCGCCAGTTGCTGGGCAAGCTGCATGTCGAAACCTTCGTCCTCGACATCAAGCAGGACCTGGCCACTGCACCGACGTTGCAGGGCTACCCGTGCCGGCTGCTGACCCCGCACAGCCTGGAAGTGCAGGTGGACAAGGACATCGGCATCACCGCATTGTTCGGCCAGCTGGCGCTGCAGAACATCGAGGTGCAGAGCCTGCGCAACAAGACCAACCGACTCGAGGAGCTGTTCGTGTCCCTGGTGGAAAAAAACCTGTCGAAGGTGGCTGTATGAGTGTGGAACTGCGCACCAACTGGGTCGCCCTGAACACCATTGTCTACCGCGAAGTGCGGCGCTTCCTGCGCATCTGGCCACAAACCTTGCTGCCGCCGGCGATCACCATGGTTCTGTACTTCGTCATCTTCGGTAACCTGATCGGCCGGCAGATCGGCGACATGGGTGGCTTCACCTACATGGAGTACATCGTGCCGGGGCTGATCATGATGTCGGTGATCACCAACTCCTACGGCAACGTGGTGTCGAGCTTCTTCGGCAGCAAGTTCCAGCGCTCGATCGAAGAGCTGATGGTATCGCCGGTGTCACCACACACCATCCTCGTCGGTTATGTGCTGGGTGGTGTGCTGCGCGGCCTGGCGGTAGGCGTGATCGTGACCTTCCTGTCGCTGTTCTTCACCCACCTGCAGGTGCACCACCTGGGCGTGACCGTGGCCGTGGTGCTGCTGACCGCCACCATCTTTTCGCTGCTGGGCTTCGTCAACGCAGTGTTCGCCCGCAACTTCGACGACATCTCGATCATTCCGACCTTCGTGCTGACGCCGCTGACCTACCTGGGCGGGGTGTTCTACTCGATCAACCTGCTGCCGCCGTTCTGGCAGACCGTGTCGCTGGCCAACCCGGTGCTGCACATGGTCAACTCGTTCCGCTACGGCATCCTAGGGGTGTCGGATATCAGCATTGGCACGGCGATTACTTTCATGCTGGTCGCCACCGCGGTGCTCTACCTGGTGTGCGTGCGCCTGCTGGTCAGCGGCCGCGGCATGCGTGCCTGAGGCCTTGCACCGGCATTGGCGGCGACGCCACTGCCGGCCCACCCACCAGCGCCAGTAGGTCATGGTGGTGAAGTAGCCAAGGATGCCCAGTACCACACCGCACACTACCGAGCCGAGCAGGAAGGGTTGCCACAGCGTCGCCAGCTGGTCGGTGATCCACTGGAAAGTCAGCTCGTCGGGCAGGCTGCGCGGCGGTACCTGCATCAGCCAGGCGCCGGTCATGTAGGTGACGAAGAACACCGGCGGCATGGTCAGCGGGTTGGTCAGCCATACCAGGCTGACCGCGATCGGCAGGTTGCCGCGCAGCGGAATGGCCAGCGCGGCGGCCAGCAGCATCTGCGCCGGCATCGGGATCAGCGCGGCGAACAGGCCAATGCCCATGGCCCGCGCCACCGAATGGCGATTCAGGTGCCAGAGGTTCGGGTCGTGCAGCAACTTGCCGAAAAAGCGTAAGGACTTGTGTTCCCGAATACTGGTCGGGTCCGGCATGTAGCGTTTGAAAAATCGGCGCGGCATGTAGGCTCCCGGAGCGTTGATCGGGGCAGTATGCCCTGATTCCCGTTCAGCCTCGTTTAGAGTTTGTGACAATTGTTGAGCAAGTACCGCCAGCAATTGGGCTATGCCTCAGAAGGTGATTTCGCTTCTGGAGCTCTACTTCATGCGCACAGGGATGTTTGCGCTCGCGCTCGGGCTGTTGTGCCTGGGCTTTCTCCCCGCATTGCCATCGGTCGGTTGGTTGATAACGCTGGCTGTCTGCGCTGTCGTCAGCCTGTTTACCCGCGTTTGGCCGTTGGGCTGCTTTCTGCTGGGCTTGTGTTGGGCTTGCTGGTCTGCCCAGCAAGCCCTTGATAATCGCTTGGCTGCCGGCCTGGATGGCCGCACCCTGTGGCTGGAGGGGCGGGTGGTCGGCTTGCCGAGCAGAACTGCACAAGGCGTGCGCTTCGAGCTGGAGGCGCCACGCTCGCGGCGGGCCGAACTGCCGCAGCGCCTGCAACTGAGCTGGTTTGACGGGCCGCAGCTGCGGGCGGGCGAGCAGTGGCGGTTGGCCGTGACCTTGCAGCGCCCGGCCGGGCTGCTCAACCCGCATGGGCCGGATCGTGAGGCGCAATTGCTGGCGCGGCGGGTCGGCGCCAGCGGTACGGTCAAGGCCGGGCAGTTGCTGACGCCGGTTGCCGGTGGTTGGCGTGACACGCTGCGCCAGCGCCTGCTGGCCGTCGAGGCCAATGACCGACAGGCAGCGTTGGTGGCTCTGGTGCTTGGCGACGGGGCGGGCTTGGCCCGGGAGGACTGGCAAGTGTTGCAGGCTACCGGCACGGTGCACTTGCTGGTGATTTCCGGCCAGCACATCGGCCTGGTTGCCGGTTTGCTGTATGGCCTGATCGCCGGGCTGGCGCGCTGGGGGCTGTGGCCCGTTCGGCTGCCCTGGTTGCCCTGGGCCTGCGGTCTGGCCATGACCGCAGCATTGGCTTACGGCTGGCTGGCCGGTGCAGGCGTGCCGGTGCAGCGGGCCTGCCTGATGCTGGCCGTGGTGTTGCTCTGGCGCCTGCGATATCGCCATCTTGGGGCTTTTCTACCGTTGCTGCTGGCGCTGGTTGCCGTATTGCTGGTCGAACCGTTGGCGGCGCTGTTGCCAGGGTTCTGGCTGTCGTTCGCGGCCGTGGCCACGCTTATCTATTGCTTCAGCGCCCGCTTGGGTGGCTGGCGGCCATGGCAGGCCTGGACGCGGGCGCAATGGGTGATTGCCATCGGCTTGCTGCCGGTGTTGTTGGCGACGGGCTTGCCAGTGAGCCTGAGTGCGCCGCTGGCCAACCTTGTGGCGGTGCCGTGGATCAGCCTGGCGGTGTTGCCGCTGGCGCTGCTGGGCACATTGCTGTTGCCGCTGGCCGGAGCAGGGGAGGCGTTGCTCTGGCTGGCAGGTGGCCTGCTGGATCTACTGTTCCGGCTGCTGGCGCTGGTGGCGCAGCAACGGTCTGCATGGGTGCCGCCGGCCTTGCCGTTGTGGGCCTGGTTGATGGTCTGTCTGGGGGCGCTGCTGGTTTTGATGCCCCATGGCGTACCACTGCGCGGGTTGGGTGGCGTGATGTTACTGGCGCTGTGGGTGCCCAGGGAACCGGTGCCGTTCGGGCAGGCCGAGGTCTGGCAGCTGGACGTCGGCCAAGGGTTGGCGGTGTTGTTGCGTACCCGGCATCACAACATGTTGTACGACGCCGGGCCGGCCAAGGGCGAGAACGACCTGGGTGAGCGGGTGGTGCTGCCTACCTTGCGCAAGCTGGGGGTGAGCAGCCTGGACCTGATGCTGGTCAGTCACGCCCATGCGGACCATGCCGGTGGCGTTGGGGCCATCCAGCGTAGCTTGCCGATCAAGCGGGGAGTTGGCGGCGAAATGCTGGAGGATATGCAGCTGCAACCTTGTGTCAGTGGCGAGCAGTGGACCTGGGATGGCGTGCGTTTTTCGCTATGGCGCTGGGCTGATGGGCGCAGCAGCAATGACCGCTCCTGTGTGTTGCTGGTCGAGGCGCAGGGCGAGCGGTTGCTATTGGCGGGAGACATGGAGGCCGGTGCCGAACGGGCGTGGCTGGCGGCCACCTATGCGCCGCGTATCGACTGGTTGCAGGCGCCGCACCATGGCAGCCGCAGTTCGTCCAGTGAGGCCTTTATTCGCGCTACGGCGCCGCGTGGGGTGCTGGTTTCGCGGGGGCGGAACAACAGCTTCGGGCACCCGCATGCGCAGGTGGTCGAGCGCTATCGGCGGCATGGGGTGGTGATGCATGACACGGCCGAGCAAGGGGCGTTGCGGTTGGTGTTGGGGAGCCAGGGGGAGGTGGAGGGTGTGCGGGGGCAGCGGCGGTTTTGGCGGGGGCGGGTGGAGTGAGGTGGAGTGGCTTGCAGGTGTTCGCCATGACATCTGCAGCGTCTGTGAGATCGAGCGCCGCCCGCGCGGCGCATCGCGAGCTGCGCTCGCTCCTACGTTTGTTTCGGGCCAATTATTCCTGCGGGGTTTGTGCGCGAACGCCTTGGCGCATGTCTCGATATCGCGTGGTACACACCATGCGGTCGCGCGCGCCTGCCACAGGCGTAACTGGCCCGAAACAAACGTAGGAGCGAGCGCAGCTCGCGATGCGCCGCGCGGGCGGCGCTCGATCTCACAGGCGCTGGAAAACTCAAGGCATGCCCCTGTACGCCGTGATGCCAACCCATACCAACCCGGCCCGACCACCAATTCCCTGACCTCCGGCAGATGAGCCCCCGGCGCGCCTATGGTAGAGTGGCGGCCTTTTTCCGAAGGGGCGTTTACTGTGTGGGAATTGGTCAAGTCCGGTGGTTGGATGATGCTGCCGATCATTCTGAGCTCCATCGCTGCCATGGCTATCGTCGTCGAGCGCCTGTGGACCCTGCGCGCCAGCCGCGTCACCCCGCCGCATCTGCTGGGCCAGGTGTGGATGTGGATCAAGGACAAGCAACTGACCAGTGACAAGCTCAAGGCCCTGCGCGCCGATTCGCCACTGGGCGAAATCCTCGCCGCCGGCCTGGCCAATTCGCGCCATGGCCGCGAAATCATGAAGGAATGCATCGAGGAGGCCGCCTCGCGCGTTATCCACGAACTGGAGCGCTACATCAGCGCCCTCGGCACCATCGCCGCCATGGCCCCGCTGCTGGGCCTGCTGGGCACCGTGCTGGGCATGATCGACATCTTCAGCGCCTTCATGGGCTCGCAGATGACCGCCAACGCCGCAGTGCTGGCCGGTGGTATCTCCAAGGCCCTGGTCACCACCGCAGCCGGCCTGATGGTCGGTATCCCGGCGGTGTTCTTCCACCGTTTCCTGCTGCGCCGCATCGATGAGCTGGTGGTGGGCATGGAGCAGGAGGCGATCAAGCTGGTGGAAGTGCTCCAGGGCGACCGTGAAGTGGAAGTGGCCGGAGGCAAGGCGTGAAGTTCCGGCGCAATCGCCAGCGGGAAAACGTCGACATCAACCTGGCGTCGCTGATCGACGTGGTGTTCGTCCTGCTGCTGTTCTTCGTGGTCACCACCACCTTCACCCGCGAGACCCAGTTGCGCGTCGAGCTGCCCGAAGCCGCCAGCGCCGAACAGGTGCCGCCCGACCAGGGCAAGCTGGTGGAAATCACCATCAGCGCCGAAGGCGTGTACTCGGTGAACAACCACCTGCTGCCCAAGAGCGACCTGGCCACCCTGAGCGAAGCGATCGAGCGTGAGTCGGGCGGCGACAACAAGCTGCCGCTGGCCATCAGCGCCGACGGCAAGACCCCGCACCAGGCTGTGGTCACCGCGATGGATGCCGCCGGCAAGCTCGGTTTCAGCCAGTTGCGCATGACCACCGTCGAGGCGGCCCAGGGCACGCCTTGATGGCCTTCGCCGACCGTCTGCTCGCCGCCTGGTACGCCGGGCACCCGGCCCTGGCGCTGCTGCGCCCGCTGGAGGCGCTGTATCGCCGTGTGGTCACGCGCAAGCGGGCGCGTTTCCTCAGTGGCGAAAGTGCCAGCTACCGGGCCCCGGTGCCGGTCATCGTGGTGGGTAACATCACCGTGGGTGGTACCGGCAAGACGCCGATGATTCTCTGGCTGATCGCGCACTGCCGCCACCAGGGGCTGAAGGTGGGCGTGGTCAGCCGTGGCTATGGCGCCAAGCCGCCGCAGCTACCTTGGCGCGTGCAGGCCGACCAGGTTGCCGGGCAGGCCGGCGATGAACCGTTGCTGATCGTGCAGCGCACCGGCGTGCCGCTGATGATTGACCCCGACCGCTCCCGCGCCGTGCAGGCACTGCTGGCCAGCGAACCCCTCGACCTGATCCTGTGTGACGACGGCATGCAGCACTATCGCCTGGCTCGCGACCTGGAGCTGGTGCTGATCGATGCCGCCCGCGGCCTGGGCAATGGTCGCTGCCTGCCAGCGGGGCCGCTGCGTGAGCCGGCCGAGCGCTTGCACGAGGCTGACGCGGTGCTGTTCAACGGTGCCAGCGCAGACCGCGCCGATGGCTTCGGCTTCCGCCTGCAACCGTCCGCCCTGGTCAACCTGCGCAGTGGCGAGCGGCGCGCGCTTGACCATTTCCCCGCAGGCCAACGCCTGCACGCGGTGGCCGGTATCGGCAACCCGCAACGTTTCTTCAATACCCTGCTGGGGCTAAACTGGCAGCCGGTGCCACATCCCTTTGCCGACCATGCACAGTTCAGCGCACAGAGCCTGGCCTTCAGCCCGCCGCTGCCGCTGGTCATGACCGAGAAGGATGCGGTGAAATGCCGGGCCTTTGCCGCTGACGACTGGTGGTACCTGGCCGTCGAGGCGCTGCCCACGCCGGCTTTCAGCGCCTGGTTCGACAATCAGTTGCAACGCTTGCTGCGCAAGCCCTGAGCCCGTTTTCAATTTCCGGCCACCTGGCCTAAAGGAAGCCTCCAATGGACACCAAACTGCTCGATATCCTGGCCTGCCCGATCACCAAAGGCCCGCTCAAGCTCAGTGCCGACAAGACCGAGCTGATCAGCAAGGGCGCTGGCCTGGCCTACCCGATCCGCGACGGCATCCCGGTCATGCTGGAAAGCGAAGCGCGCACCCTGACCGACGACGAGCGTCTGGACAAATGAGCCTGGATTTCACCGTGGTAATCCCCGCCCGGCTGCGCTCCACGCGCCTGCCGGGCAAGCCGTTGCTGCCGATCGCCGGCAAGCCGATGGTGCAGCATGTGTGGGAACAGGCCCGCAAGAGCGGCGCCAGTCGTGTGGTCATCGCCACCGACGACGCCAGCATTGTAGAGGCCTGCCAGGCCTTCGGCGCCGAAGTGCTGATGACGCGTGCCGATCATGAGTCCGGCACTGACCGCCTGGCCGAAGTGGCCGCGCACCTCGGCCTGTCTGCCGATGCCATCGTGGTCAATGTGCAGGGCGACGAACCGCTGATCCCGCCGGTGATCATCGACCAGGTGGCAGCCAACCTGACGGCGCATCCGGAGGCCGGCATCGCCACCCTGGCCGAGCCGGTCCATGAGCCGGAAACCGTGTTCAACCCCAATGCGGTCAAGGTGGTCAGCGACAAGAATGGCCTGGCCCTGACCTTCAGCCGTGCGCCGCTGCCCTGGGCCCGCGATGCTTTTGCCAAGGACCGCAACGTGTTGCCAGAAGGCGTGCCGTATCGCCGCCACATCGGCATGTACGCCTACCGCGTCGGCTTCCTGCAGGACTTCGTCAGTTGGGGCCCGTGCTGGCTCGAGCAGACCGAAGCGCTTGAGCAGCTGCGTGCCCTCTGGCACGGTGTGCGTATCCACGTCGAAGACGCCATCGAGGCGCCTGCCGTGGGCGTGGATACCCCTGAAGACCTTGAGCGCGTGCGGCGCTTGCTGGAGGCCTGATGCGCGTCCTGTTCGTCTGCCTTGGCAATATCTGCCGTTCGCCCACCGCCGAAGGCGTGCTGCGCCATCAACTGCAGGCTGCCGGGCTTGCCGACCGGGTACATGTGGCCTCGGCCGGCACCGGCGACTGGCACGTTGGCAAGGCGCCTGACAGCCGCACCTGCAAGGCGGCGCTGGCGCGCGGGTACGACCTGTCGCAGCAGCGCGCCCAGCAAGTCAAGGCGGCGCATTTTGCCGAGTACGACCTGATTCTGGCCATGGACGAGAGCAACCTAGGCCATTTGCGTGCGATGCGCCCGCACACGGCAGTGGCGGAGCTCGACCTGTTCCTGCGCCGCTATGGCGCAGCGCTGGATGAAGTGCCGGACCCGTACTACGGTGGCGCCGACGGTTTCGAGCAGGTGCTCGACCTGGTTGAAGCGGCGTGCCAGGCGCTGGTGCTGGAAATCAAGGGGCGGCTATGACAGTGCAGTGGCAGGAGCAGGTATCGCTCAAGCCGTACAACACCTTTGGCATCGACGTGAAGGCACGGTATTTCACCCAGGCACATGATGACCAGCAGGTGCGCCAGGCGCTGGCCCAGGCGCAGCAAGGCGGCTTACCAGTGCTGGTGATTGGCGGCGGCAGCAACCTGCTGCTGACCCGTGATATCGATGCGCTGGTGCTGCATATGGCCAGCCGTGGCCGGCGCGTGCTCAGCGACGATGGTGAGCGTATCGTGGTCGAGGCCGAGGCCGGTGAGCCATGGCACCCGTTTGTGCAGTGGACACTGGCGCAGGGGTATTGCGGGCTGGAGAACCTCAGCCTGATCCCCGGCACCGTGGGCGCCGCGCCGATGCAGAACGTGGGCGCCTATGGCGTGGAAATCAAGGACGTGTTCGTCGGCCTGACCGCCCTGGACCGCGAGACCGGCGAGTTGCGTGACTTTGGCCTGGCGGAATGTGCCTTCGGGTATCGCGACAGCCTGTTCAAGCGCAACCCCGGGCGTTGGTTGATCCTGCGTGTGCGCTTTGCCTTGAGCCGCACGTTGCAGGCCCACCTGGACTACGGCCCGGTGCGCCAGCGCCTGGCAGAGCGCGGCGTGACCGAGCCGACTGCGCAGGTGATCAGCGAGGCGATCTGCAGCATTCGCCGCGAGAAGCTGCCAGACCCGGCAGAGCTGTGTAATGCCGGGAGCTTCTTCAAGAACCCGGTGGTCGCGGCGGAACAGGTCGAGCGTATCCGTGCGCAGTACCCGGGGGTGGTGGCTTATCTCCAGGCCGATGGCCAGGTGAAGCTGGCGGCGGGCTGGTTGATCGAGCAGGCCGGCTGGAAGGGGCATCGCGAAGGGGATGCCGGGGTGCATCGTTTGCAGTCGCTGGTGCTGGTCAACTATGGCCAGGCGAGCGGGGCGCAGATGCATGCGCTGGCGCGGCGGATCCAGGCCGATATCCTCGAGCGGTTCGGGGTCGAGCTGGAGATGGAGCCTAACCTCTACTGATGCATTGCCGGTACTGGCCATTTCGTGGCTAAAGCCGCAGGTACAGTGTCACCTCGAAGCCAGCGCAGTCCCTGTGGGAGATGGCCCAGCTCTTTGGTCTGCGCTGTCGCATAGAGAACTGAATTCGCAAGCGGTCCGTGCATCCTGNGCGGCCTTAGCCGCGAAGAATCCAACGCGGTGCATGGCACCGGCTGCGCCGGTGTTCGCGGCTAAAGCCGCTCCCACAGGGACCCTGCTAATTCAACGAGTTATGTGCAGTTCTATGAGAGCGGGTTTACCCGCGAAGAGGTCGGTACAGGCAAAACGCCCAGCCAAGAAAAAGCCCCGCCAGTTCGCACTGGCGGGGCTTTTTCATTCAGCCTTGGCTGTCAACCGTGATGAGGCTTGTGCTCATCGGTGGCATCCAGGGCTGGCTCCTCGGTGGCTGTAGCAGCTTCCTGCGCGGCTTTGGCGGCAGCCTCGGCCTCGCGCTTGCGGCGGCGCACTTCACGCGGGTCGTTCGGCGCGCGGCCGTTGGCCAGCATGACAGTGGCAGGCTCCACCGCCGCAGGGGCTTCGACCGGTGCAGGCTCGACGGCCACTGGGGCCGGCTCGGCTACCACCTCTGGCTGGGCTTCGATAACCGGGGCAGGTTGCTCGGCAACCGAAGCGGCTTCGACCACGGCCGGGGCCTGCTCGATTTCACCGGCCTCGACGGCAGGTGCTTCTACCGGTGCTTCGGCAGCCACCATCGGCTCGGCAGCAGGTACCGCCTCAACTGCTGGCTGTGGAGTGACCTCGACCACTGGCTCGGCAGTTGCTTCGGCCACGACCACAGGCTCGCTGACCGGCTGCTCGACCACTGGGGCCACGGCCACTTCTTCAGCCTTGGCGGCAGCCTCGACCTGCTCGGCCTTCTCAGCCTGCTCGACCGGCTGGGCAACTTCGGCGGTGGCAAGCTCGGCCTGTTGGTTGGCCTGAGCTTCGGCGTCGGCGCTGATGTTGCTGCTGGCGACAGCGGCAGTCACGGCCAGGCCTGCAGCCAGTTCGGCACCCAGCTCGGTGGCCTGGTGTGGTTGTGGCTGCTCTTCGCTGCCTTCTTCTTCGCTGCCGTCGATCAGTTCGCCATTGGCGTTGCGCTGACGTTCACGACGATTGCTGCGACGACGCTGGCCACGGGAACGGCGGCGCGGGCGCTCGCCATCGGTGCCTTCCTGTTCGTCCTGCAGCAGCTCTTCGTTCGGCAGTTGCTCTTCGGCCAGTTCGGCAGCCTGCTCGGCGGCTTCTTCGGCTGCGCGTGGCTGACGCTCTTCGCGTGGTGGGCGTGGGGCACGTTCTTCGCGTGGAGCGCGCTCTTCACGAGGTGCGCGTTCTTCACGCGGAGCACGCTCCTCGCGAGGTGCGCGTTCTTCACGCGGAGTACGCTCTTCACGAGGTGCACGCTCTTCGCGTGGGGCACGCTCCTCACGCGGTGCACGTTCTTCACGTGGAGCGCGTTCTTCACGGGCTACACGTTCCTCACGCGGCTGACGTTCTTCACGTTCGGCAGGGGTGGCGTCCAGCGGCTCGCGCAGTTCGCGCACGCGCTCTTCGCCACGGTTGCCGCGGCGGTCTTCGCGTGGCTGGCGTGGTGCACGTTCTTCACGCGGTGCACGCTCTTCGCGTGGGGCGCGTTCTTCACGTGGGGCGCGTTCTTCGCGCGGGGCGCGTTCCTCGCGAGGCTGGCGCTCTTCGCGCGGCGCGCGCTCGGCACGCTCTTCACGTGGCTTGCGTTCTTCGTCGCGGCGGCCGTTGCGGTTGCGGCTCTGCTGGCGGCCGTTGCGGCGTTCTTCGTTGCGTGGGCTGCGCTCGGTGGCCGGTTTCTCGGCGGCGGTGACAACCGGCGCAGCGGCAGGCTCTTCCTTGCCGGCGAACAGGCTTACCAGCGACTTCACCAGGCCTTTGAACAGGCTTGGCTCCGGCGCGACCGGGGCAGGGGCAATCGGTGCGGCAGGCTGCGGCTCTTCAACAGCGGCCGGTACCGGCGCGTTGGTGCGGGCCGGGGCGGTCTTGACCGCGGCTTCCTGGCGTACCAGGGTGCGGGTGGCGGTTGGCTGCGGCGCTTCTTCGGCTTCGGCGGCGGCGATCTCGTAGCTGGACTGATTGTTCAGCACTTCCGGGTTGTCGTCGCGCAGGCGCTGGACTTCGAAGTGCGGGGTTTCCAGGTGATCGTTCGGCAGGATGATGATGCGCGCGCGGGTGCGCAGTTCGATCTTGGTGATCGAGTTGCGCTTCTCGTTGAGCAGGAAGGCAGCCACCGGGATCGGCACCTGGGCGCGAACTTCGGCGGTGCGGTCCTTCAGGGCTTCTTCTTCGATCAGGCGCAGGATGGCCAGCGACAGCGATTCGACGTCACGGATGATGCCGGTGCCGGAGCAGCGTGGGCAAACGATGCCGCTGCTTTCGCCCAGCGACGGGCGCAGGCGCTGACGGGACATTTCCAGCAGGCCGAAGCGCGAGATGCGGCCGACCTGGACGCGGGCGCGGTCGGCTTCCAGGCATTCACGCACGCGCTCTTCCACTGCGCGTTGGTTTTTCGCCGGGGTCATGTCGATGAAGTCGATGACGATCAGGCCACCGATGTCACGCAGGCGCAGCTGGCGGGCGATTTCCTCGGCCGCTTCCAGGTTGGTCTGCAGGGCGGTTTCTTCGATGTCGCTACCTTTGGTGGCGCGCGCCGAGTTGATGTCGATGGAGACCAGGGCTTCGGTCGGGTCGATCACGATCGAGCCGCCGGACGGCAGGTCGACCACGCGCTGGAAGGCGGTTTCGATCTGGCTTTCGATCTGGAAACGGTTGAACAGCGGCACGCTGTCTTCGTACAGCTTGACCTTGCTGGCGTACTGCGGCATCACCTGGCGGATGAAGGTCAGGGCTTCTTCCTGGGCATCGATGCTGTCGATCAGCACTTCGCCGATGTCCTGGCGCAGGTAGTCGCGGATGGCGCGGATGATGACGTTGCTTTCCTGGTAGATCAGGAATGGCGCGGCGCGGTCCTGGGACGCTTCCTTGATGGCGGTCCACAACTGCAGCAGGTAGTCGAGGTCCCACTGCATTTCTTCGCTGCTGCGGCCAAGGCCGGCAGTGCGCACGATCAGGCCCATGTCGCCCGGCACGGTCAAGCCGTTCAGGGCTTCACGCAGCTCGTTGCGTTCTTCGCCTTCGATGCGGCGGGAGATGCCACCGGCGCGCGGGTTGTTCGGCATCAGCACCAGGTAGCGGCCGGCCAGGCTGATGAAGGTGGTGAGGGCGGCGCCTTTGTTGCCACGCTCTTCCTTCTCGACCTGGACGATGACTTCCTGGCCTTCGCTCAGTACGTCCTTGATGTTGACCCGCCCTTCGGGGGTTTTCTTGAAGTATTCGCGGGAGATTTCTTTCAGCGGCAGGAAGCCGTGACGTTCGGAACCGAAGTCGACGAAGGCGGCTTCGAGGCTGGGTTCGATGCGGGTGATCTTGCCTTTGTAGATGTTGGCCTTTTTCTGCTCGCGCGCGCCGGACTCGATGTCCAGGTCGTAGAGACGTTGGCCGTCCACCAGGGCTACACGCAACTCTTCGGGTTGAGTCGCGTTAATCAGCATTCTTTTCATGTTGTACCGTCGGTTTCCGGGCTGCCGGAAACGGCGTTCGGCACACACGACGTCTCATGGTCGGTGCCAAGGTGCGCAAAGGGTGGCCGGGCCACCCCCGTGTCGAGCGACGTTCGGCACCAGCCGGTTGCCCAGCCTGCCGTTGTCGCGACGACGCGTCCTGTTTGCTGCGGTGCCAACAAGGCCCCGGTGGCTTCGAATTGTAATCCGAATCAACCAAGCGGGCCTTGTGCACTCAGTCAGGAGGAGGAATCAACCGTCAGCCGTGGACGCCCGGGGGCATCTGTTCAGGACCTTATCCGCTCGCCAGCCGTTCAGTGGGCTGGTGAGCCGGACGCGGTGCTACACGGTCCGAGGGCTGTGCATCTCCACCCTGCACGTATCCCTGATAATTCGGGTGCTGCCGCGCGCTGAATCCGCAACGGGTTGCATTTTTCGCCAGCGCAAGTTCTGCGCTGGCGCCATTCATGTCCAAGGCAGGTATTTCCGAAGCATTCGCCGGGCGTTGCGTGGAAGCGACGGGGCGGGCAGAGGTGCAGCGAAAAGAATCGGGTAAGCAGGTGAAACACCGCACTTGTCGTTTTTTTTCGGTCTTCTCTACACAGCGCTGGTGGCGATTCCAGGCAATTCGGTAAACTGGCGAAAACCCCGTAGGACGGCCTCGCGTCCTGGAGAATTGCGTTGGTCAGGGGCCGGCTAGGAGCCTTGTGCCGCTGGCCTGCCGCTTTTGGCGGCGTTCGCGACTATAGCAGCAATGATTAAGTGCTTCAATTCCATAAAAAATTGTTATGATCCCGCAATGACGACCAATACCCCTCCGACTTCCGGCGTTCAGCTGATCGAAGTCGCGCCGGAGCTTGCCGGCCAACGCATCGACAATTTCCTCATCACGGCCCTCAAGGGCGTGCCCAAGACCTTGGTCTACCGCATCCTGCGCAAGGGTGAAGTACGGGTCAACAAGGGTCGCGTCAAGCCGGAGTACAAGATCCAGGCCGGCGACATCGTGCGGGTACCGCCTGTCCGCCTGCCGGAACGTGACGAGCCGGCACCGGTGGCCCAGGGCCTGTTGCAGCGCCTGGAGGCGGCCATCGTCTATGAAGACAAGGCGCTGATCGTGATGAACAAGCCGGCCGGCATCGCCGTGCATGGCGGCAGCGGCCTGAGCTTCGGCGTGATCGAGGCGCTGCGCCAGTTGCGCCCGGACGCCAAGGAGCTGGAGCTGGTGCACCGCCTGGACCGCGACACCTCCGGCTTGCTGATGATCGCCAAGAAGCGCAGCATGCTGCGCCACCTGCATGCCGCGCTGCGCGGTGATGGTGTCGACAAGCGCTACATGGCGCTGGTGCGTGGCCACTGGCCGACCTCGAAGAAGCAGGTCAGCGCGCCGTTGCTCAAGAGCAACCTGCGCTCCGGCGAGCGCATGGTCGAGGTGAACGACGAGGGCAAGGAGGCGCTGACCCTGTTCCGCGTGCTGCGCCGCTTCGGCGAGTTCGCCACCATTGTCGAGGCGCGCCCGATCACGGGCCGTACCCACCAGATCCGCGTGCACACCCTGCATGCCGGGCATATGATCGCTGGCGACAGCAAGTACGGCGACGAGGACTTCAGTCGCGAAATTCGCGACTTGGGCGGCAAGCGCCTGTTCCTGCATGCCTATGCGTTGACCGTGCCGCTGCCGGACGGTGGCGAACTGAAGCTCGAGGCGCCGGTGGATGAAGTCTGGGCGAAAACCGTTGAACGTCTGAGTGCGTCCTGAGCTATGAAAAAAGGCTATGAGCTACTGATCTTCGACTGGGACGGTACCCTGGCCGACTCGATCGGGCGTATCGTCGAGGCCATGAACGCCGCCGCCGAGCGTGCCGGTGAGGCGCAAAGCAGCGAGGGCGCGGTCAAGGGTATCATCGGCCTGGCCCTGGGCGAGGCGATCCACACCCTGTACCCGCATCTGGCGCCTGCGCAGGTCGAAAGCTTTCGTCAGCACTATGCCGATATCTACATGGCTCTGGATCAGCAGCCCTCGCCGCTGTTCGAGGGCGTGGTCGAGTCGCTGGATGCCTTCCGTGGCGAGGGTTACCGCCTGGCGGTGGCTACCGGCAAGGCGCGTCGCGGGCTGGACCGGGTGCTCAAGGCCAATGGCTGGGAGCAGTTCTTCGACATCACTCGCGCCGCCGACGAGACCCGCGGCAAGCCGCACCCGCGGATGCTCGAGGAAATCCTCGGTCATTGCGGTGTCGAACCAGGGCGTGCGCTGATGGTTGGCGATTCGGCATTCGACCTGCAGATGGCGAGCAATGCCGGCATGCATTCGGTGGCCGTGGGCTATGGTGCCATGTCGCTACAGGCGCTGGCCGAATTTGGTCCGCAGGTGTGCATCGATCATTTTTCCCAGTTGCGTGAGTGGCTGGGCGGTTCCGCAATCCCATTTCCAAGGTAGGTAAGCATGGCAGACGACTGGAAAGCCCCTGAGGCCGAACCCGAGGAGCGCGAAGAGCGCAAGAGCTGGAAGTTGCTGGAAAAGACCCTGCTGGCAAGCGTTCAGGAGCAGCGCCGGGCGCGACGCTGGGGGATCTTCTTCAAGTTGCTGGCCTTCGTCTACCTGTTCGGCATCCTGGTCTTGTTCACGCCGCTGATGGACATGGACAAGGCGGCGTCGCGCAGTGTCAGCCATACCGCGCTGGTCGAGGTGCGCGGGGTGATTGCCGATCAGGAGCCCGCCAGCGCCGACAATATCGTCAAGAGTCTGCGCGAGGCGTTCAAGGACAGCAAGACCAAGGCTGTGGTGATGCGCATCAACAGCCCGGGCGGCAGCCCGGTACAGTCGGGTTACGTGTATGACGAAATCCGCCGCCTGCGCGCCGAATACCCGGCTATCAAACTGTATGCGGTGATCGCCGACCTTGGTGCTTCCGGTGCCTACTACATCGCCAGTGCGGCGGACGAGATCTATGCCGACAAGGCCAGCCTGGTGGGCTCGATTGGTGTGACGGCGGCCGGTTACGGCTTTGTCGGCACCATGGAGAAGCTGGGTGTGGAGCGGCGTACCTACACCGCTGGTGAGCACAAGGCCTTCCTTGACCCGTTCTCGCCGCAGAAGCCGGAAGAGACCGAGTTCTGGCAGGGCGTGCTGAACACCACGCACCAGCAATTCATTGCCATGGTCAAGCAGGGGCGGGGCGAGCGCCTGAAGGACAAGGAGCATCCGGAACTGTTCAGTGGTCTGGTCTGGTCGGGTGAGCAGGCCAAGGAGTTGGGGCTGGTGGATGGGCTGGGCAGTGCCAGCTATGTGGCGCGCGAGATCGTGGGCGAGAAGGAACTGGTGGACTTCACTGTGCAGGAATCGGCGCTCGATCGCTTCTCCAAGCGCGTGGGGGCCAGTGTGGCCGAGCGCCTGGCAATGTGGATGGGGTTCCAGGGGCCGCAGTTGCGTTGAGTATCCGTCGTACGTTTTGTGGTGTTTGTGAGATCGAGCGCCGCCCGCGCGGCGCATCGCGAGCTTTGCTCGCTCCTACGTTTGTTTCGGGCTAGTTATGCCTGTGCCAGGCGCGCGCGACCGCCTGGTTCATGCGGCGCGATATCATGCCGTACACCAAAACGTACGCGCGCAGAGCCCACAGGAATGATTGGCCCGAAACAAACGTAGGAGCGAGCAAAGCTCGCGATACGCCGCGCGGGCGGCGCTCGATCTCCCAGGCGCCAAAAATCTCCCGGTCGCCACAAATCCCCGGCCCGGTTAGGGAACCACCACCCCTTCCTTGGTCAGCATATCCACCAGTCGAATCAACGGTAGCCCGATCAGGCTGGTTGCATCGCAGCCATGCGTGCTCTGAAACAAGCTCACCCCCAGCCCCTCCGCCTTGAAGCTCCCGGCGCAGTCCAGCGGCTGTTCCGCCGCCACATAGCGCTCCACCCGCTCCCGGTCCAGTTCGCGCAGGCTTACGGTAAATGGCACGCAGTCGACCTGGCAGTGCCCGGTGGCGCTGTTCAGCAATGCCAGCCCGGTCAGGAAGCTCACCTGCTGCCCGCTGCACTCCAGCAACTGCTCGCAGGCCCGCTCGAAGGTGTGTGGTTTGCCCAGTACCTGCTCACCCAGTACCGCAACCTGGTCCGAACCGATGATCAGGTGCCCGGGGTGGCTGCCCGCCAGCGCCTCGGCTTTTTGCCTGGCCAGCCGGCGCACCAGCTCCACCGCCGGTTCGTCATCCCGGCGCCGCTCGTCTATGTCGGGGCTTGCCCAGGTGAAGGGCAGGCGCAGGCGTGCGAGCAGTTCGCGGCGATAAGTAGAGCTGGAAGCCAGTAGCAGAGGAAGCATGGTAGACTCCTGAATCAATTGAACAAATTCTATCACGCACGATGCCGCTGAATTTCCTTTGACAGGGGCGGGGGGCATCCCTAGAATGCTGCGCCTATGTTGAATGACCCGATTCCACCTCACGTTGACCCGCGCAAATTAGCCGATCGTGGCGTAACCATTAATGGTTCGCTGCAACTCGCTGATTTGGAAAGACTCTGCGACCCGCTTTCCGACAATGTCGGTACGGTGCAGGCGAAGTTCGATTTTGAACGAGATGAACAGCACGTGGTGGTTATCCACAGCGAGCTGGACGTCGAGGTCAAGATGGTTTGCCAGCGTTGTCTTGAGCTGGTCACCCTGCCGATCCACAGCGAATGTACATACGCCGTGGTGAAGGAGGGTGCGAATACCCAGTCGTTGCCGAAAGGCTATGACGTGCTGGAACTGGGCGAAGATCCTTTGGATCTGCAGGCACTGGTCGAGGAAGAGCTTCTGCTCGCCTTGCCAATCGTGCCTGCTCACCATCCGGAAGAATGCCAGCAGCCGGCGGGCGCAGACGAGCCCGAATCGAGCAAGGACGAGGTATCGCGGTCCAACCCGTTCAGTGTTTTGGCGCAGTTAAAGCGTGACCCAAACGTTTAGGAGTTAATCAATTATGGCTGTTCAGCAGAACAAAAAATCCCGCTCTGCCCGTGACATGCGCCGTTCGCACGACGCCCTGTCGGAAAACGCGCTGTCGGTAGAGAAAACCACCGGTGAAGTACACCTGCGTCACCACGTTTCGCCAGAAGGCGTATACCGTGGTCGCAAAGTGGTCGACAAGGGCGCTGACGAGTAATCCTTGTCTGCTCAGGTCATCGCGATCGACGCAATGGGCGGGGACTTCGGTCCCCGCAGCATTGTCCAGGCTAGCATTGCCTGCCTTTCGGCTACCCCCTCGCTGCACCTGACCCTCGTCGGTCAACCCTCCCTTCTTGAAGATCTAGTCAGTGGCCTTGCGGCTGCGGATCGCGCGCGCCTGCAAATCGTGGCCGCCAGCGAGGTGATCGGCATGGACGAGCGGCCATCCCAGGCGCTGCGCGGCAAGCCGGACTCGTCGATGCGCATCGCCCTCGAACTGGTACGTGACGGCAAGGCCCAGGCCTGCGTCAGTGCCGGCAATACCGGGGCGCTGATGGCGCTGTCGCGTTTCGTGCTCAAGACACTGCCGGGTATCGACCGGCCGGCGATGGTGGCGGCGATCCCGACCCAGACCGGTTATTGCCAGCTGCTCGACCTTGGCGCCAATGTCGACTGCAGTGCCGAGAACCTCTACCAGTTCGCCGTCATGGGCTCGGTGGCCGCCCAGGCCCTGGGGGTGCAGCGGCCGCGCGTGGCGCTGCTGAATATCGGTACCGAGGACATCAAGGGCAACCAGCAGGTCAAGCTGGCGGCCAGCCTGTTGCAGAACGCTCGCGGGCTCAACTACATAGGCTTCGTCGAGGGCGACGGGTTGTATCGTGGCGAGGCCGATGTGGTGGTGTGCGACGGATTCGTCGGCAACATCCTGCTCAAGTCCAGCGAGGGGCTGGCGACGATGATCGGCGCGCGCATCGAGCAGTTGTTCAAGGGTGGCGTGTTGTCGCGGGCAGCCGGGGCCGTGGCCATGCCGCTGCTCAAGCGCCTGCAGGCCGACCTGGCGCCGGCGCGGCACAATGGCGCGAGTTTCCTGGGGTTGCAGGGCATCGTCATCAAGAGCCATGGTTCGGCGGGGGTGCAGGGCTTCCAGAGTGCCATTCAGCGGGCGTTGATCGAGATCCAGGAAAACCTGCCGCAGCGCTTGCATGGGCGGTTGGAGGATTTGCTGTTGTAGCCTGTGCCGGCCTTTTGCGGGCTTGCCCGCTGCTGCAGGATTGCCACGGGGCTGAAGATTGTGGGGTATCTGTGGGGGCGGGCAAGCCCGCGAAAGGGCCGGCACAGGTAAACAAAGACCTTAGGCATATCGCCGATGAAGTGCTTAAATGTGACCGCGCAGGTGGAGTATCCATCCAAGCTTTCAGATTCCGCGCCTGGCCCAGGGCCTGGCGCACCCTATCCGACGACAAGATCATAAGGGCTTGTTCAATGTCTGCATCTCTCGCATTCGTCTTTCCCGGTCAAGGTTCCCAGTCGCTGGGCATGCTCGCCGAGCTCGGCGCCGAGAAGCCAGTGATCATCGAAACCTTCAAGGAAGCATCCGAGGCGCTCGGTTACGACCTGTGGAAGCTGGTCCAGGAAGGTCCGGAAGAACAACTCAACCAGACCGACAAGACCCAGCCGGCCATCCTCACCGCGTCCATCGCGCTGTGGCGCCTGTGGCTGGAAGGTGGCGGCGCCACGCCAGCCTTCGTTGCCGGTCATAGCCTGGGCGAATACAGCGCGCTGGTTGCTGCCGGCAGCATCAGCCTGAAGGACGCCGTGCGCCTGGTCGAGCGCCGTGGCCAACTGATGCAGGAAGCGGTACCGGCTGGTCATGGCGCCATGGCTGCCATTCTCGGCCTGGACGATGCCGTGGTCGTGGAAATCTGCGCCGAAGCGGCCGAAGACCAAGTGGTCAGCGCGGTCAACTTCAACTCGCCGGGCCAGGTGGTCATCGCCGGCAACAAGGCCGCCGTCGATCGCGCCATCGAGCTGTGCAAGGCCAAAGGTGCCAAGCGCGCCCTGCCGCTGGCGGTCAGCGTGCCGTCGCACTGCGCCCTGATGAAGCCGGCCGCCGAGCGCTTTGCCGATTCGGTCAATGCCATCGAATGGAAGGCCCCGCAGATTCCGGTGGTGCAGAACGTCACTGCTGCCGTCGCCGCCGACCTCGATGCCCTCAAGCACGACCTGCTGGCACAGCTGTACCAGCCGGTACGCTGGGTCGAGTGCGTGCAGACCCTGGCCGCCAACGGTGCGGTCAACCTGGTCGAGTGTGGTCCGGGCAAGGTCCTGGCTGGTCTTAACAAGCGTTGCGCCGACGGCGTGACCACCTACAACCTCAACACCCCTGACGCCGTCGCCGCCACTCGCGCGGCACTGGCCTGATTTGGAGAAGCTTGCATGAGCCTGCAAGGTAAAGTTGCACTGGTTACCGGCGCCAGCCGTGGCATCGGCCAGGCCATCGCCCTCGAGCTGGGCCGCCAGGGCGCGACCGTGATCGGCACCGCCACTTCGGCTTCCGGCGCCGAGCGCATTGCGGCCACCCTGAAAGAGCACGGCATCGCCGGTACCGGCATGGAACTGAACGTGACCAGCGCCGAATCGGTTGAAGCTGTACTGGCTGCCATCGGCGAGCAGTTCGGCGCACCGGCCATCCTGGTCAACAATGCCGGGATCACCCGCGACAACCTCATGCTGCGCATGAAGGACGACGAGTGGTTCGACGTGATCGATACCAACCTGAACAGCCTCTACCGTCTGTCCAAGGGCGTGCTGCGTGGCATGACCAAGGCGCGTTGGGGTCGTATCATCAGCATCGGTTCGGTCGTCGGTGCCATGGGCAATGCCGGCCAGGCCAACTATGCGGCCGCCAAGGCCGGCCTGGAAGGCTTCAGCCGCGCCCTGGCGCGTGAAGTGGGCTCGCGCGGCATCACCGTCAATTCGGTGACCCCGGGCTTCATCGACACCGACATGACCCGCGAGCTGCCAGAAGCGCAGCGCGAAGCCCTGCAGACCCAGATCCCGCTGGGCCGCTTGGGCCAGGCCGACGAAATTGCCAAGGTGGTTTCGTTCCTGGCATCCGACGGCGCAGCCTACGTAACCGGCGCTACCGTGCCGGTCAACGGCGGGATGTACATGTAACACTGCAACTCAATGTGACGGATTTCGTAAAAAAAGAGTCATACTGCGAGCCTAAAATCCGTTATAAAGCTGCAACCAGATTCCAGGCAGCGGGTGTGGTGATTGGTGTGAAGGTGCGTTTAGCTTGAAAAGCGAACGTCTTTCTATAAAATTAGCCACCGGCCAGCTGCCTGACATATGTCCATTAGGAGTGAAAACTAGGTATGAGCACCATCGAAGAACGCGTCAAGAAAATCGTCGCCGAGCAACTGGGCGTCAAGGAAGAGGAAGTGACTGTCGAGAAGTCCTTCGTCGATGACCTGGGTGCCGATTCGCTTGACACCGTTGAGCTGGTGATGGCTCTGGAAGAGGAATTCGAGACCGAAATCCCTGACGAAGAAGCCGAGAAGATCACTACCGTTCAAGCTGCTATCGACTACGTCAAAAGCCACCAGGCCTAAGACGCTGTAGTCGACGCTTCTTGTCGGGAAAAACCGCACTGCCTTTGCCGGCGTGCGGTTTTTTCTTTGCGAGCCTGCGGCGTCGTTTCGCTTGCTGCAAGAGCTTGTTGCCATTTCATTCCATTGCCTGTAATGCAATGGCAAGAAACTCTGTGATTAGAAAAAGGAGAGTACTGTGTCGCGTAGACGCGTCGTGGTCACCGGTATGGGTATGCTGTCGCCACTGGGTACCGATGTACCGAGCACCTGGCAGGGCATTCTGGCTGGCCGCAGTGGCATCGGTCCGATCGAACACACGGACCTGTCTGCCTACTCCACCCGTTTTGGCGGCTCGGTGAAAGGCTTCGAGGTCGAGCAATACCTGTCGGCCAAAGAGGCTCGCAAGCTCGACCTGTTCATCCAGTACGGCCTGGCGGCAGGGTTCCAGGCGGTGCGAAATGCCGGCCTGGAAGTCACCGACGCCAATCGCCAGCGTATTGGTGTGGCGATGGGCTCGGGTATCGGTGGCCTGACCAACATCGAAGAAACCAGCCGCACCCTGCACGATTCGGGGCCGCGTCGTATCTCGCCGTTCTTCGTGCCAGGCTCGATCATCAACATGATCTCCGGCTTCCTGTCGATCCACCTGGGGCTGCAAGGGCCGAACTACGCCATTGCCACTGCATGCACCACTGGCACCCACTGCATCGGCATGGCCGCGCGCAACATCGCCTACGGTGAAGCCGACGTGATGATCGCCGGCGGCGCCGAAATGGCCGCCTGCGGCCTGGGCATGGGCGGTTTCGGTGCCTCGCGTGCACTGTCCACCCGCAACGACGAGCCAAGCCGGGCCAGCCGCCCGTGGGACAAGGGCCGTGACGGCTTCGTGCTGTCCGACGGTGCCGGTGCCCTGGTGCTCGAAGAGCTGGAGCATGCCAAGGCCCGCGGCGCGACCATCTATGCCGAGCTGGTCGGCTTTGGCATGAGCGGTGACGCCTACCACATGACTTCGCCACCCGACACCGGCGAAGGCGCTGCCCGCTGCATGGCCAACGCCCTGCGCGATGCTGGCATCCAGCCGGAAGAGGTCAGCTACATCAATGCCCACGGCACCTCGACCCCGGCGGGCGATGTCGCCGAAGTGGCGGCGATCAAGCGCGTGTTCGGTGAGCATGCCTACAAGCTGGCGGTCAGCTCGACCAAGTCGATGACCGGCCACCTGTTGGGCGCCGCTGGTGCCGTGGAAGCGATCTTCAGCGTGCTGGCGATCAACAGTCAGATGGCTCCGCCCACCATCAACCTGGACGAACCGGACGAAGGCTGCGACCTCGACTTCGTGCCGCACCAGGCGCGCAGCATGCCGATCGATGTGGTGTTGTCCAATTCGTTCGGCTTTGGCGGCACCAACGGCTCGCTGGTATTCCGCCGGTTCGCCGATTGATGCACAGCTGGATCGATGGCCAGCCGGCGGCTGCAGTCAACCTGCAGAACCGTGGGCTGGCCTACGGCGATGGCCTGTTCGAGACCATCGCCGTGCGCGGCGGCCGGCCCAGCCTGCTGGATGGCCATCTCGCACGCCTGGCGCTGGGCTGCCAGCGCCTGGCGATCAGCGCCGACCTGGCGCTGGTGCGCGACGAACTCCAGCGCTATGCCGGCCAGCTCGGTGATGGCGTAGCCAAACTCATCATTACCCGTGGCGACAGCCAGCGCGGCTACGCGCCGGTTGCCGGTGCCGCGCCGCGGCGTATCCTGCAGGGCAGTCCGTTGCCCAGCTATCCTGTCGAACACGCCGAACACGGCGTGCGCTTGTTCCCGTGCCAGACCCGGCTTGCGGAACAACCGCTGCTGGCTGGCCTCAAACACCTCAACCGCCTGGAGCAGGTGCTGGCCCGTGCCGAATGGCAGGACAGCGAACATGCCGAAGGCCTGATGCGTGACGGGCAGGGCAGGGTGATCGAAGGGGTGTACAGCAATCTGTTCCTGGTGCGCGATGGCGTGCTGCTCACGGCCGACCTCAGCCGCTGTGGCGTCGCTGGCGTGATGCGGGCTGCGTTGCTGGAACAGGCAGCACTGCAGGGCATCCCGGTGCAGGTCTGCGACCTGCCGTTCAACGCGCTGGAGCAGGCAGATGAAGTATTTGTTTGCAATAGCGTCTACGGTGTCTGGCCCGTGCGTGGCGTTGCCGCGCTAAACTGGTCGCCGGGCCCGCTCACCCGTAAACTGCAGGCCGTTGCCCGTACGTTACTGGAAACCTGAATTCGTGAGACGTAAATTCCTGCTGCTGCTGGAAATGGGCTTGATCCTCGCCGGCCTGGCTGTGGGCTGGTCGGCCTGGAAGGTCAACTCGGTCCTGGAGCAGCCCCTGCACGTGACGCAGGAGCGCCTGCTCGACGTGCCCAATGGCACCACCCCCAACCGCATGTTCTATCGCATGCAGAGCGAAGGGTTGCTCGACGATGCCGTCTGGTTGCGCCTGTACTGGCGCTTCAACATGGCCGGCACTCCCCTGCATACCGGCGAGTACCGCCTGACCCCCGGCATGACCGTGGAGCAGTTGTTCGATGCCTGGCGTCGGGCCGACGTGGTGCAGTACAACCTGACCCTGGTCGAAGGCTGGACCTTCCGCCAGGTGCGCTCGGCCGTGGCCAAGCATGAAAAGATCAAGCACACCCTGGACGGCCTGTCCGACTCGGAAGTGATGGACAAGCTCGGCCATACCGGCGTGTTCCCCGAGGGGCGCTTCTTCCCGGACACCTACCGCTTCGTGCGCGGCATGAGCGATGTCGAACTGCTGCAGCAGGCCTATATGCGCCTGGATGAAGTGCTGGCCAAGGAGTGGGCCGAGCGCACCACCGACCTGCCATACCGTGACCCGTACCAGGCGCTGATCATGGCCTCGCTGGTGGAGAAGGAAACCGGCATTCCCCAGGAACGCGGGCAGATCGCCGGTGTTTTCGTACGGCGCCTGCGCCTGGGCATGATGCTGCAGACCGATCCCACGGTGATCTACGGCATGGGTGAGCGCTACAACGGCAAGATCACTCGCGCCGACCTGCGCGAGCCGACCCCGTACAACACCTACACCATGACCGGCCTGCCGCCGACCCCGATCGCCATGGTCGGCCGTGAGGCGATTCACGCGGCGCTCAACCCGTCCGATGGCACCAGCCTGTACTTCGTCGCCCGTGGCGATGGCAGCCATGTGTTTTCCGACGACCTCGACGACCACAACTCGGCGGTGCGCGAGTTCCAGCTCAAGCGCCGTGCGGACTACCGCTCCAGCCCCGCGCCGCAATCGCAGCCAGAGCCACAGCCGGGTGCCGGCGAGGCCGAACAACCCGAGGCGCCTGCGGACGACTCTACTGCGCAGCCAGCACTCGATCAGCCGCCTGTGCAGGACGCCCCTGCCGGCGGCGCGCAAGCGGCCGAACGGCCGATGCCTGACGAACAACCTTAAGGACTGCCTGTGAGCGGCTTGTTTATTACTTTGGAAGGCCCCGAAGGCGCGGGCAAGAGCACCAACCGCGACTACCTGGCCGCGCGCCTGCGCGAGCAGGGCCTGGATGTGGTGCTGACCCGTGAACCCGGTGGTACGCCGCTGGCCGAAAAGGTGCGTGAGCTGCTGCTGGCGCCCAGCGATGAAAGCATGGCGGCCGACACCGAGCTGCTGCTGGTGTTTGCTGCGCGTGCCCAGCACCTGGCGCAGGTGATCCGGCCGGCGCTGGCCCGCGGGGCCGTTGTCTTGTGTGACAGATTTACCGATGCCACGTACGCCTATCAGGGCGGCGGGCGCGGTTTGCCAGTCGAGCGTATCGCCGCCCTGGAGCAGTTTGTCCAGGGCGACCTGCGCCCGGGCCTTACCCTGGTCTTCGACCTGCCGGTCGAAGTGGGCCTGGCCCGTGCCGCCGCCCGTGGCCGCCTGGACCGTTTCGAGCAGGAAGGCCAGGCGTTCTTTGAAGCGGTGCGCCAGGCCTACCTGCAGCGCGCCGGGCGGGAACCGCAACGCTATCGCCTGCTCGATGCCGGCCAACCCCTGGAGGCCGTGCAGCGCGCCATCGATGCGCTGCTGCCAGGCATTGTGGAGCGTTGCCGTGGCTGAGGCCTATCCCTGGCAGCAGGCCCTCTGGCAGCAACTGGCCGGCCGCCGCCAGCACGCTCACGCCTACCTGCTGCATGGGCCGCAGGGTATCGGCAAGCGGGCCCTGGCCGAGCGCCTGATGGCCCGCCTGCTGTGCCAGCAACCCCAGGGCCTGGAGGCCTGTGGCGGGTGCAAGTCCTGTCTGTTGCTCAAGGCCGGCAGCCACCCTGACAACTTCGTCCTCGAGCCCGAGGAAGCCGACAAGCCGATCAAGGTCGACCAGGTGCGCGAGCTGGTGGCCTTCGTGGTGCAGACCGCGCAACTGGGCGGGCGCAAGGTGGTGCTGATCGAGCCGGTGGAGGCGATGAACGTCAACGCCTCCAACGCCCTGCTCAAGAGCCTTGAAGAGCCTTCTGGCGATACCGTGTTGCTGTTGGTCACCCACCAGCCCAGCCGCCTGTTGCCGACCATCAAGAGCCGCTGCCAGCAGGTCGCCTGCCCGCAGCCCAGCCTGGCCCAGAGCCAGGCCTGGCTGGTCGGCGCGCTGCCCGACAGTGACGAGGCCGAGCGCGACGAGTTGCTGACCTTGGCTGCCGGTTCGCCGCTGATGGCGGTCAGCCTGCAGGCGCAAGGCGTGCGCGAGCAGCGCGCGCTGGTCACCGACGGAGTGAAGAAGCTGCTCAAGCAGCAGCAATCGCCCAGCCAACTGGCCGATGCCTGGAGCGGTGTACCACTGCTGTTGCTGTTTGACTGGTTCTGCGATTGGGCCCACCTGATCCTGCGCTACCAGTTGACCCAGGACGAGGAGGGGTTAGGCTTGGCTGATATGCGCAAGGTGGTGCAGTACCTGGCGCAGAAGAGCCGCCAGGCCAAGGTGCTGGAGGTGCAGTCGTGGATCCTGGAACAGCGCCAGAAGGTGCTGGGCAAGGCCAACCTCAACCGCGCCCTGCTGCTTGAAGCGCTGCTGGCTCACTGGCTGCAGTTGCCGGGCGCCCGCTGATTTTCATTTTTTCATGTGTGCCGTTATCCCATGCTTGTAGATTCCCATTGCCACCTCGACCGTCTTGACCTGAGCGCCCATCAGGGCTCCCTCGATGCTGCCCTGCAGGCGGCGCGTGAGCGCGGGGTCGGGCATTTCCTGTGTATTGGCGTAAGTGCCGAGAATGCCGGCGCGGTGAAAGCGCTGAGCGAGCAGTACGCTGATGTCGATTGCTCGGTGGGGGTGCACCCGCTGGACCTGGCACCGGGCGAAACGCCGGCGCTGGAGTGGCTGCTGCGCGAACTGGCTCACCCGCATGTGGTGGCCATTGGTGAAACCGGGCTGGATTACCACTACGAGCCGGAGGCTGCCGAACTGCAGCAGGCTTCGTTCCGCCTGCACCTGGAGGCGTCGCGGCAGACCGGCAAACCGGTGATCGTGCACACCCGTGCGGCGCGTGCCGATACCTTGGCGTTGCTGCGCGAGGCCAACCTGCCGCAGGCCGGTGTGCTGCATTGTTTCACCGAAGACTGGGACATGGCCAAGGCGGCGCTGGACCTGGGGTATTACATCTCGTTGTCTGGCATCGTTACCTTCCGCAATGCCGATGCCCTGCGTGAAGTGGCACGGCAGGTGCCGGTCGATCGGTTGCTGGTGGAGACCGATTCGCCGTATCTGGCGCCGATTCCGCACCGGGGCAAGCCGAACTTGCCGCAGTATGTGCGCGAGGTGGCGGAGTATGTGGCTTCGCTGCGGGGGGCCAGTTATGAGCAGTTGGCCGAGCAGACCACTGCCAACTTCAAGCGCTTGTTCCCGTTGGCGCGGGTGGGCTGACTCGAAGGGTTTGGGGGTGTGCGAGGGCTATCAAGTGCCCGCCATAACATCTTCGGCGCCTATCCGTTCGAGCGCCGCCCGCGCGGCGCTCGATTTCACAGGCGCTGCAAAACTTGAGGCAGGCACCTGGCTGCCCTCCGGCAATCCCCCTCGAACCACGCAAAAAAAACCCGGGTTCTGGGGGGGGAATCCGGGTTAAGACCATTAGGAGTAAAACAAAGGTACGCGGTCCCTGAGCACCTTTATCGGCGCGCCACTTGGGGGGGATGCGCCGCGCCAACACTTCAAGTATTGGTCAGGTTTGGCGCAGTGCCAGTGCATATCGGTCGTTTTTTAAACAGATTTGGAATACGCCGACGTTTCATTCCTCCCGCAGCGCATGGCCGTATGCATGGTGAAACACAGACATGCTTGGATGATCCGTGCAATTTCCCGCAAGTTAGGCATAATAAACCGCTTCGATTGTCATCCAGTCCTTCCCATGCAGAAAGAACCTCGTAAGGTCCGTGAGTTTCGCCGCCGCGAACAGGAAATCCTCGACACCGCGCTCAAACTGTTTCTCGAACAGGGTGAAGACAGCGTCACCGTCGAGATGATCGCCGACGCCGTGGGCATCGGCAAAGGCACGATCTACAAGCACTTCAAGTCCAAGGCGGAGATCTACCTGCGCCTGATGCTCGACTACGAGCGCGACCTGAACGCACTGTTGCATTCGGCCGACGTCGACCGCGACAAGGAAGCCCTGTCGCGAGCCTACTTCGAGTTCCGCATGCGCGACCCGCAGCGTTACCGGCTGTTCGACCGCCTGGAAGAAAAGGTGGTCAAGGGCAACCAGGTGCCGGAAATGGTCGAGCAGCTGCACAGCATCCGTGCCTCCAACTTCGATCGCCTGACCCAGCTGATCAAGGGCCGTATCAGCGAAGGCAAGCTCGAAGACGTGCCACCGTATTTCCACTACTGCGCCGCTTGGGCGCTGGTGCACGGCGCCGTGGCGCTGTACCACTCGCCGTTCTGGAGCAATGTGCTGGAGGATCAGGAAGGCTTCTTCCAGTTCCTGATGGACATTGGCGTGCGCATGGGCAACAAGCGCAAGCGCGACCCGGAACCCTCGAACTGAAGTTCCCTTGCAGGTAGTACGCAGTACCTGCAGGAGCAGCACAAGGCTGCTCCTACAGAATTCGGCGATGTGCCGGGGCTTGCAAAAACCTGATTTATGAGTCAGGTTTTGCCGGCCCCCATCATCCATGCCGGAGTCATTCATGATCGTCGATCGTCAAGGCAGGCGTTTTCGCAACCTGCGCGTCAGCCTGACGGCTGCCTGTAATTATGCCTGCACCTACTGCGTACCAGACGGCAAGCGCCTGGTGGCGGCGCAGGACGAACTGCCGGCGGATGCCCTGGCCCGTGGTGTGGCCTACCTGATTGAAGCCGCCGGTATCGAGCGCTTGCGCATCACCGGCGGTGAGCCATTGGTCAGTCCGCGCCTGGACGCCTTCCTGGCCGCCGTGGCCAAGCTTGACCTTGACGATATCTCGCTGACCACCAATGGCCAGCTGCTGGTGCGCAAGTTGCCACAGTTGCAGGCGGCCGGTATCCGCCGGCTGAACGTTTCCCTCGATACCCTTGACCCGCAGGCCTTCCGCCACATTGCCCGGGGCGGCGACCTGGCCAGCGTGCTGGCGGGTATGCAGCAGGCCAGCGCCCTGGGCATGCAAATCAAGGTGAATATGGTGCCGATGCGCGGGCACAACCTCGACCAGGTGCTGCCGCTGCTGGATTACTGCCTTGAGCGCGGCTTCGAACTGCGCTTCATCGAACTCATGCGCATGGGCCACCTGGCCCGTGACCACAACGCCTTCCTGCAGCAGTTCGTCGGCCTTGACCAGTTGCTCGCACTGATTGCTGGCAAGCATGCCTATGCCCAGGTCGACGCGCCGCTGGACGCCACCGCCTTGCGTTATCAGATCCCCGGCAGGGGGCACTTCGGCGTGATCGCCAACGAAAGTGTACCGTTCTGCCGCACCTGCTCGCGGCTGCGGCTGTCCTCCACGGGATGGCTGCATGGCTGCCTGTCGTCGGGTAATCGCCAGTTCGTCGGCGATCTGCTGGAAAAGCCTCGCCATCAGGCGCTGCCGGCCCTGCAGCGCTTGCTGGTCAAGGCTTTGGCAGACAAGCAGGACTTGGCGTTTTCCGGCGATGTGATGGTGATGAAGGTGATCGGTGGCTGAAGCTGGCGCAAAAGCTGCATCCGCCGGCTATTCGCCGGTTTTTCGTCGCCGGTCACTGGAGGAAAGATGCGTAGCCTGGTCTTGCTGCTGGCGCTGATGGCGTTGGGCGGTTGTATGAGTGTCAGCGATATGGGCGAGGGCGTCCGCTATCACATGAGCGATGCGGGTCTGCTGAACCATAGCGATACCCGTCGCACCCTGTCGATCCGTCTGCAGCCTGATTCGTTCATCTTCATCGGCCAGGGCGCGTTCGTGCCACCGGGCAAGGGGCCGGTGCCACGGCAGAACGTGGTGGCCGAGCAGGCCTTCAAGAGCTTCGTCGAGTATTTCCCGCTGGTGCGTCGTGCCCAAGGCCCGCTGGGCCTGGAAGAGGCCATCGCCCAGGCCCGTTCGGTGGGGGCCGACTACGTGCTGTACACCCGCTTCGCCCGCACCGACGACCGTATCGGCAATGGCGACGAGTGGTATGACGAACAGGCGGTCGACCGCCTGGGCTGGGACACCGGTGTGGTGCAGATGATGCTGATCGAAACCAACACCCGCTACCTGATCGACACCGCGCGTATCAAGAGCCGTGGCGGTTTGTTGACGTTCCACGACAACACCCCGGAAGATTTGCTTGGCACGCCAATGCGCGAGTACGCTCGTAGCCTTCTGGGTGTGAGTGAATGAGGCACGCGTGATGAGCGATTCCGGCAAGGCCAATGATCTTCTGGCGCAGATCCCCAAGGCCAAGGGCCTGCCGCCGGTGCATCTGTGGAACCCGGACTTCTGCGGTGACATCGACATGCGCATTGCCCGTGATGGCACCTGGTACTACCTGGGTACACCGATCGGGCGCAAGCCGATGGTGCGGCTGTTTTCCACCATCATCCGCCGCGATGGCGATGACTACTTCCTGATTACCCCGGTGGAGAAGGTGGGCATTCGCGTCGATGATGCGCCGTTCGTGGCGGTGGCGCTGGACGTGGAGGGGGAGGGGGAGCAGCAGCTGCTGCGTTTCACCAGTAATGTCGAGGACCAGGTCGAGGCCGGGCCGGCCAACCCCTTGCGCGTGGTGATCGATCCGGTGACGCAGGAGCCATCGCCGTATGTGCTGATGCGCAGTAACCTCGAGGCGCTGATTCATCGCAATGTGTTCTACCAGTTGGTGGAGCTGGCGGTGCCGCGTGAGATCGAGGGTGAGGAGTGGCTTGGGGTATGGAGCCAGGGCGAGTTTTACCCGATCGGGCGTAGCAGGTGAGGTCCCTGTGGCCTGTGCCGGCCTCTTCGCGGGCACAGGCCACAATCGGCCTCTTGGTTTTTCCCCGAATTGGCCATTTGTCTCTCTGCCCCACAGGCCTAACCTGCAGGCAATTGCCATCCAGGAGACGCCCCCATGAAACCCCTGAGCATCATCCTCTTCGCCCTGCTCGCCGCCCAATCCTCTGTCTGGGCCCACGGCAACGCTTCCGGCCAGGTCAAGGTCCTGCAGCAGCAACAACCCTCGAACCCCCCCGGCAAGAATGCCGTGATGCTCACCGTCAGCTACGCCCCCGGCCAGGCATCACCCGCGCATCAACATCCGGGCGCAGTGATGGCCTACGTGCTGGAAGGGGCGGTGGTATCGAAGCTCAACGACGAGTCGGAGAAAACCTACAAGGCCGGCGAATACTGGTACGAGGCGCCAGGCACCGTACACAGGGTGTCACGCAACGCCAGCCAGACCCGGCCAGCCAAGCTGCTGGTCTGGAGCCTGGTGGATGAAGGCAAGCCCGTGACCGAGCCGCTGAAGAACTGACTGCAAACATAACGAAAAAGCCCCCGGTTGCTTGCGCATCCGAGGGCTTTCTCAGTGGTTGGCTCCGCGACCTGGACTCGAACCAGGGACCCAATGATTAACAGTCATTTGCTCTACCGACTGAGCTATCGCGGAATCTGTGCGTATCTTACTGATTGCCAGGGGGAAGTCAAGCCACCCCCTGACAAATCAAGCAGTTACAGTACTTCGACGATGGCCTTGGTGACCACGTGGATGTTGCTCTGGTTCAGCGCGGCAACCGCGATGCGGCCGGTATCCAGGGCATAGATGCCGAAGTCGTTCTTCAGGCGCGCGACTTGCTCAACGGTCAGGCCCGAGTACGAGAACATGCCGACCTGGCGGCCAACGAAGCTGAAGTCGCGGTTGGCGCCATATTCGGCCAGCAGCGAAACCATCTGCTTGCGCATGCCGTGGATGCGCTCGCGCATTTCGGCCAGCTCGCTTTCCCACATCTGGCGCAGTTCGGCGCTGTTCAGCACGGTGGCAACGATGGTTGCACCGTGGGTCGGCGGGTTGGAGTAGGTGGTGCGGATCACGCGCTTGACCTGCGACAGCACGCGGGTGCTCTCGTCCTTGGAGGCGGTGACGATCGACAGCGCGCCGACGCGCTCGCCGTACAGCGAGAACGACTTGGAGAACGAGCTGGACACGAAGAACTCCAGGCCCGACTCGGCGAACAGGCGCACGGCGAAGGCGTCTTCGGCGATGCCGTCACCGAAGCCCTGGTAGGCCATGTCGAGGAACGGCACGTGGCCCTTGGCCTTGACCACTGCCAGGACATTTTTCCAGTCGTCCAGGCTCAGGTCGACGCCGGTCGGGTTGTGGCAGCAGGCGTGCAGCACCACGATCGAGCCGGACGGCAGGTTGTTCAGGTCTTCGAGCATGCCGGCGCGGTTGACGTCGTTGGTCGGCGCGTCGTAGTAGCGGTAGTTCTGTACTGGGAAGCCGGCCGATTCGAACAGCGCGCGGTGGTTTTCCCAGCTCGGGTCGCTGATGGCAACCAAGGCGTTCGGCGACACACGCTTGAGGAAGTCGGCACCAATCTTCAGTGCGCCGGTACCGCCGACGGCCTGCACGGTAACCACGCGGCCAGCGGCCAGCAGTGGCGACTCGGCACCGAACAGCAACTTTTGTACAGCCTGGTCGTAGGTGGCGATGCCGTCGATCGGCAGGTAGCCGCGCGAGGCGTGCTGGGCGGCACGCTGGGTCTCGGCTTCGATCACGGCGCGCAGCAGCGGAATGCGGCCTTCCTCATTGCAGTACACACCTACACCCAGGTTGACCTTGTCGGTACGTGGGTCGGCATTGAATGCTTCGTTGAGGCCCAGAATAGGGTCGCGGGGTGCCAGCTCGACAGCGGAAAACAGGCTCATTGTTACCTTGGCTCTGATTGGAGTGTGATAGGACGTACACGCTCCAGCCCGAATGCACTGAAGCGGTGCACAAACGGGGTGTCAGTATAGTGATACCGACCGGTCACCGCGACACTATGGCGCAGCTTTTCCAGTCATTTGCGCAAATATTTTTCGACCATTGGTCTAATTGCCGTGTCCACCGTAACAAGCGCTCACAGCTGTGCCTTGAAAGCGCCCCCCGACAGGCGCATTTGGGTATAGACTACTGGCTAAATTTACAGTTGCTGCAACACCGCGAGGTCCGTCATGTCCGAGTTCCAGCTCGTCACCCGTTTCCAGCCGGCCGGCGACCAGCCCGAGGCCATCCGGCAGATGGTCGAAGGCATCGAGGCGGGGCTGTCGCATCAGACGCTGCTCGGGGTGACCGGCTCGGGCAAGACCTTCAGTATCGCCAATGTCATCCAGCAGGTGCAGCGCCCGACCCTGGTGCTGGCGCCGAACAAGACCCTGGCCGCGCAGCTGTATGGCGAGTTCAAGGCGTTCTTCCCCAACAATGCGGTGGAGTACTTCGTTTCCTATTACGACTACTACCAGCCTGAAGCTTACGTACCGTCCTCCGACACCTTCATCGAGAAGGATGCTTCGATCAACGACCACATCGAGCAGATGCGCCTGTCGGCGACCAAGGCGCTGCTGGAGCGGCGCGACGCGATCATCGTCACCACCGTGTCGTGCATCTACGGTCTGGGTAGCCCCGAGACCTACCTGAAAATGGTCCTGCACGTGGACCGCGGCGACCAGCTCGACCAGCGCGCGCTACTGCGCCGCCTGGCCGACCTGCAATACACTCGCAACGAGATGGACTTTGCCCGCGCCACCTTCCGCGTGCGCGGCGATGTGATCGACATCTTCCCGGCCGAATCGGACCTTGAGGCCATCCGTATCGAACTGTTCGATGACGAAGTGGAAAACATCGCCGCCTTCGACCCGCTGACCGGCGAGGTCTTCCGCAAGCTGCCGCGCTTCACCTTCTACCCCAAGAGCCACTACGTCACCCCGCGGGAAACCCTGCTGGAGGCGGTGGAGGGCATCAAGGAGGAGCTCAAGGGCCGCCTGGAATACCTGCAGAAGGCCAACAAGCTGGTCGAAGCCCAGCGCCTGGAGCAACGCACCCGCTTCGATCTGGAGATGATCCTGGAGCTGGGCTACTGCAACGGCATCGAGAACTACTCGCGCTACCTGTCCGGGCGCCCGGCCGGGGCGCCGCCGCCCACTCTGTACGACTACCTGCCGCCTGATGCGCTGCTGGTGATCGACGAATCCCACGTCAGCGTTCCGCAGGTCGGCGCCATGTACAAGGGCGACCGCTCGCGCAAGGAAACCCTGGTCGAATACGGCTTCCGCCTGCCTTCGGCACTGGACAACCGGCCGATGCGTTTCGACGAGTGGGAGGATGTCAGCCCGCAGACCATCTTCGTGTCCGCCACCCCGGGCCCCTATGAGGCTGAGCACGCCGGGCGCGTGGTGGAGCAGGTGGTGCGCCCGACCGGCCTGGTCGACCCGCAGGTGGAAGTGCGCCCGGCGCTTACCCAGGTGGATGACCTGCTGTCGGAGATCCGCAAGCGCGTGGCGCAGGGGGAGCGGGTACTGGCGACCACGCTGACCAAGCGCATGGCAGAAGACCTGACCGACTACCTGGCCGACCATGACGTGCGGGTGCGTTACCTGCATTCGGACATCGACACCGTCGAGCGGGTGGAGATCATCCGCGACCTGCGCCTGGGGACCTTCGACGTGCTGGTGGGCATCAACCTGCTGCGCGAGGGCCTGGACATGCCCGAGGTGTCGCTGGTGGCGATCCTCGATGCCGACAAGGAAGGTTTCCTGCGTTCCGAGCGCTCACTGATCCAGACCATCGGCCGTGCTGCGCGCAACCTCAATGGCCGGGCCATCCTGTATGCCGACAACATCACCGGCTCCATGCAGCGCGCCATCGACGAGACCGAGCGTCGTCGCGAGAAGCAGATCGCCTTCAACCAGGCCAATGGCATCGTGCCCAAGGGCGTGGTCAAGGACATCACCGACATCATGGAAGGCGCCACCGTGCCCGGCGCGCGCAGCAAGAAGCGCAAGGGCATGGCCAAGGCGGCAGAGGAGAGTGCCCGCTACGAGGCCGAGCTGCGCACGCCGGGCGAGATCACCAAGCGCATCAAGCAGCTGGAAGAGAAGATGATGCAGTTCGCCCGCGATCTGGAGTTCGAGGCCGCAGCGCAATTGCGCGACGAGATTGCCCAGTTGCGCGAGCGATTGATTACCAGCTGATATCTCTATCGCCAGTAATGGCCTCTTCGCGGGTAAACCCGCTCCCATAGGGCTCTCCCCAGGTTTCAGGAACTGCGCCGTACCTGTGGGAGCGGGTTTACCCGCGAAGAGGCCGGCACAGGCAACAACCAACTCAATGGGCTTCCCCAGCCTTCAACCCCTCTGGCAACTTGCGGGTCAACAACACCGCCACCATGCTTACCGCCAGGCCGATTCCGACAAAGTGGAAGGCATCGTTGTAGGCCATGATCAGCGCCTGCTGATGGGTTATCTCGCTCAACTTGCCCAGCGCCGCATTGTCATTGCCCAGCCGCTCTGCCAGTTGCGCCAACCGCTCCGCCACCTGCGGGTTGCTCGGCACCACCGACTCCCTCAGGTAATCGAAATACACCTTGGTCCGTGCATCCAGCAATGTGGCCAGCAGTGCAATGCCAATCGCACCGCCCAGATTACGCAGGATATTGAACAGGCTCGACGCCGAACCCGCATCCTGCGGCTGGATATACGCCGTAGCGATCAGCGAAATGGTCACCATGATCATTGGTTGGCCGATGGCACGGATGATCTGGATATGGTTGAACTGCGGCCCGGCGAAATCCGGGTTGAGTACCCCTGAGCCGAAACTGGCGGCGCCGAACAGGCAGAACCCCAGGGCGCACAACACCTTGGGCGACACCACTTTCATCAGTTGCGGCACCAGCGGGATCAGGAACAGCTGCGGGATGCCCATCCACATGATCACCTCGCCGATCTGCAAGGCGTTGTAGCCTTGCACCTGCGCCAGGTACAGCGGCAGCAGGTAGATCGACCCGTACAACCCCACTCCCATGCCCAGGCTGGCGATGCTCGACAGGCCGAAATTGCGGTTGCCGAGGATGCGCAGGTTGATCAGCGGGTGTGGCTTGGAAAACTGCAGGATGATGAAGGTGATCAGGCTGATCAGCGCGATGCTGCCCAGGCCGACGATCAGCTGTGATTCCAGCCAGTCCTTGCGGTGGCCTTCCTCCAGGAAAACCTGCAGGCAGCCCAGCCCCAGGCCCAGGGTGACGATGCCGGCATAATCGGTGCTTTTCAGCAGTTCCCAGTGCGCATCCTTCTTCTCCAGCCCGTACAGCAGGCCGGCGATCATCACCAGGCCCGGCGGCACGTTGATGTAGAAAATGTATTCCCAGCCCCAGTTCTCGGTCAGCCAGCCGCCCAGGGTAGGGCCGATGGAGGGGGCGAAGGTGGCGGTCATGGCGAACATGGCCATGCCCTTGGCGCGGTGGTGTTCGGGCAGCTTGGTCAGGGTCAGGGTGAAAGCCAGCGGGATCAGTGCACCGCCAGTAAAGCCCTGCAGGGCGCGGAACAGGATCATGCTCTCCAGGTTCCAGGCCATCGAGCACAACAACGACGACAACAGGAAACCGCTGGATACCCACACCGCCAGGCGCCGCGCCGACAGCAGCTGCACCAGCCAGGCAGTGAGCGGGATCATGATGATTTCCGCTACCAGGTAAGAGGTGGAAATCCATGAGCCTTCCTCCAGCGTCGCCGACAGTGCGCCCTGGATGTCCTTGAGTGACGAGTTGGTGATCTGGATGTCCAGTACTGCCATGAAGGCGCCGAGCATCACGCTCATTACCGCGATCCAGTCCTGCCGGGTCGGCTCCGCGGTGGGCCTGAGCAACGGGTCAGCGGCCATTGTGGCCTTCGTCCTCGCTGCGCAGGTCGACGGTGGCGGTCACCGACATACCGGGGCGGATGTGCCCGTGCAGTGGGTTGTCGGCGCGGAAGGTCAGCTTGACCGGGATGCGCTGTACCACCTTGGTGAAGTTGCCGGTGGCGTTGTCGGGCGGCAGCAGGCTGAACTGCGCGCCGGAGGCGGCGAACAGGCTGTCGACCCGGCCTTCGACCGGCGTGTCGGGGTAGCTGTCGAACAGCAGTTCGGCACGCTGGCCGGGCTGCATGCGGCCAATCTGGGTTTCCTTGAAGTTGGCCTGCACCCAGATGTCTTCGTCCGGCACGATCGACAGCAGGTAGGCACCGGCCTGTACCACCTGGCCATTGCGCGCGTTGCGCTGGCCGATGCGGCCGCTGATCGGTGCGCGGATTTCGCAGCGGGCCAGGTTCAGTTGGGCCTGTGCCAGGTCGGCGCGGGCGTTGGCGATTTGCGCGTCGAGGCGCTTGAGCTCGGCGGCCAGCGCATTGATCTGCTGGCGCTGGCTTTGCAGGTCGGCACGGGCCTTGTCGACCCGCGAGCCGGCGACATGGCTGTCCGCGTACAGGGTGGTGACCCGCTCTTCCGATACGAAACCAGGCTTGCGCAGCTTTTCGGCACGGCTCAGGTCCAGGCGCGAGCGGTCGAAGGTGGCCTGGCTGGCCGCCACCTGGGCCTGGCCGGCGGCGATCAGGCTGGCTTGCTGGGTCAGGCGGCTTTGCGCCTGCACCTGCTCGGCTTCGCGGGTGGCCAGGGCGGCACGGGCGCGTTGCACGGCCAGTTCGAAGTCGGCGGCCTCCAGGCGCACCAGCAGATCGCCTTTCCTGACGTGCTGGTTGTCCTCGACCCGGACCTCGTCGATGCGCGCGCCCAACTGGCTGGAAATGCGTGTGATCTCGCCCTGTACGTAGGCGTTGTCGGTGCTTTCGTAGAAGCGGCCCTTGAAGTACCAGTGGCCCAGGAAGGCGAGGGCGATGATGGCCACCAGGGTGAAGAAGACCAGCAGGCGGCGTTTGAGTTGGGCAGGCATGAGGACTATTGTTCCAGAAATGTAAATAAATTTAACAGCGGCGCATGGCCGCTCGACAAGTGACGTTCGCGCCATTGCTGGAGCCCGGTGCCTGCCTCCTGCTAACATCCGGCCTTTGTTTCATCTTTCGTTCGAGACTCTCCATGACCACCGTACGCACGCGTATCGCGCCATCGCCTACCGGCGACCCCCATGTCGGCACCGCCTACATCGCCCTGTTCAACTACTGCTTTGCCAAGCAGCACGGCGGTGAGTTCATCCTGCGCATCGAGGACACCGACCAGTTGCGCTCCACGCGCGAGTCGGAGCAGCAGATCTTCGATGCCCTGCGCTGGCTCGGCATCGAATGGAACGAAGGCCCGGACGTTGGTGGCCCGCACGGCCCGTACCGGCAGAGCGAGCGTGGCGAGATCTACGCCAAGTACGCCAAGGAACTGGTTGACGCCGGCCATGCCTTCTACTGCTTCTGCACCGCCGAAGAGCTGGAGCAGATGCGCGCCGAGCAGCAAGCCCGTGGCGAAACCCCGCGCTACGACGGCCGTGCGCTGCTGCTGAGCGCCGAGGAAGTGCAGCGCCGTCTGGACGCTGGCGAGCCGCACGTGATCCGCATGAAAGTGCCGAGCGAAGGCGTGTGCGTGGTGCCGGACATGCTGCGTGGCGAGGTCGAGATCCCGTGGGACCGCATGGACATGCAGGTGTTGATGAAGAACGACGGCCTGCCGACGTACTTCCTGGCCAACGTGGTCGATGACCATCTTATGGGCATCACCCACGTGCTGCGCGGCGAAGAGTGGCTGCCATCGGCCCCCAAGCTGATCAAACTGTACGAATACTTCGGCTGGGAACAGCCCAAGCTGTGCTACATGCCGCTGCTGCGTAACCCGGACAAGTCCAAGCTGTCCAAGCGCAAGAACCCGACTTCGGTGACGTTCTACGAGCGCATGGGCTTCATGCCCGAGGCGATGCTCAACTACCTGGGCCGCATGGGCTGGTCGATGCCGGACGAGCGCGAGAAGTTCTCGCTGGCCGAGATGGTCGAGCACTTCGACCTGTCGCGTATCTCGCTGGGCGGCCCGATCTTCGACATCGAGAAGCTGTCCTGGCTGAACGGTCAGTGGCTGCGCGAACTGCCGGTCGCGGAGTTCGCCGCGCGCCTGCAGAAGTGGGCGTTCAATAGCGACTACATGATGAAGATTGCCCCGCATGTGCAGGGCCGGGTGGAAACTTTCAGTCAGGTCGCCCCGCTGGGCGGGTTCTTCTTCGAAGGCGCGCTGAAGCTGGATGCCAAGTTGTTCGAAAGCAAGAAGCTGTCGGCCGACCAGGTGCGCCAGGTGATCCAGCTGATCCTGTGGAAGCTCGAAAGCCTGCGTCAATGGGAGAAAGAGCGCATTACCGGCTGCATCCAGGCGGTGGTCGAAGCGCTGGAGCTGAAGTTGCGTGACGCAATGCCGCTGATGTTTGCCGCCATTACCGGCCAGGCCAGCTCGGTTTCGGTACTGGACGCGATGGAAATCCTTGGGCCGGACCTGACCCGCTACCGCCTGCGCCAGGCCCTGGACCTGCTGGGTGGTGTGTCGAAGAAAGAAAACAAAGAGTGGGAAAAGCTGCTGGCTTCCATCGCCTGACAGCGGTCCCCAGGCTATAGCCGAACCTGTGGGAGCAGGTTCACCCGCGAATACGATGGTGCATGCACCGCCGCATTCGCGGGTAAACCCGCTCCCACAGGGCTCACTGCCCAGGTTTTAGTAGAGGTAGGGCGGTAAGTGATTGTTATCTGTGAAAATTTTTTTGAATATTTTGAAAAATTCGTTTGACAGCCCTGCAATCCGATCTTAATATGCGCCCCGTCCACAGCGATGAACGAAAACGAAACGCCAGGCCCTCAGCCAGCGCTTCGGTTCAAAGCGACATTGTGGGGCTATAGCTCAGCTGGGAGAGCGCCTGCATGGCATGCAGGAGGTCAGCGGTTCGATCCCGCTTAGCTCCACCAAATTCCGCTTGGCAGCCAATGCTGTCGGGCAAGACCGGGTCCAGCAACCGGGTCTTGAAGGTAAGAAGGTTCGTCCCCTTCGTCTAGTGGCCTAGGACACCGCCCTTTCACGGCGGTAACAGGGGTTCGAGTCCCCTAGGGGACGCCANCGTCCCCTTCGTCTAGTGGCCTAGGACACCGCCCTTTCACGGCGGTAACAGGGGTTCGAGTCCCCTAGGGGACGCCAGTTTTGCACAAGCGATGTTTCAGGATGTCGCTGGGCCGAGAGGCTAGAAATCCGGGGCTATAGCTCAGCTGGGAGAGCGCCTGCATGGCATGCAGGAGGTCAGCGGTTCGATCCCGCTTAGCTCCACCAA
>NZ_OLKL01000019.1 GCF_900291015.1 Pseudomonas persica
GGGGCTATAGCTCAGCTGGGAGAGCGCCTGCATGGCATGCAGGAGGTCAGCGGTTCGATCCCGCTTAGCTCCACCAATTTTGCCACAGTTCGCGTTAGCGGACTGGCACGAAGGTTACGTCCCCTTCGTCTAGTGGCCTAGGACACCGCCCTTTCACGGCGGTAACAGGGGTTCGAGTCCCCTAGGGGACGCCATGTTTACCCGCGTTTTGCGGGACTTTGAAGGCTCATTCGATTATTGAATGGGCCTTTTGTTTTTCTCCCTTCCTCAAAAAAATCCTGCGACCGACAGACGGCTGCAAGTTTTGCTTGCCAAGAAATATTATACGAATAATATTTCTATCATCATATTTTGATCGGCGAATGGCCTGATGAGCGACAAGAAGAGCAGAACCCGCGAACGCATTCTCGAGGCGGCGCGAAGTGCGCTGATCCAGCACGGCCCGGCCGAGCCTAGCGTCAGTCAGGTCATGGGTGCGGCGGGGCTGACCGTCGGCGGCTTCTATGCCCACTTCGATAGCAAGGACGAGTTGATGCTCGAAGCGTTCCGCCAGTTGCTCGGCGAGCGCCGCGCCTTGCTCGCCCAGATCGACCCCAGCCTCGATGGCGCAGGGCGGCGGGCGCTGACCAGTGCCTTCTACCTGTCGCGCAAGCACCGTGATGCCGAAGTGCACGCCTGCCCGCTGCCTAACTCGCTGGGCGAGCTGCAGCGCCTGCCAGAGGCCTTCCGTGAGGTGCTGGCCGAGCACATCGAGTTGATGGCTGCCGCCATGGTCGACTGCCCCGAGGACGCCGACAAAGCCTTGGCCGACCTGGCCCTGATGGTTGGCGGCCTGGCGCTGGCCCGTGCCCTGGGCACCAGCGAGCTGTCTGATCGTATCCTGCGCGCCGCCAAATCGGCGGTGCTTTAACCCTGGAGCATGGCGATGACTACCCTGAGCTGGATTCGCGGTGTCAATGGCACCCTGGGCCACCTGGCCCCCGAGCACGTCGCGGGCAAGATGCGCCGTGCCTTCATGACCCCGCGCAACCTGCCGCCGCGGGATTGGGAACTGCCCGTGCTGGCCAGCGCCGAGCGCATCACCCTGCGCTTCGGCTTGTCGGCCCTGCGCTGGGGCAAGGGACCGACCGTGCTGCTGATGCACGGCTGGGAAGGGCGCCCGACCCAGTTTGCCGCGCTGATTGAAACCTTGGTTCAGGCCGGGCACACGGTGGTGTCGCTGGAGGGGCCGGGGCATGGGCGTTCGCCCGGCGAGCAGGCAAATGTGGTGCTGTTTGCCCGAGCGCTGCTGGAGGCTGCCGCCGAGCTGCCGCCACTGCGTGCGGTGATTGGGCATTCCATGGGCGGTGCTAGTGTATTGCTGGCCCTGCAGATGGGGCTGCGCACAGAGGCGGCGGTCAGCATTGCAGCCCCGGCAAGACTGTTGGGCGTACTGCGTGGCTTTGCCCATCGTCTGGGGCTGCCAGCGCGGGCGCGGGCGGCGTTCATTCGCCAGGTGGAGCGGGATGTGGGCATGCAGATTGCGCGGCTGGATGTGACCGGTTATCAGCTGGAGTTGCCGGGGCTGGTGGTGCATGCCGCCGATGATGGCTTGGTGGCAGCCGATGAGGCCCAGGTTATCCACAAGGCCTGGTTCGATAGCCGTCTGATGCTGCTGGAGGCGGGTGGCCATCAGCGGGTGCTGTCCGATCCGCGCCTGAGTGAAGCGGTGCTGGAGCTGCTGACCCGGGCTGGTGCACCAGCGCGGCAAAGCGCCTGATGAGGCCGGTGAATCCTCTAAGAAGGCTGGACTTTTTTCTGCAGGGCCCTGCTAAATCCAGTTTTCTTCCAAGGAAGCGAACATGAGCTGGGACCTGGCAACACCCTTCGTCATCGATCTGTGCGTCGGCAGCGAGGACATCGATGGCCTCGGCCACGCCAACAATGCGGTTTACGTCACCTGGCTGGAGCGCTGCGCCTGGCGCCACTCCCAGCGTCTGGGCCTGGACCTGGCCGAGTACCGCCGGCTGGACCGGGCCATGGCCGTGGTGCGCCACGAAATCGACTACCTGGCCGCCGCCTACGAGGACGACGAGCTGCAGCTGGCCACCTGGATCATCGACTGGGACCAGCGCTTGCGCATGACCCGGCGCTTCCAGCTCAAGCGCCCGCGCGACGGCGTGACCTTGTTGCGCGCCCAGACCACTTTCGCCTGCATCGAGCTGTCCAGCGGCAAGCCCAAGCGCATGCCGGCGGAGTTCCTCGACGGTTACGGCCCGGCGCTGATCGGCGCCTGAAACACCGGCAATTTTTGTTAGACTGCCGGCTTTTTCCGCCGAGACCCCGACATGCAAATTGCCCTGGCCCCCATGGAGGGGCTGGTCGACAACATTCTGCGCGACGTGCTGACCCGCGTGGGCGGTATCGACTGGTGCGTCACCGAGTTCATTCGCGTGTGCGACCGCCTGCTGCCGCCTTCCTCGTTCGACAAGCTGGCGCCCGAGTTGCGCAATGGCGCGCGGACCGCCGCCGGGGTGCCCATGCGCGTGCAACTGTTGGGCTCGGACCCTGTGTGCCTGGCGGAAAACGCCGCGCTGGCCTGCGAGCTGGGGGCGCCGGTGATCGACCTGAACTTCGGTTGCCCGGCCAAGACCGTGAACAAGTCGCGTGGCGGAGCGGTGCTGCTCAAGGAGCCGGAGCTGCTGCACGCCATTGTCCGCGAAGTGCGCCGTGCCGTACCGGCGGATATCCCGGTCACTTCGAAGATGCGCCTGGGCTTCGACAACCCCGATGGTGCCCTGGAGTGTGCCACGGCGCTGGCCGAAGGCGGCTCGGCGCACCTGGTGGTGCATGCGCGGACCAAGGTCGAGGGCTACAAGCCGCCGGCCCACTGGGAGTGGGTGGCGCGCGTGCAGGATGTGGTCAAGGTGCCGGTGTTCGCCAATGGCGAGATCTGGACCGTGGACGACTGGCGGCGCTGTCGTGAGGTCAGTGGCGCCGAGGACATCATGTTGGGCCGTGGGCTGGTCTCACGCCCCGACCTGGGTCTGCAGATTGCTGCGGCGCGTGACGGGCGGGAGTACCAGCCGATGAGCTGGGACGACCTGCTGCCGTTGCTGCGCGAGTTCTGGCGCCAGGCCCAGGCCAAGTTGTCGCCGCGTTATGCGCCGGGGCGGATGAAGCAGTGGCTGGCGATGCTGACCCGCAGTTATCCGGAAGCGGTTGTGCTGTTTGCCGAGTTGCGGCGCGAGGATGACTGTGCGCGGATCAGCCGGTTGCTGGGGGTTGAGGCGGTTTCCTTGGAGGCTTGTGTTGCCTGATCCGGCCCTTTCGCGGGTGAACCCGCTCCCACAGGTTCGGCACAGGTTTTGTAATGTGTGAGGTCCCTGTGGGAGCGGGTTTACCCGCGAAGAGGCCATCAAACCCAATGCAGGAATCCAGATTTTTTCTGCTTGCCCCTTGAAAGCATTTCCCTCGGCCATATCTCTTGAGTACGCGATGCCGAAGTCGGGTCGCGTAATGACTTACTTGCTGAATCTCAGGAGTTCATGACCATGACCACCGCTTTCTCTCTCGCACCACTGTTCCGCCATTCCGTTGGTTTCGACCGTTTCAACGACCTGTTCGAATCCGCGGCACGTAACGAGGCCGGTAGCAGCTACCCGCCCTACAACGTGGAAAAGCATGGCGATGACCACTATCGCATCGTGGTTGCAGCAGCCGGTTTCCAGGAGGACGACCTCGACCTGCAGGTTGAAAAGGGTGTCCTGACCGTGACCGGTGGCAAGCGTGACAATGGCGCGGCTGAAGTGACCTACCTGCATCAGGGTATCGCGCAGCGCGCCTTCAAGCTGTCGTTCCGGCTGGCCGACCATATCGAAGTCAAGGCCGCCGGCCTGGCCAATGGCCTGCTCAGCATCGACCTGCTGCGCATCGTGCCTGAAGAAGCCAAGGCCAAGCGCATTCCGATCAATGGCGACAAGCCAGCACTGAACTGATCATGTAGATGTGAAAATGGGCACCTTCGGGTGCCCTTTTTTGTTGTGGTCGCTTGAGGCTGCGATGCCACAGGGGCAGCGATCCGCATCGCTTTCAATAATCCGCCGGCGCCTCCAGCAACATCTGCCGAAACTCCGGCAACGGCAGCGGCCGGCTGTGCAAGTACCCCTGGTACAGGTGGCACCCCAGCCGCTCCAGGAACTCCAGCTGTTCGGTCAGCTCCACCCCTTCGGCAATCACCGTCAGGTCCAGGCTACGGGCCATGGCGACGATGGCGCGGACGATTTCGGCGTCGTTTGGGTCCTCCGGCGCATCGCGCACGAAGGTCTGGTCGATCTTCAGCGTATCCACCGGCAGGCGCTTCAGGTAGGTCAGCGAGGAGTAGCCGGTGCCGAAGTCATCCATGGCAAAGCTCACCCCGTGGCGCTTCAGCTCGCGCATCTTGCTGATGGTGTCTTCCAGGTTCTGGATGACGATACCTTCGGTAATTTCCAGCTTCAGCATCTGCCGCGGCAGGCGGTAATCGTCCAGGCTGCGCAGCACCCGCCCGACAAAGTCGTTCTGGCGGAACTGTCGTGGGCTGATGTTCACGCACAGGCTGAAATCGTCGGCGTCGATCAGCCCGTCGCCGAGCATGCGCGCGCAGGCATCGCAAGCTTCATCGAGAATCCAGCTGCCAACTTCCAGGATCAGGCCGCTTTCTTCCAGCACCTGAATGAATTGCGCGGGCGGCTGCTGGCCCAGTTGCGGGTGATGCCAGCGCAGTAGCACCTCGGCGCCGACGATACGGTTGTCGCGGGCATCCACCTGTGGCTGGAAGTGCAGCGCCAGCTCGCCGCGGGCCAGGGCCAGGCGCAGGTCGTTTTCCATGCGCAGGCGCTCGCTGGCGGCCTTCTGCATCGTGGTGTGGAACAGCTGAGTGGTGTTGCGCCCGGAATCCTTGGCCCGGTACAGGGCGATATCGGCACGCTTGAGCAGGTCGGCCGGGGTGGCGCCGTGGTCAGGGATCAGCGCGACGCCGATGCTGGGTGTTACCTGCAGGCGCTGGCCGTCCAGCGACATCGGTTCGGCCAGCAGTTCGCGCAGGGTGTCGGCCAGCCCGCGGACTTTTTCTTCGACCATTTCGCGGCTGCCTTCCAGGCCGCTGAGCAATACCACGAACTCGTCGCCACCCAGGCGCGCCACGGTGTCTTCCAGGCGCACGCTGGCTTCCAGGCGCGCAGTGATGATCTTCAGCACCGTGTCGCCCACCGGGTGGCCCAGTGAGTCGTTGATGTGTTTGAAGTGGTCGAGGTCGAGGAACAGCAGGGCGCCGCGCAGGTTGTGGCGCTTGAGCAGGGCGATCTGCTGGCTCAGGCGGTCCATCAGCAGGGCACGGTTGGGCAGGTTGGTCAGCGGGTCGTGGTAGGCCAGGTGGCGAATCTGCGCCTGCGCGTTCTTCAGCTGGCTGACATCGCGGGCGGTCAGCAGCAGGCAGTCCACCTCATTGAGGGTGATCGGCTCCACCGACACCTCCACAGTGAGGATATCGCCACGCTTGTTGCGCCCGAGCATCTCGCGGTGGTGCACCCGGCCACGCTCGCGCAGCTCGGTCAGCAGGGCGGCGCGCTGCTTGTCGTCGGCCCAGATGCCTATTTCGTACACGGTGTGGCCGACCACTTCGGCGGCGTTGTAGCCGGTCAGACGGCAGAAGCCGTCGTTGATTTCCAGGTAACGACCGCTGTGACGTTCGGTGATGGTGATGGCGTCGGGGCTGGAGTGGAAGGCCTTGGCAAACTTCTCCTCACTGGACTTGAGCGCCGCCTCGGCGCGCTGCTGCTGGGTGATGTCGCGCAGGGTGGTGACGCTGCAGGGCTGGTCGTCGACGGTGATGAGGCGGCTGGAAATCACGCAGGTCAGCGGTGCGCCATTGCGGTGGTTGACCACTACGGCGACATTGCTCAGGGCCTGCTCGCGGATTACCCGCTCGATGCGTTGCGCGCGCTCGATGGACTCCGCCCACAGGCCGATTTCCTCGGCGGTGCGGCCGATCACCTGGTCGGTGTCCCAGCCGAAGGTCTGGGTGAACGCCGGGTTGATCTCGATGAACTGGCCGCTGTCCTGGCGGGTGACGCAGATCGGGTCGGGGCTGACCTGGAACAGGCTGGCGAACTTCTCTTCCGAGGCGCTCAGGCGCTGTTCGCGCTCCACCTGGTCGGTGATGTCGAGCAAGGTACCGGCCATGCGCAGCGGGTTGCCTTGCTCGTCGCGGTACAGCCGGGCGCGGCTTTCGATGTAGCGCGAGATGCCGTTTTCCAGCTGCACCCGGTAGGTGATCTGGTAGTTGCCGGCAGGCCCTTCGCGCAGGCTGCGGTAGGCCTGGCGCATCGAGTTGCGCTCTTGCTCCGGGACGCCTTCGAAAAACGCGTCGAACGATTCGTGAAAGGGGATGGGCGGCAGGCCGTGCAACTGCGCGGCACGGGCCGAGCCGTAGAGCATGCCGCTGGGGATATGCCAATCCCAGGTGCCCAGCTGTGCCGAGTCCAGGGCCAGGTCCAGGCGCTCCTGGCTGTCCTTCAAGGCTTGCTCGGCGCGTTTGCGTTCGGTGGTGTCGATAAAGGTGCTGAGGAGGAAGGTCACGCCCTCCATCTCGATCCCCTGGGTGCAGAGGATGCCGTCATGCACCTTGCCGCTGGTGGCGCGGAACTGCACTTCCAGGATCAGCGGGCCGTTGTTGCTCCGGGTCGACTCCAGCAACTGGTGGCGCTGTTCGGGGTTGACCCACAGGCCAAGCTCCAGGCTGGTCTTGCCGATCACCTGGCTACCGGGCCAGCCAAACATATCTTCGAAGTGCTGGTTGACCTCGAAGATCATGCCGTCGTGGCGACGAGTGAGCAAAATGGCATTGGGGCTGAGGTGGAACAGGGTGGCGAAGCGTTTTTCCGAATTGATCAGCGCCGTTTCCCGCTCGCGCTGACGCGTGATTTCGCGGATCACCCCGATCATCTGTGGCCGGCCGTGCGGGTCGTGGGTCAGGCTACCGTTGATCTCCAGCCAGTGCAGGCTGCCGTCCGGCCAGCGGATGCGGTGGCGCATGGCCTGTTCCACCGGTTCGCCGTTGAACACCGCCTGGAATACCTGGCGCGTGCGTGCGCGGTCTTCCTCAGGCAGCAGGTCGAGGTAGTCGATATCCGCGGGTAGCGGGCGCTGCGGGTCGAAGCCGAACAGGGCCTGGGTGCCCCGTGACCAGCTGACCCGGCCGCTGTCGATATCCCATAGCCAGGCACCCAGCCGCGCGCCGTTGAGTGCGGCCAGCAGTTGCGGGGCGTTCTGCCAGGCCTGTTCCGACTCCTGGGGGTCGGCCGCAGGTATACGCGGCAGGCGCAAAAAGCGGTTAGCTGATTTGGGCATCGGTACCAGACCTTTGGCGTATGACGCGTCCTTGGAGGTGGCAATACCGGGCTGACGACCGGTCAGGCGGGCCCCGCGTGGCTGTCGAGCAGGGCCATGAATGCCCTGGCTGCGTTCGATAGCGTACGCTCCGTGTGCAAAATGTAGCCTAGCTGGCGCGACAGCTGTATGCCCGGCAAGGCGATGGGTGCAACCTGTTCGTCGAGCATGGTGCGCGGCAGCACGCTCCAGGCCAGGCCGATCGACACCATCATCTTGATGGTTTCCAGATAATTGGTGCTCATGGCGATATTCGGCGTCAGGCCTTGGCTTTCGAACAGGCGCTGGACAATATGGTGGGTAAAGGTGTTGCCGCCGGGGAACACGGCCGGGTGGCGGGCGACGTCGGCCAGGCTGACCGTATGGTTGTAGGCCAGCGGGTGTTCGGGGGCGGCGACGAAGTCCAGGGCGTCGTCCCACACCGGCACGGCCTTGACCAGCTGGTGCGGCTCGGGCGCCAGGGTGATCACGGCGATTTCGGCGCGGCCATGCAGAATCTCGTCGTAGGCTTGTTCCGAATCCATGAACTGAATGTCCAGCGCCACGGCCGGATACTGACGGGTGAAGGCCCGCAGCAGCGGGGGCAGGCGGTGCAGGCCGATGTGGTGGCTGGTGGCCAGGGTCAGGCGACCGCTCACTTCCCCGGTCAGATTGGTCAGCGCCCGGCGGGTATCATCGAGCACATTGAGAATCTGGTAGGCCCGTGGCAACAAGGCGCGCCCGGCTTCGGTGAGAGTCACCTCACGGCCCAGGCGGTCGAACAGGCGCACGTCCAGCTGCTGCTCCAGGCCGGCGATGCGTTTGCTGATGGCCGGCTGGGTCAGGTGCAGGCGTTCGCCGGCGCCAGAGAAGCTGCCGGTTTCGGCGATGGCGATGAAGGCGCTGAGGTTGGCCAGGTCCATTGCATGAATTCCTGATGGTTATGCAAAGCATGAAAATTATGAATTTGAGTTATTCAATCTATCGCCATAGCATCGTCCGTACAAGCCAAGGGGTCTTTGGCATAGAAAGACGCTGATGAGGAACAGTCTGATGGCTGGCAAAACGCTCTACGACAAACTCTGGGAAGCCCATGAGGTCAAGCGCCGTGATGACGGCTCGTCCTTGATCTACATCGACCGCCACATCATCCACGAAGTGACGTCGCCCCAGGCCTTTGAAGGCCTGCGCCTGGCCAACCGCAAACCCTGGCGCATCGACGCCAATATCGCCACGCCGGACCACAACGTGCCGACCACGCCAGAGCGCAAGGGCGGTATCGAGGCCATCGTCGACCAGGTGTCGCGCCTGCAGGTGCAGACCCTCGACGAGAACTGTGACGAATATGGCATCGTCGAATTCAAGATGAATGACGAGCGTCAGGGTATCGTCCACGTCATCAGCCCGGAGCAGGGTGCCACCTTGCCGGGCATGACCGTGGTCTGCGGTGACTCGCATACCTCCACCCACGGCGCTTTCGGTGCCTTGGCCCATGGCATTGGCACCTCCGAGGTAGAGCATGTGCTCGCTACCCAGTGCCTGGTCGCCAAGAAGATGAAGAACATGCTGGTGCGTGTGGAAGGTCAGTTGCCTGCCGGCGTTACCGCCAAGGACATCGTGCTGGCCGTGATCGGCAAGATCGGCACCGCCGGTGGTAACGGCCACGCCATGGAATTTGCTGGCAGCGCCATCCGCGCATTGTCGATGGAAGGCCGCATGACCATCTGCAACATGTCCATCGAAGCCGGTGCCCGCGTTGGCCTGGTGGCGGTGGACGACACTACCGTTGCCTATGTCGAAGGCCGCCCGTACGCGCCGAAGGGCGAGCAGTGGAAGCACGCGGTCGAGGCCTGGAAAGGCCTGGTTTCCGACGCTGACGCGGTGTTCGATACCGTAGTCGAGCTCGACGCTGCGCAAATCAAGCCACAGGTCAGCTGGGGCACCTCGCCGGAGATGGTCCTTGCTGTCGACCAACGCGTGCCGGACCCGGCTGCCGAGCCTGACCTGATCAAGCGTGGTTCGATCGAGCGTGCCCTCAAGTACATGGGCCTGGCCGCCAATCAGGCGATCACCGATATCAAGCTCGACCGCGTATTCATCGGCTCGTGCACCAACTCGCGCATCGAAGACCTGCGCGCTGCCGCCGAAATCGCCAAGGGTCGCAAGGTCGCTGCCAACGTCAAGCAGGTGCTGGTGGTACCTGGCTCAGGCCTGGTCAAGGCCCAGGCCGAGCGTGAAGGCCTGGACAAGATCTTCCTCGAAGCTGGTTTCGAATGGCGGGAACCAGGCTGCTCGATGTGCCTGGCGATGAACCCGGACCGCCTGGAGAGCGGCGAGCACTGCGCGTCCACTTCCAACCGCAACTTTGAAGGCCGTCAGGGCGCCGGTGGTCGTACCCACCTGGTCAGCCCGGCCATGGCCGCCGCGGCAGCGGTGACCGGCCACTTCATCGATGTCCGCGAGTTGATTCAAGGGAGCGCAGCATGAAAGCCTTTACCCAGCACACTGGCCTCGTCGCGCCGTTGGACCGTGCCAACGTCGACACCGACCAGATCATCCCCAAGCAGTTTCTGAAGTCGATCAAGCGCACCGGCTTCGGCCCCAACCTGTTCGACGAGTGGCGTTACCTGGACGTGGGCCAGCCATACCAGGACAACAGCAAGCGCCCGCTGAACAAGGAGTTCGTGCTCAACCACGAACGCTACCAGGGGGCCAGCGTGTTGCTGGCGCGGGAGAACTTCGGTTGCGGTTCCAGCCGTGAGCACGCCCCTTGGGCGCTGGACGAGTACGGCTTCCGCAGCGTGATCGCGCCGAGCTTTGCCGACATCTTCTTCAACAACAGCTTCAAGAACGGCTTGCTGCCGATCATCCTCAGTGACGAGGAGGTCGACGAGTTGTTCAAGCAGGTCGAAGCCAACCCGGGCTACCAGCTGACCATCGACCTGCAGGCGCAGGCGGTGACCCGCCCGGATGGCAAGGTACTGCACTTCGAGATCGATGCGTTCCGCAAGCACTGCCTGCTCAACGGCCTTGACGACATCGGCCTGACCCTGCAGGACAGCGATGCGATCAAGGCCTTCGAAGGCAAGCACCGCGCCGGGCAGCCTTGGCTGTTCCGTGATGCCTGAAATATGTAGGTGACAGTACCGGCCTCTTCGCGGGTAAACCCGCTCCCACAGGTACGGCGCAGGATTCGAAACCTGTAGAGGTCCTGTGGGAGCGGGTTCACCCGCGAAAGGACCAGTACAGGCAGCAAGAAACCAACAGGATCGAGACATGACCAGTACCCACCACACCGATGTGGTCCAACGCCAGTTCGGCGAACAGGCCAGCGCCTATCTCAGCAGCGCCGTGCACGCCCAAGGCAGTGAATTCGCCCTGCTCCAGGCCGCGCTGGCGGGGCAGGGCCAGGCCCGGGTGCTGGACCTGGGTTGCGGTGCCGGTCATGTCAGCTTCCACGTTGCCCCGCTGGTCGCCGAAGTGGTCGCCTACGACCTCTCGCAAGCCATGCTCGACGTGGTCGTCAGTGCCGCCACCGAGCGCGGTCTGGCCAATATCACCACCGAACGCGGTGCCGCCGAACGCCTGCCGTTCGCCGACGCCTCGTTCGATTTCGTCTTCAGCCGCTACTCGGCCCACCACTGGAGCGACCTGGGCCTGGCCTTGCGCGAGGTGCGCCGGGTGCTCAAGCCGGGTGGCGTGGCTGCGTTCATCGACGTCATGTCGCCGGGTAGCCCGCTGCTCGATACCTACCTGCAAACGGTCGAAGTGCTGCGCGACACCAGCCACGTGCGCGACTACTCCGCCGCCGAATGGCAACGCCAGGTCAGCGAAGCCGGCCTGCACGTGCGCAGCCACACCCGCCAGCCACTGCGTCTGGAGTTCGGCAGTTGGGTCGAGCGCATGCGTACCCCCGAGCCGATGCGCGTGGCCATCCGCCAATTGCAGCAAGCCATGGGCGAAGAAGTGCGGCAGTATTACCAGATCGAGTCCGATGGTTCGTTCAGCACCGATGTGCTGGTGTTGTGGGCCGAGCGTTAAGAACTTTTCGGTGGGGCCCGCTTGGCCGCACCGCGTGAATGGATAGAGGAAAGCATGAGCAAGCAGATTCTGATTCTCCCAGGTGACGGTATCGGTCCGGAAATCATGGCCGAGGCGGTCAAGGTGCTGGAGCTGGCCAACGACAAGTTCCAGCTCGGTTTCAACCTGGAGCACGACGTGATCGGTGGCGCTGCCATCGACAAGCACGGCGTGCCGCTGGCCGACGAGACCCTGGAGCGTGCGCGCAAGGCCGACGCCGTGCTGCTTGGCGCCGTGGGCGGACCGAAGTGGGACAAGATCGAGCGTGACATCCGCCCGGAGCGCGGCCTGCTGAAAATCCGTTCGCAGCTGGGTCTGTTCGCCAACCTGCGCCCGGCCATCCTCTACCCGCAACTGGCCGATGCCTCGTCGCTCAAGCCAGAGATCGTTTCCGGCCTGGACATCCTCATCGTCCGTGAGCTGACCGGCGGTATCTACTTCGGTGCCCCGCGTGGCCAGCGCGAGCTGGAAGGTGGCGAGCGCCAGGCCTACGACACCCTGCCGTACAGCGAAAGCGAAGTGCGCCGCATTGCCCGTGTCGGCTTCGACATGGCACGCGTGCGTGGCAAGAAGCTGTGCTCGGTGGACAAGGCCAACGTCCTGGCTTCCAGCCAGCTGTGGCGTGAAGTGGTCGAGGGCGTGGCCAAGGACTACCCGGATGTGGAGCTGAGCCACATGTACGTCGACAACGCCGCCATGCAGCTGGTGCGCGCGCCCAAGCAGTTCGATGTGATGGTGACCGACAACATGTTCGGTGACATTCTGTCGGATGAAGCTTCCATGCTGACCGGTTCCATCGGCATGCTGCCTTCGGCGTCGCTGGATGCCGACAACAAGGGCATGTACGAGCCGTGCCACGGCTCGGCGCCGGACATCGCAGGCCTTGGCATCGCCAACCCGCTGGCGACCATCCTGTCGGTGTCGATGATGCTGCGTTACAGCTTCAATCAGTCGGTTGCCGCCGAGGCAATCGAGAAGGCCGTGAGCCTGGTCCTGGACCAGGGCCTGCGCACCGGCGACATCTTCTCGGAAGGCTGCCGCAAAGTTGGTACGCAGGAAATGGGCGACGCAGTAGTCGCAGCGCTGCGGAATCTGTAATCTCTCTGGCCCGCCCCGCAAAATTCCCGGTGGCGGCCCACTTTTAGCAAAGGTGTAGTTGCGATGAAACGTGTAGGTCTGATCGGTTGGCGCGGTATGGTCGGTTCCGTGCTCATGCAGCGGATGCTGGAGGAGCAGGATTTCGACCTTATCGAGCCGGTGTTCTTCACCACCTCCAATGTTGGCGGCCAGGGCCCGAACGTGGGCAAGGATACAGCTCCGCTCAAGGACGCTTATTCGATTGAAGAACTCAAGACCCTCGACGTGATCCTGACCTGTCAGGGCGGCGACTACACCAACGAGGTCTTCCCCAAGCTGCGTGAAGCCGGCTGGCAGGGTTACTGGATCGACGCCGCTTCGTCCCTGCGCATGCAGGATGACGCGGTAATCATCCTCGACCCGGTCAACCGCAAGGTCATCGACCAGCAGCTGGACGCAGGTACCAAGAACTACATCGGTGGCAACTGCACCGTCAGCCTGATGCTGATGGGCCTGGGTGGTCTGTTCGAAGCCGGCCTGGTCGAGTGGATGAGCGCCATGACCTACCAGGCGGCCTCGGGTGCCGGCGCGCAGAACATGCGTGAGCTGATCAAGCAGATGGGGGCCACCCATGCTGCGGTTGCCGATGACCTGGCCAACCCGGCCAGCGCCATCCTCGACATCGATCGCAAGGTTGCCGAGACCATGCGCAGCGAAGCGTTCCCGACCGAGAACTTCGGCGTGCCGCTGGCTGGCAGCCTGATCCCGTGGATCGACAAGGAACTGCCGAACGGCCAGAGCCGTGAAGAGTGGAAGGCCCAGGCCGAGACCAACAAGATCCTTGGCCGCTTCAAGAGCCCGATCCCGGTCGACGGCATCTGCGTGCGCATCGGCGCCATGCGTTGCCACAGCCAGGCGCTGACCATCAAGCTGAACAAGGATGTGCCGCTGGCCGACATCGAAGGCATGATTAGCCAGCACAACCCTTGGGTGAAGCTGGTGCCGAACCAGCGTGAAATCAGCATGCAGGAGCTGAGCCCGACCAAGGTTACCGGTACCCTGAACATCCCGGTTGGCCGCCTGCGCAAGCTGAACATGGGTTCGCAGTACCTGGGTGCGTTCACCGTCGGTGACCAGTTGCTGTGGGGCGCGGCCGAACCGCTGCGCCGCATGCTGCGGATTCTGCTGGAGCGTTGATCGTTCTGGTGTGACCGAAAACCCGCGCTGCCTGCAGCGCGGGTTTTTTTTGGTCTGGAGAAGCGTTTTGGCTGCAAATGCTGCGACAAGCCCCCGTCAGCCAACACGTAACCTACTGTAGAACCTTACCCGGCGAAGATAAGGCCAGCAAAGACAAACACCGACAATCCAAGTAAAGTGCCGCCCCCGCCGTTTTCAGCAAAAGGATTCCTTCCATGACAAACCCCTTGGACATCGCCGTCGTCGGCGCCACCGGCAGCGTCGGTGAAGCCCTGGTGCAGATCCTCGAAGAACTGGCCTTCCCGGTCGCCACCCTGCACCTGCTGGCCAGCATGGAATCGGCGGGCAGCAGCGTGATGTTCGCCGGCAAGAAGCTGAAAGTGCGCGAAGTGGACAGCTTCGACTTCGCCCAGGTCAAGCTGGCTTTCTTCGCCGCCGGCGCCGCGGTCAGCCGCAGCTTTGCCAGCAAGGCGCTGCACGCGGGCTGCACGGTAATCGACCTGTCCGCTGGCCTGGACGACGCATTGGCCCTGGTGCCCGAGGCCAATGCCGAGCGCCTGGCCGGCTTGCCGTTGCCTGCGCGTATCGTCAGCCCGTGCTCGGCGGCGGTTGCCTTGGCCGTTGCGCTGGCACCGCTCAAGGGTCTGCTGGATATCGAGCGGGTGCAGGTAATGGCCGCGCTGGCGGTGTCCGCACAAGGCCGTGAGGCGGTCAACGAACTGGCCCGGCAAACCGCCGAGCTGCTCAATGCCCGACCGCTGGAGCCGCGCTTCTTCGACCGCCAGGTAGCGTTCAATCTGTTGGCCCAGGTCGGCGCCGCCGATGAGCACGGCCACACGGCGCTGGAGCGCCGCCTGGTCAGCGAGCTGCGTGTGCTGCTGGGCCTGCCTGAACTGAAGATTTCCGTGAGCTGCGTTCAAGTCCCGGTGTTTTTCGGCGATAGCTTCAGTGTGGCGGTGCAGAGCCGTCGCCCGGTAGACCTGGACGCGGTCAAGCAGGCCCTCGAGGCGGCCGACAGCGTCGAACTGGTGGAGCGCGATGATTATCCGACCCCGGTAGGTGACGCAGTGGGCCAAGACGTGGTCTATGTTGGTCGTGTACGACACGGAGTTGATGAAGACCAGCAGCTCAACCTCTGGCTGACCACCGACAATGTGCGCAAGGGTGCCGCGCTCAATGCCGTGCAAGTGGCGCAATTGTTGATTAAACACATGCCGTAAAAGATACTGGCGAGCACTATTGTCCTGCTCCGCATGCAGGTTTCAGGACGCTTTATACAAGGGAAGAGGTCATGCTTCGAATTCGCAAACTGGTTCTGGCCATGGCTGCAGCATCGGCGCTGTCGTCGGGTATGGCGAATGCCCTGGGCCTGGGGGAGCTGACCCTCAAGTCGGCACAGAATCAGCCGCTGGACGCCGAGATCGAACTGCTCGACGTGCGCGACCTCACCGCCGCCGAAGTGGCGCCGAGCCTGGCGCCGCCGGAAGAGTTCAGCAAGGCCGGGGTGGCGCTGCCGACTTACCTCGAAGACCTCACCTTCACGCCGGTGATCAACCCCAACGGCAAGAGCGTGCTGCGGGTTACCTCCAGCCAGCCGCTGCCGGGGCCGGTGGTAAAGTTCCTGGTCCAGGTGATGTGGCCGCAGGGCCGCCTGCTGCGTGACTACAGCGTGCTGCTCGACCAGGCCAAGGCCCAGGGCGACCAGCCGGCGGCGGGTAATGTCGCGCCGGCGGTGACCGGTGCCGGCAGCTACACCACCCAGCGCCGCGACACCTTGTGGCAGATCGCCGCGCGCAACACCCAGGGTGGCTCGATCCAGCAGACCATGATCGCGATCCAGGCGCTGAACCCGGACGCCTTCATCGGCAACAACATCAACCAGCTGAAGGTTGGCCAGGTGCTGCGCCTGCCCGACCAGCAGCAGATCCAGAATATCCCGCAGGGCGAGGCGACCGCTGAGGTGGCCGAGCAGTATGCCGCCTGGCGTGAAGGTCGCCGCCTGGGCCCGCGGGCCCGCCAGTTGGACGCTACCCGTCGTGGTGCCGCCGAGGCAGCGCCGGCGCGTATCGCCCAGGGCGACAACTTGCGCCTGGTCAGCCCGGGCAACCAGGCCGGTGCCGATCAGGCCAAGGCCCTCAACGACAAACTGGCGGTGGCCCAGGAAAGCCTGGACACCAGCCGTCGCGATAACGAAGAACTCAAGAGCCGCATGGCCGACCTGCAGAGCCAGCTGGACAAGCTGCAGCGTCTGATCGAGCTGAAGAACAGCCAACTGGCCCGCCTTGAAGCCCAAGGGGCGGCCGCCCCGGCCCAGCCGGTAGTCAAGCCTGCGCCCGCTGCCGTCGATACCGCACCTGCCGGCAGCGTGGTCGACGAAATCATGGGCAACCCGCTGCTGCTTGGGCTGATCGCCGGTAGCGCCTTCCTTGTCCTGCTGCTTCTGCTGTTGCTTCTGGCGCGCAAGCGCAAGGCTCAGCAGGAGGCTGAAAAGCACCTGCGCATGGCGCGGGCGCTGGAAGAAGAGCAGGGCGCAGGCTTCGACAGCGATGGCGCAAGCCTCGATGGCGTTGAGGCCTCGGCAGCGAGTGTGACCCTGTCGCCGGCCGTGGTCGCCGCTTCGGCTGCTGCCGCCGCCGCCGCGGAAAAACCGGCAGTCGACGCGCAGCCTGAACCGCAAGCCGACCCGCATGCCGCGCTGCTGGCGGAGGTCGAGCAATGCCTGGCCGAGGGGCGCCTGAACCGCGCTACCGACCTGCTGGAGCCTGCCGTGGCCACCGCGCCACAGCGTGACGACCTGCGCCTGAAACTGATGGATGTGTACGCCCGCCAGGGTGACCAGAGCGCGTTCATCGAGCAGGAGCGCAAGCTACCCGCCAGCGAGCAGAACAGCGCAGCGGTGGCCGGGCTGAAAGAGCGCTACCCGGCCATGCTCGGCCTGGCCGCTGCCGGCCTGGGGGCGACGGCCCTGGCTGCCCAGATGGATGAGCAGTACGTGCAGGAGCTGCTGCAGGATCAGCCGGAAGCGCCAGTGGTCGCCGATGTGGCGCCCGAGCATGTGCCGGCGTTTGAGCCGGAGGTGGCGGTTGAGCCAGTGGCGGTCGCGCAAGCGGAGCCTGAGGCGGCACTTGAGCCTGAAATTGAGCTGGATGCCTTCGACGATGTGCCGACCCTCGATGCACCGGGCCTGGACGAGCAGGGCCTGGACAGTGCCTTCGACTTGAGCCTGGGGGAAGACCTGCCCGAGGAAGACCCGCTGGCAGCGCCGCTGCTGGACGAACCAGTGACGCAGCAATCTGTACTCGACGAGCCGGTACTGGATGAGCCTGTGCTGCAAGCCGCTCAGCCGGAAGAAGAGCCGTTTGCCGTGGATGCCGAGCTACAGGCCGACGCCGATGCCGATTTCGAGGTCATGCTGGCCCAGGCCGAGCCACAGCCCGCGGTGGACCTGTCCGATTTCGACCTCGATATCAGCGAACCGGTTGCCCCGGCTGCGGTCGACGAAACCCCGGTGGATGTCGCTGCGGAGCTGGCTGCCTTCGACAGCGAGCCAGCGTTCGACCCGCTTTCCGAGTTCGACCTGCCGTCCGACTTCGACCTGTCGTTGTCGCTGGAAGACGATTCGCCGGCGGCCAAGAGCTTTGCTTCGGAGCTGAGCGACGTCAACGCCGAACTGGACAAGCTGTCGCAGAGCCTCGAATCGCCGTCGCTGGAGCCGCACTTTACCAGCGAAGACGCGGCTGCCCAGCCCGAGCCACTGGACGACCTGGACTTCGACTTCTTCTCCGGCAGCGACGAAGTGGCCACCAAGCTTGACCTGGCCCGCGCCTATATCGACATGGGCGACAACCAGGGCGCACGCGACATCCTCGATGAAGTGGTCAAGGATGGCGACGACAGCCAGCGTCAGGAAGCCGAGGACATGCTTTCCCGACTGGTTTGAGGTTGCCTGCACAGGTCTCTTCGCGGGTAAACCCGCTCCCACAGGAGTCCCACAGATTGCAGATCCTGTGGCTCACCTGTGGGAGCGGGTTTACCCGCGAAGAGGCCAGCAAATCTAGCGCACATTCAACGGCAGCCCTACACGGCTGCCGTTGTCGTTATAATCCCCGCCATTCCGTACACCCCACAGGTTTCATGCTCTTGGACATCATCGACACCGCCGCCGAGTCCGCGGCCGAAGGCTACTCCCGCATCGCCCTGGGCGTGGAATACAAAGGTGCGCGCTACCGTGGCTGGCAGCGCCAGGCCAGTGGCGTGCCCAGTGTCCAGCAGGCCCTGGAGCAGGCGCTGTCCAAGGTGGCCAACGAGCCGATCTCGGTAATCTGCGCCGGGCGCACCGACGCCGGCGTGCATGGCTGCGGGCAGGTCGTGCACTTTGACACCCGCGCCGTGCGCGACGAGCGCGCCTGGACCATGGGCACCAACTTCAACCTGCCCCATGACATCAGCGTGGTCTGGTCGCGGCCGATGCCGGCCGACTTCCATGCCCGTTTCAAGGCCTGCGCGCGGCGTTACCGCTACGTCATCTACAACGACCCGATCCGCCCGGCCCACCTGGCCGAGGAAGTTACCTGGAACCACCGCCCGCTGGATGTCGAACGCATGGCCGAAGCTGCGCAATGCCTGCTCGGTACCCATGACTTCAGTGCCTTCCGCGCCAGCCAGTGCCAGGCCAAGTCGCCGATCAAGCACATCTACCACCTGCGCGTCACCCGCCATGGTCAGATGATCGTGCTGGACGTGCGTGCCACTGCCTTCCTGCACCACATGGTGCGTAACATTGCCGGTGTACTGATGACCATTGGTGCCGGCGAGCGCCCGGTCACCTGGGCGCGTGAGGTGCTGGAAGGGCGCAACCGTCGCGCAGGCGGCGTCACGGCGCACCCGTACGGGCTCTACCTGGTGCAGGTGGAGTACCCCGAGGAGTACGCGCTGCCCAAGCGTTACATCGGCCCACACTTTTTGACCGGTTACGAGGCATTGGCAGACTGACGGGCGAAAAGTCATTTGCTAACATCCGGCCTTTCATCGTAACAAGCAGGGTTCGCTGTCCATGAGCAATGTTCGCAGCAAGATCTGCGGGATTACCCGCATCGAAGACGCACTGGCCGCTGCCGAAGCGGGTGCCGATGCCATTGGCCTGGTCTTCTATGCCAAGAGCCCGCGCGCCGTGGACGTGCGCCAGGCGCGAGCGATCATTGCCGAGCTGCCGCCGTTCGTGACCACGGTCGGGCTGTTCGTCAACGCTTCGCGCTGCGAGCTGAACGAGATCCTCGAAGTGGTTCCGCTGGACCTGCTACAGTTCCACGGCGACGAAACCCCGCCGGACTGCGAAGGCTACCAGCGCCCCTGGATCAAGGCCCTGCGGGTGCGCCCGGGCGACGACCTGGAGGCGGCCTGCCAGCTTTACGCTGGTGCCCGCGGCATCCTGCTGGACACCTATGTGCCGGGCGTGCCCGGAGGCACCGGTGAAGCGTTCGACTGGTCGCTGGTGCCGGCGCGCCTGAGCAAGCCGATCATTCTGGCGGGCGGGTTGTCTGCCGACAATGTCGGCCAGGCCATCGCCCAGGTGCGGCCATACGCGGTGGATGTCAGTGGCGGCGTGGAGCAAGCCAAGGGCATCAAGGACGCGGCGAAGATCGAGGCCTTCATACGTGCGGTGAAACAGGCGTGATGGCAGATGTGACGGCAGGCTGCGCGCCATCGTCCATAGCTTTCGCAGCCCTGTGGGGCCGCCGCCTGTGGCGGCAGAACAACACATTAGCGGTGGGCTGGCGCGCCGGAAGTCCCGGCGGCCGGTCCATCATCGTTTCATAAAAGATTTTGAGCTCAAGGGCAGGGTAGGGCCGGCGACACCGGCCCCCGTCTGCCGATACTGGAGAAAGAAAGCATGAGCAACTGGTTAGTCGACAAACTGATCCCTTCGATCATGCGTTCCGAGGTGAAGAAGAGCTCGGTGCCTGAAGGCCTGTGGCACAAATGCCCGGCCTGCGAGGCCGTGCTGTATCGTCCGGAGCTGGAAAAGACCCTGGATGTCTGTCCCAAGTGCAACCACCACATGCGCATCGGCGCACGTGCGCGCATCGACATCTTCCTCGACGCCGACGGCCGTGCCGAACTGGGTGTCGACCTGGAGCCGGTCGACCGCCTGAAGTTCCGTGATGGCAAGAAGTACAAGGACCGCCTGACCGGCGCGCAGAAGCAGACCGGCGAGAAGGACGCCCTGATCTCCATGAGCGGCACCCTGATGGGCATGCCGATCGTGGTCAGCGCCTTCGAGTTCTCGTTCATGGGCGGTTCCATGGGCGCCATCGTCGGCGAGCGCTTCGTGCGCGCGGCCAACTATGCCCTGGAACACCGCTGCCCAATGGTGTGCTTCTCCGCTTCTGGCGGTGCGCGCATGCAGGAAGCGCTGATTTCGCTGATGCAGATGGCCAAGACCTCGGCCGTGCTGGCACGCTTGCGCGAAGAAGGCATCCCGTTCATCTCGGTACTGACCGACCCGGTGTACGGTGGTGTTTCCGCCAGCCTGGCCATGCTCGGTGACGTGATCGTCGGCGAGCCGAAGGCACTGATCGGTTTCGCCGGTCCGCGCGTGATCGAGCAGACCGTGCGCGAGAAGCTGCCAGAAGGCTTCCAGCGCAGCGAGTTCCTGCTGGAGCACGGCGCCATCGACCTGATCATCTCCCGTGGCGAACTGCGCCCGCGTCTGGCCCGCCTGCTGGCGCAGATGACTGGCCAGGAAACCCCGGAGCAAGCGCGTGAGGCGGCTGCCGTCGCGTGATGAAACAACGATCCCTGGGCGAATGGCTCGCCTACCTCGAGCAGTTGCACCCCTCGGCCATCGACATGGGCCTGGAGCGGTCGCAGAAGGTGCTTGCCCGGCTGGCGCTGGGCAAGCTGGCGCCACGCGTGGTGACGGTGACCGGCACTAACGGCAAGGGCTCGACCTGCGCCTTCGTGGCCTCGCTGCTGCGTGCCCAGGGGCTCAAGGTGGGCGTGTACAGCTCGCCGCACCTGTTGCGTTACAACGAGCGGGTGCTGCTCGATGGTCAGGAGGCCAGCGATGAGCGCCTGTGTGCAGCCTTCGCCGCCGTCGAGGCGGCGCGGGGCGAAATCTCCCTGACCTATTTCGAGATGGGCACCCTGGCTGCGTTCTGGTTGTTCTACCAGTCGCAACTGGATGCCGTGGTACTGGAAGTGGGCCTTGGGGGGCGCCTGGACACCGTGAACGTGGTGGATGCCGACCTGGCCCTGGTGACCAGCATCGGTGTCGACCATGTCGATTACCTGGGTGATACCCGCGAGTTGGTGGCCTTCGAGAAGGCCGGCATCTTCCGTCAGGGCAAGCCGGCACTGTGCGGTGACCTGGATCCGCCCCGGCCGCTGCTGGACAAGGCCGCCGAACTGGCTGCGCCGCTGTTCCTGCGTGGGCGTGACTTCGACCTGGCCAGTGCCGATGGCCACTGGAGCTGGCGGGGTACTGCGGCTGATGGTGCGCAGGTCGAGCTGCGTGACCTGCCTTTGCTCGACCTGCCCATGGAAAACGCCACGCTGGCCCTGCAGGCCTACCTGCTGATGGGCCTGCCCTGGGACGCCGGGCAGATTCGCCAGGCGTTGCTGGATACTCGCATCACCGGCCGTCTCGACCGTCGCCTGCTGAGCTGGCAGGGCAAGCCGGTGGAGCTGTTGCTGGATGTCGGGCACAACCCGCATGCCGCGGAGTACCTGGCCCGGCGCCTGGCGGCCCGGCCACTCAAGGGGCGCCGCCTGGCGGTGTTCGGCCTGCTCGCCGACAAGGACCTGGACGGCGTTGTCGCGCCGCTGCAGGGCCTGGTCGACGACTGGGCGGTGGCACCCCTGGATACCCCGCGTAGCCGCCCGGCTGCGGAGCTGGCCACGGCCTTGACGAACGTTGGCGCCGCGGTGAAGTCTTATGCCAGCGTTGACGCCGCTCTTGAAGGGCAATGCGCGCAGGCGACGGCGGATGACCAGATCGTGCTGTTCGGTTCGTTTTTCTGTGTTGCCCAGGCACTGGAATGGCTGGAGCGGCACGCCCAGGAGGGTGGAGTAGATGGCAGTGCTGGATAAAGGGATGAAACAGCGCATGGTGGGTGCGTTGGTGCTGGTGGCGCTGGCGGTGATTTTCCTGCCGATGCTGTTCACCCGCCAGGACGAGATGCGCCAGGTGCACGTCGAGGCCCCGCAGGCGCCGGCCATGCCAAGCCTGCCGGAAGTGAAGGTGGAGCCGGTCGCCGTGCCGGAGCCGCAGGCCATTGCGCAAGAGCCGCAACAGCCACCAGTGGTAGTGGACGAGTCCACTGCGCCGGCGAGCGCGCCCAGCCAGCCGATTACACCGTCGCCGCAGACCCAGCCGCAGGCGCCCGTGGCCAAGGTCGAGCCCAAGCCTGTCGCTACGCCAGCGCCGGCCGCGCCGGTGGCCAAGCCGACTGCTCCAGCATCGCCGTCGAAGATCGACGTCAACGGCCTGCCGGTCAGTTGGTCGATCCAGCTGGCCAGCCTGTCCAACCGTGCCGGTGCCGAAAAGCTCCAGCAAACGCTGCGTAGCCAGGGTTACAACGCCTATATCCGCTCGGCGGGTGGCATGAACCGGGTGTACGTCGGGCCGCTGATCGAGCGCACCGAGGCCGAGCGCGTGCGTGACGCCATCAATCGCCAGAACAGCCTCAAGGGCTTTGTGGTGCGCTTCCAGCCCGAACGTAGCTGAGATTGCAGGGAGGCGGCTTTGCCGCCCATCGCCGGCAAGCCCGCTCCCACCTCGACCGCACTGCTCTCAAGGCCTGTGCAGTCCTGTGGGAGCCGGCTTGCCGGCGATGAAGCCAACACCAAATCCGTCTGACATTCCGCTTACCCAAGCCCCTGCCGCTCTGGTAAAATGCGCCGCCTCAAACGTCTGCAGGCAGCACCGTGGCATTTACCTTGGTTGATTGGGCGATCATCGCGATCATCGCCGTCTCCACACTGATCAGTCTCAAGCGCGGCTTCGTCAAGGAAGCCTTGTCCTTGCTCATCTGGATCATTGCCGGTGCGGTTGCCTGGATGTTCGGCGGTTCGCTCTCGGTGTATCTTGAAAGCTACATCCAGACACCGTCGATGCGCGTCATCGCCGGCTGCGCCATTCTTTTCGTCGCCACCTTGCTGGTGGGGGCCATGATCAACTTCCTCATCGGCGAGCTGATCCGCGTGACCGGGCTGTCCGGCACCGATCGTTTCCTGGGCATGGCCTTTGGTGCTGCGCGCGGGGCCTTGCTGGTGGTGGTGGCCATCGGGCTGATCAGCCTGGGGCCGGTTCAACAAGACACCTGGTGGCAGGAATCACGCCTGATACCACAATTTCTCTTGGTCGCCGACTGGTCGAAAAACCTGATCCTGGGTTTTACCGGCCAGTGGACGCCCAGTGGGCTGATCGGCACTCCGGCTGATCTTCCGTTCAAGGAACAGTTGCTCGGGCCGGCAAAGCCCTGAGCGCTATTCACTCAAGTTTCGTCAAAGTAGGGGTTGCGTCGCATGTGTGGCATCGTCGGTATCGTCGGTAAGTCGAACGTCAATCAGGCGCTGTATGACGCGCTTACGGTCCTCCAGCACCGCGGCCAGGACGCTGCCGGTATCGTGACCAGCCATGACGGCCGGTTGTTCCTGCGCAAGGATAATGGCCTGGTGCGCGATGTCTTCCAGCAGCGCCACATGCAGCGCCTGGTCGGTAACATCGGCATTGGCCACGTGCGCTACCCGACCGCGGGCAGCTCGACCTCGGCCGAGGCCCAGCCGTTCTACGTCAACTCGCCGTACGGCATCACCCTGGCACACAACGGCAACCTGACCAACGTCGAGCAGCTGGCCAAGGAGATCTACGAGTCCGACCTGCGCCACGTCAACACCAACTCCGACTCGGAAGTGCTGCTGAACGTGTTCGCCCATGAACTGGCGGTGCGTGGCAAGCTGCAGCCGACCGAAGAAGACGTGTTCGCCGCGGTTTCCCACGTACACAGCCGCTGCGTCGGCGGTTACGCCGTGGTGGCGATGATCACCGGCTATGGCATCGTCGGCTTCCGTGACCCCAACGGCATCCGCCCGGTGGTGTTCGGCCAGCGTCACACTGACGAAGGCGTGGAATACATGATCGCCTCGGAAAGCGTCGCCCTGGACGTGCTCGGCTTCACCCTGATCCGCGACCTGGCGCCGGGCGAAGCGGTGTACATCACCGAAGAAGGCCAGCTGTACACCAAGCAGTGCGCCGAAGCACCGAAGCTGCAACCGTGCATCTTCGAGCATGTCTACCTGGCCCGCCCGGACTCGATCATGGATGGCGTGTCGGTGTACAAGGCCCGTCTGCGCATGGGTGAAAAACTGGCCGACAAGATCATGCGCGAGCGCCCTGAACACGACATCGACGTGGTCATCCCGATCCCGGATACCAGCCGCACCGCGGCCCTGGAGCTGGCCAACCGCCTGGGTGTGAAGTTCCGCGAAGGTTTCGTCAAGAACCGTTACATCGGCCGTACCTTCATCATGCCCGGCCAGGCCGCGCGCAAGAAATCGGTACGCCAGAAGCTCAACGCCATCGAGCTGGAGTTCCGCGGCAAGAACGTGATGCTGGTAGACGACTCGATCGTGCGCGGCACCACCTGCAAGCAGATCATCCAGATGGCCCGCGAAGCCGGCGCCAAGAATGTCTACTTCTGCTCCGCAGCCCCTGCGGTGCGTTACCCCAACGTCTACGGCATCGACATGCCGAGTGTCCACGAACTGATCGCCCACAACCGTACCACCGAACAAGTGGCCGAGTTGATTGGTGCCGACTGGCTGGTCTACCAGGACCTGCCGGACCTGATCGATTCGGTCGGTGGCGGCAAGATCAAGATCGACCACTTCGATTGCGCGGTATTCAACGGTGAGTACGTCACCGGCGATATCGACGAAGCCTACCTTGAGCGCATCGAGCAGGCTCGTAACGACCTGGCCAAGGTCAAGAACCAGGCGGTCAGCGCGATCATCGACCTCTACAACAACTGATTTCGGGAGCGACGGCATGACGGATCAATGGGATGCCGGGCGACTGGACAGTGACCTCGAGGGTGTCGGTTTCGACACCCTGGCGGTGCGCGCCGGTCAAAACCGTACACCGGAGGCCGAGCACAGCGAAGCGCTGTTCCTGACCTCCAGCTATGTGTTCCGCACGGCTGCCGACGCGGCCGCACGCTTTGCTGGCGAAACGCCGGGCAACGTCTATTCGCGCTACACCAACCCGTCGGTGCGTGCCTTCGAGGAGCGCCTGGCCGCCATGGAAGGCGCCGAGCAGGCCGTGGGCACCTCCACCGGCATGGCGGCGATCCTCGCCGTGGTGATGTCGCTGTGCAGTGCCGGTGACCATGTGCTGGTGTCGCAGAGCGTGTTCGGCTCGACCATCAGCCTGTTCGAGAAGTACTTCAAGCGCTTTGGCGTGCAGGTGGACTACGTGCCACTGGTCGACCTCGCCGGCTGGGAAAAGGCCATCAAGGCCAACACCAGGCTGTTGATCGTCGAATCGCCGTCCAACCCGCTGGCCGAGCTGGTCGATATCACCGCTCTCAGCGAAATCGCCCATGCCCGCGGTGCCATGCTGGTGGTGGACAACTGCTTCAGCACCCCGGCGTTGCAGCAGCCGCTGAGGCTGGGTGCCGACATCGTGTTCCACTCGGCCACCAAGTTCATCGACGGCCAGGGCCGCTGCATGGGGGGCGTGGTTGCCGGCCGTGCCGAGCAGATGAAAGAAGTGGTGGGCTTCCTGCGTACCGCAGGCCCGACCCTCAGCCCGTTCAACGCCTGGATCTTCACCAAGGGCCTGGAAACCCTGCGCCTGCGCATGCGTGCGCATTGCGAAAGCGCCCAGGTACTGGCCGAGTGGCTGGAGCAGCAGGAGGGCGTGGAGAAGGTGCATTACGCCGGTCTGCCGAGCCATCCGCAGCACGAACTGGCCAAGCGCCAGATGAGTGGCTTCGGTGCGGTGGTCAGCTTCGAGGTCAAGGGTGGCAAAGAAGGCGCGTGGCGCTTCATCGACGCCACCCGGGTGATTTCCATCACCACCAACCTGGGTGACAGCAAGACCACCATCGCCCACCCGGCCACCACCTCCCACGGCCGTCTGACGCCGCAGGAGCGTGAAGCCGCGGGTATCCGCGACAGCCTGATCCGCGTTGCCGTGGGCCTGGAAGATGTAGCCGATCTGCAGGCCGACCTGGCGCGCGGGTTGGCGGCACTGTGATCGAAATCGGCGGTGGTACGCCCGGCCACAACGGCCGGGTAGCCCTGGTGACCGGTGCCGCGCGCGGCATCGGCCTGGGCATTGCCGCCTGGTTGATCTGCGAAGGCTGGCAGGTAGTGCTCAGCGACCTCGACCGCCAGCGCGGCGCCAGGGCGGCCAAGGCCCTGGGTGACAATGCCTGGTTCATCACCATGGACGTTGCCGACGAGGGCCAGGTCAGCGCCGGGGTGTCCGAGGTGCTGGGGCAGTTTGGTCGCCTGGACGCGCTGGTGTGCAACGCGGCTATCGCCAACCCGCATAACCAGACCCTGGAAAGCCTGAGCCTGGTGCAGTGGAATCGGGTGCTGGCGGTCAACCTCAACGGCCCGATGTTGCTGGCCAAGCATTGTGCGCCGTACCTGCGTGCGCACAACGGGGCGATCGTCAATCTCACCTCCACCCGGGCGCGGCAGTCCGAGCCCGATACCGAGGCCTACGCGGCGAGCAAGGGCGGCCTGGTGGCCTTGACCCATGCCCTGGCCATGAGCCTGGGCCCGGAGATCCGCGTCAATGCGGTGAGCCCGGGCTGGATCGATGCCCGTGACCCGTCGCAGCGCCGTGCCGAACCGTTGACCGAGGCGGACCATGCCCAGCACCCGACGGGCAGGGTAGGGACGGTGGAAGACGTGGCGGCCATGGTCGCCTGGCTGTTGTCGCGTCAGGCGGCGTTCGTCACCGGCCAGGAGTTCGTGGTCGATGGCGGCATGACCCGCAAGATGATCTATACCTGAGCACCTTGCTTATCCTGCAGCGGCCTCTTCTCGGGTAAACCCGCTCCCACAGTAATTGCGCAGCATTTGATAACTGTGCGGTCCCTGTGGGAGCGGGTTTACCCGCGAAGAGGCCGACACGGGCCAGCACGGCAAATTTTGTCTTTTTTGAAAAAAATTCAATGGGGCTATTGACTTAGCATCGCCACCTGCGTAAATTTCGCGGCCTCAGCGAAGCAAACGCAACAAGCAACATCGCGAGGGTGATTAGCTCAGCCGGGAGAGCATCTGCCTTACAAGCAGAGGGTCGGCGGTTCGATCCCGTCATCACCCACCACTTCTTGAGATGTTCCTGGTGCATCAGGTTTCGCAAGAAGCCGATAGCCAGAGAGGAACGCACTGCGCAGCGGTAGTTCAGTCGGTTAGAATACCGGCCTGTCACGCCGGGGGTCGCGGGTTCGAGTCCCGTCCGCTGCGCCNCAGCGGTAGTTCAGTCGGTTAGAATACCGGCCTGTCACGCCGGGGGTCGCGGGTTCGAGTCCCGTCCGCTGCGCCATTTTCAATGACAGATGGGTGCCTGGCACCGGTCTGAAGCCACAAGGCAAAACGCCTTGGGCTGATCCCAGTTTCAATCGGGCGCAAGCCTGAACGATACGCAGCGGTAGTTCAGTCGGTTAGAATACCGGCCTGTCACGCCGGGGGTCGCGGGTTCGAGTCCCGTCCGCTGCGCCNCAGCGGTAGTTCAGTCGGTTAGAATACCGGCCTGTCACGCCGGGGGTCGCGGGTTCGAGTCCCGTCCGCTGCGCCATCTTCGTTTCAAGGTCCCATGAACACCTTGAAGCAAACACAAGAGAAGCGATCATGTTATCGCTTTTTTTGTGCCTGTCCTGAGGCCACCGCGCCGCAAGGGTAGACCCAGGTTTCAATCGGGCGTAAGCCTGAATGATACGCAGCGGTAGTTCAGTCGGTTAGAATACCGGCCTGTCACGCCGGGGGTCGCGGGTTCGAGTCCCGTCCGCTGCGCCNCAGCGGTAGTTCAGTCGGTTAGAATACCGGCCTGTCACGCCGGGGGTCGCGGGTTCGAGTCCCGTCCGCTGCGCCATATTTGCTTCGAGGCCCCTTGAACGCTTCGAAGCCACGAGAAAGCGACCTTAGGGTCGCTTTTTTCGTTTTTTGCGCCTGGCAATTGCCGGCCTTGACCCAGATTTACACGAACCTGACAGACTCTTCACCGATCAACGGTTCCTGTGCCTGCCTGCTGTGTTGCACAATAGGCACCTTCTCGACTTACCCGGAATTCGCAATGACCAGATCTTCCGTCTTTGGTGCGCTCGGGCTGGCCCTGGTGCTGGCGGGCGTGACCGGTTGTTCCTCGAAAAAAGCTGCCGTCTACGAGCACGAGAACTTCGATGACTCGGGTACTTTCTCGCGCAGCTTCCCGGTGAGCGATGCCGGCTCCTGCGAGGCCGCCCGGCGTGCCTTGCTCAGCCAGGGCTACATCATCACCAGCAGCGGCGCCAACCAGGTGGTGGGCAACAAGAGCTTCCAGCAGAACAGCGAGAACCACCTGCAGATCAGCTTCAACGTCACCTGCGCGCCAGATGTGAGCGACGAGCAGCGCTCGACCATGTTCGCCAACGCCCTGCAGGACCGCTATGCGCTGAAAAAGTCCAACACCTCCGCCAGCCTGGGCGTGGGTGTGCTGGGGTCGGTGTCGATGCCGATCGGCTCCAGCGACGACTCGATGGTCAAGGTGGCCAGCGAGACGGTGACGGCGGCGCAGTTCTATGACCGCTATTTCGCCCTGGTGGAGAGCTACCTGCCAAAGCCCAAGCCGAAGCAGGAGAGCAAGGTCAAGGTCGAGGAGCCTGCGCCAAAGGTTGAAGCGCCGGCGGCTGCCTTGGGGCTGCCGGAGCAGGCCGCGGTGGCGCCGGTGGCACCGGCAGCTGCGCCTGTGGCTGAGGTTGCGCCAGCGCCAGCGGCCGTTGCCCCGGCCAGCGAGGCGGTAGCCGCGCCGGTGGTGGATGACAGCCAGGGTTCGCAGCCGCTGGCGCCGCCAGCGGAGGCTGCGCCGATCGAGGTGCAGCAGGAAGTCCAGCCTGTTGAGGTTGCGCCCCCCTCTCTTTGACGGGTTGCCTTTACTGGCCTCTTAGCGCTTTCGCAGGTGTTTCGCAACTTCAGAGTCTATGGAAATCCTGTGGGAGCTGGCCCAGCCCTTTGGGCTGCGCTGTCGCATAGAGAACTGAATTCGCAAGCGGTCCGTGCATCCTGTGGGAGCGGCTTTAGCCGCGAAGAATCCAACGCGGTGCATGGCACCGGCTGCGCCGGTGTTCGCGGCTAAAGCCGCTCCCACAGGGGCCCTGCTAATTCAACGAGTTATGTGCAGTTCTATGAGGGCGGGCATCTCGCTTGGCAATAGGGGGTTATGCTGGATCAGCGCCAAGTTGATCCAGTAACGAATGGCTATTGCACTTAACCAAGCGCAAAACCGAAAGCAAGCGAGCGTACTGTTACCTCATTCTTATAATGATGCCCTGATCACCAATGGACAATCCACTGGCTGAGCTCCCGGTTCCTCGAGGGTGTCGATCAAGTGCCGGGCAGCCTTGCGACCGATCTCGTAGTACGGCAGTTGCACCGTGGTCAGCGGCGGGATGAACAGCTCGGCAATACCGATCATGTTGTCGTAGCCGAGCACGGCGACATCGCCTGGAATTTTCAGACCGCGGCCCAACAACACCTGATAGGCACACAAAGCAATGCGGTCGTTGCCACAGATCAGGATGTCGAATTGGGGGCGACCATCAGTGATGTGCCGGTCGAGGATGGCTGCGGTTTCACCATAGGCATCATGATCGGACAGGTCGTACTGCAGGAGTGCGTCAGGCGCCAGTCCGAATGCCTGACAAGCACGCTGCGTGCCTTTTTGCCGTAGCCCCCAGGCCAGACTCTTTTGTGGCAGATTGATAAACAGGGGACGCTGATAGCCTTGGCTCAAGGCGTGATGTACGGCTCGATACTGGCCGGTTTCGTCGTCAGGCACATAGCTGGTCAGGTGACTGTCATCCGCCAGGCAATTGGCGAGTACCAAGGGTTTGCTCTTCAATCGGTCGGGAATGCACACCTGGCGCAATCCCATGGCACTGAAAATCAACCCGTCAGGGCGGTGCGACAACATCAGGTCGATGTTCTGGTCGGTAGGCGGGTTGCTTAGCAGGTTAAGGATAAAGACATTCCAGCCGGCTTGCTGCGCAGTCTGTTCGATGGACAGCAGCAGCTCGACGGCAAACGGTGTGGTCGCTGTGTCCAGAGCGAATACACCGATGGTTCGTGTCTGGAGGTTGTCGCCGCGAATCTTGCGCGCCGACAGGCTCGGTACGAATTGCAGTTCATCAATGGCGCGACGTACCCGCTGATAGGTTTCGGGGCTCAATTTTTCCGGATTGTTGAGCGCTCTGGAAACCGTCATCAAGGACACACCGGCCAGTTGTGCAACGTCTTTCACTGAAGTCATACGAGGCGAGACCGGTCAGGTTTACGGAGAATCATGACACATGACCTTCGCTTTTTGCGATCCGAATGATGCTGCTCATAGCCATCCAGAGGCGAGAGGCCATGCTCTGGGAATGGAGACACGCCCGCCGTTCCCGCTTGCAAAGAGCTTCACCCCCAGACTGTCGGGCTGTGGATAAAGGCGACTGCTGAGGCTAAAGCACCCGCTTTCGTCGAACACCTCAATGGACGAGCGATCCAGGAATACGCGCAATTCGAGTCGCTCCTGCCATGCGTCTATCGCCACGCTGCGCTGACCTGTGACCTGCGCACCCGAGTGGCTGCGGTCAAGCACCAGACGACGTAGCGACGCATCATAGTAGAGCAGGGTTTCTTCACGGCCATCGTCGCTGCAGCGCAAGGCGATTCCCAAATGCCCATCGGTGCAGCCGAGCAAATCCAGGTGCACATGGATTTCGAGCATATCGCCATTCACTTGTGGCACCCACCGGGTTCCCGACTCATCCCACCATGGTGTACTCGCTAATGGCGCCTTGCGTAGAGCGCTGAGCTCCCGTGCCGGATACACGCACAGACGGTCTGCGCGCAGTTCAAGTTCGCGCGGTAAACCGAGCATGCCGCACCAGTGATGGGGTCTGCTCGGCATGGGGCTTTCCCACATGTCGAGCCAGGCCCACAAAAGTCGTCGACCATCGGCAGCTATCAACGTTTGCGCTGCATAGAAATCGTGGCCGTTGTCCAGCTCGATAAAAGGCCCGCCAGTGAAGTGCCACTCGTTGTTGAGTCGGCCCACTCGATAACCGGTCTGGTACTTGTTGAGCCGTTCATAGCCTTGGGGTTGCATGCCTTGGGGGGAGTACAGCAGCACATCGCGTCCATTCAGTCGGAACAGATCCGGGCACTCCCACATGTAGCCATCGCCCTCGCTGCCACTGGACACGTAATCGAGGAACTCCCAGGTGAACAGGTCTGTAGAGCGGTACAGTGGGAGCAGCGGCCTATCGCCCAGACGTGCGCCGGCAATGAGGTACCAATAGTCATCCTCTTTCCATACCTTGGGGTCACGAAAGTGCATTATCGCGTCGTGCGGCGCGGTCTCGATGACGGCCCCTTGCTTGACGAACCGGATGCCGTCGGTACTGGTGGCCAGGCACTGTACTTGGCGGATCGAACGTTCATCACCCACTTCCCCCAGCCAGGTGTGTCCGGTGTAGATCAGTGCGAGGGTATCCCCGTACACCACAGCACTACCGGAAAAACATCCATCACGGTCGAAGTCATCGCCGGGTGCCAGTGCAATGGGCAGGTGCTGCCAATGAACCAGATCGGCGCTCTTGGCGTGCCCCCAATACATTGGGCCCCATTTCGCTTCGAAGGGGTAATGCTGATAGAAAACGTGATATTCGCCACGGAAGTACACGACCCCGTTAGGGTCATTCATCCAGCCTGCAGGGGGGGCGATATGATAACCGGGCCGATAATCCTGGATGACACGAGACAGACCGTCACTCAGTGCCTGTTGCGCAAGGTCAAGGGGAGACGGCATTGGATCGCTCATGTTGTTCGAAGACAAGGTCATAGGGCCTGTACTCGGTCTGAGCGCAGAGAGACTTCATTCGGAAGGCTTTCAATGGCTTGTGGATGACGCTCCAGGACTGTGCCGTCGATGTCGAACAGGTGCAGGTTGTCGATGTCCAGCTGCATTTCGACCCGATCGCCCGCCTGCCATCCGGCACTGACCTCGCAACGACAGATCAGTGGCTCCTCCTGGCCTGTTTCCAGGTGCACATACGTTTCACTGCCAAGGTATTCGACCCCGGTCACGACGATCCCGACCGCTCCTCCTGCCGCTTTGAGCGAAACGTGCTCTGGGCGAACCCCAACGCTCAGTAGCGCGCCTGGTGCCAGGTGTGAGCTGTCGAAGGGTAGGGAGATCATACCCAGAACGGGGGTATCGACCAGGCTGGTTTCACCCGGGGTATACAGGCGTGCTGCCAGAAAGTTCATTTTCGGCGAACCGAGAAAGCCGGCGACAAAGCGGCTCGCTGGCCGTTCATAGAGTTCGCGTGGTGAGCCGATCTGCTCTACATGACCGCCATTGAGTACAACAATTTTGTCGGCAAGGGTCATCGCTTCCACTTGGTCGTGGGTGACGTAGATCATGGTCGAGCCCAGTCGATCATGCAGCCGGGCGATTTCGTTGCGCATCTGCACTCGTAAGGAGGCATCCAGATTGGAAAGGGGCTCATCGAACAACAAAATGTCCGGCTCCCGCGCCATGGCTCTGCCCATTGCTACACGCTGACGCTGTCCTCCGGACAGTTCCTTTGGTTTGCGTTGCAGCAGTTTGTCCAATTGAAGGATTTGCGCTGTTTTCATCACGCGTTCGCGTAGGGTGCTCTTTTCTGTCTTGGCCAGTTTGAGGCCAAAGCTGATGTTGTCGTAGACGCTCATGTGCGGATACAGCGCATAAGACTGAAACACCATGCCGACGCCGCGCTCGCGCGGTTCCAGGTCGTTGACCCGTTTCCCGTCGATCAGCAGGTTACCCTCGCAGATTGCATCCAGTCCGGCGATCAGTCGTAGCAGGGTCGACTTTCCGCAGCCCGAAGGGCCAACGAACACTACGAATTCCCCCGCAGCGATCTCCAGGTTGACGTCGCGAAGTATCTGCATGCCGCCCAGTTGTTTGTTCACGTTGTCCAGTTTCAATTTGATCATGATGCTCTTCCTTGTATTTGTTGGGCATCAACCCTTTAACGCGCCGGCAGTGAGACCAGATACGATTCGGCGCTGGAAGATCAGCACCAGAATCACCAGAGGGACAGTGACCAGCACCGATGCGGCCATCAACAGCCCCCACGGCAGTTCATGGGGGCTACCGCCGGAAATCAAGGCGATGGCGACCGGCACCGTGCGTTGCGTGTCAGTGAGGGTGAAGGTCAAGGCAAACAGGAATTCGTTCCACGCCGCAATAAAAGCCAACAAACCGGTGGTGACCAGTGCAGGCCATAGCAGCGGCAACAGCACCCGGGAAAGCGTTACCCAGGGCGAAGCGCCATCCATGATTGCCGCTTCTTCCAGTTCATGTGGCAGTTGGCCCATGAACGTGGTCAGCACCCAGACGGTGAACGGTAGAGTGAAAATCGTGTAGCTCAGGATCAATGCCCAAGACGTGTTGTACAGGCCCAGGGCGCGTATCACTTCGAACAGCCCCGACAGTACGGCAACCTGGGGAAACATCGACACGCCGAGCACCATCATCAATACCGTGCCACGCCCACGGAATTTCACCCTTCCCAAGGCATAGGCGGCGCTCACGCTGAGGAACAGCGCCAGGGTCACCACGCACAGCGCAACCACCAGCGAGTTACCGATCGCTCGCAGGAATGAGGCTTGGTGGAGTATCGCTGCGTAATTGGAGAAGTCGGGGCTTTCGAGCCAGTAGCTCACCTCGAACAAGGCACCAGACGGCTTAAGCGAAGTCACGATGGCGTAGTAGAAAGGGAAGACCGCATACAGCAGCAAAACCCCGATCAGGCACCAGAACCCGAGACGTAGCAGCGTTTTCTTGAGTAGGCGCAGGCTCATGACCGCACCTCCATTTGACGGCGTCCGAGGTAGAGATAAAGCATGGCGATTACCGCAACGACCAGAAACAGCAGGGTCGAGGCCGCGCTGCCATAACCGACATCCTGGAACTCCACCAGGTGTTGGCGGGCATAGACTGACATGCTCATGGTGCTCGAAGAATTCGAGGTCAGCACATAGATCACGTCGAACACTCGCAGGGAATCGAGGATGCGGAAGATCGCTGCCACCAACAATGCAGGCATCAACAGAGGCAGCGTGACTCGCCAGAACACCTTCAGCGGGTGAATGCCATCGACCCTGGCTGCTTCGTAGCAATCGCTTGGCAACATCTGCAATGCCGCCAGCATCAGCAGCGTGACGAACGGGACGGTCTTCCAGACATCGACGATGATCACCGCCCACATCGACAGATCTGCATCGGCCGTCCAGGCCAGGGGGGCGTCAATCAGGCCGACGCTCAGCATCAGGTGATTGATGATGCCGAACTGGTCGTTGAGCATCCACGACCAGATCTTTGCCGAGACAATGGTAGGAATCGCCCAAGGAATCAGAATCAACGCACGCACCAAGGAACGGCCGCTGAACTTGATGTTCAACAGCAACGCCACCAGTAGCCCCAGGATGACTTCCAGTCCTACCGAGACCACGGTGAAGTGCAAGGTGTTGCGAACAGCGTTCCACCATTGGGGATCAACCAGGATGCCGGACCAGTTGGAGCCGTTGTGGAACAGATAATTGCTCAGGCCTACGAAGGAACCGTCACTGGTGTCCGCCAGATTGGCGTCAGTCAGGCTGAACCAGAATGTGCGCAGTAGCGGCCAGGCCGCCACCAGGGCCAGGCACAGCAACATCGGTGTCAGGAACAGCCAGGCGGCGCGTATTCGGCGGCGCTGTACAGGCGTTTCCCGGGTGAACAGGTGCTGTTCACGGGGGGCATGGGTAGTAGAGACAGGCATGGTGATTTCCTTCCTTGTGGCTTACCAGCTCCGACGCTTGATACGAGTGAGTTCACTTTCCAGTTCGGTCAGCGCCTGATCGACAGGCTGCTCACCCGCCAGCACGCCATGCACTCGATCGAAGAACGCATTGGAGACCCGTGGATAGCGAGCGGCAGTTATCGAGGCGGGGCGCATCACCCCATCGTTGAGAATGCTGTGCAACTGACTGTAATAAGGCATTGCCGCGAGCAGGTCGGGATCTTGATACAGCGACTCGATAACCGGGTTGTAGGCGCCGACCAGAGCACGATGTTTCTGCTGCTGGGCACTGCTCAAGTAGCTCACCAACTCTGCGGCAAGTTTTGGATTGGCGCTGTAACGCGATACTGCCAGGCCCCACCCACCGAGCGTGGAGGCATGGGTGCCGGTTATGCCGCCACGGGGCAGGGGGGCGACCCCGACCTTGTCTTTAACGGCGCTGTCCGGGCTTTGTACCAAGGCCCAGACATAAGGCCAGTTACGCATGAACAACGCATTTCCCGATTGGAATACGCCACGTCCTTCTTCCTCGGTGTAGTTGAGTACGCCTCGCGGGGAGATGTCCCCCACCCAGCTTTTTGCCAGGCTCAAAGCCGCCCTTGAGGCCTGAGTGTTGACCACGATGTCACCGCGAGGGTTGACCAGTCCGCCTTCCGGTTGGCTGCTGATCCACTCCAGCGCGTTACACGTCAGGCCCTCGTAGGCGCGTCCCTGAAAGATGTAACCCCAGGCATTGGCGTTTCCGGCAGTACGCTCGGCCTGTTGAATATACCGGGCGGTAGCGGTCATTTCCTCCCAGGTCTGGGGAACCTGCTGGTTGTATTTCTCGAGCAAGTCTTTGCGGTAATACAGCAGGCCCGAGTCGGTGAACCATGGCATCGTCACCAGCCGCCCGTTCACCGTGGCGCTATCCACCTGTGCCTGGAAGTAGCCTTGGGTAGCGTTAGCAGGAAGCACCTCGCGCAGATCCACCAGGTGTTTGGCCAGCATCCCCGGCCACACCATATCGATTTGGATGATGTCGATGTCGGTGGACTGCGCACTGAGGATCTGTTGGTAGAACGACAGCCTCTCGGTCGCCGAATTAGGCGTGGAAACCACCTCGACGTTATTGCCGGTCTGTTTCGACCACGCTTCGACAGCCTCCTTGCACAGTGCTAGCTCCGCCCCCACCGCGCCGCACGAAATCGTCAAATTTGCTGCGATCGAGGCAGATGGCAGTCCGGTGCATAGGGTGATGAGTGCTGCTGGAAGGAGAGATTTCAGCTGTTTCATTGAGGACCCTTTATTTTTGTTTTTAGAAAAGTTAACGTTAACATCGTCGAATGTAGCAGCCTCTTTGCGATGAGGCATCCTTTTTTTCGTCGAACGCGTTAATTGGAAGCGCACGTCGAAGGGGCTGGTCGCAGGAGCGAACAATAAAAACAAGATAGGAATCCCCATGCAGAAAGCATCAAGCTGGCTACTTGCAGGTGTGCTCGGCACATCGGCTGCGACCTCTGAGGCCGCGACTCTGGAAGAACGCATGGCTGCGTTTGAAGCCCGTGCCAGTGCAGCGGAAAGGCGTGCAGCCGCAGCCGAACAGCAGACCCAGGCACTCGCCAGGGAACTGCAGCAGCTCAAACTTGCAACTCCCACCTTGCAGCCTGTGTCTACTTCGACAGCGACTGCAGCGCCCACGTTGGATGCCCGGCTGGCAACACTAGAAGCCCGTCAGCAAAGCATGGAGAAGCAGCGCAGCAGCGGGCACTTCACTGACGGCTTCAGCTTCAAGGGCTACGCCCGTTCCGGACTGCTGATCAACGATGGACTTGGCGGCGGTCGTGGTGGCCCTTATACAACCCCTGCCGGTTCGGTTGGCGGGGCCGTCGGGCGACTTGGTAACGAAGACGACACCTACATGCGCATAGACCTCTCGAAAGAAGCCTATGCGCAAAACGGCACCCGTTCCAAATTCACGGTTTCCATTGCCGATGGCGTGGAAAGCTCCAACGACTGGACGGCCGATGAAAGTAACCTGAACGTGCGTCAGGTATTTACCGAACTCGACCATCTCGCTGCGTTCAAGGGTAATTCAGTGTTTGAGAACGCCACCCTGTGGGCCGGCAAGCGATTCGACAGGGATAACTTCGACATTCACTGGCTGGACTCGGACGTCGTCTATCTGGCTGGCACCGGGGGCGGCGTCTACGACATGCAGATGAACAAGAATTGGCGCTCGAATTATTCCTTGATCGGGCGTAACTACGGTGATTTCAGTGAAGGCGGTATCAACGCCGATGTGGAAAGCTACATCCTGACCTCTAACCAGTTCTTTGATAATGGTCAGTGGCAGTGGATGTTCAATGCCATTGGCTCAAAGAAAAATGATATTGGCATCCGCAGCAATGAAGCGGGTTTGACGCCTGCGGATTCAGGTTTGCACAGTATGCTGGCCAACCACCAGAAAAACTTTCTCGGCAGGGAAGGCTTCTTCAAAACGGCACTGCTCTATGGGCAAGGTCTGGGGGCAGAGGTCAAGAACATCGGCTCGGATGGTGAACTAATCGATGAGGCCCGCGCTTTGCGTCTGGCGCTTTACGGCGAGACACCCATTGCATCTGGCTGGCGCATCGGTCCCAGCGTGCTGGCTGAACAGAGCAAGGACAGGTACGTCAAGGGTGACGACTACCGTTGGATGACCCTGAACGTTCGCTTGGCCAATGAAATCAACAGCAATTTCGAGATGGCCTACGAAATGAGCTGGCAAACCATGGACCTCGATCCCAAGGGCTATATGCAACGCAATGCGGTCGACGGTAATTTCTGGAAATTCACCGTTGCCCCGACATTCAAACCTGACGTTGGAGACCTTCTCACACGTCCCGAATTGCGAGTGTTCGCAAGTTTTATGAACTGGTCTTCGGATCTGGACAGATACAGCGCCACAGACAACTTCGGCAAGACGGACTTCAACGCCGGCGGTGTATGGCAATACGGCATACAGATGGAAACCTGGTTCTAATATTTAAACGCGTCGGCCACCACGCTTTCACCTATTGAACCCGGCTTTTCACCCTGCATATTGAGTAATGGTTTACTGGTCAAAGCTGATCAGCCTGCAATTATCCTTACGATAAAAACTGAGGAAATGACGATGGTATTGCCTCGCGCAGTAGTATTTGGCGAAGCCCTGACGGACCTTGTCCAAGGCACCCCTGGCGAGTGGAGGGGCTACCCGGGTGGAGCTCCTTGGAACGTTGCACGAGCACTAAGCCGCTTGGGGGTTAGCAGCGCTTTTGCCGGGGCAGTGAGCAAAGATTCAATGGGTGACGAGATAGTCTCGCAGTCGAAAGCTGCAGGGCTGGATATGAACTTCATCCAACGGGTAGATCGAGATCCTTTGGTCGCCATTGTTCTGTCGAGCCGTCCTCCACGTTACTATTTTGCGGGAGATACCGATCTTTTTTTCGATCCGGATCAGATGCCCGAAGGATGGGTCAACCAGGCAGAGCTGTGCCACTTCAGTTGCATCAGTCTGGCTCGACAACCACTCGCAGGCAGATTGGTTAAAATCGCTCAGGAGGCCAAGGGGGCCGGTAAACGGATTAGCTATGATCCCAATTGGCGCACGTTAATGGATCGCCATTATCGGGAGCAGACCTTCATTACGATGACCACCCTTGCTGACAGGATCAAGCTTTCCGACGAAGACCTCCGGCATATTTATCCAGGGCTGACCGAATGCCAGGCAATGGATGAGCTGCGAGCTCTGAATTCTCAGGCGCAGATCCTTTTTACCCGAGGGGAGCACGGCATGATTCTCCACACCCCGGACAGCCAACTCGAACAGCCAGCTATTGCCGTGGAAGTGGAAGACACAGTGGGAGCAGGAGACGCTTGTATGGCAGGTTGGCTGGCTGCGGAGATGCTGGGGATCGCAGACTTGAAGGAGCGCCTGCGATTTTCAGCGGCCTGCGCATCCATATCGTGCCGTTATGCCGGAGCCCATGCACCTGCACTAGCTGAAGTAGCAGGTTTACTGACGCGGTCAAGGTAACTCTGAAGAAGAGTTCCGCTAGGAATTGTCCATGACCGAGATGGATCAGGTCAGGCACGCGCCAAGGTCGAGTCCCCGTTCCGGGTGATCAAGCGCCAGTTCATTCCTGACCGTTGCTACGCAGCGGATCCTTAGCTTGTCATCATTCCTTCATCCCACCGGCTTAGGTTGACGGCGACACTGATAAAGATCATTGAGAAAAGAGGACGCAGGGCATGGATGAGTATCAGGAAGAACTTCTCGAATTCCAGGCTTATGAACTGGACACCCCGGAACCGGCTGACGATGCCACCGAGCTTTAGCCTACCCGCCGCTGGCTGCGGCGAAACTCCCCCGGTGTAAGGCCCGTCCAGCGCTTGAAGGCGCGCTGGAAGGCCTCGGCCGACGCAAACCCCAGCAGATAGGCAATCTCGCCAAAGGCCAGTTCCGTATCGCGGATATAGGTCTCGGCCAGGTCGCGCCGTGTTTCGTTGAGCAGGTCGCGAAAACGTGTGCCTTCCTCGGCCAGCTTGCGGCGCAAGGTCCAGGTCGGAAGTTGCAGGTGCAGCGCCACTTCTTCCAGGTCCGGCTCACGGCCGCCGTTGAGCAACGGGCCCAGCAGGTGGGTGATGCGCTCACCCAGGCTGCGTACCCGCGTGCGTTGCAGCATCTCCGCCTCGCACAACCGCAGCAGGTGGTGCCAGGTGCTTGGGCAATGCCTGGGGTTGGCCAACTGCAGCGTGGCGCGGCTCAGGCGCAGCTGATTGCTTTCGGCGGCAAATTGCACGGGTGCGCTGCACAACAGCTGGTAATGCGCGGCGTAGGCGGGGGCGGCAAATTCGATTTCCAGGCGTTCGGCCTGCACCGTTGTACCGGCAAGGTCGGCCAGTTGGGCCAGCCAGCCAGCGAGCAGTGAATCGACGACAAAGCGGTTGTAGGCATTGTAGGGACTGATGGAGTAAAAGCGCAGCCAGGCGCCCTGGGCATCTTCGTGGAAGCTGGAATGGCCACGGTAATTGGATGCATATAGCGGCTCGAAGCGCAGCAGGGTGCGCGCAGCCTCGCCCACGGTGGGCGCCTGGGCCGCAGTGACCCCGGCAAGTCCGGCATGCGCCAGGCGGCTCAGGTGCCCAATGTGCAGGCCCAGCGCGGCTTCGTCGCACATTTCGATGGCGGCGTGACCTAGGTGCATGTAGCGCGGGATCGACAAGCGCGCGCCGGCTTCGCCCAGGCGCGCCGCATCCAGGCCATAGCGGCGCAGCAGCGGCTCGGGGTCATGGCCCAGTTCGCGCAGGGCTTCGGTCAGCGGCTGGACAAAGCCAACCGACAGGTCGCCCAGGCGCACGCGGGGGCGGGCCATGGGCTTACAGCCACAGGTTCAGCAGGCGGGCGCCAGGGCTGGGGGTACCCGCCAGCAATTCACCCGCGTGGTGGGCAAAGCCCTGGCCGTCGCTGCCCTGTTCCCAGAACTGCCCACGCATGAACACGCTCATGCTGCTGACGCCGGCCCCGGCCGCTTCGGTCAGGCGTTGCCAGGCGGCCTGTTCGCTGACTTCGCCGCGCTGCAAGGCCAGCCCGGCGCTGGCGTCCTGGTGGCGATTGCCACGCCAGGGCGCCTGCCAGCTGCCCTTGCCGCTGAGGAACACCGGGTTGGCGACCAGTTGTACCGCCTGTTGGGCCAGTTGCTGGTGGTTTTCCGGGTACCAGCTGTCACTGCCCACCAGCACGCCCAGGCGCCCGGCAGGGGTTTGCAATACCTGCAGCGGGTGCTGGCGGCCATCGTGGACATAGCGGCGCATTTCGCTGTCGGGGAACTGTTGACGCTGTGGCTGGCCCAGCAGCGAGCCGTCGCCGGCGAACACCATGCTGCTGTTGAACAGTGGGCCGCTGCCGGCATGCAGTACGCCCTGTTTCACATAAGGGGCGGGCAGCACGATGGAGCCAGCCACCAGGGTGACGTTGAACTCCTTGGCCAGGCCACCGAACAGTTGCTGGTAGTCTGCAGCCATCTGCTCGGCCTTCATGCGCAGGTGCGCGTCGGCGCGCCAGTCGTCGCCGTCGGCACTGAGCATGGCCAGGCCATAGCGCAGCGGGTTGCTCAGCTCCAGCCATTGCAGGGCTTCACGGCTTTGCGTGACCTGGTACAGCTCGTTCTTTTCGCCGCGCGCCCACAGCCAGGTACCAATGTGCTCGGGTAGCACCACCACCGTGCGCGGGCCCACCAGACCCTGGGTACGGGCCTGTTCCAGGTAGGCCGCGAGCTTGCGGTGCAGGCGTTGAAGGTTCTGGTAGTCGCCTGGGTAGAGCAGCGGTTCGACGCCAAGCAGGTTGCCGTGCTCGCCCGGCACGCCATGGTTCAGCGCCAGTTCGATGCGCAGGTCGGACAGGTAATGACCTTCCGGGCGCTGCTGGGTCCAGAAACCGTAGCCGCAGAGGGCGGCGATCATCACCAGCGCCAGGGCGCTTGCCAGGAGTTTTCGCATGAAGCCTTCAACTATCGAATAAAAATGAAGTTGCCATGAAGACCCTCAGGGGCATAGTGCGGCCCTGTTCATCAGCTTGGGAATCCTTGTTGTACTGTTTTTGCAAACTCGCGTTTTTGATCATACCAAAGCACTATCTGGGTCTGCAGCGTCCGCTGCGGTTCCCGCTCAGCTCTGGCGCAACTGTCGCGGGGGCGCGTTCAGCAGGCGGCGCATCAAGCGCCGGAGAGCCGTCGGGTCCTGGTAGCCGACCTGCGCCGAGACCGCTTCGACCGAAAATTCGCCAGACTCGAGCAGCGCCCTGGCCTTGTGCAACTGCAGGTGCTCATCGAGGAGGTGCGAAGCGGTGATTGGCTATGTGGCGGGGTGAACATGCACGCCCACGCCATTCCCTGCATCGTCATGGTAAAGGTGCCTGCCGGCGTCCTCGATGAACAGATGCGCAAGGACTACGTGTTGGGCCTGCACCAGGCCATCGAACAATGCGTCGGGAAGGATGACGGGAGAATGCTGATGACTTCGATACAGTTGGTCGACATCGCCGATGGCACTTGGGGAGCGAACGGGCGTCTCTGGCATCTTGCCGATTTCACTCGTGCTGCCGGTTACCGGCATCTTCTCGCTCGCACCCAGGAGAACATGCCCAGCTGGAACCTGCGGGGCCAAGCATTCGCGAGTCCTCGGGTGGTCTCGCTGTGCGCCAGGATCAATAACTTGTCAGTTTCGATCATTGAGCCCGTTCAAACGGCTGTTTAATGTCGCAGGCAGACAAACGACGGGGCCTGCCGACCGGTGAGGCACCCGCATCCCGTGAATATGCCACCTGGGGACCTTTCCATGGCCGCCGACCGCTACCCGCACCTGCTCGCCCCGCTGGACCTGGGCTTCACCACCTTGCGCAACCGCACCCTGATGGGCTCGATGCACACCGGCCTCGAAGAGCGCCCGGGCGGTTTCGAGCGCATGGCGGCCTACTTTGCCGAGCGCGCCCGCGGTGGCGTCGGCTTGATGGTCACCGGCGGCATTGCGCCAAACGATGAAGGCGGGGTGTACTCCGGTGCGGCCAAACTCAGCACCGAGGAAGAGGCCGACAAGCACCGCATCGTTACCGAGGCGGTACACGCCGCCGGTGGCAAGATCTGCCTGCAGATCCTGCATGCCGGGCGCTATGCCTACAGCCCACGCCAGGTGGCGCCCAGCGCGATCCAGGCGCCGATCAACCCATTCAAGCCCAGGGAGCTGGATGAGGCGGGTATCGAGAAGCAGATCGCCGACTTCGTCAACTGCGCGGTGCTGGCCCAGCGCGCCGGTTACGACGGCGTCGAGATCATGGGTTCGGAAGGCTACTTCATCAACCAGTTCCTCGCCGCCCACACCAACCACCGCACCGACCGTTGGGGCGGCAGCTACGAAAACCGCATGCGTCTGGCGGTGGAAATCGTCAGCCGGGTACGTGGCGCGGTAGGGCCGAACTTCATCATCATCTTCCGCCTGTCGATGCTCGATCTGGTCGAGGGCGGCAGCAGCTGGGACGAAATCGAGCTGCTGGCCAAGGCCATCGAGCAGGCCGGTGCGACCCTGATCAACACCGGCATCGGCTGGCACGAAGCGCGTATCCCGACCATTGCCACCAAGGTGCCGCGCGCGGCGTTCAGCAAGGTCACCGCCAAGCTGCGTGGCGTGGTGAACATTCCACTGATCACCACCAACCGCATCAACACCCCGGAAGTGGCCGAGGCGGTGCTGGCCGAGGGCGATGCCGACATGGTCTCGATGGCCCGGCCGTTCCTCGCCGACCCGGACTTCGTCAACAAGGCCGCTGCCGGCCGCGGCGACGAGATCAACACCTGCATCGGCTGCAACCAGGCCTGCCTGGACCATACCTTCGGCGGCAAGCTGACCAGTTGCCTGGTCAACCCGCGCGCCTGTCACGAGACCGAGCTCAACTACCTGCCCGTGCGTGCCGTGAAACGCATAGCCGTGGTCGGTGCCGGCCCGGCCGGTCTGGCCGCTGCCACGGTTGCAGCAGAGCGCGGCCACACGGTGACCCTGTTCGATGCCGCCAGCGAGATCGGCGGGCAGTTCAATGTGGCCAAGCGGGTGCCAGGCAAGGAAGAGTTCCATGAAACCCTGCGTTACTTCCGCAACAAGGTCAAAAGCACGGGGGTGAACCTGCGCCTGAACACCTGGGTCGATGTGCAGGCCCTGTTGGACGGTGGCTACGACGAGATCATCCTGGCCACCGGTATCGCCCCGCGCACACCTGCCATCCCCGGTGTCGAGCATGCCAAGGTGCTCAGCTACCTGGACGTGCTGCTCGAGCGCAAGCCGGTAGGCAAGGCTGTCGCAGTGATAGGCGCGGGTGGCATCGGTTTTGACGTTTCCGAGTACCTGGTGCATCAGGGCGTGGCCACCAGCCAGGACCGTGAGGCGTTCTGGCAGGAGTGGGGCATCGATACCCATCTGCGAGCACGTGGTGGCGTGGCCGGGATCAAGGCTGAGCCGCATGCCCCGGCGCGGCAGGTGTACCTGTTGCAGCGCAAGAAATCCAAGGTGGGTGACGGCCTGGGCAAGACTACCGGCTGGATTCACCGTACCGGGTTGAAGAACAAGCGGGTGCAGATGCTCAACAGCGTCGAGTACCTGGGCATCGACGATGCTGGCCTGCACATTCGCGTGGCCGATGGCGAGCCGCAGGTGCTGGCGGTGGACAACGTGGTGATCTGCGCCGGGCAGGAGCCGCTGCGTGAGCTGCAGGACGGGCTGGTGGCGGCGGGGCAGTCGGTGCACCTGATTGGTGGGGCCGATGTGGCGGCGGAGCTGGATGCCAAGCGGGCGATCAACCAGGGTTCGAGATTGGCGGCTGAGCTCTGAGGTCACCGGGGCCGCTGTGCGGCCCATCGCCGGCAAGCCGGGCTCCCACAGGTACAGCGCAAACCTCAAGCATTACGCTGTACTTGTGGGAGCCCGGCTTGCCGGCGATGGGCTGCAAAGCAGCCCCAGGGGTTCACTGGTAAACTCGCACCATGTTCTTTGACCTCCCTCAAGCCCCGCTGCAACCCCTGAACCTGCCCTGGCTGCAACAAGCCCAGGTCGAAGCCGCCATCCTGCGCCTGGACCTGATCGACCCGCTGATCAGCGGCAACAAGTGGTTCAAGCTGCGCCATCACCTGCAGCACGCCAAGGCCAGCAACGCCGCGGGCCTGATTAGTCTCGGCGGCAACCATTCCAACCACCTGCACGCCCTGGCCGCCGCCGGCAAGCGCTTCGGCTTCGCCACCGCCGGCCTGCTGCGTGGCCATGCCCAGGACACGCCAACCGTGCGTGACCTGCAGGCAATGGGCATGGAGCTGCACTGGCTGGGCTATGGCCGCTACCGCGCGCGCAACCAGCCAGGTTTCTGGGAGCCCTGGCAGGCGCGCTACCCGGGTTGGCACTGTATTCCCGAAGGCGGCGGCGGGCTGGCCGGTGCGCAAGGCTGCGCCCTGATCATGGAGCAGGCTCGCGCACAAATCGCAGCACTTGGCTGGGGCGACTACGACGCCTGGTGGCTGGCCGCCGGAACGGGGACTACCTTGGCCGGCCTGGTGGTGGCCGAGGAGGGTGGGCATGTCGTACATGGCGCATTGGCCGTCCCGGGTGCTCACGGGGTAGCGCAAGCGGTAACGGAACTGGTGGGTACGCGCGGCTACCAGCTTCACGAAGCCTGCCGTGGCGGTTTCGGCAAATTCGATGACGAGCTGCTGGCGTTCATCGCCGACTGCGAGCGGCACACCGGCGTGCCGCTCGAAGCCCTGTACACCGGCAAGGCCCTGCTAGCTCTGCGTGAGCAGGTCGAGGCCGGGCTGTTCGCGCCCGGCACCCGCCTGATCGTCGTGCACAGTGGCGGCCTGCAGGGCCGGCGCGGTTACTTGTAGGGCAGCATGCGCAGCAGCGTGTTGTCGCGTTTTACATAGTGGTGATACAGCCCGGCCAGTGCATGCAGGCCGATCAGCCAGTAGCCCCAGCTGCCGATGCGTTCATGCCAGCCTTTGATGAACTTGGCCTGGTCCGGGTTCGGGCCGATCAGGTGCGGCAGCTCCAGGCCGAAGAACGGCACCGGTTTGTCGGCGGCGCTGAGGATCAGCCAGCCGGCCAGCGGCAGGATGATCATTAGCAGGTACAGCGCCAGGTGCATCAGGTGCGCGAAGCCGGTCTGCCAGGCCGCAGGTTTGGGCACGATGGGAGGGGTCGGGCGGCTCAGGCGGATGGCCAGGCGCAGCCAGACCAGTACGAACACGCTGAGCCCGAGCATGAAGTGCAGGTCCTTCATCAGGTTGCGTTCGACGCTGTCCTTGGGGAACAGGCCACGCAGTTCGATAAGGGCATAGACAGCGGCCAGTAGCACCAGCATCAGCCAGTGCAGGGCGATGGACAGGCGCGCGTAATGGGTCGCGGGGGTGGATGAAACCATGATCGGTCCTCGTCATCAGGTCGGAATGGCGCTCTTGCTGGCGCTCAGGTAGTACTGTATTGGCTACCGGGGAACGAATCTTTGCGCTGGGTCTGTGAAAATTGTGTTGTCTGCATGGCCTCTTCGCGGGTAAACCCGCAGGGACTGCACAGCCTTCAGTGCTGCGTGGAACCTGTGGGAGATTCTATGGTTTTCAGCAAGCCAGTTTCCCGCCTTTGGTGACATATTCGTCCTGATTTTTCATCAGGGC